>CAJTUE010000023.1 GCA_910579775.1 uncultured Oscillospiraceae bacterium | reverse complement strand
CTGCTTTCTGAATTTATAGGCCTATTGCGTCAGTTATTTTTCTTAGGTCGGCGTAGCTTACATCTTGGTAATGCCGCAACATTTCGGCGTCAGTATGTCCGATCAGTTCCAGCTTGTCCTTTTCCGCTCCTTCAACCCGCTTCATCATGGTTGCAAAGGTATGGCGGCAAGAATGTGGAGTGTAAGTTTTCCGCTCTTTCCCGTCCACTATAGAAATTGGGTTATCCAAATGGCATTGTTCAAGGACAGAATACCATCTTACAAGTCAAGAAATTGATCTCGTTGTATAGGGAAGGTAGAACGCCGACCGAAGCGGCTGAAATGGTTGGTGTTTCTCCTCCAACTGCTATAAGGTATCTGAAAGAGTCTGGGTTTAATATTTCCCAAAAAGGGAAAAGGCGCAGGAAGGATTCGTTGGCACAGTACGCTGCTTATGACCGCGAGACAGACGAGCTAATTTGTATTGGTACGTGTGAGGAAATGGCTAAGTGTTGTGGAATAAAAGAGTGTACGCTTAGGTCGTACATTATCCTGACTTTGTAGAGACAACAGGATATGGAACAGGAGAAGGACTTTGCGGGT
>CAJTUE010000022.1 GCA_910579775.1 uncultured Oscillospiraceae bacterium | reverse complement strand
CCGGGAACTGAATTCACGGTCAAGGACGGCAACGGCACTGTGCTGGGCCGCTACACCACCGGCTCAGACGGCACTGTGACGGTCACCGGCCTTGTTCCCGGCAGCACCGTGGTGGTCACCGAGACCAAAGTGCCGGACGGCTATGTTCTCAATCCCACGCCTCAGACCATCATCGTGAAAAACGGCTCCACTTCCGTGAACAGCGGAACTGTGGGCGGGAACACCAATGTCACCCCCGGCGGCACCACCAATGTGGGCGGCGGCAATAACGGCGGCAACGATCTCACCTTCGAGAACGACCCCAAGACCCGGCTGGTCATTGAGAAGTACATCACCGGCACCACCACCCCGCTGAAGGGCGTGACCTTCCTGGTCACCGAGTCCAACGGGCAGGTGCTGGGCAGCGCCAACGGCGAGTACACCACCGATGAGAATGGCCGGATCGTGATCGAGGGCCTGGAACCCGGCGTGACCATCATCGCCAAGGAGATCCGCACCCTGGATGGCTACCTGCTGGACACCACCCCCAAGACCATCCAGATCAAGGTCGGGGACGCGCAGACCTTGAAATTTTACAACACCCCTGTGGGCGGTCTGGAGCTGATCAAGGTCAACGAGGCCGACAAGAGCCAGCGCATCCCCAACACCACCTTCGAGATCCGCCGCATGGATGGCGGTCTGGTGGATACCGTGACCACGGACAAGCAGGGCCGCGCCCATCTGGATCTGGACGCCGGCGACTACTACGCAGTGGAGATCGAGGCGGCGAAGGGCTTCAAGCTGGACGCCACCCCCACCTACTTCACCATCCAGGATGGCAAAGCCACCACGGTCACCATCACCAACAAGCCTTTCAGCGGGATACTGATTCATAAGACCGACAGCGTCACCGGCAAGGGCATCCAGGGCGTGACCTTCCTGCTCTACGACAGCACCAACACCCCCATCGGGCAGTACACCTCCGACAATTCCGGGTATGTTTACATCGAGAACCTGACGGTTTCTGGCCGGTACTACTTGCGGGAGTTGGAGAACGAGGGCTACGTCCCCTATACCCAGATGAAAACCGTGTATGTGACCGCTGGCGAGACCACCCTGGTGGAGTGGAAAAACATCCCCATCACCGCTCAGATCCAGATCGTGAAGAAGTCCGCTGACTACAACTCCACCAACGGCCTGCCTGCCGGTACGCTGCTGGAGGGGGCAACCTTTGAAATCTGTAACGAGCGCACAGGGAACAAGGTGGACACCATCGTGACCGGGGCCAACGGCCTCGCGTCCTCCAAGGCACTCCCCCTGGGCCGCTACACCATCCGGGAGACAAAGGCCCCGGCCAACTACGGCGTAAGCGGCCAGGAGCTGACCGCCTACCTGGAGCATGAGGGCCAGATCCTCCGCTTCGAGGTGACCAACAAGAGCCTGACCACCGGCGTGTCCATCACCAAGACCGGCCCCAAGGAGGCCATGGCTGGCCAGCCGGTCAACTATGTGTTGTCCGGTATCACCAACAATTCCAACGTCATGCTCCAGTCCTTCTACTGGCGCGACACTCTCCCCGCCCAGGTGCGGCTGAACACCATCGTCACCGGGACCTACAACTTCCCCGGCGTGTACAAGATCACCTACCGGGTGAACGGCGGCGAGTACCGGACGCTGGCGGACAACCTGTCCACCAGCAGAAACTACACCCTGCAGGCATCCCCCGCCGCCCTGGGCCTCGCGGCCAATGAGCGGGTGACGGAAGTGATGTTCGTCTTCGGGCAGGCCCCGGCTGGCTTCGCCCAGGTAGAGAAGCCCCAGATCAAGTGTACCGCTGTGGCTGGCCTGACCGCTGGCAGCAGTTTCGTCAACATCGCGGATGTGGGCGGTGTGTACAATGGGGTCTGGGTGCAGGCCATCAGCCGCTGGGTGACCACCGTTTACGGCAAGCCCACCCCGCTGCCCAAGACCGGGTATTGATCCCTCCCATTCGCATCCAGGGGGGCCGCCAGCAGGCGGCTCCCCTCTACATTATAAATAATACCATCAAACCATCTTTTTGAAAAGGAGAAAAAGCTATGCTGAAGATCACTGCAACCGGGAACCTGACCAATGATGTGGAGCTGCGCTCCCATGAGGACGGCAAGCCCTACGCCATCCTGCGCATCGCCTCCGACCGCCGCTACCGGGACCGGGAGGGCAACAAGCTCACCGACTTCATCTCCATCAAGGTCCGGGGCGCGCTGGCGGAGCGCTGCGCCGC
>CAJTUE010000021.1 GCA_910579775.1 uncultured Oscillospiraceae bacterium | reverse complement strand
TGAGCCAAAGGCCCGTGTCCGCGCCGAAGCTCAGGGTCTCCCATGTTCCCGTGTCTTCCCCGTTTCTTCCGTGTCTTCTTTTGCCAAGACAGAACGTCCCCCTGTCTTCCTTCACCCCTGTCTTCAAAATTATATTGACAAACTTTCGTGCCTAAGGCATAATGAATTTAGATACAAGTTGTTCGGGATCCGTTTACCCCCCAGGTGAGTGCGATACATAGAACGGCTTGTGTCTTTCGTAAAAAGCTGTGCGTTGGATACTCCGGCGCACGGTTTCTATTTGTAGTGTTTCAGAGCGCAACGCAGGAAACGGTCCTTTTGTGTTAAGGCCCTAACAAAGAAGAACCATCCCCGCGTGCACAAGAATGGGGGGGAAGGATGCTTAGGTGGCGTGTTTCGCCAGAATTGGCGACGATATCAATTATTATGGAGGGGATACGGTTTAGAAAGCGGCTCAAGGAATGTCGCGTGACTGAGGTCCCGAAGGGGGTCGAGGTGTTTTGCTACAAGGGCGAGATGTATGACCGGGAGAAGTTTGTCCTCATGACGATGGAGAGCTTGCAGGATGAAAAGTATTCTGATATTAAAAGTAAGATATCCAGTGCAAAAAAGGTTTTGGAAAAAGGCTATAAACACGAAGAACTCCTTGCAGCTGAGCTTTCCGCGTATTTGCGGGTATTGCCGGAGAAAAAGAAACCTCTTTTTTATATCGACGACGGGCTATAAGGGACGGCGACAGTGAGCCGGGGCATTCCATTCCAACATCAGTTGGCTTGGAACAACCTATCCAGCATCGCCTGGAACCACGCCTCCTTCTGGCTCAACCCTTGGTTTTCGTATTTTCTGGCGGCCTCAACCAGTTCAGACCTGTCGCCCATAGTCGCGGTGTCCGCCAGGATGTTGGATACCCCGGTCAGTGTCCACTTTGTGACCGGCACCCCCACCTTGGTCATCACGGCCTTTAGCGTATCACTCCAGCCTTTCGCATTATTGATTCCCGAAACCATCTTTGCGCCGAGCACATTGACGGCTATCTCTAACTCTCCTGCGGTCAGACCCAGCCAAAAGGCCTGCTCGTTGCTGCCGCCCTGTTCAATGACTCTCTTGGTGGTCTCGGCGGCGGAGGACATGCCCATCAGGAAAACAGCCGCTTTATCCCCAAACACCAACGCCTGAAAGGCGCTGTCCAGTTTATCCATCCCCGTGTTGTAGATAAAAGAGGCCACATTTTGCCCGAACAACTCCCAATCGGTGTTTTCCTCGATCATCCTGGACACCGTGCCCCGAGTGGTCTGCACCATGTTGGTGAACGTCATGTCATACGGGTTCAGGGGCCTGTAGCTGCCCAGATCATCGGCGTTATTATGACCCCAGTTGTCTCCTGCCGTTCGGGCATAGTCAAAGCCCTGGAAGGGCGAGGCGATCACCGACAGCCCGGAGGCGGAGATAGGGTGTTCCTCCGCGTCCTTCTGCCACTTCTCCTGCATGGCCAGATAGGTTTTCTCCTGCTCCAGCATTCGGTCATAGCCAGCCATGTCCTCAAAGTCATAGCCTTTCCCCTCCAGCATAGACACCATGCGTGCCTTTTGACCCTTTAAGGTCTGCTGAAGGGTATGTAGATCAGTGGCCCCGTACTTGCGCAGCAGGGCCGCACCGTCCCCTTGGAAGCGGGCGTCCAGACTATTGTAGGAGGTGGGGGCGGACAACGCCTTGGCGATAGCGTCCAGATCGGCGGACAATTCCTTGGCGGAACAGTAGCTTGCCTTTGCCATGGTGTCGGTCTCCAGCCGGGCCAGCGCCTCTTGATTTCTCCGGTGGTAGTAGGCGGTGGCGAGGTCGCTTACCTCAGCCTGCTTGCGATCCGCATCCAGGTGCAGGGACGTCAATTCTTTGTCCACCTGACTTACCCAGGCTCCGGACGCCGCCGCGGAGCTGGAGACGGGGTTTTCCTCTCGAGGATCATAAAGCCCGGCGGAAGCGGCGTAGGAGGAATTGGGGCCCGCCCCCTCCCGTTCCGCCGCCCCGATCTGCTCGCGCAGACCGTTGCGTTCCCCGATCTTGGCGGTGTGCTGCCGCTCCAGCTCGTCCAGGGAGAGGTCCATCAGCCCCACCCATTCCGGGGCTTTGACTTCAGGCACAGACTCCTGCGGCTTGGGCTTTTCCTTTCGCTCCGGGGTCTTGACGAGCCCCGCCTGGGGCCCCGCCCCGTAGGAGGGGGCAGGGGTATAGGTCCCTCCGGTGAGGTAGGTAGAGGCTGGGACGATGGTCGCGGGGGGCTTGTCGGGCTTCTCCTTCTGCTCCGGTGTCTTGACGATCCCGGCCTGCAGTCCCGCGGCGTAGGGAGTGGGCGGGGTGTAGGTCCCGCCCGTCAGAT
>CAJTUE010000020.1 GCA_910579775.1 uncultured Oscillospiraceae bacterium | reverse complement strand
CATCAGCGCGGACCACTGGAGCCGGGAGGACTTCAGCCAGGAGGCCAGCCCGGAGGTGTTCGCCGGCGCGTACAGCCGGGAGCTGTACAACGCCATCCGGCAGACCATGGTGGACGGCACCAGCGAGAATCCCGCCTACACCATGGTGGCCAAGGGCGATGACTACAGCGCGGTGAAGAACCTGATCGGGCGGATGGAAGGGGTGCTGCGGTATGAACACCATGTGCCGCGGAACTTCACCGACTACTGGCGGTACCTGGACTACTTCGCCGTGTCCGCCGAAATGCCGGAAAACTACCAAGCGCCCTTGGACTTCGTCCAGCCGGTCATCGAGGGCACGGCGGAGATGACGGACCGGGAGCGGGTGGAAGCCTTCAACGACTACATCCGCACCCTGCTGGCCTACCAAAAGGGAAAAACAGCCGGCGTCACCCAGACCTTCGCCCCCCACGCCGGGGAGCTGAAAGCGGCCTGCGGGTCCTACGCCAGAGCGTTGAAGTTCCTCTGCGCCGCGGCGGACATCCCATGCTTCACCGTCAGCAGTAAGACCCACACTTGGAACCTCGTGTATGTGGATGGTCAATGGCTCCATGTGGACGTGTCCGCCAACGACCTCTCCGACAGGAACGGGGTCCTGCTGGTGGAAAGCTACCAAATCGGGAAGGATCAGGCCCCGGAGGCCACCGCCTTCCTCAAGGAACTATTCGTACCCGGATCAACGAAATAAGCAAGATACATCCTTCACGCTGGCAGGCCGGAAAACGGCCTGCCGCTTTTTTGTTCTCAAACAGATCGCAACAGAAAGGAGTTTTCATGAAACACAAGCCTTTTACCCGTTTTCTCTCCCTGTTGTTGGTGGTGGCTACGCTGGCCAGCCTGTTCACCCTGCCCGCCAGCGCCGCCTCGCTGAACGGCAGCGGCACCGTCAACATCCAGTACCTGGGCCGCCATGAGTACCTGTCCAAAAGCACGGGCGGCAGCCTGAGCGGCAGCAGTTGGAGCTACACCAGCAACGATGGACTCACCGGCACCGCCTACTGCGTCAACTGGGGCCTGTCGGCAGTCTCGCCCAACAAGGCCCTGACCCTGCAGGAGTACAACCGGAACCCCCAAACCATGGGCGTGTTCGCCAATGGCTACCCCATGCGCACCCTGGAGCAGTTCAAAGAGCTGCATCCCGATGACGTGCGGGGCATCGCCAGTCTGACGGAGGACGAGTACAAATACGCCACCCAGGTGGCGGTCTGGGCCTCCTGCGGCCAGCTCTCCGTCCCCGGTACATCCTTCACCGCTGGCCGGGCCGCCCTGGTGGAGCCGACCGCAGACGCCCAGAAGATCCGAGTGTATGACAGCGTCAAGGCCATGCTGAAATACTCTGCCCACTGGACGAAAAACCTCTACACTGGCCTGTCTATCCGGGCGGAGGAGGATAAGGATGTCCGCGGCGTGGAAGTCCTCAACGAGTACGGCCTGGAGGGCGCCGCCGCCGACAACGAGGACGGCATCAAAAAGGAAACCATCAACGGGAAGGAGTATTACACCCGTGTGATGTATCTGGCCTCCGCCACCTCCACCTGGATCGATGACCGGATGACCAAGGTCTATTCCACGGACGCCCCCTCTGGCACCATCTTCGTGGCGGAGAACAACTCCCCCCTGGAGATGGTGCAGGAGAACGGGGCCACCTGCTACAAGGTGGACACCAGCCGGTCCCACACCACCAACCTCAACTCCAACGGCGAGGAATACTACGGGACATTCAAGGTCTGTATCCCCGTGGACAATGCCGCCGCCGAGGGCAGCTTTACCATCAAGGCCATCGGCGGTGTGGCGCAGTACAACCTGTTCCTGGCCTATAACCCCTCCGCCTCGGAGCAGTCCTACATCGTGGCCGACCCCGGCTACACCACCTTGGAGGCCCAGGCCCCCTTCAAGTGGAGCGGCTCGGATCTCCCGGAGAACGCCAGCCTCCAGATCGTCAAGGCCGGCGCGGGCGGCGCGCCCCTGGAGGGGGCCAAGTTCACCCTCACCGGCAGCGGCGGCACCACCGTCACCGGCGCCAGCGACCGCAATGGCCAGATCATCTGGACGGACCTTCCCGCGGACGAGACCTACACCCTGACCGAGACTGCCGCCCCGGAGGGCTACCAGCTCATCGCCCCCATGAACATCACCCTCACCGCTGGCCGCACCGAGTATGTGACTGTGACGGATGAGACCAATAAGGGCTTCACCATCAAAAAGGTGGACGCTCAGAACAAGGCTTCCCTCCAAGGGGCCGTGTTCGTCTTTGAGCAGATCGATGGCTCGTTCAAAACCACCGGCGTCACCGGCTTTGACGGCACTATCTCCTTCCAGGGGGATGAGCTGCCCTACG
>CAJTUE010000019.1 GCA_910579775.1 uncultured Oscillospiraceae bacterium | reverse complement strand
TTATCCGAGATAAGAAACGGGGGTATGTCTAAATGAAAAAGTATCTTTCCACCCTGCTGGCCGTCTGCCTTGTGCTGACGGCGTTTTCCATGCCCGCCTCCGCGTTGGAGTACACCTTTGACAGCCCGCCCACCGGGGATTTTGGCACCCCCACCAGCACGGAGGACATCATCCAGACCGGGGCCGAACCCGCCAACAAGGACAGGAGCAAGAGCAGCGCCCTCATTCCTCCCGGTTTTGGGACGCCCACCAGCTACTTGCCCAACTCCGGGGAGTACCTGACCCCGAACCTTGCGGCGGACGGCCCCCTGAGCGGGAAGTACACCCTCACCGTGACTGGCGGCACAGGCGGCGGCGCACCGGCCCTCCCCGGCGCGGTTGACAGCTCCGCGCCCACCAACCCGGCCTATCCCACCACCAGCGGCCCCGTCACCGCCTTTACCGATGTGACCGCCGACCTCTATTACAGCAACGGCAGTTTGGGCACACTGGAAATCCCGTCCATCGGCCTGAGTGTCAATATCTATCAGGGGACGGACAGCGCCGCTCTGAAAAAGGGCGCGGGCCACTTCACCAACACCAGCATCTGGAATGGCAACGTGGCCCTGGCTGGGCACAACCGGGGGGTAAATAATCATTTTGGCAAAATCCATACACTTGACACGGGCAATACCATCACCCTCACCACGGCCCTGGGGACCCGCACCTACACCGTTACCAGTGTGGCAAAGGTTGACGTGATGGACAACACCATGCTGGAGGCCACCAGCGACAACTGCATCACCCTTTTTACCTGTGTGATGAACCAGCCCAGCTACCGCTGGTGTGTCCGGGCTGTCGAGGCTTGACACGCCATTTTTGGACAGCTTCTTCCAAATGTAGTATAATAATAGTAGGGAAACCCAGATAAAAACTACATTACAGGAGGAAAACGACCATGAAAAAAGCAAGATTGACCGTCCGGCTCACCGCCGCCATGCTGACACTCTCCCTGCTCACTATTCCGGCCATAGCCGCAGATCCCCCGGCAAGTGCTGTCCGGGTAAACAGCTACAAGGGCAACACCCTGGCAGTCGGAGAACGGAGCGGCCTCATGATCGGCCCCAGCGGGACGGAGTACACCGTTACCTCCAGCGACCCGGACACAGTAGCGGTGGAGCAGATCACAGGCTTTTGGGTAGCTGTCGCCAAAGCGGAGGGAACCGCAAACATCACCGCCGCCAACCGTGCCGGAGAGAGCGGAACCCTGACGCTCACCGTTGGCTCCGGCACCCCAGCAGTCCCCGCCGTCGTGGATGGCCCCAGCCCCACGGAGGAACCGGATGTACGGCAGGAGCTGGTACGGCTTATCAACCAGACCCGCAAGGCCAACGGCGTGGCGGAGCTTCCGGTCAGCGAGGCCCTGATGACCGCCGCCCAAGCCCTCTCGGATCAGCGGTACACCTGGCATCACACAAAAGAGGAATGTGAGGCCGTGATCGCCAGCGGCTACCCCTACGGTTTCGGCATAAACCTTACGGTATTCACCGGCGTCGCCACGGAGGACGCCGCCCAGCACGCCCACGACAACTGGCTTAATTCTCCCGGCCACTTTGAGACGATGATAAAGCCGGACTGTGACAGTATCGGCGTGGGCGTGACCGAGAGCGGCGGCGTGACCTACTGCTTTATGATTGTCGGCAGGCCGAACACCCACAATCCCTACGAACCCTAAAAGTACAGACGGAAAAGGCCCCCCGGCTGGAGGGCCTTTTTCTGTGCCCGGAAATGCGTCTCACCGTGAGACGCATTTCTCCGCAGCCGCCTTGTTCCGCAGGGCGGTTATTTTATTCCCCTAAAAATAGAGATCGGGAACACCCAAACACACGCATGAAAGGAGGACGGTATTTCCCGATATTTTAGGGGGGTATAGCCTCTTTTCATGCCAACACATGATGAGGAGGCTATATGAAAAAACGAATTACCGCATTGCTTCTGGCAGTCGTCTCCATTCTCAGTATGCTGACGGCTCCCGCCAGCGCCGCCGCGCCGGATACCATCAAAATGGATGACTGCGCTTACAGCGGAACCAAGTACGATTCCCCGGCCCTGGGTGAGTGCTATATGCACCAGATGCACTTTGCCCTCAACGGAAAAAGTACCATGGGCTTCTGTGCCGAGAAGGGCAAGGGCATGGGCTGGTCACTGAAAGGCCACACCTGGGGAAATCCCAAGCCCATCTCCGATCCCACAGTCAAAACAATGATGGCCTATTTCTACGCACATTCTACCGGCGTCTTTACCGATCAGGCCAAAGCCCTCGGCGTGGACGACGTGTGGGACAGCAACTACACCTGGACCATGAACTCCTGGACCCAGGCTGTCGTCTGGCGCTACAAGGCCGGTCTGCTGTCTGACCCCGTGGTGGCCTGCGCCGAGGAACTGCTGTGCGTTTACAACAATCTGGAGCATACCAGCTATACCAGCATTGACGATACCATGGACGGCAGATCGTTCCGCGACCGCGCCCAGTATATTCTGGATTTGGGCGCACAGGGCGTATGGGGCGAGTGCAGCGTCTACGAGTACGCCTACACCGGCCCCGGCTCCAACTATCACCCCGCAAATGACGTGCAGGCCGTTATGATCGGTGAACTAAACATTATCCGGCAAAAGTACGACCTTACTGTTAAAAAGGTAGACAGCACCAACCCCAACAAGGGCCTCGCCGGGGCGCGGTTTATAGTGAGTTCGGAAAATGGCGCCTTCTCCAAAGAGATTGTGACAGGGCAGGACGGGACATATACCCTGACCGCTCTGGATGCGGGCACTTACGCCGTGACCGAGCTGGAGGCCCCGGAAGGCTACGAGATCGACAACGCTGGACCGCAGTATGTTGTCCTGCCCAGCAATGGCAACAACACCGTGACCGTCACCTTTGCGGACACCCCCACCATTACCGGCGAGGGCAGCATCCGCAAGGTGGACGCGGACGATCCCACCAAGGGGCTGGCCGGAGCGGTCATTAAAATTGAGGGCGTGGACAATGATTTTACCGGCACATATGTCACCGGAACCGGCGGCTACCTGACCGACGTACCCTGGAAGGATATGCCCCTCGGCAGCTATACCGCCGAGGAAGTCACGCCCCCGGAGGGCTACACCAAAAGCCCCGATGTGAATAAGACCAAGCAGACCTTCCGCTGGGACGGCAAGACCGACATCGCCCTTGTCTTTGAAAATGACGCCAAAGTGAAAGTCAAGCTGATTAAGCTGGACGACAGCGATAACCCCCT
>CAJTUE010000018.1 GCA_910579775.1 uncultured Oscillospiraceae bacterium | reverse complement strand
CGCCAATTATGGCAAAGATGCCTACAGGAGAACCGAGGATACACCAACGCCGCCTGAAGAGGAAGAGCCGCGGGACCCCATGCCTCCGGCGATCTACACAGGACTGACCCAGAGGGTCAAGACTATGCTCAGTCAGGGCGACAGAAACGGGGCGATCATGTTTGTTTACGCCAACATCGCAAAGCTGAGCGAGGAGCAAACGAAGGAGCTGACAAAGCTGCTGGGCCTCGATCAATAGGAGGAAACACTTATGACGGCAAAGGAACGCATACGAACAGCCGCCGGACAAATCAGCGGGGGCGGACAGATCTCCGCCCCCGTTCTGCCCACTATGACGGCAAAGGAACGGATTTCCCTGGCGGCACAGACAGTAAACCGCGGCGGGATCTTAAACGGACAGCCCTCCGGCACCTTTCAGCCCCTCATGGCCCAAAAGGCGGCGCAAAGCCCCACCATGCGGTTGGCGGCAGAGCGGGCATTCAACCCGAAAGCATCGGAGGTCATCTTGAAACAAAGCGCCGAGGTAAACAAGCAGGTAGCCGCCGCGGAGAGCGAGGTGCGGAAAGACACACTGGCACGGGACAAGGCCGCCGGGGGCTACGCCGCCGCATGGGGCGGGACTAAGACGGCAACGGACAAGCACCCCGTTGCATCCACCTATGCGGCATCCAGAGATTCCATACAGACCGTAGACCAAAAGGCAACGGCGGGAAAAGCTGGGAATCTGGGGCGGCTGCTGGATCGGCAAAACAAGGTGGCTGGCGCGTACTACGTCACCGAGAACGAGGAACAGCGTGAACGACTCCTCAAGGACCGCCCGATGTGGGAAAAGAATCTGAGCATCGGGGAACTCCAGAACGTAATCGGCATGGCTCAGCGGGTGGCGGCGGACGCCCAAAATCCCGGCTCCGGGGGTGAGCCCGGCGCGGTCCTGCAAGCCAAAGAGCGGTTGGCCCGGGAGTATGGTATTACTCCCGAGGCCATCCGCAGCTATGCCCTGTACGGCGACGACGATTCTATCCCTGCCGATGGGACATACACCAACATCTCCCAGTTTATCCACCAGTTGGAGCGCCAACAGCAGACCTTGGCGGACGAGATGAAGGAAGCCGGGTATGACTATGGCCGCATGGCGGAGTATCAGAACCGACGCAAGACCCAAGCGGAAGCCCGGGTCAAAGCGGAAGAGCGGCAAAAAGCAGCCCGGGAGAACCCGGGGCTGGCCTCTCTGGGCACGGTGCTTGTGAAACCGCTCCAGGGGATGGAATATGCCGGGGCGCTCTTGTCCGGCATTGGCCGCAGCGACCCCAGCCACCCCAAAACCTATGTGCCCATCAACACCGCGGCCATGGACATCACAAACGCCGTCAACACCACCCGGGGCGAGGTAGCCAAGATGGCGGAGGAAAGGTGGGGCCCGGTTGGCAGTTTTGGCTATCAGACTGGCATGAGCATGGCGGACTTCCTTTTCACCGCCGGGGGCACAGGCAACTTTTCCGGCGGCGGTAAGGTGGCCTCCAACCTGTCCCTGGGTATTATGGGCAGCGGCGCCGCCGCCGACACGACGGTAAGCGCGCTGAACCGGGGCCTTTCCAACCGTCAGGCCCTTACTCTGGGCGCCATTGCCGGGGTAGCGGAGATCCTGACCGAGAAGGTGAGCCTGGAATCCCTGCTGGACATGACCTCGCTGAGCAAAAGCCGCCTGGGCTATGTGCTCCAGAACATCATTGCCGAGGGCAGCGAGGAAGCCGCCAGCGACGTGATCAACTGGGTGGCCGATGTGATGGTAAGCCGGGACCAGTCGGAATGGCGGCAGACCATTGCGGCGTACCGGGCCCAGGGCATGGACGAAAATCAGGCGTTTTGGTGCGCCATGAGAGACCAGGCCGCCGCCATTGGTGTGGACGCCTTGGGCGGCGCGATATCCGGCGGCACCATGGCCGGGGGGAGCGTTGCCATTGATATGTACCAAAATCGGGCGGTAGGACGGGATTTCCACCGGGGATTGAAGAGCATGGACGGCGTTTACCAGGCGGTCATCGACTCAGGACTGGAGAGCGCCCCGGATACCTCCGCGGCTCAAAGACCTGTAGTGAATATAAAAAATGCCCCCGCGGAGGGGGCGCAGAAACGCGCGTCTGATAGGGATGCTTATACTGTAATTCAGAAACTTGGGGAGAATATTTCTACCCTCGACAAAGATGCCCCGGTAGCGAAGGTATCCTCGGCGGCAGTTGAGAACATTGGCGGGAGAACGATGGCAGAAAAGGCCAGAGCGTTGTTCTCTTACATTAAGGGTGTTGTGAACAGAGCTGGTTTTGGGGAGGTGGAAATCAATGACCGTAGCGTAAAAGATGATCTGAGCCATGGGGTGGGAGTGGCAAAGGCAATGGTGATTCCGTCAATCCCGGAAGTTATTCGCAAAGGACGACAAATTGATTTCCAAGAGAACTGGAAGGGACGCGGATACGACGGGTATGTTTTCGCTGCACCGGTAAAGCTGGATAAAGAGACAGTGTTTGTTGCCGCTGTAGTAAAACGAACTAGTAAAAATCGATTCTATTTGCATGAGGTTGTGGATTCTCGCGGTAACATCATAAAGATGAGCAGCAGGGAAAGTGCCACTCAAACCAGCCTTGCCGCCGATGGCGACGCTGGGACACAATCCCCACTGCCCATTGGTATTATACCCCAAACTCCCCCGGAAGTCAACCTCCAAGCCTCCGCATCCACAGGAAAAGCCTCCGACCTGGAGGTCCTCCGCAAGCTGGCGGAGGAGATGGCCTCTTCCCGCACAGAAGACCTCGGCCCGGACGGACTGGTCCCGGAGATCTCCTCGCGCCCTGTCCAACAAAGCGCCCAGGAAATTCTCTCCCGCCTGGCCCGGGAAATGACCCAAGACCCCACCACTCCCCTGGCTTCCCTCTCTGATGAGGATATCAAGGCCATGCTGGATAAGATCGCCCGCGGGCAGGGTGGGGAGACAGCGTTGGCGGAAGCGGATACCCCCACAGAAGGCGGCGAATCCCCCTTTACGGACGAGCCCAAACGTGGTACAATTGGCATAGGCAGGTCTCTTGGTGCCAAGGCGGTTAACTACGATGTTATGGACCTTGTGACTGGAGAAGTGTATCACTTCGCCGAAGGAACCAAGATTCAAAATGTTGAAGTTTTTGCGGGTAAGGGTAGACGCACAACGTACAGACGCGCAGCCCAATATGCCGACCTTTATGGCGGTAAACCTGAAGACTGGCAACACGCAAAAGGGTTTGGTGTTTTATCTACACCTGACGGCGATCGACGTGCAGAAGTTCATTGGTCGCAATGTGACGGAATTGGCAAATTTGACTTTTTTGTAAAGGAGTGGTTGGATTGAAGGTAAAATATATTGCTCGGGATACGCCGGCTATTGAGAAGGATAAAGCTTATGAGGTTTTGTCCATTGAAAAAGGCTGGTACCGTATCATGACCGAGCTTGACGAGTCCTATTTATTCCCGCCCGAAGTCTTTGAAGTGGTCGAGGGCTCTGAGGCCGACGTAAAAAAGAGAAAAGACTAAGACAAAAGGACCTCGGCAATTGCCGAGGTCCTTCCTTTTCGGACGGAGGCAGACGGAGGGACGGTTTTCACTGTCGAGCCCTATCCGGCAGGAGAACCGTCCCTTTGCCTGGAATACCCTACCACAAGCCGTAGGAAACGACAAGGATTTTGCCTTGTAAAAGGAAATCACATCTGCTATAC
>CAJTUE010000017.1 GCA_910579775.1 uncultured Oscillospiraceae bacterium | reverse complement strand
GGTATTCGGTTGTATCGCTTCAGGAATCTCCAAGGCTGATGCCGCTCCTTTCCCGTCCTATTTTCTGGCCCCGTCCGGGCCGATGGCGTAACCGTCAATGGTGGTATTGACCGCCATGGAACCGTCCGAATGGAAATAGTACCATTTACCGTCAATCTGTTTCCAGCCGCCAGTAAACATCCAGCCGTTACTGTCCAGCCAGTACCATTTTTTATCGTCTTGCAGCCAGCCGGTGGCAGGTTTGCCGTTTTTCAGATACTGCCAGGAGCCGCTGTGGTTCTGCATCCAGCCCTGGGCGGTCTGCGGGTCAATGACGATTTCCACGAACCGCCGCAGGACAGTAGCGACTTCGGCGCGGGTGGCGGTTCCTTTCGGGTCAAAACGGTTGCCGCCTTTCCCCGCCAGGATGCCCGCCTGCTGCATGGCTTTGACTTCCTTTGCCGCCCAGCCGCTGATCTGCGCGTTGTCCGCAAAGGTCACAGCTTCATGGGCAGCCGGCAGGTCATAGCCCAGCTTTTTCGCGTAATTTGCCATAATGACCGCCATCTGTTCCCTGGTGATATTGGTGTCCGGGGAAAAGGTGGTGGCGGAGGTGCCGTTTACAATGCCTTTTTCTGCCGCCCAGTTCACATAAGGGGCATAGTAGGCGTCTGCTTTCACATCGGTAAATTTCCCGGTTTTGTAGCTGTTCGGGTCGATGCCTGCCAGCCGCCCCAGGGCGGTGACGAACATTCCCCGCGTCATGCCGGTGTCGGGGCTGAATTGGTTGTTTCCAGTACCGGCGAGCAGCCCCCGGCTGGCTACGAAGATGATGTTATCCTCAGCCCAGTGGTTCTTAATGTCTGTAAAGACCGGGACAGGGTTCTTATAGCCGATGCCGTAGATGCTGAAATGCCCGGTTTCAAAAACAACCGTACCCAGGTCAGGGTCATAGCTGGATTTTGTCAGCCATTCCACCTTGCCCTTGCCATCTACATAGACCGCATAGAGATTTCCGGTCTTTTCGTCCTTTGCCGGAGCATAAGGCAGACGGACAGCGATGGTGTGGCCGTCAAAATCGGTAATCGGCGTTTCTTTCCCGCCGGAGAGATACACCAGCGACAGGTCATAGACCGGCCTTGTGCCGATGGCAGCTTTGGCTTCTTTGGATAAACCGGACGGGTCTGTTTTCTTTACCCGGAAAATAACGTCCCCGTTTGCCGACAGGGTATCCAGCCATTTCAGCAGTTTTGTGTCCATTCCTCCAACAACCACGCCCTCAATGTTGATTTCCAGCCGCTTCACCTTTTCGCGGACGAGGGTGTTCAGGGTTTGGGCGTTAATAGTTACGTTAAAAGAGTTCTGTCCTTCTTTTGGCGTGACAGGAATGACAACCGCCACGCCGTTTGCGGTATTGCCGTTCTTTTTGGCGTCGTTCTTTGCCGTGTTGATGGCAGACTGGACAGTGCCGTTATCCACCGCCACATTCCCGTTTTTATCCGGTGTTGCCGGTTTGGTCTGGCTGGTGGTAGGAGTGTCCGGCTTGGTTTCGTCGGGACGCGCTACAATCGTGGAGCCGCCGCCGGAGGAACCATTGTCACCGCTGGAAGAACCGCCGCCGGATGAGGAACCTCCCCCGCCACCTGAACCGCCAGAGTTTCCGCCGCCGTTGCTGTTCCTTTCAAATACCGCTTTGACAGTCACATTTGCGGCGGGCATGGTAAAGCTGTTATTACTGATTGTCACGCCGCCGGAAATGACTTGCCATTCCTTGAAGTGATAGCCGCTGTCCGGTGTGGCGTTCAGGGTGATTTTTGTTCCTTTCTCCGCTGATGATGGGGAAGCGGAAGCTGTGCCGCCGGTTCCGGCCTGTACTGTTATGGTATATTTGGCAGGCGGCAGGGGTTTACTGGTAATTGTCAGGGTTCCGTTCTCATAGACGATTCTGTCTTTGTAATTACCGCCCTCCGGGACTTCCGCTCCGCTGGCCGTGACCGTCACAGAGCCGGTTTTGGAGGTATCCGGGGCTTCGGCATAGGCTACGGTTGGCGGGGTTTTCAGGTTTTCACCTTGAACAAGGCCCGTGATGTTACAGTCTGCCGCAGAGAATACGGGGGCAGTTTCCCCCACATAAATCGTTTTGCTTGGGGCGGTAACTCTGATTTCCGCCTGTTCAATCACAACGGGAATCGTTGTGCTGCCAATGTATTTGCCGCCGCCCACAGCGACCACAAGCGAGTAGTCCCCTGCGTTGACGGGGGCTGTGACGCTGCTCCATGTGTAGGAAACCAGCGCGTCGGTGACAACTGTGCCGTCCAGCTTTTTGACAACCGGGGTGCCGGTATAGTTGACCGGCTGGCCGTTATACACCCGCCCGGTCACGCTGATACCGCTGATCTCTACGGGGATTTTGTCGGTGACGGTCACGGTGGCTGTCTTGGTGGCAGCGGTGTATTTGCCGTTTACAGCGTCGGTGCTGGCGGTGACGGTGATAACCGTGTCCTTTTTTGTCCCCGCCGGGATGGAGAATTTGCCGTTTGTAATCGTCTGCGGGGTTCCGCTCCCGATCTGATAGGTCAGCGTGATATTCTCAGGGATGCCCTCCTTAAAGGTCGCGTCGTGAGGGTTCTCCACCGTACAGGTCACAATGACATCTTCCCCCGCAACCTGATAGGCGGGAACGGTCAGGGAGATCTTCGGCGCGGCGGGGTTCACGGTGACGCTGGTATCAACATTCGCCGGGGTATTGTAATTTGCGGTGTCGCTGGGGGCAAAGGACACAGGGAAAGTCCCGGTTGCCGTAGGCTGTGTGTTCCCGCTGGCCCAGTGCCAGCTTCCGGCAATGGCGGCACTCCCGTTGGGGTTTGTCGCTGTACCGCCCGTTAAGGCGCTGTCGGTCAGCTTCTGGCCGTACTGGATGGCCGTGGCCGTGGGCGCGGTAAGGGTGGGTGTAGCCTTGGCAACGGTCACGGACACATTGGTGGTGGTGCTGTTGTAATTCGTGTCTGTCGGAGTGAACGTCACTTCAAATTGCGCTGTCCCGGCGTTGGGCTTGGCGGTGCTGTCTGTCCAGGCGAACGCTCCCGGAACGCTGCCTGTGCCGCCCGTCAGGGTGCTGTCGCTCAACGCCTGCCCGTAGGTGATCCCGGTGGCGGAGGGAGCGGTAGTGATGGAGCTGCTGGCCTTGGTAATCGTGCCGGTGGCATTCACTGAGGAATCCTTGGGCAGCGTGTAATTGTTCGCCTTGGCGCTGCTTTTTAGCTCTACGAGGATGGTAGCAGACTTATTCTCCCCAGCATTCGGGTCATCATAGTTGCCAAAGGCGGTGTAGTCCTGGCCGAGGGCCAGCGCCTCGCCGGGCACCAGCCCGGTAAAGGTCACGCTGGACACAGAAGCGGCAGTATTGCCATCGTAGGTCTTGGATGCCACTGTCGCGCCGGTGGCGGTCAAGGTGGCCTTGCTGATGGTCACGCTGGCCGGGACCGCGCCCATGGACTGGGGCAGGGTGTAGTTGGACGCCGCCCCGCCGGTGAGGGTCAGCCGGGGCAGGGTAACGCTGGTATACGTCTCTGCGTCGGAGCCGCTCAGCGTTCCGGTCAGTCCGGTGAGGTCAACGGATACATTGTCGCTGTTCAAAACTCCGTCCAGAGTCACGCCAGTGATCTGCACCGAATTGGTTCCGTCATATGTCCTATCCTTCGCCGCTGCGCCGGTGACGGTCAGCGGGGCCGGGGTGACGGTGACTTTGCCTATTACATTGAAACGTTTAACAATGGTATTA
>CAJTUE010000016.1 GCA_910579775.1 uncultured Oscillospiraceae bacterium | reverse complement strand
CCCTCTATAACCGCGGCCGGGACGCGTTGTCAGACCAGCGGTATGAGCAGGAGTACGCCGACAAGCGGGCCGATGTGGGCCGTGAGTGGGCCTATAAGGAGCGGCAGGACCAGGAGGCCCGGGACAAGGCCCTGGCCGACCTTCTGGCCTCCGGCGGCAACTACTCCGGCTACGGCTTTTTGGGCCTGTCCCCCGAGGACGCCGCCGCCCTGGGGGCGCTGTGGAGCGAGGACCGGGACTACGCCAAGCGTGACGCGGACCTGGATCTGATCTCCAAACAGCTGGGCATCGACCTCACCCGTAAGCAGATCGCCAATTATGGCAAAGATGCCTACAGGAGAACCGAGGATACACCAACGCCGCCTAAACCGAGAGAGCCCAAAGAAGAAATGACCCCTTCCACCTATAGTAGCTTCAAGGGTCAGGTCACCAATATGCTGCGTAACGGAAGCCAGGCCACGGCGGTGGCCTTGATCAAAAAAAACGAGAGCGTTCTTTCCGACGATGCATTTAACGAGCTGGAAAAGCTGTTTGAACAATACGGCTACGAATTGGAGTGATGATAGATGTCTACGGCAAGAGAGCGCTTCATGAACGCCACCAAGCTCGTAAAGGCGGGCCGAACCGGCCAAAGTCTTGTTGAGCCCCCCGCCACTTCAAGAGAACGATTTATAAACGCCACGAGGCTGGTGAAGTTGGGGAGTCCGCAGACGGCGTTGTCCGGCGGGCAGGGGAATAGCGAGGCCAACTCCGCCCCCCGGTCTCCCCTCCCGCCCTATCTGACGGGCGGGACCTACACCCCGCCCACTCCCTACGCCGCGGGACTGCAGGCAAAGCAGGAACGGGAACAGAGCGCGGCCCCGGTAATGCCCCAAAAGGCACAAACCTTCACGCCGAAGCCCACGGTTCAAAAGACCGAGTCGGAACACCAAGCGTTTGACATGGCGATGGGGTATCAAAAAGCGATGGCTGCGCAAAAGCAGGCCGCGAAAACCCAGCGCCTGGCGCAGTTGGATATCGGCGCGGCGGAGAAGAGAGCGGCGGAGCTGAAAGCCGCCGCCAAGGATGCAAAGACGGCGCAGGCCGCCGTGGATGCGGACCCTAAATACACCTATTGGGATGGCGTCTATGAAAGCGCTGGGGCGGCAAATGAAGCATATCTAGCGGATTCCAACGCCGCATGGGAGACAAGAAAAAAGATCGACGACGAGCTTGCGGCGCTGAATCAGGACATCGAGTCCGCAAAGTTGGTGCAGTATTCCCTGCTTCCCACCCGGGATGACTTTCAGGTGTATGCCGCCCGGGGCGGGGGGATGAAAAACAACGCCGTAATGCCCGTCAAACGGTCCGGAGACGGGGCGGTTATCGGTTTAGAGGTAATGGAGAAGCTGTTCCCGAAAACACAGGAATCCAGCCCGACCAAGTCCATCTATGACAAGCTAACCGACGAGGAAGCCCGGATCTATAACTACCTTTTGGCAAAGGACGCAGAACGCGGAACAAGCCACGCCTTTGAGTATCTGTCGTTCATGATGGACCCCATGAAGGCGCGCAGAGGGCGCGAACAGGCAGACCTCGTGAAAAACTCCGGTCCTCTTCGCCCGGTGGCTACAGTGGGCTACGGCCTTGCGTCCGGCTTTGACCGGGCGGTCACCGGGATCGCGCAGAATTTCTCCGACACGCCTATTCCTGCCAGCGAATTGCAATACGGCGCGGGATATGTCCGGGAAGACCTGGACGGTGCGGGACCCAAGATTCTGGGCAGTAGCCTGGGACAGATCGGCTTTGATCTTGCAGTCACGACCGGAAACATGGCGCCCTCCATCGGGGCGGGCGTCGTGGGCGGCCCCGCAGCGGCAGCGGGCGTGACATTCCTTTCCGCCGGCGGCAATGCCTACGGCGAAGCCCTGGCCCAGGGCTACAGCAAGGGGGAGGCCAGAGCCTACGGCATTTTAGCCGGGGCCAGCGAGGCTGGGCTACAATATGCCTTGAGCGGCATTTCCAGCCTGGGCGGAAAACTGCCCAACTCCGAGGCGGTGCAAAGCGCCCTGAACAACATTCAGCGCGCGGCGCTGCGCATTCCCGCGAAATATGCCGTGGCGGCGGCGGGGGAAATGACGGAGGAATACCTTCAGGAGATTCTAACGCCCGTCTTTCGAAACCTGGCGCTGGGAGAGAACAACGAGTTTAAGCTTTTCACCGAGGACGCAGCGTATGCCGCGCTTCTCGCCGCGTTGTCCGTGGGCGTGCTGGAGGGGCCCAATATCGTTGGCACGGATCTCAGACTGGACAAGCTGGGCAAAAATCTGCGTGGGAAATGGGAGGGCGATACCCTCTCTGTAACCCGACTTCTGATTGACCTGGGCATAAAAGAGGAAAAGGGCTCGGACGCCTACAAATCGGCCCTGGAGGCAAAGACACAACTGGACAGCCGAGGCACGGTGAACGACATGACCCTAGGGACCCTTTACAATGATGTCATGACAAACCTCAAGGTGAAGGGGCCGAAAAACGGGGATATGGACCCGCGTCTCACTGTTCAAATTACAGAAAATGTTGCTACCTCCGACAAAGGGAAGATCAGAAGGCTTGTCCCCGCTACGGTTACGCAATTAACCACTTTCATTAGAAATGCACTTCAAGGAAAAAACACACTTCAATACATCAAGGTATCTGATGTAGATCCCACGTTGGTCAAAGTTGTCAAACAACAGTTCGGCATAGATATTACAGGGTTTTCCCACGTTCTAAAGGATAATGACATTCGTCATATCAACAAGAGTCATGGAGATAAGTCGTCTGACAAATATAAGGTAACAGTTGATATGCTGGCAAATGTTCAGGATGTAATCGAAAATTGTGATACGATTTACCTCGGTTATGATACTAAGGACGGACATCAAACTATTGTTTACGAGAAAAAAGACGGCACCCGAACATTTTATGTTGAAGAGGTCTTAGACGAAGGTGGACTAAGCTCAAAACAAATGATGGTTGTTGGAGAAAACAGTAAACCTAGCTTTTTAAAAAAGTATAAAAAAACGATCAACAGAACCCCTGATACCGATGTGGCGACATCTAGCCGCACAACGAGCGATAGCTCCCCCGGCAACCACGTCCAAGACGCAGAAAGTCCTGTTGATCTTATAAGCATTATACCCCAACCTCCCGTTGCTGTCAACTCAGACGCCGCCGACACTCCTTCCGGACAAGAGCTCCTCCGCCAACTGGCGGTGGAGATGGTTCAGGAATCCATGCGAAGCGGCGATCTCGGGCCGCTAATCAGCGAGATCCCCCCGCGCCCTGTCCAACAAAGCACCCAGGAAATTCTCTCCCGCCTGGCCCGGGAAATGACCCAAGACCCCGGCGATTCCTTGACCGCCCTCTCCGATGAGGATATCAAGGCCATGCTGGATGAGATCGCCCGCGGACAGGGCGGGGAGGCGGCTGCGGGAGAAACAGACATCTCAGGCGAAGCCGACAGCGAAAGCGACATAGGCGACGCTGTGAGGCGAACGATCAAGAGCGTCACACAGCGAGAAAAAGTTGTAGGCTTTGCCAGACTCCCTAAAGAAATACAGCAATCGTTTTGCAGCGAGCTTGAACGCGCCACCCCCGAAGCCCAAAAGGCCCTGCAAGACATCTACCTAAAGACAGACTACATTTTTGGAGATGGACTGCGGTCTTACTATGCTGGCGGTCCCTTCAAAAACATCGTATACATCAGCAAACAGGCATCTCCCTCTACAGTTGCCCATGAATTGTTCCACCAGTTGGATAGAAAATCCCAAATTAGCAAAGGTTTTACAGAGAGCCTGATGAAAGACTACACGGTATTGAATCTAAAAAGCGGTTTTGATATTAAAGGGTATCTTGTGCAAAAGTTCCCGGAAATGTTTAGCCGCACCTCAAAAGCAGGAGAACCTCTAATAGGTGAGAGGCACAGGGGAATCGCCGACATACTGAACGGACTTTCCGGCGGCAAGATACATTACGGGTATGGACATAGTGTAACATACTGGGCAAAACCTGGCACGCTAGAGGTAGAAGCTTGGGCGCAGTTCGGCAGAATGCAGTTTGAAAATCAAATCGACGCGTTAAAAATTCTGCAAAACCTCTTTCCCAATTTTTACGAAAATGCTATAATAGCAATGAAAGGATTGGTGTAATCATGTGGACTGGTGAATTTACAAAAGAGCTTGAAACCCTATATGCGCAATATGCCGCAGAGCACTACGGTGCGGAACCAGATGGATACGATGAATTAAATTGCAATGCCATGACATATGATCAATTTGTCGGGTTTATCAAGGAGTGTCTTGCCACCGGCAAGGAAATGCCCGACGTAGTGCCCTAAATAGCCAGACCAGCTCAAAAGCAACAAAGCCACCGAGTGAACATCCTTAGGGATGCCGCTCGGTGGTTTTGCTTTCCAGCTCCAAAACCGCCAGCCCTTCTCCTATGACCCGGAGAAGGACCCCACGTATCAGCAGTATAAGGCCCA
>CAJTUE010000015.1 GCA_910579775.1 uncultured Oscillospiraceae bacterium | reverse complement strand
GGCTTGGTCACCGTAGTCACTTTGCTGCCGTCCTCGCGGGTCTCGGTCTTGTTGGTGACGCCGCCAGAACCGCTACCGGTCGAAGCTCCACCGCTCCTCTTGGTGACCGTGACAACACAGGAATCGGTGAGGCGGCCGTCCAGGGTCATGACCGTGATGGTCGTGGAGCCCTCAGAAACGCCATGCACGGTACCATCCTCATCGACGGTAACGATCGAAGGATCGCCGGTGCTCCAAACCACTTCTTTGTTAGTGGCGTCCGCGGGGGTAATGGTGCAGGTCAGCTTCAATGTGCCGTTCTGCGCGACACTTGCGCTGGTCCGGTCCATCTTCACGCCGGTCACGGACACGACCTCAACTCTGACATCGACTCCGACGGCAGTGATAACGATATTGCCTGTGATCTTACCCTCCGGGATGGTGATCGTTCCGGTCTGGCGGTCATAGGTGTAGTTTGCTTCGCCGATCAAGGTGCCGTTCATGGTGACCACAATGCTCTCCGGCAGAGCGTAACCATCCGCCGCCACCAGCGTTCCGGTGTACTCTGCTTTATAATTCGCGCTGCGGGAGGATGTGGTGCTCAGGTTGTTTTTCAAGGAGTAGTTCACCGCAAAGGTCTTGATAACGCCTGCGCCCTTGATGGTCAAATTCCCGGTGACGCCCTGGTCAAAGGTAATGGTGGCCTCTTCGGGAGCCGCCACGGTGTGGCTGTAAGTATACGCCGCAAACGCTTCCTCCGGTTGAGACCCGGTCTTGATCACGGCGACGCTACTGGGCATGGTATAGCCCTCTTTGGCGGTCAGGTGGATCACAGGCTTATCGCCGTAGGCCACCTCATGAGTGTGCTCTCCTGTCACTTCACAATCAATGTTTTCCAGCTCATGGGTGATCTGGAATTTCTGCTTTTCAAATTCAGCGTGAATGGTCACGTTGGCGGCGGGCATGGTGAAGGTATTGTCCGTCACCGTCACGGTCTGGGCCGCATCGCCCGTGTGGGTGACCGTCAGGGAGTCCGCTACCAGCTGATAGCCCGCCTCGGGGGTAACGGTAATTGTGATCTGGTCGTTCTCTTCCGCCGGGTTCTTGCTCACGTCGAGCGCGCCGCCCTCGGTAACATCGAAGGTGATATCATAGCCCGCGGCGCTGGCGGCCAGGATCGTCTTGGTCACCGCCGCGCCAGCCGCCTGGGTATCGGTGGCGGCAAAGCGCACCTGATAGGTACCGGCAGCCAGCCCCGTGATCTCGGTGGCCCCGGCAGCGACCGGCGTCCAAGCCGTACCGTCCGCGGAGTACTCATAAGCCTTTGTGCTGTCCAGCCCGGTAATCTTTCCGTCGTCGCCATTGACGCACTGCACCGCATTCAACCCCTCGGGGGCGGCGGGGCCGTCCTGCATGGCGACCTTGCCCGTAATGGAGGCGCTCTGGGTGCCCTCGTAGAAGGTATTCGGGTCCGCGGTCACATCTACGGAAATGGTGGTGTTGTAGTCCGCCTCCGTCAGCGCATAGGACTTGCCGGTGGCATCGGGGATGTCCACGCCGTCCCGCTTCCACTGAATGGTCAGGGCGTTTTTGCCCGCGTCGGTCATAGACAGCTGGTTCAGGTTGGCCGTCAGGGTCTCGCCCACCTTGGCGTTGCCGGTGATGGTCACCGGGTTTTGCAGCTTGCGGACAACGTGAACCGTAAAGGTAGTCTTCACATCAGGATGCTCTGCAGAAGCAACCTCTACAGTGACCGCCCCTACGTTCTGTTCATTGGTGGTGGCGGTCAAAACAGCGCTTGCACCGTTCCCTTCTCTCACCACTTCGATCTTCGCCTGGGGACCCTCCGGGCGGGTCCAGTTCAGGTTCGGGTGAGAGACGTTCGCGGGCGTAGTTTCCGCCGTCAAGGTCACGGTGTGGGGTAGCGTATCGTCACCCTCGTTGGTATAAAGCTTGATCGGCGCGGCGCCAATCGTCGTGTTGCCCTCTTTGATCGTGATCCCTTCGATCTTCGTGAGAACATGGATCTGACAGGTGACGTTCACGCTGGGGTTGTCCAGACCGCTGTTGCTGGTGGCGCGGATAAAGGTGTCGCCGTTGCCCACGGCGGTAACGAGACCGTTGCTGTCCACAGTAGCCACGGCCTCATCGCCGGTGGTCCAGGTGACCGCCTGCGCCGCTTCCGCGGGAAGAACTGTAGCCGCCAGCTGGGCAGTGTTCGTCAGCCCCTCGTTGGTGTAAAGGGTGACAACGCTCTCGTCCAGCGTGATCTCTTCCGGTGCGGGGACGTAGGCCGTATTTTCATAGGTGATCTTCGGATTGAAGAAAATGCTGTTGTTCCCGCTGTTACTTGCAAAGTTCCCTCCGTTCTTGGCAACAACGTTCAGGAGGTCACCCTGCTTTAAGGAGATCTGCATGGGGGTCACATCGACCGGGGTGACCGTCTGAGGAACATTGATCACTTGATCCTCTAATTCCACTCCGTTCAGGTAAATACGAATATGGTGCGTTAAGCCGTTACTTGATGCCTGACGCTTTCTTACCTGGTTTTCTCCGGTCGGTGCGCTTAAGCTAGTTCCATCATAGTAGTTGAGCTGGAGCGTTACAATACCTTCTACCGGGGCGCGGAAGGTAAAGCCGCTGCCTTTTTCGCCGGTGATCGAACCGCAGGCTTGGTTACGCTCCACTGACATGTAGTTAGGAGCCGCGCCGTCCCACCAGCCGCCGTTGTTCCATGCTGTGTGGTTCAAGAAGGTTCCCGCTTCCGCTCCTTCGTACTGGCTGAACCACACATTACCTTGGACGCCGCCCTGCCAGTCCTCGTAGCTGTTGTATACGTTCTTCTGCACCACGGTGTAGTCCGTGTGGCTCGTGCCGTTCTCCGCAACGATGCTCACGGTCATGCCGGCGGCGACATTCACGGCGTCCGTCTGCTCGGTCCCGCTGTTGTCGAGCACCTTCACCGTCGCGGCCTCGGACACGGTCAGGCCCGCCTTCAGCTCCGCCACAGTGGTGGGATCATTCGCGGTATAGGGCACCTGAAGCTTGTCGGTATCCCGGATCTCAAAGAGGCTGGAGACCAGCTCGTGTGCGTCGCTCAGCTCCCGCGGGGTGACCGTAACGGTGCACGCCGCCGTCTTATCACCCAGGTGCGCCGTGATGGTAGTCTCACCCACGCTCAGGCCGGTGACCACGCCGTTGGTGTCCACGGTGGCGACCTTCCGGTCGCTGGAGGTCCAAACGATGCCGGTGACCGCAGCGCCCGCGGGGGTGGTCGTGACCGGAAGGGTCAAGGTCTTATTCAGCGCCACGGAGGCGTTTGCCAGCGCGATACTCTCGCAGGGAACGCCGTTGACCGCAATCTCGGCCGCGGAGGCATGGTTACCCACGCCCGTCACACACTTCAGCTTGACATACCGCGCGGTGGTGTTGGCATCAAACGCGACCGTTACCCAGTCTCTGCCTGCATCCCAACTCCATGCGCCCTCCTTGGCCTTGGTCCAGCTGCCGGCGGCGCCGGGGTTGGTCCAATCCGAGTCGGATGAGGAAAGATAGATCTCATACTGGGTGATGAGCCCGTTCGTTCCACCAGTTCCGACAGCCGGGCGGGGAAGATACTGGAAGTTCTGGATAGACTGTACCCGCCCCAAATCAACGGCGATCCATCTGTCTTCCGCCTGCGAGCCGTTCCAAGCGGTGTGCCAAATCGTGTTGGGGTTGCCGTCAATGGCGTTACCCTTTCCTTCCGAAGACTGCTCGCTTCCCGCCTTGACCGCGACGGGCTGGATGGCATCAGGATTCTCCGGGGCCGCCGGCCGGGTGGTGGTAAACTCCGCCGTCCGCGCCGCACCCACTGCATTTCCGGACTCGTCATAGGCGGTCACGCTCACGGTGTATTCCGCCATGGGGAACAGGTCCAAGAAGATGTGGGACGACAGGGTCTCCGCATCGACCGGCTCCCCGCCGTCCAGCGCGACCTTGTAGCTCACAGCGCCTGCAACCGCGCTCCACTGCACGGTGGCGCTCTCGTGGTCCACGGCGGACACCGTCACACCCTCGGGATCGGCCGTCCGGGTATCATGGGCGCCGATATCGTGGAAGGCATCCAGCGCATTGCCGTAGAAATCTTTGTTGTTGGGCACGCGGGGCACGCCAAAGCTGGCGTCCTCGATCAGGCCCTTGTTGCCAATGGGCACACTGGCATTCTTGGCCTTCGTTGCGCCCGTACCCAGCTTGAACATGTCGTAATCGCTGTCCCAATCATAGGTCCAGTTCCGAATGCCGTCCACATCGCCGGTCCCCGTTTTATCGGTAGACTTAGGAGCAATGGGGGCGGTGCCGATATCCTTGGCGAAGAAGCTGGCGCGCTCCTCGGCAGTCAGCTCGATGGGGTAGGAGTCATTGCCAGTGCTGCTGAAACCGGAATAAATGTTGTTTTTGTAGTAGAGGTTGCTGCTGGCTGTCCAGTTGGGTTCATAGGCGGTATTGCCGGTATTGTAGAAGATATTGTTCTCAATGTACGCGCCGTTACCGCCGTTGTTACGGTGGTAGGCGGGGGAATCCTGGATGAACAGGAAGGTGTTGTTGTACATCTGGCCATTGATGGCGGTAGCGAAATCCAGCGGGCCAATGTTGTTGCCCGGGCCGCCCACCTTGCCGTCCTTATAGCTGATGTTGTAGCGGAACACCGTATTGTACGCGTTCCAGTTACAGTACATCACGCAGCCGCCGGTGTTGCCGGAGCTGTAGTTGTACTGGTAGATGGTGCTGTCGCCGTAGTCGGCGTCCCAGGCCTGGGCGTCGTTGTTGCCGTTGCCGCCGTGCATCATGTCGTAGCACTCGTTGTGCTCGAACAGGGCGGTCTTGCACTTCCAGGGCCAGATGCCGGCCGCCACATTGCCTTTGTTGTTGTTGGGCGCGGTGCCATTCATGTAAAAAGAGGCTTGGATCTCCCGGGCGCCCCGGAGAGCCACATTGTATTCAATGAGCGGCTCGTAGTCGTACATGGTGGTGATGGGGTCGCCGCCCACCTCTTCCAGGTAGTTGTGGCCGATGTAAACCTTGGTAGAGCCGTAGGTTTGGCACGCCTGATCCGAAATCGCCATGGCATTCATCTGGTTCCAATAGGCTGTATACGCCGCCGCAATGCCCCAGCGGCTGACCCGGCGGAGATAGCAGCCCTCAATGCGCAGGTCGTCAAACCTGGAAATGCCGGTGCTGCTCTCATTTGCCGGCAGGGAAACGGTGAAGTAGATGCCGCCGTTGTTCATGTGCTTGATGTAGACGTTGCCGTAAATTTCTTCGATGTCCAGGTTCTGGAGATAGACATGGTGGACGGTGCCCGCGTTTTGGGCCACGCCGGACACGCCGGTGCGGCTCATCTTGCCGCCCCACTGGTAGCAGCCGATGGTGTTCCCGTTGGTGGAGTTGTATCCGGTCTCTCCAGGAACGGTGCCGCCGTCCTCTTGGCCTTCAGGCATGGTGATCTGGGTGGAGTCAAAGTTGGTCACGGTCTTGCCATATTCCCCGCCGTTGGTCATGGCAAGGTTCTTGATCTCGATGTATGGCACATCGTAGAGGTTGATACAGGAGGACACGTAACCGTAACGGACGTGGTTGCCGTTGTCCAGATTCTTGCCCATATTCTGGTACCACACGCCGTTGCCGTTGGTATTGATGAGGGGCTTAGCGGCGCTGTTATCGCCGTAGGCGTCAATGATGACGGGGGTGTTCTCCGCGCCGCCGCCCTCAATGTGGAGGTACTGGTTCTCAAAGACGGAGCCGCGCTCCAGATAGACCTTCGCCCCGGGCTGGAGATCCAGCTCGTTGATCTTATGGAGGCTGTAGAACGCGGTAGTCTGGCTGGTACCATCATTGCTGTCGCTGCCGTTCAGAGAACTGACATAGTAAGTACCGTTTGCAGGGGTATATGTGCGAACGGAAGCCGCAGTACCCACGGTCACGCTGTCCTGGGTCACCGTAGAGGAAGTTTCGGTGATCACAGCGCTTACATCACTGTTCCCATGAACAGTGATGTTTCTAAGGACAATGCCCTCAGCGGCGGCAGAGCCGTCCGCCGCCACTGCCACGCCGGAGTAGGCGATGGAGTCGCAGTTCGACTTGCCGGATATGACGGTTTCCCAAGTGGCCTTCAGCTCGTCGGGCCGGTTGACGATATCCAGGCCGCTGACGGTGACGTAGGAGCAGCCGTAGAGCAGTACGCCGGAAGAGGCGTAAGCGCCTGTGCTGTTGGTACTCCCAGTCTCCTGGAGCCAGATGCCCTGACCGCGGGCCTCAATCACAGGAGCGGCGGCGCCGTCACCATAAGCGCCGATGGTGATGGGGGCATCAGCCGTGCCGTGGACGTCCACCAGGCGGATGGATCCAGGGAACTTGTCGCCCTTTTTCAGCAGAACGCTGTCCCCGGCCTGCAGATCAGCCCAGGGCACCGCGTCCAGCCCAGGCAGAGGTGCATCCTCCGAGAGGCCGCTGTTGCCGCCCCTGCCGCTGAGGCTGACGTAGTAAGTACGCTCGCCCGTCGCCAAATCGGCAACCGCCTCAAAGGGCTTGGTCGGGAGCTCGGCGGTCTCAGCCGCCGCGGCGTTTTCCGCAGGGGTCTCCGCCACGGGCATGTCCCGCGTGTCCGACCGGGCGGCAAACGCCGTGCCCGGAAGCAGGGACAGCACCATAACGCACGTTAAAACCAGCGCTAACGTACGTTTGAGCGTACCTTTTGACCTTTTTTCCATACCGATAGTCCTCCTTGTCATATTTGCTAAATTCTTGGCGGTTTCACTGCTCTTTTCAGCAATTCTCCATAAATGCAAATTTACCACATCCGGCCCAAAAAAGCAAGAGGAAAGATACATTTTCAACAAAAGCGCATCCATTATTATTAAATGCACAGAGACTCAACCGAGTCCGCTGTGCATTTTTCTTTTTATATCAACACAGAACGACCCCGAGGACGGAGGTGAGAAAAACGGCGAGATATGTGGACGAGGCAAACCGCTCATGGTGCACCTCGTCCGGCGCCAACGACCAGAGGGCCGTCACCATTGAGGTCGCCAACAACGGAGGCGCCCCGGACTGGCCTGTCTCTGCCAAGGCATACGCCGCGCTGCTGGATCTCGTGACCGACATCTGCAAGCGCAACGGGATCAAACGGCTGGTC
>CAJTUE010000014.1 GCA_910579775.1 uncultured Oscillospiraceae bacterium | reverse complement strand
ATACCCTCGATCCCACAGCGGAAGTCACCCGCGCGGAGGTGGCTGTGATGCTCGACCGGTTTATCGCCCTGCTGAAATAACCAAACGATCCGCACATAAGGAAGGGCCTCGGCTTACGCCGAGGCCCTTTTTTGCGGACCGCCGGGGGCGATGCGTGCCGGTGGCACGCGTCCCATCGCACGACCGAGCCGACAGGCGAGACCGGCGGTCCCTACACAAACCAGGAAGGAGCGTATAGGGGCGGACCTATGTGTCCGCCCGTCGGCCAATACCCCGCGTTTTCGGGCGCACACATAGGTGCGCCCCTACTTTATTTGCGCGCCTTCATCTGTCCCTCGTAATCCTTTAAGGACGCCAGGGCTTCCTTGGACATGGGGAGGATGACGATAATGTTAAACACGGTCATCAGGCCCACGCCCACGTCGCCCAGGTCCCAGATGAAGGTATAGGCGGCTTCAATAGCCTTGGTGATCCAGTGCATAACATGTTTCTCATGTCTCTCTTATGGTTGCCGGAACAAGGGTAACGTAAGGCTAGTATATCTGAGAGGGGCGGTTTTGTCTACCATTATAAAAAGAAATTACTTGAAAAACCCTGGTGTGTGTGGTATACTGGGCCTCGCTCATTGGCTGAAAATGGATGGGAGGGGAGAGCTGTGCGGAGAAAATTTCATCTGCTTAAGCGCCGGGCGCTGAACCCGACCCGCATCGTGGCCGGGTCCTTTGCGGTCATCATCGCCCTGGGAACGCTGCTTCTGACGCTGCCTCTGGCCTCCCGGGACGGACAGTCCGCCAACGTGCTGACCAGTCTTTTCACCGCCACATCCTCCACCTGTGTCACCGGTTTGGTGGTGGCGGATACGGCCACCCAGTGGTCCTTCTTTGGTCAGGTGGTCATTCTGGCCATGATCCAGCTGGGCGGCCTGGGTTTTATCACGGTGATGACCCTCTTCTCCCTGGTGGTGCGGCGGAAAATCGGACTTTCCGAGCGGCTCATCATGGTGTCCAGCCTGAACCTCAACAACATGAGCGGAGTCGTCCGGCTGGTGCGCTTCACCCTCAAGTGGACCCTGTGCTTCGAGGGGATGGGGGCACTGCTCCTGATGACCCGCTTTATCCCTGCCTACGGCTGGGGACAGGGCGTTTGGATGGGGGTGTTCCACGCCGTATCCGCTTTCTGCAACGCGGGGTTTGACATCCTGGGGTTGGACAAGCCCTATCAAAGCCTGGTCCCCTTCCAAAACGACCCGGTGGTGCTGTTTGCCGTGATGGCACTGATCGTCATCGGCGGCCTGGGCTTTTTCGTGTGGAGCGACATTGCCCAGAACCGTCGGTGGAGGAAGCTCACCCTTTACACCAAGCTGGTCCTGGTGATGACGGCGGCGCTGCTCCTGATCGGCTGGGCCATCCTGGCCGCGGTGGAGTGGCACAACCCGGAGACGCTGGGCGAGATGTCGGTGGGCGGCAAGCTTATGAACGCCCTATTCCAATCTGTCACCTTCCGCACGGCGGGCTTTTCCGCCATTGACCAGGGAGGGCTGCGGGACACCTCCCAGGCTCTGGGGTGCATCCTCATGCTCATCGGCGGTTCCTCCGGCTCCACGGCGGGCGGCATCAAGACGGTCACCGTGGCGGTGCTGGGGCTCAGCGTGCTGGCGGGGTTCCGGGGGCGGAGCACGGTGACCATCGGCGGGCGCTCCATTGACCGCCGACAGCAGACCAGCGCTACAACGCTGATGCTGACAGCTCTGCTCTTTTTCCTGATCGGCTCGATGTTTCTCTCCCTCTTTGACGCAATTCCTTTTATGGATGCGGGCTTTGAGGTGGCCTCCGCTCTGGGGACGGTAGGGCTGACGGTGGGCATCACCCCCATGCTGTCCATTCCCTGCCGGGTGTTTCTCATTCTCTTGATGTATCTGGGGCGGGTGGGCATCTTATCCTGCTCTATCGCCTTTTCCAGCCCGCGCGCTGTGGCGCGGGAGACCAAGATCAAGTACCCGGTCACCGACGTGATGATCGGCTAAGGAGGCAATGTAAAGATGAAGACCTTTCTTGTGATCGGCTTAGGCCGCTTTGGGGCCGCCGTGGCCACTGAGCTGTGCGTTTTGGGCAACGAGGTGCTGGCCATGGATGTCCACGAGGACCTGGTCCAGGCGGCGGCGCCTCATGTGACCCACGCCGTCACCGCCGACGCCCGGGACCCGGAGGTCCTGCGCGCTTTGGCCGTCCGAAACTTTGACTGTGCTGTGGTGGCAGTGGGCGGTGATATCGGCAACAGTGCTTTGATCACCCTTAATTTAAAGGAGCTTGGGGTCAATAAGGTCGTCTGCAAGGCCGCCAGCCATACGCACCGTAAAGTGTTGGAGAAGATCGGTGCGGACCGGGTGGTGTTCCCCGAGCACGAGATGGGCAACAAGCTGGCACACGCCCTGTCCAGCTCCCATGTGCTCAACTTCATCGAGCTGTCCGACGAGGCCAGCATCGTGGAGGTGCCCGTGCCCGCCATGTGGGTGGGCAAGACCATCCGGGAGATCGACGTGCGCAATGCCTACGGCGTCAACGTGATTGCTCTGCGGCGGGGGGAGAAGCAGAAGTTCGTCATTGCTCCCGGCGGCGACGCGACGCTGGCGGAGCAGGATGTGATCGTGGTGTTGGGACTGGATAAGAACATCAATGCCATCCAGAAGCTGTGATGGAGAAAAAGCTGGTCACGAGCCGTCAAAATCCCCTGTGCGCCCATTTGCGCAAGCTGGCCAAAAGCGGCGGCTATCGCCGGGAGACCGGGGAATACCTGGCGGACGGCGAGAAGCTGTGGCAGGAGGCCGTGCGGTGGGGCGTGCCCGTCAAGCGGGTCGTCACCATCGCGAAAAGCTCCTTTGGAGCCGGTCTGACCGTTCCGGAGGGGGTGGAGCATATCGAGGTCCCATCGGAGCTGATGGCCTATCTGTCGCCTATGGAGACGCCCCAGGGGGTGCTGTTCACCGTGGAGCGGCGAGAATGGTCCCTGCCCGCACCGGAGAAGGGGCGGTATCTGGCTTTGGACGGCCTTCAGGACCCGGGCAACGTGGGGACCATCTGGCGCACCGCCGACGCTCTCGGGGCGGACGGGCTCTTTTTGCTGAACCACTGCGCGGATTCCTTTCACCCCAAAACGGTGCGTTCCACCATGGGGGCGTGTTTTCGTCTTCCGGCGTGGGAGGTCTCTCTGGACCAGCTGAAGGAATTTGCGGCGGAGAGCGGCATGACCCTGTGCGCCGCCGCCTTAGGGAAGGATTGCCAGACGCTGGGGATCTTTGACCTAAAGGGCTGCCTGCCCGTCATCGGCAACGAGGGCCACGGCATTTCGGAGGAGGTCCTGGCGGCCTGCGGACGGCGGGTAATGATCCCCATGCGGGAGCGGTGCGAGTCGCTGAACGCGGCAGCCGCGGCGACGGTGATGCTCTGGGAGCTGGGGCGGGGCTGACCGAAAGAAGAAAGAGAAGGAGGGGCCGAGGAATGGCGAGCTTGAAGTACTGGCTTTGGCTGACCACCCGGAAGGGACTGTCTAACGTGGGCGTGCTGGGCCTGCTGGACCACTTCGGCACGCCTGAGGCCGCCTATTTTGCCGACCCGGCGGAATATGACCTGGTCCCCGGTCTGACCGGAGTGAGCAAGGGGGCCCTCCTGGACAGATCCATGGGGGAGCCGGAGCGGATCCTGGCCGAATGCGACAGGCTTGGCCACCGCATCCTCACCTTTGGAGACGCCGGATATCCAGAGCGTTTGCGGAATATCTATGACCCTCCCGCGGTACTCTATCTGCAAGGGAGGGACATTTCCTTTGACGACCAGGTGGCCATCGGCGTGATCGGCGCCAGAGAGCCCACCGCCTACGGCATTGCCCAGGCCCAGCGGCTGGGCTACGATCTGGCCGCCCAAGGGGCGGTGGTGGTGTCCGGTCTGGCCCGGGGCCTGGACAGCGAGGGGCTGCGGGGCGCCCTGCGTGGTGGTGGGACCGTATGCGCAGTGCTGGGCTGTGGCCTGGACGTGATCTATCCCCGGGAGAACCGCTTTCTCTATCAGGATGTGGCCGCGGCGGGTCTGCTGATCAGCGAGTATCCTCCGGGAACGGAGGCCAGAAGGGGGAACTTTCCGGCGCGCAACCGGATCATCAGCGGACTGTCTCTGGGCGTCGTGGTGGTAGAGGGCGGTTATCCCTCAGGCACACAGATTACCGCCCGGGCGGCGCTGGACCAGAACCGGGACGTGTTTGCCGTGCCGGGTCCAGTGGATGCCCCTATGAGCTATACGCCAAATCTTCTCATTCGCCGGGGCGAGGCCATGTTGGTGACCTCCGCCAGTGATATTTTGCAGGAATATCAAGCCATGTATCCTAACAGGATCAAGCTGAAGCCGGGGCTGGCGCCCGATACTCCCGCCATTGCGCCGGGGGTCCAGCCCCGCAGCCCGGAAGCGGCGGAGGAGACCGCTTTCGAAGACTTTGCGGCGACGACAAAGTCTGCCGCGGTAGAAAAAAGGGTTGACAAGGGAGAAGAAATTCCCTATATTCATTGGAAGAAGCTCACGCCGGCGCTGACCGACGACCAACGGGACGTACTGCTGGCCCTGCGGGAGAAGGAACTGGTGATGGACGAGATCATCGACGCCACTCAGATTCCCACACGGCGGTGTACCTCGGCGGTGGTGATGCTCCAGCTGGCGGGCTTTGTCAGCGAGGAGGCGGGGAAGCGGTTCGCCGCCACCGTGCGTATCTATACAGAGGCATGAACGAAATGAAATTCTATTGTTGACCGGGAGGCAGGCTATGGCAAGCAAGACTGATCTGGTGATCGTGGAGTCACCCGCCAAGGCGAAAACCATTGGAAAATATCTGGGGCCAAACTATCAGGTGGTGGCCTCGATGGGGCACGTTCGCGACCTGCCCAAGAGCAAGCTCAGCGTAGACGTAGAAAGCGGCTTTGCACCCAACTATCAACCCATCCAAGGCAAGGAGGACATCATCCGCGACCTGAAGCGGGCCGCCAAGAAGAGTGATCGAGTCTTTCTTGCCACCGACCCTGACCGCGAGGGAGAGGCCATTTCCTGGCATCTGAAGGAGCTGCTGGAGCTGCCTGACGAGCGCACCTACCGGGTGACTTTCAACGAGATCACCAAGAAGGTGGTCACCGAGTCCATTGCCCAGCCGCGCGCCATTGATCAGAACCTGGTGGACGCCCAGCAGGCGAGGCGCATTCTGGACCGCATCGTGGGCTATGAGCTTTCTCCGCTTCTCTGGAAAAAGATCCGCCGGGGCTTGTCCGCCGGGCGGGTGCAGTCGGTGGCTACCCGCCTTGTGGTAGAGCGGGAGGAGGAGATCCGGGCCTTTGAGAGCCAGGAGTATTGGTCCATTGACGTGGACTTCTCCCGTATCGCCCCCAACATCGGCAAGTTCAAGGCGTCCTTCCACGGTAAGGATAAGAAGCTGGAGCTCCACAGCCGTGACGAGGTGGATGCTGTCCTGAGTGCCGTGAAGGGAAAAGACTTTACGGTATCACAGGTCAAGAGGCAGGATAAGCTCCGCAACCCCGCGCCGCCCTTTATCACCTCCACCCTTCAGCAGGAGGCGTCCCGTAAGCTGGGGATGCCTCCCCGCCGCACCATGTCCATTGCCCAGCAGCTCTATGAAGGCGTGGATATTACCGGCGAGGGCACTGTGGGTCTGATCACCTACATGAGAACGGACTCTCTGCGCCTCTCGGAGGAGGCTATTGCCTCCGCCCGGAGCTTTATCCTGAGCCGCTACGGCCAGGCCTACTATCCCGACAAGCCCCGGCGCTACAAGACCAAGTCCGGCGCCCAGGACGCCCACGAGGCCATCCGGCCCTCCGACGTGCGTTTGGACCCCGAGAGCATCCGCAAGGACCTGACCGCCGAGCAGTATAAGCTCTATAAGCTCATCTGGAGCCGCTTCCTAGCCTGCCAGATGGCCTCCGCCGTCTACGACAGCGTGTCCATCGACGTGGAGAGCGCGGGCTATATCTTCCGCGCCAACCATTCCTCTGTGAAGTTTAACGGCTTTACGGCCGTTTACGAGGAAGGCCGGGACGACGAGGAGGAAGAGATCCAGTCTCCGCTGCCCGATCTGAAAGAGGGGGAGGGAGTAAAGGCTGAAAACTTCACACCAGAACAGCACTTTACCCAGCCCCCGGCCCGCTATACCGAGGCGACGCTGATCCGCGCGCTGGAGGAAAAGGGCATCGGCCGCCCGTCTACCTACGCACCCACCGTGTCCACTATCATGGACCGGGAGTATGTCATCAAGGAAGGGCGTAATCTGCGCCCCACCCCTCTGGGTGAGGTGGTCACCGGGCTGATGCGCGACAAGTTTCCCGACGTGGCCGACCCCGCCTTTACCGCCCGGATGGAGGGGCGGCTGGACCAGGTGGAGTCCGGGGAGGAGAACTGGGTCAAGCTGTTGGACAGCTTCTACGGCGAATTTGAAAGCAACCTCAAAAAGGTGGAGAGCGAGCTGGACGGCACCCGCCTCAAGGTGCCCGACGAGGTCTCGGAGGAGATCTGTCCCCAGTGCGGCAAGCAGCTGGTGGTGAAGTCAGGGCGGTTTGGGCGGTTTTTGGCCTGTCCCGGCTGGCCGGAGTGCGACTTTACCATGCCTTTGGTGGTGGAGATGCCCGGCAAGTGCCCCCTGTGCGGCGGGCGCATTCTGAAACGCACAGGCAAGAGCAAAAAGACAGGCAAGCAGTATACCTTCTATTGCTGTGAGCACCGCAGTGCCCGGGACGAGAGCAAGAAGTGCGAGTTCATCACCTGGGACGTGCCGGTAAAGGACAACTGTCCCGTGTGCGGCCAGACCATGTTCAAGACCGCCGGAAAGGGCGCGCACAAGCCCTTCTGTATCAATGAGCAGTGCGCCAACTTTACCCCCGAGGAAAAGCGGGGCGGCTACCGGCGCAGGAGCGCGGAGGGGGACGCCGCCGAGGAAAAGACCCCCGGGAAGAAGACCGCCGCCAAAAAGACGGCGGCGAAAAAGACCACAGCCAGGAAGACGGCCACGAAGAAAACGACCACAAAGAAAACGGCGGCGAAAAAGACCGCCGCCAAGAAGTGATGGAGCAGGTCACAGTGATCGGCGCGGGGTTGGCAGGCTGTGAGGCGGCCTGGCAGCTAGCCCGGCGGGGGATCCCCGTGCTTCTGCGGGAGATGAAGCCGGAGAAACGGTCCCCGGCCCATCACCGGGATGAGTTTGCCGAGCTGGTGTGCTCCAACTCTCTGCGCTCCGACCAGCTGGAAAACGCCGTGGGCCTCCTGAAGGAGGAACTGCGGCGGGCCGGAAGCCTGATCCTCTCCTGCGCTGACGTCCACCGGGTGGAGGCGGGAGGAGCTTTGGCGGTGGACCGTTACGGCTTTTCCGCCGCGGTGACCGAGCAGATCCGGTCCCAGTGCAACATCACCGTGGTCCCGGGTGAGGTCACAGAGCTTCCCGGCGAGGGTGAGGTCATCGTTGCCACCGGGCCGCTGACCTCCGAGCCGCTGGCGGAGAGCATCCGGCAGTTTTTCGGCGGAGCGGAGTATCTGAGTTTTTTTGACGCCGCCGCGCCGCTGGTGAGCTTTGAGAGCATCGACCTGGAGCAGGCGTGGTTTGCCTCCCGCTATGATAAGGGTACGGCGGACTACATCAATTGCGCCTTGAGCGAGGAGGAATACGACGCCTTTTGGCAGGCGCTGACCACCGCCCAGGAGGCGGAGGTCCACGGCTTTGAGGACGCCGGGGTGTTTGAGGGCTGTATGCCCGTGGAGGTCATGGCCCGCCGGGGTAGGGACACTCTGCGCTACGGTCCCTTAAAGCCCAAGGGGCTGAGGGACCCGAAAACGGGACGGGAGCCCTACGCCGTGGTCCAGCTGCGGCAGGACAACGCCCAGGGGAGTGTCTATAATCTGGTGGGCTTCCAGACCCATCTTCGCTTTCCCGAGCAAAAGAGGGTCTTTTCCATGATCCCAGCCCTACGGAACGCGGAATTCCTTCGCTACGGGGTCATGCACCGCAATACGTATCTCAACTCGCCCAAGCTGCTGGACCGGTACTATCGGGTCCGCAAAGAGCCGCGGGTCATGTTTTCCGGGCAGATCACCGGGGTGGAGGGCTATGTGGAATCCACCGCCTCCGGCTTTGTGTGCGCAGTGGAGCTGGCCCGCCGCCTGCAGGGGCAGCCGCCGGTGGATTTTCCCCCGGAAACCGCCCTGGGCGCGCTGGCAGGGTATATTTCCAATGAAAGTGTGGCAGACTTCCAGCCGATGAATATCAACTTTGGGATCATTCCACCCTTGGATCACAAGGTCAAGGGGAAGCGGAACAAGAACGCCGAGTTGTCCGCGCGGAGCCTAGCCGCGCTGGACCAGCTGGCGCTGTAAGGAGGACCGGGAATGAAGGTGATCGTAGACGCCATGGGAGGGGACAACGCCCCCCGGAGCAACGTGCAGGGTGCGCTGAACGCGGTCAAGAAGTACGGGGTGGACGTGGTCCTGGTAGGCGACGGACAGATCCTCCTGGAGTGCTTAAAGGGTCTGGGAGTGGAGAATTTGCCCAAGGGGCTGGAGATCGTTCACGCCGGCGAGGTCATTACCATGGAGGACGACCCTGCCACCGCCTTCCGCCGCAAGAAGGATTCCTCCCTGACCGTGGGGCTGGAGCTGCTCAATGGAGGGGCGGGGGACGCCTTTGTGTCCGCCGGGTCCACCGGGGCACTGCTGTCGGCGGCCACTTTGCTGACTAAGCGGGTGAAGGGTATCCGCCGGGCCGCCCTGGCCCCGGTTGTGCCTACCGGGAACGGCGGAGCGGTGCTCATCGACTGCGGCGCCAACGCGGAGTGTACGCCGGAGTATCTGCTGCAATTTGCCTATATGGGCAGCTTCTACGCTCAGAAGGTCCTGGGCCGCCAAGCGCCGAAGGTGGGCCTGTTGAACATTGGCGTGGAGCCCTCCAAGGGGACCGGACTCCAGAAGGAGACTTACTTACTGCTGGAGGAGGCGGACCGAAGCGGCGGGCTCAATTTTGTGGGCAACGTAGAAGCCCGTGAGGCGGTAGAGGGCACGGTGGACGTTATCGTGGCCGACGGCTACGCGGGCAACATCTTCCTCAAAACCGTGGAGGGCGCGGGCAAGCTCTTAGGCCGGCAGATGAAGGGGATGTTCAAGAAGAATCTCCTGACCAAGCTGGCCGCGGTGCTGGTCAAGGACGGCATCCGGGAATTTAAAGCCCTGATGGACGCCGACGCGGTGGGCGGCACCGCCCTCATCGGCATCTCCAAGCCGGTCATCAAGGCCCATGGCTCCTCCAACGAGGTGGCCATTCAGAACGCCATCCGGCAGGGCTTTACCCTTGCACAGTCGGGGCTGATCGACGATATCACTGCCCACGTGGGATATATGAGCATGGAGCGGGAAAAAATGTGTGGCGAAAGCGTGGAAAAATCCTAATGCCTCTTGACACACAGGATAAAACTTCTTATTATAACAGAGCGATAACTTGCGGCCGGCATCCGGCCCAAAAGGAGCGAAGGACATGTTTGAAGAAATCGCAAAGATCATTGCGGAGCAGTTCGGCGTAGAGGTAGACACCATCACGCCCGACACCACCTTTGAAGAGGACCTGGGCGCCGATTCCATTGATATCGTGGAGCTGAGCATGGCCCTGGAGGATGAGTACGCTATTGGAGAAATGTCCGAGGACGACCTGGCGGGGATCTCCACCGTGGGCGACCTGGTGCAGTATATCCAGGGCCACGTAGAGGAATAAGGAGCCTATGCATCCGTTGGAAGACGTGCTGGGCTACCGCTTTGAAAAGCCGGCGCTGCTGGAGCGGGCGCTGACCCATAGCTCCTACGCCAACGAGCGCCTGGGCGGCGCGCTGGAGTGCAACGAACGTCTGGAGTTTCTGGGCGACGCCGTGCTGGGCATGGTAGTGGCCGACCACCTGTACCGGGAGCACCCAGACCTTCCTGAAGGGGACCTGACCCGCCTGCGGGCGTCCATGGTCTGCGAGGAGGCGCTGGCGGCGGTAGCCAAAAGCTGGGGTCTGGGGGAGCATCTGCGCCTGGGCCACGGCGAGGCGCTCAATGGCGGACAGGAGCGGGCCTCCATCCTGGCCGACGCGGTGGAGGCGGTGCTGGCGGCCCTCTATCTGGACGGCGGCATCGCCCAGGCGCGGCGTACCATCCGGGATGCGGTCCTCAGTCACGAGGCGTCCACAGGCCGTACCCGAGATCACAAGACGGCTTTTCAGGAGTTTGTCCAGCAGGAAAACGGGCACGTTTTGACCTATGAGTTGTTGTCTGCCCAGGGACCGGACCACCAGAAGACCTTTACTATGGCGGTGTTTTTAGACGGCCAGCAGGTAGGGCAGGGGGACGGCCACAGCAAAAAAGAGGCGGAGCAGATGGCCGCCAAGGCGGCTTTGGAGTCGCTTTGCGCGACCAAATGACCTGGCGCAAACAAAACAGGATAGGTGTGATGAAAGCTCCCGACGCTTCAGCCGTCGGGAGCTTTTTGCCGCCTTAAAAGAAGAGCCGTACCGCCAGGGCGGCGGCACAAAAACCTACAAAGTCAGCGCACAGGGCAGCGGGGATAGCATAACGGGTCTTTTTGATCCCCGCCGCGCCAAAGTAGACCGCCACGGTGTAAAAGGTGGTCTCGGTGGAGCCCAACATCACCGCCGCCACTCGCCCGACCTCTGAATCGGGGCCGTAGGTTTGGATGATATCCGCGCCCACGCCCAGGGCCGCCGAGCCGCTGATGGGCCGCACCAGCAGAAGCCCCACCGTTTCGGCGGGGATGCCCAGGGCAGAGAGAACGGGGGAGAGGGCCTGGGCCGCCAGCTCCAGCGCACCTGAGGCCCTGAGCATGGCGATGGCGGTCATCAGGGCGATGAGAGGCGGAGCGATGCGGTAGATCACGCTCAGGCCCTCTGCCGCGCCGTGGATCACGCCGTCGTAGACGTCCACCCGCTTGCACATGGCGTAGAGTGAAATGCCCGCCAGCATCACCGGCATCAACAGGTTCAAGGCCAGAGTCATATTCGTCACCCCGCCTTCTGCGCGCATAGGGAGCGGGAAAGGGTGGACCGGGCAGAGGAAGGCCAAAGCCTGGAAAAGAGCTTAACGGCGGAGACCCCGGTGAGGATGGATAGGGTGGAGGCAAGCCAGACGGCGGGGAGAATGTCAAAGGGGGTGGCACAGCCCGCCGCCGAGCGAAGACCGGCCACGGTGGTGGGGATGAGCTGGATGGAGGCGGTGTTGCACACGACGAACATGCAAAGCGCGTCGGAGGCGACGCCGGGGGAGCGCCGGGCCATGAGCCGGGAGGCCTCCAGCCCCAAAGGGGTGGCAGCGTTGCCCAGGCCCAGAAGGTTGGCTGAGATGTTGGCGGAGACGGCGTCCATGACTTCCTTGTCCCCGGTGCAGGAGGGGAAGAGCCGCCGCAGCAAGGGGCGCAGGAGGCGGGAGAGCCAATCTGCCAGACCGCACCGGCGCATCACTTCCATTACCCCGGTCCACAAGCAGAGCAGCCCGGCCATGGAAAGGCACAGCTCCACCCCCTGGGCCGCGCCGGAGACCGCCGCCGTGCCCACCGCCTCGCCGTTTCCGGTCAACAGTCCGCATATCAAGGAGATAACGATCATTCCCACCCAGAGCACCGACATTGCCACGTCTGTCCACATCCTTTCAGGGCATGAATATGAAAAACGGACAGAAATTATGACAAGTGACGAAACTCGACAAAAAATTTTTGGTGAAAATCGTGCAAGGATTTGAATTGACAGTATTCGCCAGCGCGGTATATAATAAAGCGTCCTTTGACCGACAACGTTGCATCAGGGAAGGAGAGTTTAGATGAAATCCACGGGCATTGTACGCAAGGTAGACGAATTGGGCAGGATCGTACTCCCCATCGAACTGCGGCGGACACTGGACATTGCCGAAAAGGACGCATTGGAGATTTACGTGGACGGAAACAGTGTGGTACTGAAGAAGTATCAGCCTGCTTGCGTGTTCTGCGGCGATTCAAGAGATGTAAAAGCCTTTCACGGTAAAAACATCTGCGCCAACTGCCAGCGCGAACTGACGCGGTAAGTAGAAAGCAAGTTAAAAGCGGTGTTTCGCATGGGCAGGAATGCGAAACACCGCTTTTTTGACTTTTGAGGAGAGCTTACTGTTTGTCTGCCTCCAGCGCCATGGCGTAGAGCAGATTGCGCTTGAGACCCAGCGCGTCGGAGACCTGGCGGACCGCCTCCTTTAGGGGCGCGCCCTCCCGACGAAGGGCGGCGACCTGAGCCAGGGCGGCGTCCAGGTCGGGCTCTTCCTCTTTGGCAGGTTCAGTCCCCGCCACCACCAAGACAAATTCTCCCTTGGGGGGCTGTTGGGCATAGCGGGCCGCGGCCGCCCCCAGGGTGGTGCGGACCACCTCCTCGTGGAGCTTGGTCAGCTCCCGGCAAAGCGCGACGCTTCGGTCGGGCCCAAAGACGGCGGCAAGGTCCTCCAAAGTGGTGAGCAGCTTGTGGGGCGCCTCATAGAAGATCATGGTGCGCGCCTCGTTTTTCAGGCTGTTCAGATGGTCCCGGCGGTTCTTCTTGTTCATGGCTAGAAAGCCCTCAAAGGTGAACCGCCCGGTGGGCAGGCCGGAGACAGACAGGGCAGTAGTGAGGGCACAGGGGCCGGGGAGGGCAATGACCTCCACGCCGTGGTCCACGCACAGCCGCACCATTTCCTCTCCCGGATCACTGACGGCGGGGGTACCCGCGTCGGAGACCAGGGCGCAGGTCTCGCCGTCCAGAAGGCGCTTTAGGATCGTCTGCCCACCGGCAGCGGTGTTGTGCCGGTAGTAGGCCACCATGGGCTTTTTGATGGTAAAATGGTTCAGGAGCTTGAGGGTTACGCGGGTATCCTCGGCGGCGATGAAGTCCGCCTGGGAAAGGGTCTCCACCGCCCTGGGCGACAGATCGGAGAGGTTGCCGATGGGGGTGGGGACCAGATAGAGAGTGCCGGGCATAGGAGCGCCGCCTTTCTTCCGTAGCTTTTTGGACCAGTATACCATACTTGCGGCTTGCAAGCAATCTTTAAGCGTGGTATAATACCTTTTAAACATTTCGATTTTTGGAGAAAGGATGAAGGACATGCTGAAACTCTTACAGCGGCTGGAGGAGGACTGCACTCTCTCCAACGCCCAGCTGGCGGCCCTGGTCAATTGCAGCGAGGACGAGGTAGCGGCGGTCCGCAGAGAGTTGGAGGAGCAACGGATCATTTTAGGCTATAAGGCCATCGTGGACTGGGACCGCACCCAGCGCGAGGCGGTGACCGCCCTCATTGAGGTGAAGGTCACGCCCCAGCGGGGGGAGGGCTTCGACCGCATCGCCCAGCGCATCTATCAGTATGACGAGGTGGAAAGCGTCTACCTTATGTCCGGCGCCTTTGACCTGACCGTTATCATCTCCGGGCGCACCCTGCGGGAGGTGGCCCAGTTCGTGGGCGAGAAGCTGGCCCCCATTGAGGACGTCACCGGGACCGCCACCCACTTCATTTTGAGGAAGTACAAAGAAAAACACCTGATCTTCCCCATCCAGGAGGTCCAGGAGGAAAGGTTCGTGCTTGAATGATGGATTATACAAAGATCATGTGCCGCCGGGTGCAGGAGATTCACCCCTCGGGCATCCGTAAATATTTCGATCTTCTTCAGGGCATGGAGGACGGCATCTCCCTGGGCATCGGGGAGCCGGACTTCCAGACCCCCTGGCACATCCGCGACGCGGGCGTCTATGCCCTGGAGCGGGGCTTTACCAAATATACCCCCAACGCCGGACTCTCCGACCTGCGCGCCGCCATTTCCCGGTATCTGAAGCGGCGGTTTGATTTGGAGTACGCTCCGACGGGAGAGATCCTGGTGACAGTGGGTGGCAGCGAGGCTCTGGACCTGGCCTTCCGCTGTCTGCTGGAGGAGGGGGACGAGGTCATTGTCCCCGCGCCCTCCTTTGTGTGCTACGGGCCGCTGGTGGCCATGACCCACGGCGTCCCCGTGCTGGTGGAGACCAAGGCGGAGGACGAGTTCCGCCTCACCGCCCAACAGCTCAAGGCCGCCATTACCCCCAGGACCAAAGCGGTGGTGCTGCCCTTCCCCAACAACCCCACCGGCGGCATTATGCCACGGGAGGACCTGGAGGCGTTGGCCGAAGTGCTCCGGGGCACCGATATCATGGTCATCTCCGACGAGATCTACGCCGAGCTGACCTACGGCGGCCACCACGTGTCCATGGCAAATCTGCCTGACATGAAGGAGCGCACCATCGTCATTAACGGCTTCTCCAAGGCCTATTCCATGACCGGCTGGCGGTTGGGCTACGTCTGCGGGCCTAAGCCCCTGGTGTCCGCCATGACCAAGCTCCACCAGTACGGCATCATGTCCGCCCCCACCAACAGTCAGTACGCTGCCATTGAGGCGCTCAACGAGGGCGACAAGGACATTGAGGCCATGCGGGAGGAATACGACGGCCGCCGCCGCTTCCTGGTGGACGGCTTCCGCAAGCTGGGGCTGAGCTGTTTCGAACCCCGGGGCGCGTTCTACACCTTCCCCTGCATCAAGTCCACCGGCCTTTCCAGCGAGGAGTTCTGCGACCGTTTCCTGGCGGACGAGCGGGTGGCGGTGATCCCCGGCTCGGCCTTCGGCCCAGGCGGCGAGGGGTATGTCCGGGCGTGTTACGCCGCGTCTATGAAAGACTTGGCTACCGCTCTGGAACGGCTGGAGCGGTTCCTGAATACACTGCACTGATGATCGGTAGGGGAGAGGTTTGCCCCTCCCGGAACGTGAGTGATATACGGCGGGAGGGCAAGCCCCTCCCCTACAGAAATATGGGAAAGGAATGTGCTTATGAACATTGTCTGCCTGGACATGGAGGGTGTGTTGACACCGGAGATTTGGGTGGAATTTGCCCGGGAGAGCGGTATCTCCGAACTGACTCGTACCACCCGGGACGAACCGGATTATGACAAGCTGATGGCTTGGCGTATCGGCGTTTTGAAGGAACACGGTATGGGCATCAAGGAGATCCAGACGGTCATCGCCAAGATCGACCCCCTGCCGGGGGCAAAGGAGTTTTTGGACGCCCTGCGGCGGGAGACCCAGGTCATCATCGTCAGCGACACCTTTGAGGAATTTGCCATGCCTCTGATGGAGAAGCTGGGCCGCCCGTGCATCTTCTGCAACAATCTGGTGATCGACCCCGATGGGGAGATCACCGGCCACAGGATGCGCTGTACCGAGACCAAGCTGACCACTGTGAAGGCCCTGCAAAAGATGGGCTTCGATACTATTGCCGCCGGGGACAGCTACAACGACCTGGGCATGATACAGGCCAGCAAGGCAGGCTTTTTGTTCCGCTCCACCGACGAGATCAAAGCAGCTTATCCCCACATTCCGGCCATGGAGGACTACTCGGACCTGCTTGCCGCCATCGAGGCCGCGCTGTGAGCCTGCAGGAGGGACGAGAGCTGGCCTGCGCCAAGATCAACCTCTCGTTGGATGTGCTGGGCAAGCGGGAGGACGGGTACCACGAGCTTGCCATGGTGATGGCCACCGTGGACCTGGCGGACACGCTGACCTTTCTCCACGAGGGAGAGGGCGTGCGGGTGGAGAGTCAGGTGAGCTTTTTGCCCTCTGACCGCAGCAATTTGGCGGCAGCGGCAGCCTTGGCCTTTCAAAAAGCCACCGGGCGCAAGGTGGAGCCTCTTACTATTCGGATGGACAAGCAGATCCCTGTATGCGCCGGGACGGCGGGGGGAAGCTCGGATGCGGCGGCAGTTTTACGCTATCTGGACCGGGTCATGGAGACACATCTTCCTCTGGAGGAACTACAGGCCATCGGTGAGACCGTCGGCTCCGATGTACCCTACTGTGTCATGGGCGGGACCGCCCTGGCAGAGGGAAGGGGAGAGCGACTGACCCCGTTGCCGCCCTTGCCATCATGTCCGGTTGTGTTGTGCAAGCCTAACTTTCCGGTGTCCACCCCCGCACTGTTTGGCCAGTTGGACCGCTGTAAGCTTCGCCGCAGGCCGGATACCAAGGGGATTCTGGCGGCGCTGGAGGCGGGGGATCTGCAAGGAGTGGCACGGCGGCTCTACAACGTGTTTGAGGATGTGCTTCAGCCCCGGCAAAAACGGACGGTGGATACGATTAAAAATACCCTGATAAACCAAGGCGCGTTGGGCGCCGCCATGACAGGGACAGGGCCGACGGTATTTGGCCTTTTTGCAGACGAGGAAACCGCCCGAACTGCCTATGAGAGCCTCGCGGAGGACTATGCACACACATTTTTGTGCCATATCGTATGAAGAGGACCGACTTCGGTTAGAATCAGAGAAATCTGAGAAACGGAGTTGGTCCTTTTGTATTCAAAGAAGCTGAAACGTTGGGAGTTTGCCCTGTTGATCGGTCTGGCCAGCGCCATGCTGTGGGCTTCCGCCCTTGGGGGCGCGCAGGATGCTCTTGCTGAACAGGTCGTGCGGCTCCATGTGGTTGCAAACTCGGACAGCGAGGCCGACCAAGCCCTCAAGCTGAAGGTGCGCGACGCGGTGCTTGCGGAGGCTACCCCCTACCTCGCCGGTCTGGACCGGCAGGCGGCTCTGAACGCTTTGGAGGAGCTGTTGCCCTCTCTTGCTGGTGCGGCGGCAAGAGTAGTGGGGGAGCAGGGATATGACTACTCAGTGACCGCCAGCTTGCAGGAGGAACGCTTTCCCACCAAGCGGTATGAAGGTTTTGCCCTGCCTGCTGGAGAGTACATGGCGCTGCGGGTGCAGATTGGCAGCGGCGGCGGACATAACTGGTGGTGCGTGGTGTTTCCGCCCCTGTGTATGGGCAGCGTGGAAGAGACCGCCCAGCTGGATGACCGGGACCGCGCCCTCATCACCGGGGAGACTGAGGGCTATGTGGTGAAGTTCAAGGCCATAGAATTATGGGAGGAATTTAAGGCGTGGTTTGCATAATCCGGAAACCGTTGCGGGTCAAATGATTGGGGCAGAGGGCTTTTCGGGTTTCTAACCGCCAAAGATGTACAATATGCACAAAAATTGTAGTTTTCATGTAGTGACTATTGAAATATTACACAAAAGTGGTATAATTGAAATATCTGTGAGGGTATATACCCTCAACGGGTCAGAGAGGGACTCTCTGACCCAGGATCATTACTCACAGGAGGGACACAGTATGAAAAGAAGTGGAAATCGGCTGTTAGCACTGCTCCTTTGCATGGCAATGGTGCTGACCCTTCTCCCCATGGCGGCGCTGGCCCGCTGGGATGAAGAGATCGCGGCTGTCCCCGCGGAAGCGGAGATGAACGAGGCCGGAAAGGCCGAGCTTCCGGTGGACGCGCCGGAGAATGATGGTGACATCGCGGAGCCGGCAGCGAGCGAAGTGCCAACAGACGGCGCTGTGGCTGATACATGGGTGCAGATTGAAGGCAGCAAGGTTACAGGATCTGTTGAACCCGCAAAAGAGGAAGGGAAAATTGTGCTGTCCGCTGCCGCAGCCAATGGTAATAATATAAACGGTCAGAATCCAGCTATCTTTGTTGATACTGATATGAACAAGGCGTTGTCGGCATTGGCAGATGAAGTGGAAAGAACTCTTTCCTTCACCTTGACGCCGTCGGGCACTGGCGCATGGATGGGGTTTGCCCTCTTGCTCAGATATGATGGAACGACAGGGGCAAACATCCATACATATCAAATTGGCTATCCCTCGGGTGAAAGCACAGGGTGGTTTACCGAAAACTTCGGCGCCAGCAATTACGGTTATCCCGGCTTTACCGGCCCGGATATGGCGGCGAACGTGCCGGTTGACTTTGAAATCAAATGGACAGAGTCAGAGGGGATTTCCTCCTTTAAAATTGGCGGCGAAGTTGTCGCTCTGCCGAGTGACTGCACCTTGACCTCGGTTCCAGCCCTCGATGGTGATAATACCGATGGCCTCAAGGGTGTTGGCTTTAAGGTAGCTACGAAGAATAGTAGTGCGACCACATTGAAGCTGTCCAACGTTCACTACACCGGTCAGGCTACCGAGACGGTGTACGACATTTCCGGCTCAGTGACCTCCGGCGGCAAGGCTGTGGCCGATGTGACGGTGAGCACGAACGGCAAGTCGACCACCACCGACGCCAACGGTACTTACACCATGAGTGGACTGAGCGCCGGAACATACACCCTTACTTATACCAAGACGGGCTACGTGACCGCGACCCAGAGCGTGACCATCGGGACCGCCGACGTCACTGCTCCTGCGGTGGCGCTGGAAGAAACAGACCTGATCCAGATCCCCACCGACGGTGTGAACAATGGGGATTGGTATCAGGTGGACAGTACCAAACGGACTGGCAGCAGCGATCCCGTGGTGAAGGACGGTGAACTGCTGCTCACCTCGGGCAACGACAACGGCTACAAGCTGAACTCCTCTATTTTGCCCGCCCTATTTACCAGCCCCAAGATGAACGAGGCCCTGGCAAAGAGTACGAGCACGGGCAAAAAGACCCTGTCCTTTACCTTGACTCCTGAGAGCGTGAAGGAGAGTCCGGATGGTGTGCCGGATTATATTGCCTTTGGCGTCGTTATCAAGTCTAACCTGAGCAACCAGGGGTATATGATCAACTTTGGCGATGAGAACTGGCAGTACCAGAGCTTTGGTGGTAATGGCGGCTATGGGAATTTGAGCCAGGCCGTTCCGACCGTAGGTCAGCCGATTCAGTTTGAGTTTACATGGGACAACGCAACGATGACGGTGAAGGTTAACGGCCAGGAGGCAAAAACCGACTGCAATATGGCTGGCCTTAGCACCGAACATGACCAAGTGTCCTTCTTTGTGGGCGGCAAGCGGTATGAGGATACTGCCCGGCAGAGCGAACGGCATACCCGCATCCGCATTTCCGACCTCTACTACTCCGGCCAGGAGACCACTAACGCCCGCTATGTGAGCGGCGCGGTAAAGTGCGGCAGCAAGGCCCTGGAAGGGGCAGTGGTGAGCGTTGCCGGTGCGGGCAACGAGGCCTATAAGGCAACCACGGACGCCATCGGCTCCTATAAGCTGGCGGTGCCTGTCAGCGACACAGCCTACACCCTCCAGGCCACCTTGGACGGATACACCACCGAGAGCAAGAGCGTAACGGTGAGCGCCGGCGCGGACAAAAACACTTTGAACAGCGTGGACTTCGCCCTGCGTGAGCTGCCCAAGATCACCGGTAAGGTAGTAGATAAGAACAACAAGCCCATTCACGGGGCCGCCGTGTCCTCTGACAAGCGGACGGAGGAAGGAAAGCCCGGCGTGGCTTGCGACGAGAACGGTAATTTCACCATTATCGGCGCAGTGGAAGGGGAACACACCCTGACCATCGGGATCGAAGGCTATGAGACCGCCACTGTGAAGGTAACAGTGGGGGCGGTGGGCACCGCCGACGTGGATGCGGGCACTATCAAACTGGCCGACCGGGTCATTCCTTTCTACACCCTGTCCACCGAGGACATGGACGTGCGGGTGGCCCAGGGTTTCCCCCAGGTCATCGACTACACCATGAAGAAGCTGAAGGACGCCAACGACCAGCCACTGGTCATGCTGGGCCAGACCGCCGAGCTGGACACCATTCTTATCAACGGCGCCATTGAGACCATGACCGACGAAGGCAAGGCTGTCAAGCCCACGGTGACCAGCAGCTTCAATGAGGCCGATCCCACCAAGGTCACATACACCATGGTGATCGACGAGACCAACAACAACGGTTCCGGCGTGACCGCCACCATCACCGCGGAGATCCGGGTGGGACTCCAGGACGTGAACGACGCGACCAGCGCGTCCAAGGGCCGCACTTTGGGCTTCTACATCACCAACGTAGAGTACGCCGGCGCTGATACTGCCGCCAAGGCGGCCAACCGTCTGGCCCACCCTGTGGACAATATTGCCATCCCCAATCACAGCTTGGTGTCCGTCCGATCCACCCAGAATGAGGCGAAGGTGAAGGGAGCTAAGTTGGCGTCCAACACCATTAGCAGCGGCGATGTCGAGTACCCTGCCGCGGGCAATCTGTCCTCCGCCACCAGCAAGTATAAGGAGGACTTCTTTGCGGCCTTCGTCTCCAACGATCAGCTGTCCGCCGGCCTGTCCAGCAATTCGGCATATGCTGTTAGCGGCTCTGCCGGAAGTGCGAACTATCCCGTCCGCGCTCAGTTTGAGGCCAAGGACGGCGACACTACCACCTCCATTGGTCTGGGTAGCACCCTGTGGTACTACGATCACGACATTACCCGGGATGAGGCCGGGGGCGACAAGGCGGCTGAACTCACTGCGGAGCAGAAGATCCGGTCCCCCCTGGAGACCCCGTACGCCAAGGTAGTCATTGCCGGGGACGAGAATGGTAATGGCACTGTGGATTGGCAAGACGGCGCCATTGCACTCCGGGAGACCATCCTCCACATCCCTGCCGGTAGCGCCAATGTGGCCGACGCGGTGAATCTCCGCATCTCCATGAACTTTGGCTCTATGGCTACCAACCCATTCCTTATTGCTCTGGACAACGTGAAGCGGGTGGCCGCCCACACCGACGGCCTGGGCCAGTTTGTGCTCCTGAAGGGCTACGCCGGCGAGGGTCACGACTCCAACCATCCCCAGTATGACAACATCGGCATCCGCATGGGCGGCCCGGACGACATGAAGACCCTGATGGAGGAAGGTGAGAAGCTGGGTGCCGTCTTCGGTATCCACACCAACGCCTCCGAGTTCTACGCTGAGGCCATTGACGACGTGAAGCAAGTCCGCCGCAATTCGGGCAACGTTATGCAGTACGGTTGGAACTGGATCGACCAGGGCATTAAGATCAACGGTGTGTACGACTATGCCTCCGGCCTCCAGCTTCAGCGCTGGAACAAGCTTTACAACATTGTGAAGGGTCATCCCTTCGTGGTGTACGTGGACGTGTGGGGCAACAACACCTCTGGTACGGAAAATGACTTCATGACCCGCGCTCTGTCCCAGAATATCATTGCCAACGGACATGACCAGTGGCGCATCGCTCATGAGTGGTCCTGGGCCAACCCCTATGAGTCCACTTTCCAGCACTGGGTTACCGACTATACCTACGGCAACTACTCCGACAAGGGCAAGCTGAACAGCAATGTCCTACGTTTCCTCCTGAATGAATATAAGGACTCCTTCCCGGCGGACTTTGCCACCTTCGGCGGTGCGGCCAACGCCCCGTTGCTCGGCGGTCCGGCTATGCAGGGCTTCGAGGGCTGGCAGGGCGACGGTGAGTATGACCTCTCCATCTACAACACCTTTAACCAGATGGTGGCTACTAAGTTCCTTCAACACTATGACATTATGGAGTGGACCAACGCCACCAAGCCCACTGAGATGTGGTGGTGGGTCAGCGCCAACAGCTCCAGTAAGACCGCTGAGCGGACCGTTGAGAACGAGGACGGTACGGTCACGTTGCAGAACTATGACAGCCAGAACAACCGCTGGAACACATACGGCGGCACCGTCCTTTGGACGCCGGAGAACCAGATCATGCTGGCCGGTGACGGGGACGAGATCATGGTCACCCGCGGTCTTGATACGATTCCCGATGACCACTATGATTACGAGGATGGCGCCTCCTCCGAGGTGGCGTACCGTTCCCGCGTTATCACGCTGAACGGCAAGAAGATCGCGGAGGGCGCCCCCGCTTCCGCCGGCGAGGACAGGCGCTTCCCGGCCAGCAAGGCCACCCTCAAGTATCTTATCCCCTGGTACTGGAAGGCTGACGGCAGCCGCGTCACCAAGGTGGAGGACGAGAAGCTTTACCACTGGAATGCCAAGGGCGGCATCTCAACCTGGGAGCTCCAGGAGAACTGGAAGACTCTGGCTAATGTTTGGGTCTACCCCCTCTCCGATCAGGGCCGCGGACAGGGCAAGAGCGTGAAGATCGTTGACGGCAAGATCACCCTGAACGCCGAGGCTGAGACCTGCTACGTGGTCGTTCCCGGCGAGAACAAGGGTAACCCGCCCCAGATCACCTATGGCGCGGGTCTCTACCTTGAGGACCCCTCCTTCAACCTGGACACCGCCCGGGCTGACTGCCCCTGGACCGTGGAGGGCATCGGCTCCGCCGTGCACACCACCAATTCCGAGGGCATCGGCATCCTCAAGATGGTGGGCGCGGTCTCTGTGAGCCAGGACTTCAACGGCCTGGAGGCAGGGAAGAGCTACGTCACCTATATGGCGGTGGACAACCGTTCCGATGCCAAGGTGACCATGACCATTACTGACAACACCGGCAAGGTGGTGGCCACCAACTATACGGCCAAGTCTATTGCCCACAACTATGTCAGTTCCTATTATCTCCACAACGGCCATGGCCCGGAGGCCGGGGGAAGTTACTTCCAGAACATGTTCCTCTACTTTACCCCGGAGGCGGACAAGACCTATACCTTGACCATCTCACGGGAAGCGGGCCGAGGCAACGCCTATGTGGACGACGTCCGTACGGTGGAGTACGGCTTCAACTACTCCGGCTTTGGTGCGGGTCAGACCGCCCAGTCTGGCAAGGGCACGACGGAGAGTCCTGTAGAGTATGTTCTTGATACCGATGGCAACGCCACCGATGTGGTCTCCAGCCTGTATCAGGATTTCGAGAACGTACCTCAGGGTATCTGGCCCTTCGTGGTCGGGCCTGTGGAGGGCGTGGCGGACAACCGCACCCATGTCTCCGAGCTGAACACCCCCTTTACCCAGGCGGGCTGGGACGTGAAGAAGATGGACGACGTCATTGATGGTAACTGGTCTGTCAAGGTCAACGGCCTCCATGGCCGCCAGAACCTAGTCTATCAGACCATCCCACAGAACTTCCGCTTCCAGCCGGATGGCGTCTATACTGTGGAATTTGACTACGAGTTGGGCTCCGCCGGTTCCTATGTGGCGGTGGTGGGCGATGGCGCGTATACCAACTTTGATAACCTCACCGATGTCATCAATTTGGATGAGACCCTCTTGACAGAAGTACCGGCAAATCCCACCGCCGAGGGTTGTACTCTCACGACCAACGTGCACAAGGCCAATGTGGGCCACGTCAAGTTCACCGTGGTGGGCAGCAAGAGCGGCCAGACCTGGATAGGCATCTACTCCAAGGACAACGCCGACAATAAGGGGACCTCCGGCTCTGCTTCCGCCTTCGGCGGCTATCTGGACTTTGTTCTGGATAACCTGAAGATCGAGCTGGCCCCTGCCGAGAAGAACGAGTTGGCCCTCAAACTTCAGGAGGCCGACGCCATGGTGCCGGAGATCTATACTGAGACGGAAGTGGGTGCCTGGGATGCCTTCGTGGCGGCCCGCAATGACGGTCACACCGTGTTTGACACTGAGAATGCTACCACACAGCAGGTCACAGAGGCACTGGCTGCGCTGACCGCCGCCATGAACAAGTTGGAGAAGGCCGTGGTCTCCATCTCCGGCATGGTGAAGAACGCCGACAACGCCCCTGTGGAGGGTGTGGAGCTGACCCTGGAGGACGGGAGCTACATCCCTGTGGGCCTGACGATCACTACCGGCGCCGATGGCACCTTCCAGTTCGTCAGCAAGAGCGGCGTGGAACTACTCCCCGGCGCCTACCGCATCAAGGCTCAGGCCACCGGCTATAACGTTACCACCACCGACGCGATATCGGTGACGAAAACAGCGCCCAGCGTCACCGGACAGAGCATAACTTTGGAAGCAGAAGCTCCCGGTGCGTATGTGAACGACTTTAACAACGGCGACATCTCCATGATGGGCTATCTAGTGCCCGACGACATGGCGAACCTTCCTACTATTGAGGCCACCGAGTACAACGGCAGCGGCGCTTTAAAAATCACATGGAACGCAGGCAGCGGCGAGACCCGCCATCTGAATAACGTGGTGGATAAGACCATTACCATGGCCAACGGGACCTTCTCCTTTGACGTAGTGCCTCTGACCAACAACGGCGAGCGCTTGGGCATCACCTTCCGCGGACAGGAGGGCACGGTGGACAACGTCAACCGCGTTTTTGTAGGTCAGGAGGATGCGGTCACAAAATGGTTTGTGGAGCATTGGAACGACCAGGGGAGTCCTACATCGGGATACACTTCTGTAACGGAAAAAGCCATCGGCTTGAACGGTAATGTCACCCGTAATGTTCGTGCGGTGATGAACAACATGAGTTTCCAGGTATATGTTGACGGCGTAAAAATCTACGACGTGGATGCCTCCACCACACTACCCAGCATGATCACGGAGGCTGGCTACGTGGGCTTTAACATGAGGCTTCATCCCGGCACGGAGTATATTATTGATAACATCCGTATCATCCGTGCTGACGCTGCCGAGGGCGTGTACAACGTCTCCGGCGAGGTAGAGGCCCGCAGCGGCGCGGCTGTCTCCGGCGCGGCGGTAGAGCTCTACAAGGGCGAGGAACGCGTGGCCGGTACTACCACCAATGCCCTAGGTGCTTACCAGATTTCCCGGGTGGAGCCGGGCAGCTACACCGTGAAGGTCTCTGCCCCCTTCTTCCAGGGAACTGAGAAGACCATTACTGTGGGCAGCGCAAACCTCACGGGGCAGAACTTTACCCTCATCCCTGACCGCACCGACCTCAATAACCTCATTGCCGAGATGGATGAGTTGGTGGAGAACGACTACACCGCCGAGACCTGGGAGACGCTGGCCGAAGCTCTCACCGCCGCCAAAGCCATCAACGACGATTCCACCAAGGCTGCTATTGAGAGCGCCTATAAGGCTCTCTTCAACGCCAAGACCGCTCTGGAACGCAAGGAGCTTGACCCCGTTGATTTCTCCGCGCTGAGAACGGAGTACAATAAGGTGGCTACCAAGCCCAACGATAACTACACCAACGCTTCTTGGGGCGTCTTCCAGGAGGCCGTGGCCGCAGCTAAGGCGGTGCTCATCAACGGAGACGCCACCCAGGAGCAGGTGGACAAGGCCAAGACCGACCTGTTGGCCGCTGTTGAAGGACTGGAAGTGGCTACCGATCCGGACGAGTTGGATCTGACCGCCCTTGAGGCCGCCATCAACGCCGCCAAGGACGTGGAGAAGGGTAGCGCCAGCGACGCAGCCTGGGAAAAGTTCACCACCGCCCGCGATGCGGCCTTGGTCATGTTCAGTAGTCCTGATGGTATTACTCAGGCTGACGTGGATGCTGCTGTCTCCGCGCTGAAGTCCGCTCAGTCCGGGTTGAAGAAGCCCGGCAGCGGTTCTACCGGCGGCGGTACTCCTGCGGAGACCACCAAGACCGAGACCCGCGAGGACGGCAGCAAGGTCATTACCGTGACCAAGCCCGACGGTTCTAAGACAGTAACCGTGGAGCAGCCGGATGGGACCAAGTCGGAGACTGTTACCACCAAGGACGGCGACGTGACCATCACCGTCACCGACAAGAACGGTGAAGAGTTGGTCAAGGCGGAAATTC
>CAJTUE010000013.1 GCA_910579775.1 uncultured Oscillospiraceae bacterium | reverse complement strand
TAGCGCACTGTATTCGGTACTATTTGAGTGAAGCTGAGAAAATATAACCAATGTCCGGCGGGTATTCAAACGTACAGCGGGCGCCGCCGGTGCTGTCAGATGAGCGCCAGCGGCCGGGCGGCGACGGCGTTCAGAAATGCCTTGTCGTGCTCCACCAGGATCAAGGTGGCGGGAAAATCCCGCAGCAGGTCCTCCAGCTGCATCCGGGAAAACACGTCCACGTAGTTGAGAGGCTCGTCCCAGAGATAGAGGTGGGCGGATTCGCTGAGACTGCGGGCCAGGAGGACCTTTTTCTTTTGCCCCGCGCTGTAGGTAGACATGTCCCGATCGAACAGCTCTCGGGGAAGATCCAGCTTGCGGAGAAAGGAGAGGAACCGGGTCAGGTCCACGCCGCAGGCGGCGGCATACTCCCCAGGCAGGCCGGAGAGGAAGGAGGCGTCCTGGGGGACGACGGAGAGGACCAGGTTGGAGGCGGAGAAGACTGTCCCGGTGTGGGGAATGTCCCCTCCGGCCAGCAGCTTCAGCAGGCTGGACTTGCCCGCGCCGTTAGGCCCGGTGAGGGCCAGCTGCTGTCCCCGCTCCACCGTGAATGTCAAGGGCGTGAACAGCGGTCCCGCTCCGTAGTCCACGGCGCAGTCCCGCAGTTCCACCAGGCGGGATTTGGGATGGGTCAGAGGGCGAAGCTCCAGAGTAGGGGTCTTTTCCACGTTTTGCAGAAGGGCCTGTTTTTCCTCGATCGCCGTCTGGCGGCGGTTCTCGACCGCTTTGGAGCGTTTCATCATCTTGGCGGCCTTGTGGCCGATCGCGCCCCGGTCAAAGGCGTGAGAGCCGATCTTGCTCCGCTCTACCCGGTCGGACCAGCGGGCGGTCTGACGCTGCGCCTCCTCCAAGCGGGCAATATCGCGGGTGAGCTTTTGATGCTGGGCGCGTTCAAAGTCCTCCCGGCGTTGACGTTCCTCCCACCAGGTGGAGAAGGTTCCCTGAACGGTCTCGACGCCGCCGGGCTGGAGGGCAATGATATGGTCCACACAGCCGTCTAAAAAGGCTCGGTCGTGGGAGACCAGCAGAAAGCCTGACTGACGGCGAAGATAGCGGCTGACTACCTCCCGGCCTGCCATATCCAGGTGGTTGGTAGGCTCGTCGATGAGAAGGAAGTGTCCCTCCCGGAGAAAGAGCAGGGCCAGCAGACAGCGGGTCCGCTCGCCGGGAGAGAGGGCGTCAAAGGGCCGGGTCAGGACTTCCTCGCTGACCTCCAGGTCTGCCAGCTCCCGGTAGAGCCGCCAAGACTCCACGTCAGGGGCAGTGTTTTCCAGGACTTCCAGGGTGGTCAAGTGCGGTTCGGAGACGGCAAGAGGGAAGAAGTCGGTGGGAACGGCGGGAAGGATGGACCCGGTTTGGGGCGTGAGCCGGTGGGCCAGCAGACGCAGAAGGGTGGTTTTGCCCCGGCCGTTGCGGGCGACGAGACCGGCGCGCCAGTTGGTGTCCAACCGAAGATCCAGGTGGTCAAAGACAGCCTCGGAGCTGCCGGGATAGGAAAAGGAAAGATCGGAGATCTGCAATAGAGACATGATACATCACCTCAAGGGTACAAAATGGACGCGGAAGACGGCCTTCCACGCCCATTGGCTCGTACAATGGACAGGCGGTGAAAGCGCGCAAATATCCTCCCGCAGAGCACGGCCAAGCCCCGGCCTGTCAGGTCGGTTCGGCCATGCTGAAACGAGCGGATCAGATGCGCATTTTCCCACTCCTATCGTTTTGAGGTGGCTTCAGTATAGCGGCAAGGAACGGTTTTGTCAAGGGAGGGCGGTGACGGTGATATCCTCTGTGGGCACCCTCTCCCAGGAGAACTCCGCGGCCAGATCCGTTGGAGAAACGGGCGCGGGGACGTCCAGCAGCCCTGCCCAGTGGGCGAGGACGCCCACCAGCTCCCGGGGCTTGTACCGTTTGCTCAGGGCCAGCAAAGAAAGGTCCCCCTCCCGCTTGGAGAGGCGGCGACCGTCGGGGGCCAGGAGCAGGGGCAGGTGGAAGTAGCGCGGGTGGGGGAAGCCAAGCGTGTCCTGCAAATAGAGCTGCTGGGGAGTGGAGGAAAGGAGGTCGCGGCCACGAACCACCTCGGTGACCTCCATGGCGGCGTCATCCGCCACCACCGCCAATTGGTACGCGTAGAGACCATCCGAGCGGCGGAGGATAAAGTCGCCCACCTCATGGGCCAGGTTGGCGGCGTAGGGGCCCAGATGGCCGTCGATGAGGGAGTAGACCTGGTCCGGGACCCGCAGGCGAAGGGCAGGGCGGCGGCCCCGGGCCTCCAGCTCCATCCGCTGGGCCTGGGTCAACTCCCGGCAGCGGCCGGGGTAGACCGGGGCAGCGGCATGGGGCGCGCTGGCCTCGGTGGGGGCGGCGTGCAGCTCCCGGCGGGTGCAGTAGCAGGGGTAGAGCAGGGCCTTGGCATCCAGACGGGCCAGACAATCCTCATAGTAGCGGAAGCGTTGGGATTGGTACACAGGGTCGTTGTCCCAGTCGAGGCCCAGCCAGCAAAAATCCTCCATGACCCCCTGGGAGAACCTGGCGGGGCAGCGGGGGAGGTCCAGGTCCTCCAGCCGCAGCAAAATCTGCCCCCCCTGGGAGCGGGCGGACAGCCAGGCCAGCAGGGCGGCAAAGGCGTTGCCCAGGTGCATTTCTCCGCTGGGGGAGGGGGCCAGGCGGCCGACGACGGACATAGGGAATACCTCCTTGAACGGTTGTTTCGCGGCAAGACAGAAAATCGTATATATTGTAGCACGGCGAACAAGTCTCCGCAAGGGGTAGTGGTTGCAATAATTATGTAAATCTGATACAATATATAAAAGAACGGTAAATATTGGGCGCATGGCACCCAAGGGGAAGGGAAGGGGCAGTCATGAGAGAATGGCTGAAAAGCTTGAAGTGGAATCTGATCCTGGCGGCGCTGGCCTATGTAGCGCTGGGGGTGGTGCTGCTGGTGTGGCCGGATACCACAGGGAGTGTGCTTTGCACTCTGCTGGGGAGCCTGCTGCTGGGCTATGGCATTTTCCAGATCATCGGCTTCTTTACCCGGGGCGATGAGGGCTGGAGCGGCGGCGCGGTGTATCTCCTGGCGGGTCTGTGCGCCGTGGCGCTGGGGGTGTTCGCCCTGAGCAGCCCGGAAAAGGTCCTGTCCATCCTGCCCATCGCGCTGGGCGCGGTCGTGGTGGTGGACAGCTGTATGTCCCTCAAGCGGGCTTTCCAGCTCAAGGCGCTGGGGATGGAGCGGTGGTGGCTTGCCGCTCTGCTGGCGGTGGTCACCCTCCTCTTCGGCCTGGTGGTCATGTTCAATCCCTTCCAAAGCGCCCTGCTGGTGACCCGCATCGTAGGCGGCGTGCTCATTTACCAGGGACTTAGCGACCTGGTCACCGTCACCCGTCTGTCCTACTACGGCAAACGCTTCGTGGAGGAGCTGGACGCCGTGGAGGGCGAGGTCATCAAGGAAGAGGATCTGTAATTTTGTCGGAATGAGTGTTGACAAATCAGTTGCAAGATGTTACAATATGGTTACGGTTTTGAAGGAGGCACCCCATGGCAAAAAAGGAACTGCCCTTGGAGTATAAGGGCCACCCCCTGCGGCGCAAGGACAACATGATCTACTACGGCAGCATGGCCGAGAAATATATCATCCTGCTGACCATCAACGACAGCAAAAAGGTGGACGATCTGGACGTGCCCACCAAGGTGAGCATCCAGCTCCAGCTCACCGACCCCGACCTTCGCTCTCGGGACCGGGTGGTGAAGAAGTCGGAGAAGGACAGCCTTTACGCCGCCATGGACATCGGCGCGATTTGGCTGGAGCGGGCGCTGACCACCATGTAAGCGCAAGGCCCGACGGACGATAAGAAGAAGGAACGACAAAGACGACCGGTTTACAAAAGACAAGGAGGAACGAGCTGTGAGAGGCAAGCATATTATTGGGGCGGTGTTCGCCGGAGTTTTAATGTGCGCCACCGTGATCTCTGCCAATGCCGCCTGCTTAGGCGTGGGTACGGTGGCGGGAGACGGACTTCGTCTCCGTAAGGAGGCCGGGCTGGACGCGGCGGTGCTCACCACCGCCAACAAGGGCGCCACGGTGATGGTGCTGGAGGAAACAGACGGCTGGTACAAGGTAGACTTTGACACCCAGGTGGGCTATATGTCCAAGGGGTTTGTGGCTGTGGAAGCCAGAGCGGAGAAGGATCTTGGCTGGGCCATGGTCACCACCGAGGGCGATCCCCTCAATCTCCGCAGCGGCGCGGGCATCGGCTTCAACGTGGTCACCAAGCTCCACAACGGGGCCAGCGTGAAGGTGCTGGGCGTGTTTGACGGCTGGTACAAGGTTACATACAACGGCACCGAGGGCTACGTCAGCAGCGACTATATCACCCTCACCGCCGACGACAAGGGGACCCGCAAGGACGGGGACATTCTGGCGGACCAGGCGGTGCCGCTGTCCGGCTCGGTGTTGGGCCAGGGCATCGTAAGCGAGGCCATGAAGCACCTGGGCAAGGCTTACCGCAGCGGCGCCAAGGGTCCCAACTCCTTTGACTGCTCCGGCTTCGCCTACTATTGCGTGAAGCAGGCCAGCGGCGGCTCCATCCTTCTGTCCGGCGGCTCCTCCACCCAGTGGCGCACCGCCCCCGGCCAGCGCATCACCTCCATCAGCCAGCTCCAGCCCGGCGACCTCTTCTTTATCTGCGACCCCGCGTACAGCCGGGGCTATCCTACCTCCCATGTGGCCATCTACGCCGGAAACGGTATGCTCATCCATGCCGCTGACCACAAGACCGGCGTGGTGATGAACGCCATCAAGGACAAGGACATTCGCTATTTCGTCGGCGCCATCCGTTTGGGCTGAGCGCGAAGCATTCCAAGGAACAAACACAAGCCCTCCGCCGTCTAAGCGCGGAGGGCTTGTTCTATCCATGGAACGGGCCTTGCAAAAAAGGACGAAGTATGGTAACATCATATCAATAGCTTAGGGAAAGAAAGAGAATGGACAAAAAGGGGTGGGCGGCTTTGAAGAAGGAAGAACGCTTGGAGAAAAAACGCCGGGAGGATCAGGCGCTGAACCGGGTCTTGTGGTGGTTTGGCGGCGCGGTAGTCCTGGAATTCTTTCTTTTGCTGCTCAACCGTTTTTATATCAACTTTGACGCCAACGGCATTGCCCTGGCCCGGAGCCTGGCAGGCCTGCTGCGGGTGCTGGTGTGGGTGAGTCTGGCGGCGGCGCTGGGCTGTGGCGCATGGTGGTGGGTGCGGCGGCGCAAGGAGAAGGGGACCTTCCTGCCCGGCGCGCTGACCCTTGCCTTCGCAGCGCTGTTTGGGTGCGCTCTGGTGTCCAGCCTGTGGAAGACCATCGGGGTGCAGTTTCTCTATCTGTCCGTGCCCGCCACGGCGGTGCTGGCGCTCATCTATTACCTCTACCAGCGGGAGTTCTTCCTGGTGGCGCTCCAGGGAGCGATCGCCCTGTTCGCTATGTGGAGCTACCGCAAGCTGTTCTTTGTGCGTGAGCAGATGGCGGTCCTGGTCCTGGTGGTGTGCGCCGTGGGAGTGGTGGCCCTGGGGGCGTTCACCCTGATCCTTCAGCGGGGTGGCGGCAAGCTGGGCAAGCGGCGTCTTCTGTCCGCCAAAGCTAACTATGCCCTGCTTTACATTGCGGGGGCGGTGACCCTGTGCGCCATCCTGACGGCGCTTTTGCTGGGCGTGACGGCGGCCTATTGGGCGCTGTTCCTGGTGGTGGCCTGGTTGTTTGGCGCGGCGGTCTACTACACCGTCCGGCTCATGTAACGCCCCGCCCCTGGCATGAAGCAAAATAGAGACCGGCGGCATACCTTGCCGCCGGTTTTTTGCACCCTGATAGCCCACTGTAATGAATGATGGAGGACTTGCAACATGGAGCGCGGCGGAAGGGGGGTGGCAAAAGCTGGGTCAAAAAAAGAGTCGGAACAACGGGATCTGAGGCGGGTTTTGGAGGGAGAGACGGCGCCAATAGTTTACATAATTCGTAGAGATAAGAGAAAATTACCATGGGTATAGGTCGAAAAAAGGGGAGAGGCGGGGAGAGATTTTCGACACTCTAAGGAATTTCCACATTTCCACATAGTTTTCCACAAGCTAGGAGCGGCCCTCAATAAAACGGGGCCGCTCCTTCGTTTACATAATTAAAAAACGGAGAAAAATGGAAGAGAATTGCAAGAAAAAGAGAGGGCTCATTCATCATCCCAGGGCCAGGTCCCGGGTGGCGTAGGCGTTAAGGCCGGAGGGGGCGGTGTGGCCCGCCAGCAACTCGTAATAACCTTGGGCGGCGATCATGGCGGCGTTGTCCCCGCAGAGCTCCAGCGCGGGGAGAAAGAGCCGCAAACCCGCTTGCCGACAGGCGGTCTCCAGATCCTTGCGGATGCGGGAGTTGGCGGCGACCCCTCCGGCCACGGCAAGGCGCTGGCAGCCGGTCTCCGCCGCGGCGTGGAGGACACGGGGAATAAGCGCGCCACTCACCGCCCCGGAGAAGGAGGCGGCCAGGTCGGGAAGGGAAAGGGCCTCCCCCTTTTGCTGGGCGTTGTGGACCAGGTTGATGACCGCCGTTTTGAGCCCGGAGAAGGACAGGTCCATGGGGGCGTCGGCCACATGGGCATGGGGCAGGACATAGGCGTCGTCACGGCCCGTCTGGGATAGCTCGTCGAGATACTTTCCGCCGGGGTAGGGCAGGCCCAGGACCCGGGCCACCTTGTCAAAGCACTCGCCCACCGCGTCGTCCCGGGTGGAGCCCAGGACTGCCATGTCCGTGTAGTCCTTCACATGGACGATGGCGGTGGTGCCGCCGGAGACGCACAGGCAGAGGAAGGGAGGCTCCAGGTCCGGGTGGGTGAGGTAATTGGCGGCGATGTGCCCCCGGACGTGGTGGACAGGGATCAGCGGCTTGCCTGCGGCCAGCGCCGCGCTCTTGGCGAAGTTGACCCCCACCAGCACCGCGCCGATGAGGCCGGGGGCGTAGGTGACGGCGACGGCGTCCACCTCGTTCAAGGTCAGACCCGCGCCGGACAAGGTACGGTCCGCCACAGGGACGATGGCCTCCACATGGGCGCGGGAGGCCAGCTCGGGCACCACCCCGCCGTAGAGGGCGTGGACCTCTACCGAGGAGGCGATGACGTTGGAGCGGATGACCCGCCCGTCTTGGACCACGGCGGCGGCGGTTTCGTCGCAGGAGGATTCAAAGGCGAGGATATTCATGGTTCAGTCCTCCGAAGGATAGGGGATAAAGATATTCTTGTCGTAGTCTGCCCCGGTGCGCAGGGTGCGGTAGATGGCCCGGTGGGTCTCCATCAGGTCGTCATCGGAGATATCGGGTCCGTAGGCCAGCACCAGGAAGGGGACGGTGAAAATCTTGGTGGTGTAGCCCATCTGGCGAAGACCCGCGCGGGCGTAAAAACCCAGCCGGCGGCGGCGCAGGTCGTCCACCGCCTCGTCCCCGGTGTCGGGAATCTCCACCTCGCCAAAGACCCCCTTGCCGTCCACACAGAAGCGGCGGAGCATATCGGCCAGCAACGCGCTGCCCGTCCCGGCGTTTCGCAGGTGGGGGAGAACGGCGAAGTAGTCCAGCATGACGTAGGGGTGCTCCTCGCCCGCCGTCCAGTAGAGGGCGTAGGCCATGAGCGCTCCAGAGGCGTCAAAGAGGCCGTAGGACTGGTAAAAGCCCTGAGCAGTGAGGGACTGCAGGGCCTTGAGGGGTTTCAGCTCCGCCTTGGGAAAGTCCCGCTTCATGTGGTTTTCATAGAGGCCGGACAGCTCGTCGGCGGTGAGCAAACGAAAAACGGCATTATCCATGGGTGTTGTCCTCCCCAAAGACCTTGTCCATCAGGATGGCGTCCTTATGGATCTCGGCGTAGTAGTTCTTCCGGCGGCCCACCGCCACGAAGCCGTTTTTCTCATAAAGGGCAAGGGCGGGGGCGTTGTCCTCCCGCACCTCCAAACCGATGTAGGCCAGATGCTCCTCTCCGTAACGGAGAAAGGAGCTTAAAATGGCTTGGGCAATGCCCTTGCGCTGACAGTCGGGGCGCACGGCGATCTTCTCCAGACAGCCCTCGTCCAAAATGACCCCCAGCACGCCGTAGCCCAGCACGCTGCCGTCCTCTGTCTCCGCCACCACGAGAGAGACGGTATCGTTATACAGCTCGCTCTCCCAGCTGTCCGCGCTCCACGGGCGGGAGAACAGCTCCTTGTCCAGCTCCGCCACCTGCTTCAGGTGGCTCTTATCCATGGGGACCAGTTGATATTCCATCGGTATCACCCCTTCGCCTCTCCCCAGGTTTTGCCCACGTTGGCGTCGGCGACCAGGGGGACCTTCAACTCCGCCACGGCGGTCATCTCCCGGGTGAGGAGGTCCTTTATCTGCTCTGCCTCCCCTTCGGGGCACTCTACGATCAGCTCGTCGTGGACCTGCAGGACCAGCTTGCCTTGGAGGCCCTCCCGCTTCAAGGCGGTGTAGACCCGGAGCATGGCCAGCTTCATCAGGTCCGCCGCCGTGCCCTGGATGGGCATGTTGAGGGCCACCCGCTCCCCAAAGGAGCGCAGATTGAAATTGGCCGACTTCAGCTCGGGCAGCCAGCGGCGGCGGCCATAGAGGGTGGAGACATAGCCCTGCTCCCGGGCGTTCTCCACCACCCTGTCCATGTAGGCGCGCACGCCGGGGAAGGTGGCGAAGTAGGCGTCCATATATTCCTTAGCCTCGGAGACAGTAACGCCGATGTCTTGGGAGAGAGAGAAGGGGGAGATACCGTAGACGATGCCGAAATTTACCGCCTTGGCCCGGCGGCGCATCTCATGGGTGATCTCGCTGGCGGGGACGTGAAAGACCTGAGAGGCGGTGGCGGTGTGGATATCCTCGCCGCTCAAAAATGCCTCCTGCATGGCGGGGTCGTCCGCCATATGGGCCAGCACCCGCAGCTCGATCTGGGAGTAGTCCGCGTCCACCAGCACATTGCCCGGCTCGGCCACCAGCATGTAGCGGAGCTTGGCCCCCAGCTCGGTGCGCACGGGGATGTTTTGCAGGTTCGGTTCGGTGGAGGAAAGCCGCCCGGTGGCGGTGACGGTGTTTTGGAAGGAGGTGTGGATGCGGCCGTCATCGGCAATGACCTTGGTGAGACCGTCTACATAGGTGGATTTCAGCTTGGTGAGCTGGCGGTAGTCGAGGATCGCGTCCACAATGGGGGCCTGGCCCCGGAGCTTCTCCAGCACCTCGGCGGAGGTGGAGTAGCCCGTTTTGGTCTTCTTCACCGGGGGAATGCCCATGTCCTCAAAGAGGAGCTTGCCCAGCTGCTGGGTAGAGTTGATGTTGAACTCCCGCCCCGCCAGAGTGTAGATGACCTGCTCGTCCTCTAAAATGCGCGCCTGGAGCATTTTTCCGTATTCGCCCAGAGCCTTGCGGTCGACGTGCACCCCGGCGCGCTCCATCTCCGCCAGCACGGGGCAGAGGGGAAGTTCGATCTCGTAGTAGAGCTTATCCAGTTCCAGCTCGGCCAGCTTGGGGGAGAGCTCGCCGTAGAGGGCGTCGACCAGGGCGGTGTGGCTCATCAGGGCGGCCAGGGCGTCGGTGACGTCGCTCAGGGAAAACATAGGGCCAAACACCCCGGCCCGGAGGTAAAGGGACTCCTTTGGGGTTTCAAAATTGAAGTAGGTCAGCGCCAGCTTGGGGAGGTCGTAGCTGCCGTCGGTGGGGGCCAAAAGGTAGGCGGCCAGGGCGGTATCGAACACAAAGCCCTCGGTAGAAAGCCCCTCGGCCAGCAGGGTGTTCATCAGATCCTTGACGTTGTGGGAGACCTTTTTGATATTCGCGGAAAAAAGACCCCTGAGAAGGTCGTTGTAGCAGGGCAGCTTGTCGGGGAAGAAGAGAGCGGCGCGGCCCGCATCCTCGTCGCCCCACTCCACGCACACCGCCGCCAGGTCGGGAAGAGCCAACAGGGAGACGTGGTCCTTGGCTTGCCAGAGGGCCAAAAGCTCGTCCGCACGCGCTTGGTCGGTGACGATCTCGCTCTCACAGGTCAGAGTGATGGGTGCGGCGGCAGCGGCGCATTTGTCAGCAGTCAACCCGAAACGCTCGATGAGCTTGGAGAACTCCAGCTTCAAAAAGAGGTCGTAGAGGGCGGCGCTGTCCGGTTCGCGCCGCTTGGCGTCCTCGGGGGAAAATTCGATGGGGGCATTTTTGCGGATGGTGGCAAGGTCGAAGGAGAAGTAGGCTTCCTCCTTGCCGTCCGCCAGCTTTTGCACCATGGCGGGCTTGGCGGGGGTCTGGGGTGCTGTGCACACCGCGGGCATATGGTCGTAGAGGTGGTCCAGGGAGCCGTACATCTGAATGAGGCCCATGGCGGTCTTTTCCCCGATCCCCTTCACCCCGGGGATGTTGTCGCTGGAGTCACCCATGAGGGCCTTTAGGTCAATGATGTGGATGGGGTCGAAGCCGTAGTCCGCCCGGAAAGCCTCTGGGGTCATGTCCTTGGTGGTGGTCTGGCCCATGCGGGTGGTCACCAGCTTGACGGTGGTAGCGTCATCGATGAGCTGGAGGGAGTCCTTATCCCCGGTGACTACGGTGGTGGTCCAGCCCGCGGCGGCGTCCTTGGCGGCGATGGTGCCCAACAGGTCGTCCGCCTCCCAGCCGTCCAGCTCGTACATGGGGACGTTCATGGCCCTAAGCACGTCCTTCAAAATGGGCATCTGGGCGGCAAGGTCGTCGGGCATGGCGTGGCGGGTGGCCTTGTAGCCCTCGTACATCCGGTGGCGGAAGGTGGGGGCCTTGCGGTCAAAGGTGACGGCCAGGGCGTCCGGCTTGTCCTCGTCCAGCAGCTTCAAGAGGATGTTCAAAAACCCGTAGACGGCGTTGGTGGGGGTGCCGTCCCGGGTGGAGAGGGGACGCACGCCATAAAAGGCGCGGTTGATGATGGAGTTGCCATCGATGACCATCAGCTTCATGGGCTTGGCCTCCTTAGAGATCTGTTCATAATATTATACCAGCTTTCCCCTTCAAGGGCAAGAAAAACCGCCCCATGAGGGGCGGTTTTCCCAAGAACAAGGCAGGTTGGGTTTACTCGGCGGGGGTGACCTCCATCGCGCCGTTTTGATCGGTGACAATATAGCTGCCGATCTCGCCGCCGGTGAGCTCTTCGTCGTCTACGGAGAACGAGCCAACGCCGAAGGCGTCATTGCCGGTGAGGCTGAAGGTGTAAACGATGGGGTCGCCGTTAACCTCTGTACAGACCTCCACCTGGCCGTCAGGGGTGACGGTGACAGTGGCGCCGTCTTCCTCCAGGACATATTTGCCGTCCTTGGCGAAGGCGTCGGTCACGTCGATCTCCTTGCCGTCTACGGTGAGGATGTCCTTGCCGTCCCGCTTCTCCAATGCCAGATCGGGACAGATAAACATCTGGGCGTCCTGGATGTTGCCGTTCTGGTCGGTGAAGGTGACGGAAAAGGACATGAACAGCTTCTGCACCGCCGGGGCGGCCATGGCGGTGACGCACAGGGCGGCCACACAGGCGGCGGCGATGAGCACGGTTTTGATGGGGCGGGAAAAATGCTTCTTGCGGTTGGTATTCTCAGTCATGGCGATCATTTCCTCCAGTTTCTCCGCGCCCGGGGTGAGCCGGGCACAGGCTTCACGATAGGTGTTGGGATCAAACATAGTCTTTGGCCTCCTGTTCACCGGACAGGGTCTGTTTCAGCTTCTCCCGGGCCCGTGCCAGCCAGGTCTGCACGGTGGACTCTCTGGCCTCCAGGGCACGGGCCACCTCCCGGACGGACCAGTCTTCGTAGTAGTAGAGATACACGCACAGCCGGTACTTGGGCTTCAGGGCCATCACCGCGGCCAGCACGTCGCTGTGGTCCTCAGAGGCGGAAGTGGGGGCGTCGTAGTCCTCCAGAGGGAGGACCCGCTTGCGCCAGGGGGCGCGCAGGAGCTTGCGGCACTCGTTGACAGTGACCCGCAGCAGCCAGTGCTTGGCGTGGTCGTCGCTGGCGAAGGGCTTGTCCGTCTGATAGAGCTTGAGCAGCGCGGTTTGGGACACGTCCTCCGCGTCCATACGGCTGCCCAGGGCGTGGAAGGCCACCCGGAAGACGGCGTCGCCGTAGGCGCGGGCCAGTCTTTCAAAGGCGTCGTTGGTCAAACAGATCCCTCCTTGCGGGCGGTGGCGTGGGGCTTGGTTGGAAAGCGCTTTCACAGAGAATATCCCTCAGGGGAGGAAAATATCTCACCGGGGCAAAAAAGTTTTATGGACTGTCCAAGTCCATACCATGATATCACGTGTCAAAAAATGTGGCAACGCTCTTGCCAACGGGTGACAAATAGGATATAATTCCCCCATCCGCGAGAGATCAGTCCTACGGGGAGGTGAACCGGGTGGACAACGACTTTTTCTCTGTCGGGAACGGTCCGGCTCCCGGCCAATATCCCCAACGAAACGCCTACCGCCGCCCCCGGCGGAGAAGGCGCAGGCGGCGTTTGCCCCAGGGCCTGGGCGTTCTGATCCTGGTGTTGTGCGCGGTGGTGCTGGGGGTGGTCTGGCTCGTAAGCGTTTTCCACCCGGCGGACAAGGGCAAGGAGACCGTGCCGCCCTCGGCGCCGCCCACGGTGGCGGAGGAGCCAACGCCCTCGACCCTCCCCGCCGCCACAGTGGAGCCGACCGCGCCGAGCCAGGAAGAGCCTCCCGCCACCGACCCTGCAAAGACGGAGGACGGCGGCGCGTGGTTTGCCGATGCGGTGTTTATCGGGGATTCCCGGGTGGGGGGCCTGCGGCTCTACAGCGGCATCACCACCGAGGCCACCTTCCTGGACCACGCCGGGCTTTCCATCTACGCGGTGGCCAACGGCAAGGAGGTCTTACCCCGGGGGGACAAAAAGGTATCGGTGCTGGACGCCCTGGCGGAGGGGAAGTACGGGAAGGTGCTCATCTCCCTGGGGGTCAATGAGCTGGGGTATTTCGACCCCGACGGCTTCGGCACGGCCTACGGCAAGGTCATCGACGCCATCCGGGAATGCCAGCCGGACGCGACGGTCTATGTCCAGGCCCTCATCCCGGTGAACACTGCCAAGTGCAAGGAAAAGAAGATGGCCTATTATATCACCAACGAGGGCGTGGCCAGCTATAACGAGGCGCTGGAGAAGGTCTGCGAGGAAAAGGACGTGGTCCTCCTGAGCGTTCCGGAGACGCTTTTGGACGAGAACGGAGAGACGGCGGAGGAGCTGACCACCGACGGCGTCCACTTCAAAAAAGAGGGCTACGTGCGCTGGCTGGCGCACCTCACCGAGCAGTTCCAAGGAGCGCCGCCCGGCGAAGGCGAATGAAAGAAAACAGCGCAAGCGGCGCTCAGGCCGCTTGCGCTGTTTTGCTTTTTTGCGCGGGGGCGAGATATCCGTCCGGTATCAGTCGTGCCCATGGCGGCGCTTTGTTTTTGGGGGGGCGGGTGAAAGGCTGGGGCGGGATATGCGAAAAGATATCATTTTTTCTTGGCCTCCTGCGATGCAACGGCTTTGTTTTTCTCAACAAGCCGGCCGTATTTCTGTATGCTTTTTGACCTGAACTACAAAAATGAAGCGGGATCAGGCCGTTGAAAAATAGAAGGTGGGCGATCCCTTGGGGGAACGCCCACCTTCCGTTTTAGGGGGTAGTGTTGATGGCTGTGTTGTTAGAGTAAATCAGGCCGTGACGTAACGGGTGACCGTCCTGGAGTCTTTGACGTTGTCATAGTCGGTGGCAAAGACCGTGATAACGACCTTGTACTGCGTCCCCTTAATGCCGTTAAAGTACATCGTCGTGCCATAGGAGTTTGTAGCGGAGACAGTCATGCCATCGTCTTTTTCGGTAAATGCTTTTGCAATCATCCAGCCGTCTTTACCATACTTCTCGTAAATTGTGATTTCAGACGATCCGAGTTTTTTCATGATTCCGGTTCCCTCTATAGAAAACTCAATAGCCAATTTGCCGTTGCCACAAGAGATGGCGTTGCCGTCATAGGCATCGATTTGGTCGCTGGCATAAGGGACGATCTCCGATGCGCTGGCGGTCGTAACCGTCAACATACAGGCAATCAGCAAAAGAACGCTGATAATACGATATGTTTTTCTAGTCATATATTCCACTACCTTTCGTAAATTGAATCTATCATACTTCTCGCTTCATCCACGGTTATGTGCCCACGGAGAGAGCATTCAAATACATCCGTATACCATGTAACAGAAATTCGGCCGTTGTTCTCATATATGTAGTGTTCTATTCCGTTAACTGGGTAAATTTCAACAAATGTTCCATCTTTTTCATAAGAACGGGTGCTTATTGGTTTATCTTGCTGGATGATATAAATGGACATATTCTGCTCATCTGTTTGCCCCACTTGGTAGAACGCGTTATAGTCGATCCTTCCGTATTCCGGGTACTGTGTCACCTTTATTGTCACGAGGTCAAACTCGCTGGGGATTTGGGGCGCAACAGGAATCTGCACCCCATTTTGATCCAGCGCATCTTGGAGCGACTCATACTCTTCATCTGTTGGAGTGTCTGCGGGGTTTGGATCTTGCCCCGGGAACACAAAATGGAAAAGAGTATCGTTCCAGCTTCCCACCATGATGAACACATTTTCATACCCCAGAGCGGTGGGCAGGATGGTGGCGAAATACAGTGCGGCAATAACTGCTGCCACCGCAAAACGCCGAAGCGTGAACACCTTCCGTTTTTTCTTTGGCTTGGGTGGTGCGGCTTGTCCGATTTCGTCGTCTGCCTCGTCTGGATAAAGGGACAGCCCCTGTCCTTCCGGAGTATTGAAATGTGTTTGGAACTCGCGCCATGCGTCATCTACGTCCGGCAGACACCCGGTAGGGTTTTCTTTCTCTTTGCGCATGATCACCTCCGCGACTGCGTCAATAAACGCATCTTCATCGTCCTGGCCTAGTTCCGCACTTTTGCGAAGCAGTTCCTCCAGTTCATTCATACTGAGTCCTTCCAGAAAATCGTAGCGTTTGGGCCCGCTGTTTTGCCCAGCCATTGCTTACCCCCCCTATATAAATATGTCCGCAGCACCGTCACATTGGAACGAAAATGAAAAATTATTTTTCGTCCTCCAGCTCTTTGCGGAGCTTATCCTTTATCTTCTTGGCTCGTTTATAACAGGCCCACATAGATATCCCCAGTTCATCAGCGACATCTATGTAAGAGCGTTTATCCAACGCAAGACACTTGAGCAAGTATAGCTCATCCTCTGTCAGAAGGCTCTTACACCTCTCCATTGGGTCATGGTCACTCGAGTAATCATCTGTGGTGGACAATGACGCATATTCCTCATAAGAGATCAACCACTTGAGTTGACGGTTGCGGGACCGCACGGCGTTTCTTGCGGTATTCTTGACCATATTCTTCATCCATCCGATTTGGTTCTTGCTGGCAAAAAACTCCTTGGTCTTCTTGGGCTCCATAGTTTTGGCGAAAGCATCCTGCACCACATCTTTTGCCTGCTGCCAATCTGCCGTAAAGCAATAGGCATGGACGATCAATGTGTGCAGATTTTCCCGGTAGAACTGTTCAAACATTGTTTCCTGCTCTGGCGTCAAGCCCCTTCCCTCCCATCTCTCTTTGTAAGGCTTTTTTCTGTAAAATGACCCGGCAGGGGCGTTCTCCTTGCCGGGCCGTTTCGTTATGCGTGCGTCAAGCTCGGTCTCTGGCGCCATAGTCGATCACTGTCTGAATGACCTGCTCCAAATATGCCAATTCATCGGTAGTCTGACCGGAAAGCTTTGCAACGATATTTCCAATACGGGCATCCACATCGCTGCCACGGAGCAGAGCGTCATAACTGACGTTTAAAGCCTCGGCCACGGCGTGAAGATTCAAGATGCTCATCATTCTGCTGCCGCCTTCGATCCGAGCGATCGTTGACGGGTCGACCTCCACCATGTTCGCCAGCTCTTCCTGTGTCAGTCCGCGTTCCATTCGGCACTGACGAACATTGTTTCCTATCAAGGTCATCAGGGTTTGCTTGAGCTTTCCTTCCTCCATGCGGCATTCCTCCCTGTTTCCTTATAGGAACTATTATAATGCCTATTTGTCACCTGGAATATGACCAAACAGGAAGGAAAGTGTTTCCTAACAGTCATATTTGTGGTATAGTAACAGTTACTACAAAAAATTTTCCTGAAAATATTCCAAAATTCGCCTTGCGCGGACATAAATATAATAGAGGGTAATCATTCAGCCAAGCTTAATTGCTCCCTGACTTTACATTGTATGAGGGGACGTCGAAGGTCAGATTGTTCCGCTGTCCCACGCACTAAAAATACGCAGAAACGCAGAAGGGAATGTGTCAACAAATGGAACACCAAAAACCAATCACTCGCATCATTTCGGTCTTTTTGACCATGGCTTTGCTGTGCGGGCTTGTCCCGACTGCAGCGTTGGCCGCAAATGAGTATGAGATCCCCAACATCATTGAATACAAGGCTATGACCCTTGTGGACCTCCAAGGCGGGAAATGGGTTTCCCGCTACCAATACGCAAAATCAGAAAACACCTTCTTTGGCGATGTAAACCTCAATGTGCCATCCCTTCTGCGGATCGGGTTTACCATTGAGAAGTCACAGTATATCAGCTTGGCTCTTTACAAGCTGGACCCCAGCGTTGTGGAACATACCGGCGAGGATGACCACGCTACGCTGGAATATAAGTTTAATCCGGATGCTGAAGATTTTGGCGCTTCCGAGCCTGAAGATTTTTTGGCGGACAACGGCAATATGATCGGCTATATCTGCGGCACGCGGGTCACGGATAATATCGTCAACCCCAGCACCACCGCCGAGCAGGTAGACTATCAGCGCATTTCCGACGATGAATGGCGTTCCATCGTGGAAAGTGCTGTGGACGAGGACGGCCTTATCAATCATGAGACCTTGAACAATATGTACGCATATGGCTTTAAGGGTGAGAAGCTGCCGCCTCCCCCTCCGCCTCCCGAAACAGAAGCCGCGTCCCTTATGAGCATGGATGAAGATATCGTGCCCGTGAGCGACGAGCAGGCTCTGGACGCCGACATGGAAATGGGCGAGCCTGTGGAGACGTTGGGCCTTGACGTGTCCACCGATGAAGCGGTGGAGCTGCCCGAGGACGCCGACCTTGCGGATGATGTAACCGAGGACGGCGACCTACCTGAAGACAACGATGTTGAAGCGGAAGAACCCGCGGTGGAAGAGTCTCGTTCTCTGCTTCCTATCTCGGACGTTCTCTATGATCCCGAGCCTGCATCTGTTTTCTCTGGCCGCCGCCGCGCCGCTCCCCGCGCGGGGGATGACTGGGCCATTGAAAACTATGTGCTCTGGGACGGCACCGTAAAGACTCCCGGCGGTCAGATCAAGAAGCCGAATTATGAGGACGGCTACTATGTGATCGTGATGGAGCCTTGCCGGGAGGATGCTTCCCTCTATAACAGCTTCTTGGGTTTCAAGAGCACCACGGAATACCGCCGACCCTTCACCATGGATGGCTATTCTGAGCCGAAAATGAGCGAGGAAGAATGGCTGATCAGTTATACCAAAGACCCTGTCAATCTGCTCACCGGGAGCTTTAGCTGGAACTATACGGATATGGCTCTCTACGGCAGGGAGGATCTGCCCTTTATCCGCTATTATGAATCCACTGCTGCCGACAAGAATTATGGCTTGGGCAACGGCTGGAGCACCAACTTCACCGCCGACCTGACCGTGAAAAAATTCTATGCAGAAGTCCATCTAGCCAAAAACCGTATACTGTATTTCGACATGGACTTTGATGGCGAATACCGCACCTGCGGTGACTGGACGTTCGCTTGGAATGGCAGCGGCTACACGCTGGAAAACACCATGGCCAACACGGCCTACACCTTTAACGAGGATGCGGTGCTGACCAGCATCTCCACCCTGGGCCGCAACACCCTTGTGTTTACCAACGATGGCGAGAAGGTGACAAGCGTCACCAACGGTGTGGACAGCTTCGCCTTCGGCTACAACGCGGACGGCAATATCTCCACTGTCACCGACAGCGTGGGCCGCTCCATCACCCTTACTTATGACGGGGACAACCTCACCGCCGTGGAGAACCCGGATGCGGACAGCTTGGAGTATACTTATACGGCGGACGGCTACCTCAAAACCGTTAAGAATTTCAAGGGTCAGGTCTATGTTGACAATACCTATGATACCAGCGGACGTGTGACCCACCAGTACGCCGCCAATATGGGCATCTTTGACTTTACCTATGACCAAGAGAACCGTCACAACACCTGCACGGGAACGGACGGCTACCGCTTGGAAATTTGGTATGACCAGCTCAATCGAATTATCAAACGTACAGATTCCGAAGGTACAGAGTCCTTTACCTACAATACATCAAATCAATTTACCAGCTTTACCGACCGCGAGGGCAACACCACCCTCTATGACCACGACGCCAACGGCAACATCAGCAAGATCACCTACGCCGACGGCACCACTGAAATCTATGTCTACGACGCCAACCGCAAGGTCACTTCCTACACAGACCGCAACGGCGTGACCACCGCCTACACCTACAACGCCCAGGGCCGCATGACCAGCTCCACGGATGGCCGGGGCAACACCACCACCTATACCTACGATGGGGGCGGCAACATGACCGCCGTTACCGATCCCTTGAACGGCGAGACTACCTTTGCCTACGACAGCAAGGGCAACCGCACCGGCATGACCGACGCCCTGGGCAACGAGACCGCCTACACCTACGACACCCAAGGCCGCCTTGTGTCCCAGACCACCCCGGACGGCAGTACGACTACCTACGCCTACACCGACGCGGGGAAGCTGGTGAAGATCACCGACACCGAGGGTAACGAGCTGACCTACACCGTGGACGGCAACGGCTTCAACACCAGCGAGAGCGACTGGCTGGGCAATGTCACCAGCTACGAGCGCAACACCCAGAACCAGGTCACCAAGATCACTGACCCGCTGGGCAACGCCACCACCTATACCTACGATGACCGGGGCAACCTCTCTGTGGCTGCCGACGCCAACGGCAACGAGACCACCTACACCTACGACGCGGCGGGCCGTATGCTTACCATGACCGACGCGCTGGGCCACACTTGGAAATACGCCTACGACAACGAGGGCCGGGTGACCAAGACCACCGATCCCATGGGCGGCGTGACCACCACCGCCTATGACGAGACGGGCCGGGCCACCTCTACCACCGACCCCAAGGGCGGCAAGACCACCTACACCTACGACGGTGTGGGCAACACCACCGCCGTCAAGGACGCCCTGAACAAAACCACCAGCTACACCTACGATGCCAACGGCAACATGACCTCCAAGACGGACCGCAACGGCAAGACTTGGAGCTATACCTACGACGCCAACAACCGGCTCACCAAGGAGACAGATCCTATGGGCCGGGAGACTTCCTATACCTACAACGCCAACGGCAACGTCACGAAGGTGACCGCGCCCGGCGCGCTGGAGACCACCAGCTCCTACGATTCCATGGGGCGGGTGACTTCCTCCACCGACGCGGGCGGCCATGTCACGGGCTATACCTATGATACCCTTGGCCGCGTCACCAAGGTCACCTTTGCCGACAATACCTTTGTCAGCTACACCTACAACGCCAACGGGCAGGTACTCACCACCACCAACGAGCTGGGCGGGGTGACCACCAACACCTATGACGCCGCCGGCCGCCTGACCTCCACCACCGATTCCAAGGGCAACAAGACCACCTATACCTACGACGCCATGGGCAACCTGACCCGGACCACCACCGCCGAGGGATTGACCACGGCCTACACCTACAATGGGGACAACCAGATCGCCACCATCACCACCCCGGAGGGGAACGTCACCCGGTATGCCTACGACGGCAACCACCGTGTAGCCTCCATCACCGACGCCCGGGGCAACGCCGTGACCTACGCCTACGACAAGGCAGGCAATCTTACCTCCGTCACCGATGGCGAGGGCAACAAGACCACCAACGAATATGACCTGCTGGGCCGTCTGGTCTCCACCACCGACCCCAAGGGCAACAAGACCACCTACGCCTACGACAACGAGGGCAACCGCACCGGCGAGACCGACGCGCTGGACGGCGAAGCCACCACCAGTTATGACGCGCTGGGCCGTATCACTTCCTACACCGACAAGAACGGCCACACTTGGAGCTATGCCTATGACGCGGCGGGGAATCTGGCCTCTGTCACCGACCCGCTGGAGGGCGAGACCTCGTACACCTACGACGCCGACGGCAACCTCCTGACCACGACCACCCCCATGGGCAAGGTCACCACCAACACCTATGACGTGCGCCACCGCCTCGCCAGCGCCACCGACCAGAAGGGGCAGGTGACCGCCTACACCCTGGACGCCATGGGCCGTATCGTGGGCCAGACCAACCGGGACGAGACCACTCTGGCCTACACCTACGACGCCAACGGCAACCTGCTCACCGTCACCAATGAGCTGGGCGATGTCACCACCTACACCTACGATAAGGATGGCCGCATTGCCTCCGTCACCGGCGCCATGGACGGCGTGACCACCTACACCTACGATGCGGACGGCAACCTGCTCTCCGTGAAGGACACTCTGAACCGCGCCACCGTCTACACCTACGACGGCAACGGCAACGTCCTCACCGTCACCGACCCGGCGGGGAATGTTACCGCCTATGCCTACAATAAGAACAACCAGCCCAGCAAGGTCACCGACGCCCGGGGCAACGCCGTCACCGTGACCTACGACGCCAACGGCAACGTGGCCACTGTCACCACCGCCGAGGGCAACGTCACCACCTATACCTACGACGCTCTGAACCGCTTGGCCTCCGTCACCGACGCTGGGGGCGGCGTGACCCGTTACGCCTACGACGCCGAGGGCAACCAGACCGGCGAGACCGACGCGCTGGCCTACACCACCTCCATGACCTATGACGCGCTGGGCAACCTCCTGACCCGCACGGACAAAAACGGCAACGTCTGGAGCTACACCTACGACGCGGATGGGCGGCTCACCCAGGAGACCGACCCTCTGGGCCGCAAGACCGCCTATGTCTACGATGACAACGGCAATCTCACTAAAGTGACTACCCCCATGGGCAACGTCACCACCTACACCTACGACGCCATGGACCGCCGCACCGGGGAAACCGACCCCTTGGGCCACACCACCACCTTCCTCTATGACGACCTTGGCCGTGTGGTGGGCATGATCGGCAAGGGCGGCGCCAAGACTTCCCAGACCTACGACGCCAACGGCAACCTCCTGACCGCCACCGACGAGCTGGGCCATGTCACCGCCTATGAGTATGACGCTCTGGGCCGCATGACCAAGATGACCGACCCCAAGGGCGGCGTGACCACCTACGGCTACGATCTGGCGGGCAACCTTATTTCCCAGACCAACGCCTTGGGCAACGCCACCACCTGGGCCTATGACGCCACGGGCAACCTTCTGCGCCAGACCGACGCCCTAGGCAACGCCACCGCCTATGCCTACGACAAGGACGGGCGGTGTGTGTCCATCACCGACGCCAACGGCGGCGTGACCGCCGCGGAGTATGACGGCAACGGCAACATTGTCAAGATCACCGACCCCGAGGGGAACGTGACCACCTACACCTACACCGCCCGGAATCAGCTTGCCAGCTATACCGACGCGGCGGGCTATACCTTCTCCTATACCTATGACGGCAACGGGAATGTCCTCACCTACACCGACGGCAACGGCAACGCCACCGTGTATCAGTACGACGGGCTGGACCGGGCCGTGAAGCGCACCGACGCCGCGGGCAATATCGCCACCAACGAGTATGACGCGGACGGGCGGATGGTCAAGGCGGTCAACGAGGAAGGGGCCGTCACGTCCTACACCTACGACAAGGACAGCCGCCTCATCTCCATGACCGACGCGCTGGGCCACGTCACGGCCTTTGAATACGACGCTATGGACCGTGTGACCAAGGTCACCGACGCCTTGAACAACGCCACCACCTACACCTACGACGCGGCGGGGAACATCACCTCCTCCACCGACGCCAAGGGCGTGACCACCACCTACACCTACGACGCCAACCACAACCTCCTGACGGTCACCGACGCCGCCGGGACGGTGAGCTATGCCTATGACGCGCTGGATCAGGCGGTGAGCGTCACCGACCGCAACGGCAACACCCAGAGCTTTACCTACGACGCCGCCGGGCGCATTACCAAGGTCACCGACAAGAACGGCAACGAGACCGCCTACACCTACGACGGCAACGGCAACATCATCAAGACCACCGACGCGCTGGGTACCGATGTGCTCTTTGAGTACAACGCCAACGACCAGCTCGTTAGGATGACCCAGAGCCGGGTGGACAGCTACCATGAGCAGGCCGAGACCATGGTCACCCTCTATGAGTACGATGGCCGCAACCTCGTGACCAAGGCCGTCCGCTCCGACAACAACCAGGAGCTTTACACCTACGACGGCAACGGCAACATGATCTCCAAGACCGATGGGGACGGCTATGTGACGGAATATTCTTACAATTCCCTTGACCTGGTCAGCCATATCAACTATAATAACGCCAAGGAAGTCTCCTACCAGTACAACAAGGTGGGCGAGCTGGTGCAGATGGACGACTGGCTGGGCGCCACCACCTTTGAGGTGGATCTGCTGGGCCAGCTCAAGAAGGTCACCGACCACAAGGGCAACGTGGTCTCCTACGCCTACGACGCGGTGGGCAACCAGACCGCCGTCACCTACCCTGACGAGACCACCGTCTCCAAGACCTATGATGAGGTCTACAATCTGACCAAGGTCACCGACGCCGAGAAGGAGAACTACACCTACCTTTACGACGACGCGGGCCGGGTCACCAAGCTCACCTACCCCAACGGTTGGGTGGAGGACTACACCTACGACGCGGAAGGCAATCTCCTGAAAACCGTGGACACCGACCCCTTCCACAACAACAAGAAGTCCACCAAATATGAGTACCGCTACGACGCGGAGGGTAACCTTGTTTCCGAGTATAAGCGGGACACCACCGCGGGCAACAAGGCCCTCACCACCACCTACACCTACGACGGGCTCAACCGTATCACCTCCGCCCACGAGGAAGGGGTGGGCCTGAACACCACCCGCACGTATCAGTACGATTCTCTGGGCAACCTGATCCGCGAGGAGCAGGACGGCTGCGTGGAGTACAAATACAACGGTTTTGCTCTGGACGAGAGCACCAAGTGCGGCACGATCCCCAACTCCATCGGCACCAGCTTCTGGGAGTACACCTACGATGGCCGGGGCAACTTGGTCTCCAACGACAAGTACACCCGCACCACCTCCGGCATGGCTTGGCAGAACGAGGAGACCTACGTCTACGACGAGACCAACCACATGGTGGACGGCAAAAACGAGCTGGGTGAGCGCAGCTTGTATACCTACAACGGCCTTGGCCTCCGGGTGGGCCGTGAGCTCATCATGAAGGACAACACCCACGGCTACACCGACTTCCACGACGAAACGCCCTCCGTGGAGACGGGTATCGACAAGCCCGAAGTGGTCAAGGAGAGCTACGTCATCTACTACACCTCCCCCACCTTCCAGACCTTGGTCATGGAGGAAGAGGGCGGCTTCGATTACCGCTGGGTGTACGGCCTTGACAAGCTGAGCGTGAAGATCACCAGCGAGGGGACGAATTGGTGGGGCCAGAACGTCAAGGAAGATATCCTGAAGGACTATCTGCACCAAGACCGTCTGGGCAGCACCACCAACCTGACGGACAAATTCGGCCGCATGGTGGGCCGCGCCGACTACAATGAGTGGGGCGAGGTCACCTACAAAGAGGCTCTGAGCATTACCAGCAGCTACCGCCGCATTTACCCGCAGCTCAACTACACCGGCCACGACTGGGACGACGTGCTGGGTATGTACTATGCCAAGGCGCGGTTCTATGACCCAGACGCCAAACGCTTCGTGGAGATCGACCCCGTGAAGGGCCAAGTGACCGATCCCCTGTCTCTGGTGTCCTACCTCTACTGTGTGGATAATCCCCTGCGGTGGGTCGATCCGTTGGGGTTGGTACACGAAATTGGTGCTAGCCGCAGTGGCGGAGCACAGAAAACAACTTATACGGTCACTAAGAACGACTTGGAGTTGCGCCAGACTCCGCAAATATCTAGCGACATTAAGCTCAGTGCTGGTACGCTAGTAACTGATGAGGGCTTTCCTATATCTCCTGCACATGGAATTCAATGGAGAAAGGTATCTACGCCTAAAGGACCGGGCTGGGTAGACACGCAGTATCTGGTGGAAAACAAGGGCGCAAAGAATCCCAATGGGTATGCGCCTGTTGCCAACATCCCGGACACTTCTAAGCCTATCGTTACAACAACTGCACAACCCACGCTACCGTACCAAGTAAACAAGAACCTTCACCCCAACAACCCGGATGGCACTCCGTCGATGCCTATGAATCCAAATAATTCGCATATAGTTCAAGCGGAGACTGTTCAAACACCAACATCACAGTCTAACTTCGATAAAAAATACGGAAATATTAAACCCGTTTATGATTATTCGGATGATGAGTGGACTGGCATAGATTTTAGTGATCCACAAGAGGTTTACCAATTATTAACGAAGAAGCAAATACATGATAATTACATTTATAATTCCAGCTTGCCGCAAATTACAGGGTACATTAATGGGCAAGGCATAGGTGATGTTGCGAACTATAGATATGGCGATTACTTTATGGACTATAACGGCTGTGAAATAATTGCCAATTACAACGCCCTAATCGCATTAGGAAATCCTCAAAGTCTTAATGATGTGGCAAATTGGGGTGAGCGAAACTACTCCATTATGAATGGCCGATTTGGCACTTGGCCAAGAAGTACTCGATTGCTATTTGAACATTTAGGCTATACTGTAAAAACCATTAATTGGTGGGACGCTTCATTGTTTGACATTGAGGCACGCAAGGCAGATGCATGTATCTTTACCTATCTGTGGGCTGCATGGAGTTGGCCGCCAGTGGGGGCACATACTGTATATGTAAAAGTAAACGGAAACGCTCTGGAAGTTTACAATGAGAATAACACTTGGACAACACCATATCCGAGGACATCCTTTGCCGCATGGATTAAAGATGAGGGAATACAGCCGGTAGTTCTTTATTGCATCTATAAATAGGGGGCATGGCAATGAAAACCTTGAAACGATGCAGCCTTGTCTTGGTGTGCATTGCTGTTGTTGCCGGAGTGCTTTTCCTAATGACCCGCAGGGCACATATTCCACCTCCTAATCCTGAAGATTTGTGGATTTGTAATGAGTTTGATATCTCGTTTGTCGGGTTTGATGAGGAAAAAGGGGGGGCAGCAGGGCGAGCTGCTGTCAATGGTGAAGTGATTGAGGTTGCGATATGTATAGGTCCCGGACCGCAGTTTAGAATATGTCCTTACCCTCTAGACGCATTAAACGATGTGCTTGTTCGAGGAAATTGCTATTTTTCCGAAGATGAGGGAACGGTGCGTGTTGTAGAGGACAAAGCTGGGATTCTAGATGGAGCAAAAAAGATTACTTTTCATAGAGAAGATAACAAGGGGAGCTGAGAGCTGGGAGGACAAGGAGGACAAGGGGGCGGTTAGCGTGTGGTGAAGGACATTTTCGCCTCATTTGTCCCTGTGTGACGGACA
>CAJTUE010000012.1 GCA_910579775.1 uncultured Oscillospiraceae bacterium | reverse complement strand
TCACTGTCTTGGAGCCGTCCGGCTTAGTGATGGTAGTTACCTTAGAGCCGTCCTCACGGGTCTCGGTGGTCGTGCTGGTGCCGGAGGAAGAGCTACTGCCGCCGGTACTCTGTGCGCGAACGGTCACCGTGCATTTGGCGGTAAACCCAGTATCGCTTGTCACTGTGATCGTAGCCGTTCCGGCTTTGATACCGGAGACTGTGCCATTTTCGTCCACAGTCGCAATTTCTTCATCGCTGCTGGTCCACGTCAACGTCCGATAAGGCAGGTCACTGGGAATATGCGAAGCAACACGCTTGGTTCCACCGACTGTTACGGTCAGATCATCCAATGTAATCCCAATTACCGTCACATTGCAGATAGCGGTGAGTCCGCCATCTACTGTCGTAACAGTGATTGTGGTCGAACCCTCTTTCTTGCCGGAGATTGCGCCGGTGCTGGTCACGGTTACAATATCGGGATCACTGGAACTCCAAATCACTGTTTTGTTGCTGGCTTCGCTGGGTGTAACCACTGCAGCAAGCTGCTGGGTATTACCGCCGGCGGTGATGGTGATAGCCTCCGGATTCACGGAAACGCTTTCCACATGCACCACATCTGCGTCACGGACGACCTGACTGGGAGCAGAGTATATCGTGCCGCTGTATTTTCTGGTGCCGGTGGCGGAAACCTGAATACGATAACCCACGTCGGCAGCCTTAATCACATAGGTGCGGTTGGTAGCACCATTGATTGGGGTACGGTCGTTTTCATCGGTGGCACTGACACGATACCACTGGTAATCGGGGAATGCATCGGTAGGTGTGGTCGCAGCAGTGAACTGTGTACCCACTGCCGGCTCGCCGGCAGGGTTGGAGGTAACATCCACCTTAGCCAGTTTAGGCAGGCTGCTTTCGCCGTAGGCAGTCAAGGTGATCTTGTCGGTGATGATACCCGCCGCAATCGTTACCGTGCCGTTTTCGGCATCATAGGAATATTGGCCGCCTGTCAACTCCACATCGCCCATGGTAATGGTGATGTCAGCAGGCAGCGTATAGCCATCCTTGGCAGTGATCGTCAGGCTAAGCGCCTCCTGATAGCCCACGAAACGCGGACCATTCAGAGCTGAAAGGCCGTACAACGCGTAAATCACGTCGAGAGACTTCTTGATGCCGTCGCCCTTAATGGTCAGATTGTCGGAAATACCGCTAGTAAAGACGATCTTACCGTCGTTATAGGTGTAGGCGGTAAAAGGCGTACCCGTCCCCGTCACTGTGATGGTAATGACTCGGGGCAAATCATAGCCTTCGTCAGGCGTCAGCGTAATGGTGGGTGTAGCGCCATACTCAAAGCTGTGGTTGTGTTCAGTGTGATCACACTGAACATTTGTCAACTGGGCATGGACAATGGTGTAGGTTTTCTTTTGGAACTGCGCGGTGACAGCGACCGCCTCATCGGGCATAGCAAAGGTAAAGGTATTGTTTCCTTCATCCGAAAGGACCACGCCATTGCCAACTGTCAGGGAATCGCTTACCAACTCATAGCCAGCATTGGGAAGTACCGTCAGGGTCACAGTTGCTCCCGAAGCCGCTTTGCGAACATCGGCACGAACCACACCGCCGTCAAAGTCGCCGATGGTGATTTCATTGCCCGAAGCGCTGGCGGCCAAGATGGTCAAGGTGCGGGAAGGAGCGCCGGCGGTGTTGGTTTCAGTCTCCGCCACACGGACATGGTAGCTGCCGGCGGGAAGGTCCTGTAGCGTTGTAACACCGGGTGTGCCGGGAATGGGCACCCAGGCGTCATCACCAGCGCTGACCAGCTTATACTCGTAGGCACGCGCCGGGTTGAGGCCAGTGATCCGGCCGTCATCTCCCTCGGTGCAGTCCACTGCGTCCAAAGTGGCTACCACATCTGGGCCTGTGGCCTTGGTAGCGGTGACAGGGCTGGAGGTGGTGCCGTTCGCCCCACCCACATAGGGATCGGCCGCAAAGATGGTGACGGTGAGTTCTGCGCCAATGTCTTCCTCGGCCACAGTGTAGTGCCGTCCGGTCTCGCCAGGAATGGCCTCGCCGTCCCGGTTCCACTGATAGGTAAGGGTTTCCTTTGCGGCTTGATTGGAGATCTGGTTGATGGAAGCCACCAACTCCTCACCGTACTGCGGTACGCCGGAAATGCTTACTTCGCCGGAAATTCGGGTCTTAACGGTGACGGTAGCAGCTTCGCTGATCACGCCGCTGCCGTCCATGGCTCTGGCCGTAATGGTGGCCGTGCCGTTGCTGCGAGCGCCAATGTGACCATACTGGGTAACATAGACGATGCTGCTGTCGCTGGACTCCCAACGAAGGGTCTTGTTGGTGGCCGTATCGGGCGCGACTTCAGCGGTAAGTACAGCGGTATCTTCGCCATTCGCCCCCTCCAGATAGAGGGTGACCTCCTCCGGCTCCAGAGTAATGGTTTCCACAGAGGTGGCGGCAATGGCTTCCAGTGTGAAGGACATAGAGTCGAGATCTGGGCCTCCGTAATTACCCGCCCCTCCTGCCAGAGCTTCAGCATTGAAGGTCACTACGCCGGGGCCAGCCGTTTTCACGATAAAGCGCAAGGTTACTTCATCATAAACCGCCTGTCCGCTGGGATCCAGAGTACCGGGAACCGTACCGTTGTGCAGCTCCACGTTGGGATCACCCACCCAGTTAAAGTTCTGGGGATGGTCGGCGGTCTGCGCAGATTTATAGCGCAGGGTCAAACCATAACGGCCGGGCTGGGCAGCGTTGTAGTAGAGCTTAATGGTATCGCCGGCTACAAAGCCGGTGAGCTGCTTGTTGCCGAAATTCGGACCATAGACCGCCGCCAGCTGGCTTCCATCTCCGGGGGTCAGCTCCATGTACTCCGCCTCCAGCTTGGTAACCTCACCCTCGGCGTTGGGAAGCTGGAAAGGATCGGCTGCCGTGAACGCTGCGCCGGTGGGCGTCTGAGGCGCGTTTTCTGCGGTGACGACCACCGCGCCGGTGACCTCGCGAACAGTGACCGTGCCGGTGGTCACGTTATACTGAACCCAAGGAGACTGCAACTCCTTGCCGTCCATGGTCACATGGATGGAGGCGGGAAGCTGATAGGGAGCATAAGCGATCAGATTAAATGTAATGCTGTCCTTATGGGGAACAGTAGTGTTCTTCCCCAGACTGCTAACCAGATTGGTCAGCTCGGTGGTAACCGGCCAGTTCTTTTCTACTACATTGGCTGTCAGCGACACATCGTTGGCCGGCATGGTAAAGCTGATGGTTTCGTCATTCCCAGCGACTGTAATGCCCGAAGCAGTCCAACCCGTGCAGATGCTTCCCTTAGGTACGGTGGCGGTGACAGCGACCGCTTCACCGGCCTTGAAGGTATTCTTACTGCTCATAATGGTAGCGTTTTGGACGCTGACATTATAGCTGGGCGCCACTACTATAGCTGCGGGGACAGACTCGTTACCCGCTGCATCTACGGCAATGGCCCGAATGCTGTGCTGGGTATCGGTGGACAAGTTCAGCGTACGGGTAAGGGCAGTGCTCTGGTCGCTGTTCAACTCCCCATCTACATAGACCTTGTAGCCGGTAACCGCTTTATTATCAGTTGCGGCATCCCAACTCAGTGTACCTCCGCTGTAAGACAAGTTGGTGGGGGCAGTGGGTGCGATGGTGTCCTTGGTCTTGGCTAAAACAGTGGTGGTATCTGTAGACGTCCCCTTAGAGTTCTTAGACTTCACCGAAACGGTGTAGTTATGGGCAGGCTCCAGTCCGGTGATTTGGTGAGCCGTTCCAGTGACCTCCTGACTTCCATCGATTCCTTCCACGCTGACCACATAACCGGAGGCATTGGAGACCGCATCCCACATTATGGTAACGCTTGTGCCACCGGCCTGCACCACAGTGAGGTTCGTAGGAGGCATAAGGGGCGCAACCTGCAGACCGTTGATCGCACTTTGAATTGCAACGGCAGCCGCAGCTACATTCTCTTCTGTAGCAGTTTCAGTGCCGTTCAAAAGTTTACCAGCGGTCTCCAGCGCGGCGGCCAGAGTCGCCCAACTCTCTGCCGTATAATCTACCTCATTACATGCGGCAGCATTGGCCACGGCTTCCTGTAAAGCGGTCAGATCCACCTGAGGCGCATTGGGATTGGGGGCATAGACCTCAATGAAGTCAAGATTTACACCATTCCCGGAACCAGTGACCTTAATGGTGTGGCTTCCGTTTGTCAGGTTCAAAAATTCAATCAGCTTCTGCTGGTTTACGCCGGTGGTAGCCAAAGAGGAATCATAACCACTGCAGGTTTTGGTTTGCTCAGACCCTTCCACTCCTTCGTCCAAAATAACATTATAAGAGTTGTTGCTCCAAGTAGAGTGTCCGTTCTTCTGAACAAAAATCGCGATCCCCGTGCCGTTGAAGGTCAGGCTGTAAGAGGTGCCGTTCTCCGTCTTGCTGCCGCCGTGGTGCTTGGTCGACTCACCCCAATAAGAGCTCCAATTTCCGGTCCATTCAATGGCCGGATTTTTCCCCGCACCGCTGCTCACCGAGTCCTCAATGATAGTCACGGTGGTCTTAGGGGTAATGGTGATCTGCTTGGAGTCAACCTTGTCCCCCTTGGTGGCGGTGACGGTGATCACCTCGTCCGTCAGACCCGCAGTCAGAGTCTTAGTGTCGGCGTTCCAGCTAAATTTGTGCTCCGGGTAGTTACAGGTCGTGGCATGGACAACACTGGAGGTAGCCGTCCAGGTCACGCCATCGGTAATGTTAGAGGTAAACTGCACCGTCTCCCCTGCATTCCAAAGCTTTTCAATACCGCCCACGGTATTGATCTCCAGCTCTGGTTCCTCGGGGTCGACCATGGTCTGGCCGCCCAGGACATTGAAGCCGTCAAAGTCTATCTTGTTCTTTGTCAGCGTCATCACGGCAGTGTGAATGCCATACTCAAGGCCGGTGACTTCAGCCAGGACAGAGTTATAGCCGCTGCCACTGGTGATGCTGTAGCCTGTGGTTTCACCTCCGTCCACTGATACGGCAAACTCGGTGTTGTAGCCGTTACGACGGCCGATAACCTGAATACCGGTACCCAGGAAGGTCAGGGTAGCGGTCTGACCGCTCACATCTCTGGCCTCCACAAAGCGGCAGGTTCCTTTGTAGTTGTTGGAGTCAGAGTTGTAAGTACCCCAACTTCCGCCGTACACAATGGGTGACCCGTTGGCGTTGGTGCCGTCCAGACTATACTGGTCGTCCACCCGGCTCATGTTCCGCAGATCTTGCACCGTAACAGGGGTAGTGGTGACCGCACCACCGTTCACAGAGAAGTAATACTTCAATGCACCCAGATTCTCGTAAGCAGTTTCATCGACAAAAGGACTGTCGGTGACTGTATCGCCTACAGGGAGGATATCCCCCTCGCCGATCTGGCGATAGACCTGATAGCTCTCGCCGTCCTTTACTGTCCACCGGACGATAACGGAATCTGTGGCTGTGCGGAATGCCTCAGCATCCTCCACGGTACTGATACCCTGAGAGGGGGTGATATCTGTAATGGTGTAGGTTGCGCCCTTGGCTGTGTTAAAGCTGATCTTGTTGCTGTCCACGATGGTGTATTCCATCAGGTTGCCGTTGGAGTCGGTCACTTTGGCTTGGGCAATGTTTGGATAGTGCAAGACACACTCGCCGCCATTTTTGGAGGTAATGGCGGCACGGGTCAAAGCCTTGTTCGCCCAAGCGGCGTCCACTTCAAAGTTGCCACGGGCCAGCAGGCCCTCATAGCTGCCGGTGGCCCATGCGTCAGGCAGGGCGGGCAGCAGATCGATAAAGCCCATATTGCTCTGCAGGAGCATCTCAGCTACGCCAGCGGTATAACCGAAGTTGCCGTCGATTTGGAATGGAGCGTGGTTATCCCATAGGTTGTTATAGAACTTGTCGTTTTTAATCATCAGGCTCAGGACCTTGTGGGCATGGTTGCCATCCCGAAGACGAGCCCAGACAGCAGTCCGGTGAGCCATAGACCAACCGGTGTTTACATCGTTTCGGTTGTTCATGGAAACACGGGCTGCTTCATACCATTCTTCGTTTGTTTGAATCAAATCACCAGGGAAAATACCAATCATATGGGACAGATGTCGGTGATCATAGCCCTGATCACCATTGCCCAAAAGTGAGCCATCCTCATAGATTGCTTTACCGCTGCTGTTAAGGCCATATTGCTCGTACCATTCCTTGACCTCGCCGCTGGCACCAACCTCAATGGGGCCTTCCAGATGGGCCTGATTATAGGCCCAAGTGCCTGGGGTGTCTGCATTGCCGATCCGATCAGTGTCCACATTCAGCAGTTTGGCGGCGGTAATGGTGTCGTCATAGAGCTGCCAGATGATCGAGTGCTCATAGGTATTGCCCGCCGTCCGCGGGCCGTGCTCTGGGGAGTAGGCCGGAACAGAGGCCAGCACCACATCGCGATCCGCTGTGGTCAGCTCGTCTGCCGTTTTTCCCGAGGTTTTGTCAATGAGGAACTGGTCATAAAAACGGGTATACTCCCGCATGATGGGGTAAATGTAGTTCCGCATATACGCCACATCGCCGGTATACTCATAATATTCCCAAATATTTTGAATCAGCCATGCAATGGCCGCAGGAGACCAGCCCCAGTCAAAACTCCAGCCGGGAGTGGTATAGCCGTAGGGAGTGGTCTGGGTATGGGCCATGAAGCCGTTTTCCGGGTTTGCTGCAGTGCTCTCGATCCCCGCGTAGATCTTTGCTGTGACCCGGCCCGGCTCCCGCAGGCTCTCCATAAACCGCACCAGAGAATCGCCGCACTCCGCCAGATTGGTGACGTAGGTGGGCCAGTAGTTCATCTGGAGATTGACGTTGGTGTGATAGTCGGACATCCAAGGGGGATTGTTGCGGTTGTTCCAAACGCCTTGGAGGTTGGCAGGCAGAATGGAATTCTCCCGGGAACTCGCAATGGTAAGGTAGCGGCCATACTGGAAGATCATGACCTCCAACAGCCGCTTCTCCCCTGCTGTGGCCGAGCCGTCCTTATAGGCCACGATCAGTTCATCTGTGGGCTTTTCCGTAGATGTCTGACCCACATCCAAGCTCATGCGGTTATAGAGGCTGCGATAATCTGTAAGGTGGTCCGCCTTTACGCTGCTATACCCCTTTTGCGCGGCATCATCCACCAGCTTCTTTACGCGGGCAGCCAAAGCAGCATCTGTTTCGCCACTGCGGTAGGTTGGGTAGACTTGGGCGTAGTCCGTGGCAGCGGAAAAATACAGGGTAACCTCCGTACCGGTGACGGTGATACGGTCACCGCTTGCGCTCACAGTGGTGTCCATACCGGGCACCGCTTTGAGATAGGAGGCAAACTTCTCTTGGTTGTCAGACAATTGACCGCAGAGTTTTAGGGTGTCACTCCCCTCCGCCACAGTGGTCGCTGAGGTGCCCATTTTCTTAGGAAGTGTTACGGTAAAGCCCGCGCTCTGGGAAGCGGTCAAATGAGCCACCAGCACATGATCCGGGTTGCTCACAAAGTACTCCCGGGTATAGTCCACACCGTTCGCCGTGAACTCCACCCCGGAAACAGCGTTATCCAAAGACAGCCACCGCTTGTAATTCGAAGTATCAAAGGTAGAAGTAAGCTTGACATAGTCCAAGTTGACCTTCCCGCTCTTGCGTGTACCCTTTAGGGTGTAGTCACCGGGAACCAGGTTGGAAAAGGACTTGAGCAAACCGCCGCTTACTGTCGCGTCCACAGCTGCTTGGGTAAAGCCCGCGGGCCTTTTGGTGAACTCCAGGGTAAAGACACCGCCACCGGTGTGGGAGAATAGCTCCAAGGTGCCCTTCTTACCAGCAGGCACAGTAAAATCATAAGTAAAGTAGGTGTTATCAGAACTGGTCTCCACCTTGCCGGGACCATGGTGGACACCGTCATTCCAAGTATACCAACTGCCACTAAAAGTAAAATCTGCCTGATTGATCTTATCTGTCCCGTTATTTGTACATCCGGGCAGAGCGGCCAGTGCCTCAGTCACCTGTGCCAAACTGTCACAGGCAATGTTCAACTCGCTCCAAGGGGCGTAGTAGCCATAGTTACCGCCACCCGCACCTATAAGGCCCCCGGCCTCACGGACAGCTCCATCGGTATCACCGTCCAGAAACATCTGCTGAACTCTCTTGAGCCGTGCGCCGTTCTCGCCCTGTTCCTCTCGATTGCCGCCGATATAATTGGGCCGGCTCTCCGAAGGTCCGCCTGTCCACAGAGTCTTTTCATTAAGCGTCAAGCGCTCGATGCCGATCTCGCCATAGATGTTGGCACCCAGATCGCCATTGCCAATAGGCAGAGTGTTTTTCTGCCAGATATCATCTTCCGTCGTCGGCACTCCATTTCCGACGGCCCCCCGCAGGCTCGATTGACTGGCCGGCTGGTTATACCACAGCTTCAGCTCCGACTGACCTGTTGTCGGCTGGCTCTCGTCACCGGGGGCGGCCAGAGCCGTCAGCCCCATGCAGCTCACCAGCATGGTGAGTGCCAGCAGCAGGGCCAGTGCCTTACGTGCGTTCCGTTTCAAAACTGCTTTCATTTTGAACACGACCTCCCTATTGTCCACCCGTACGCCGGACGGATGTTAACGGTTCTTGTCCCAAAGGTTTTCCCCTTCGGGACACAAAGACCTCTAGGGTCTTTGCAGTTAGAATCATTATACACCTTCCCCTGGCGAATTGCAACATTTTCTTTGCTTCAAATCTCATTTTGCCATCACAATGCACAAAACGCCCCTGCCAAATTTGGCAGGGGCGTTTTTCGCCACTTAGACCCTGGATCAGATCTCGTACCAGCGGATCTCGTTGGCGTCCAGGTCCAGGGTAAAGCTGGAGCCGTCGCCCTTGAAGACCGTAGTGGTCTGGGGCTCGTAGGTGTTGTTGACCACGCAGTATTTGCCGTTCTTCACGTAGGCGTGGACCTCCACGTTGAAGTTGCTGGAGAACCACTTGTGGAGGTTGTCCGCGTCGTGGGCGGACCAGAGGATGGCGCGGTAGAACACGCGGCTGTTCTCGAAGGAATAGGGCAGGCCGGAGATATACACGCAACGGCCCTTGCCGTATTCGTTCACCGCCATCTGGACCTCTTTGTCCTTTTGAACCAGGATGGTGGCGCCTTCCAGGGCGTAGATGCTGTCCATCCCCTCGCCAAAGTCCATCTCCTTGGTGCAGTCGGCCAGGATGAAGTGGTCGGGATGGGCATCCCAGTTATATTTGTCATAGCCCAAGGTGAAGCCGGTCTCCTTCTCCACGCCCAGGGCGCTGGCCAACTGGAGGTAGTGGCCCTGGTACTGGTGGCCGGAGGGCTCGCCCACGCCGATAAAGCCGCCGCCATTCCAAATGAAGCCGCGAATGGCGGAGACGATGTCGCCGTCCTCCCAGGCCGCGCCGCCAGTATGGGCGGTGTCGCCGTCGCCCACGTTGACGATCACATCGATGTCGTCCAAAATCTTGGGGTCGGCCTTGATGTCATCAAAGCTGATGAAGCGCACATCGAAGGGGGCGCCGGACAGGGCCTCGATCACGCCGGCATAAGAATAATTCTTCTTTTGGTAAATCGCGTGGTGGACCATGTGACAACCCCAGGAGCGCTGCTTACCCCAGCTGTTGAGCACGGCCACGGTCTTCACGCAGTAGGGGGTGGTCCCCTTGATATTCTCCCGTAGCTCACGGAACTCGTTGCACACCTGCTCCACATAGTCGATGAAGTCGGGGAATTGGCAGGCCAGCTTCAAATAACCTCCATAGCCGATGCGGTCAATAGGCTTGCGGAGAATAGCCCGCCGGGCGGTGACCCAGTTGACCTTCGCCTCCTGCACAGGATCCCCTCCCTCGTGGAAGACGTCGGGGAAGAAGTAGGGCAGCAACCGCCCCTCCGTGTATTTCACGCCGGGGATATCGGAAATCAGGCGCAAGGTCATGCCGTTGCCCACACTGCCGACAATGGCGTCTAGTCCAATGGACTTGAACTCCTCCATATAGGGCTCCACACCGATCCAGTGGTCACCCAAGAACATCATAGCCTCCTTGCCCAGCTCGTGGGTGATGTCCACCATTTCCTTTGCCAGCGCCGCCACTTCCCGGCGCTGGAAGGCCATGAAGTCCTTGAACTCCTTGGAGGGGATGCGGTACTGATTGTTGTAATAGCCCTGGTCGATGATGTACTCGGGACGGAACTTGTACCCGACCTCTTTCTCGAACTGTTCGAGAATGTAGGGAGAGACCGAGGCGGAGTAGCCGTACCAGTCCACATACTTCTCCCGCTTCAGCTCATCAAAGATCAGGGTGAACTGATGGAAGAAGGTGGTGTAGCGGATCACATTGACATAAGGATGGTCCGCGATAAACTTGCGCAGACGCTCCATGGTGTACTTGTGGGTCTTGGGCTGACGGACGTCGAAAGTGATCTGGTGCTCAAAGTCCTTCCAATCGTTGGTGACCGCGTTGTACATATGCACCGGGTCCCAGATCAGATAGGCCAGGAAGCTGACGGTGTACTCATGGAAGGCCTCCGCCTTCTTCAGCACCACGCAGCCCGTCGCCCGGTCGTAGTCCCACTCGCTTCCGTCCAGCACCCGGCCGGTGGTGCGGTCGATGACCTCCCACCAGCGCTTGATGTCGTCCCGGGTGTTGACCTCCATCAGCTCGGGGTTGACACCCTTCATCAGGGGAATGGACAGCTGGTCCGACTGGGCCATGTTGAAGCCCGTCATGATGTAGCACTGCTGCACCTCATCGGGGTTCGCCTTGGCCCAGGCGTTGTCCTTACGCGTGGTGTAGTAGGTAGAGTAGACCTTCGCGTCTACGCTCTTGAGCTCTTCGGGATAGTCGGTGCCGTCGCAGTCACGGATGGCATCCGCGCCCCAGCGCTCCAAAAGAGCCAGCGTTTCAGGGACAACGTCTACGTCGGTGGGGATGGTAACAAATCCCCGTTTGGGTTGATTTTCACTCATGAATCTTCCTCCTAAAGGGCGAAGCTATGCTTATTTTTTCTTTTTTGCGGGGGGCGTCTTGGGGTCTTGGAAGGGCTTATTGTAGAGCCAGAGGGCAAAGAGCAGGAACGCCAGCCCTACGAACATCACCGCCAGACCGGGAATGGTGCCGGGCATGTTCTTCCATCCGAAGAAGACCAGAAACAGCCCCACAAAAAAGGCCACGGCGATCAAAACCACCCGCAGAGTGGTGTGTTCTTTCCAGAATTTGATCATAGTCGCTCACCTTAACCTTTCAGTCCGCCGACGGTCATGCCCTTGGTCAGCTGCTTCTGCACGCAGACATACAGGATCAGGACAGGCAACATCGCCAGCACCAGGCCGGCGTACAGACGGCCCAGGTTCGCCGCCTCGTGACTGCCGGTAGTCAGGTTGATGACCAGGTTCACGGGAAGCGTGTACTTCTTCTCATCGGGCATGATGGTCATGGCTACAATAAATTCGTTCCAGAAGGAGAGGAAGTTAAAGAGGATGACGGTGATAATAGAGGGCTTGGCCATGGGGAAGATGATCTTCACCATGGTCTTGACATAGCCCGCGCCATCGATGTAGGCCGCTTCCTCAAAATCGTGGGGCAACGTGGCAAAGTAGCCAGAGAGCAGGTAGATGGTAAAGGGCAGGGCCGTGGAGGCATAGATCACCGCCGTCATCACCAAATTGTTGGTGAAGAAGCCGGAGATCTTGGTCAGCCCCTCAAACCAGCCGTTGAAGGCGTCCAGCTCCAGGAAGATCGGGATGGCGATATAGCTCATGTTGATGAACAGGCCCGCCGTGAAGCAGACGTTCAGGATCTTGCGGCCGTGGAACTCCATGCGGGACAGGGCGTATGCCGCGGGCAGAGCCACCACCAGCAGCAACAGCAGGCCCAGGGCGGTCACAATGACAGAGTTGAGGATGGCGGAGCCCATCTTCGCCTCTACCCACGCCTGCTTGAAGTTGGTAAACCAGAAGCCCTTGGTAACGAACTCCGTGGGCAGGGCCCAGGGGTTGCCGGAGAACTCCGCCTGAGTCTTCAGGGACGCCAGGAACACCCACACCAGGGGGACGATGATAGAGATCGCAAGCAACGCCAAAACGACGTAGATAAAGACCTTGTAGAGGGTCTCCGCTTTCTGAGCCTTCTTCAGGTCCTTCGCCGCCACGTTTGTGGTCGTAGTTGTGTTACTCATGTCAGCACCCCCTTACACTTCCAGCACGTCGCGCTTGGTGACCTTGCTCACCAGAGCGGACAGCAGGAAGGAGAACAGGAAAATGACAACGCCGACGGCCATCTGCATACCACGGCCCTTCATCGTCGCCATATAGTTCAGCGTGGTAAAATTGTCCAGGCTCGTGCCGCTGAGGTTGGCAGTGCCCCACAGGGCGCGGATAAAGAGGAAGGCCATATTGATGGTAGAGATAATGAAGAAAGTAAGGGTTGTGCGGAGGTTAGTCCAGATCAAGGGCAGGGTGATCTGGAAGAACTGCTTGAGACGGCCCGCGCCGTCCAGTCCGGCAGACTCATAGAGGCTGAGGGAAACGGCGGACATGGAGGACATGTACATGACCATGTAATAGCCAATTGCCTGCCAGACCATGGCGATGATCAAGCTGACCATAGCCAACTCGAATTTCCAGCCCAGCGCCACCAACTCCCCCTTGAAGAAGGAGAGGATCGCATTCAGCAGGCCTTCATTGGCGTCCTTTGCATAGATGGCGCTGAAAACGCCCGCGATGACCGTTACAGAAAGAATATTGGGGATGTAAAAGATCACGCGGAAGAAATTCTGCCCCTTCAGCTTCTCACGGGTCAGGATCGCCGCAAAGACAATGGCAAAGAAGAAGGTAATGATGGTCACAACAACGATGATCAAGGTCGTGTTCTGCAGTGACTGAATGAAGTTTTTCGACGAAAAGCCTGTGAACAGATCCACGAAGTTCTTAAATCCAATGAAGGTGCTTTCCGACCTTCCCCACTTGTAGAGCGAATAACGGAACACATTGAAGGTAGGCAAAAGCATGAACAAAAAGAACAGGACCGAAGCAGGGACCACGCACAAGCAAATAAAACCGATGCGCCGCTTGTTGCTACGCATACTGCACTCATCTCCTTTCTTGTAATAGGAATCGCGGTGCGGGGATAAATAATAAAGCGGCGGTGAGCAGTAGGAACCACTCACCGCCGCCCTACTAAGCGAACGTTACGAGCTTTGGCTCTTAGCCAATGAGGTTAGCGCGGAAAGCGTCGGTAGCGGACTTCACGCCGTCGATCCAGGACTCAACGCTGGTGGTGCCGGCAACCAGGCCGTTCACGGGATCAAAGTAAGCCTCGCGGACGCTGGGCAGACCGGCGGTGTCATCATAGGCGGCGAAGTTGCCCATGGCGGCATCGGCGCCGTTGTCATAGATGGCATAGAACATCTTGTTGTCGCCCTCCAGGTTGTCGGTCTGACCGGCAACGGGCTGAATGGCGCCGACCTTGGCGAAGATCTCGCAGGCCTTGTCGCTGTACAGGAAGGCCACAAAAGCCTTCGCGGCGTCCTGGTTGGCGGCCTCAGCGGGGATCCAAGCCTGCTCCAGCCAGCAGTAGCTGGCGCCGTTGCCGCCAGCCTTGGCAGCGGGCAGCGGGCACATGCCCCACTTGAAGTTGTCAGCGCGGGTGGACTCGGCCATCTCGCCGACGATCCAAGTGCCGTTGGGCATGAAGATGGCTTCGTTGTCCAGAACCAGCTGCTGGTTCTTCGTGAAGTCAGAGTCGTTGGCCTGAGCGGGGGTCTTGGGGTTGGTGTAGGAAGCCAGCTTGGCAACGATCTCGAAGCACTGCTTGCCGGCATCGGTGTCCCAGATACCCTCTTCATAGGCCAGAGCCTTGTTGTAGAAGTCGGGGCCGCCCACGGAGTACATCAGAGCATAGAAGAAGGCGTCGAAGTAGCCGGTGGTGGGGTAAGTAAACAGGTAGATACCCTCAGCCTTGGCGGTCTCGCCCAGAGCCCACATCTCGTCCCAGGTGGTGGGCAGGGTCCAGCCCTTCTCCTCCAGCAGGCCGGCGTTGTAGAACAGGCCGCAGGGGCTGTAGAACATGGGAGCCAGGTAGGTGTGGCCGTCGCCATAGGGGTTGGTGACGCTGGTGTCGGTGAAGCCGCCGACGATCTTGTCAGAGACCTTGGCGCTCTCGCCGGGAACGGTCATGTCCAGCACGTCGGTCAGGTCGGTGAGCAGCTTCTCCTTGATGAACTGCTCGGTCAGGCCCTTCTCACGGCCGGTAGCCAGGTGGACAACGTCGGGATAATCGCCAGCCTGCATCTGGGGATCGATGACGTCCTCCAGATTCTTGTTGGTGACCAGGGTGACGTTGGCGCCGGTCTCAGCGGCGAAGGCGTCGCAGACCTCCTGCCAGACCTCGGAGCCGTAAGCGGTCTCGATGGCGGCGACCTTCAGGGACTGACCCTCCAGCAGCTTGCCGTCAACGGGGGGCTCGACGGGCGTGTCGGTGGGATCCACCACGGGATCGGTCGCGGGGGCGGTGGGCTCGACAGGGGTCTTGGTGCAACCGGCCAGGACAGCCAGGAGCATGACCAGGACCAAGCCCAGTGCAAGGATCTTCTTTTTCATTTCTTCAATTACCTCCTACTATGTTTTTCGTGCTTTTGCCTCGGCAAATATGCTCCGCCGAAGTGTTATTTTTAGTATAGTCTTTTCTGCGTTCTAATCAATCGTTTTCTTGCGCTGTCTTTTAAGTATATTGTTTTTTATGGCGATAAATAACATTTCAGTCGATTTTCTGGGTCAGTTTTTGTGCATTTTACACCAACCGCGTATTATTCTCCTTCCGCGCCCTGCTTGACTGGTCATTTTCGCCGCTCTTTCCTCTCCTGGTCCCTCTTTTTATATGTTGCGCTTTGCGTGGTTCCGTATTATAATAACAACAACATGTGCAGCAACATCCATAAACCCGGGAGGTGTCGGCCTTGAGCTCCAAACGATATCTGCTGGACTTTGAAGCGGAGACCATCCGCGGCGGCCAGCCGCCCTGCAAGCTCTTGTACGTCAGCTCCGCGCAATACGGCGGCGACTGGCACAGCTCCATCCACGCCCATGACTGTACCGAGCTGTTCTACGTGGTCAGCGGTGCGGGACAGTTCCATGTGGAGGGCCACCTGTTCCCTGTGGGCGCCGATGACCTGGTTGTCATTAACCCCAACGTGGAGCACACCGAGCTTAGCCGGGACAACCGCCCGCTGGAATATATCGTCCTTGGCATCGAGGGGTTGGAATTTACCTCGCCTCAAGAGGAAGAGAGCCGTTACTGCCTGATGTCTTTTCAGGGGCAGCGGGAGGACATCCTCCCCAACCTCCACTCTCTCTTGCGGGAGGCGGAAGGAAAGCAGGAGGGCTACGAGCTGATCTGCCAAAACATTCTGGAGATCCTTGCGGTCCGTCTGGGCCGCCGGGTCGAGCTCTCCTCCGTCTCCAACGGACGATATTCCAGTAAGGAATGCGCTCTGGTCCGGCGGTACATCGACAGCCACTTTAAGGAAAACATCACCCTTTCCCAGCTGTCCGATTTGGTACATATCAACAAATACTATCTGGTCCACACCTTTTCCCGGGAATATGGTGTCTCCCCCATCAGTTATCTGATCTCCCGGCGGCTCCAGGAGAGCAAATATCTGCTCAGCCGCACCAACCACTCCCTGAGCCAGATCTCCCACATGCTGGGCTTCTCCTCCCCCAGCTACTTTTCCCAAAGCTTCCGCCGGGCGGAGAAAATGAGCCCGCTGGAATACCGCAAGCTCTGTCACGTGAAGGACGCAGACCCCGTAAATGCGTAGCCCTTTACAAGCCCTCAGCTTCATCAAGGTGTAAAACTTCACACAAAAAGAGGCCGCTCGTCATCGAGCGGCCTCTTTCACGTTGTCGTTCAGCACTTACACTCTCTTCTGGGCCAGGTCCTGCTCCTCGGTGCGAGCGGCTTGGGAGATGAATGGGATAAGGTTGTTGGTGGAAGCGGGGTCAAACAGGTGGATCAAATCCTCACGGAAGGTGAAGTGGACCTGGGTGCCGAAGGGAATGCCTGCCTTCCACTCCTTGGGAAGATCAGTGGTAGGCACGCGGAGCACCACGTCGATGCCGTCTTGCACCGCCACATGGAGATGTAGCTCGCTGCCCATCATCTCGGACACATCCACCGTACCGGTCAAGGTGTGGGGACCGGCCTCGTTGGCGAAGACGATGTGCTCGGGACGGATACCAACGGTCACCTGGCCGTCTGCCACATTGTTTTCCTTCAGTTTGGCCTGGGTCTCGGGAGAGAGCGCCATCACAGCGCCCAGGCACTTGATGGAGTAGGTATCGCCGCTCTTCTCCAGGGTGGCGTCGAAGAAGTTCATCTGCGGCGTGCCAATGAAGCCGGCGACAAACAGGTTGGCGGGATGCTCAAAGACCTGCTGAGGCGTGCCGATCTGCTGGATGTAACCGTCCTTCATGATGACGATGCGGTCGCCCAGGGTCATAGCCTCGGTCTGGTCGTGGGTGACATAGATGAAGGTGGTGTTGATGCGCTGGCGGAGCTTGATGATCTCGGCACGCATCTGGTTGCGGAGCTTGGCGTCCAGGTTGGACAGCGGCTCGTCCATCAGGAAGACCTGGGGATCGCGAACAATGGCGCGACCGATGGCCACGCGCTGGCGCTGGCCGCCGGACAGAGCCTTGGGCTTGCGCTCCAAGTACTGGGTGATGTCCAGGATCTTGGCAGCCTCCCGCACCTTCTTGTCGATCTCGTCCTTAGGCAGCTTGCGCAGCTTCAGGGCGAAGGCCATGTTCTCATAAACCGTCATGTGGGGATAGAGCGCGTAGTTCTGGAATACCATGGCGATGTCCCGATCCTTGGGGGACACATCGTTGACCCGGCGGCCACCGATGAACAGGTCGCCGTCGGAGATCTCCTCCAGACCAGCTACCATGCGAAGGGTGGTGGACTTGCCGCAGCCAGAGGGACCGACCAGAACGATGAACTCTTTGTCGGAGATCTCCAGGTCAAAGCTGTGGACCGCGGTCACCTTGTTGTCGTAGACCTTCTTGATGCCCTTTAACGATACAGTTGCCATGTGCATGAGCCGTAGAAGCAACGCCTCTGCGTCTGCCTCCTTGTGACCGGGAGAGCAGAACTCCCGGCACGTTACGACAGGTCTCCACGCTGCCGCACCGCCGGCCCGGCGGAACCATGTCTCCTCCTTTTTTATGGCGGAAATGAAGCTATGTAGGTCATGGAGTAGCTCCACTCGGCCTAATTATGGTAATTGTAACATACAGCCAACGAAAATGTCAAGCGTATTTGTGAACAATAGCCAACATCTTGTCCCAGACCTTCTCCATATCGCTGACCAGCTTAAACTGGGTGCGGCAGCGGTCCAGGTTGTGCTCGGGACGGTGGATAGCAAAGTAGTGGTCGCCGTCCAAATAGTCGGTGAGGAAGCGGATGCCGCACTCCAGGGTCATCAGCTTGGCTCCCCAGGGCAGATACTCGATCTCCGCCGGGGTCAGAACGCCGCCGCAGCCCTTCAGGAAACCTCGGGTGTAGACCTCAAACAGCGGAAGATCAAAGTTGACCTTGGTCAGATCCTTCTCGTCCTCGGCGGAGTGGTTGGCGCCAAAGCGGATGGAGTCTCCAAAGTCGTTGATGGACAGGCCTGGCATCACGGTATCCAGGTCAATGACGCAGATGCCCTTGCCGGTGGCGGTGTCGATGAGGACGTTGTTGAGCTTGGTGTCGTTGTGGGTGACCTTCAAGGGCAACTTGCCGGCGTGGAGAGCGTCCATGCACACGGCGCAGTCCTTCTCATGGGCCAGTACAAATTCCACCTCAGGCCCAACCTCCTTGGCCCGCCCCATCACGTCCTTCTCCAAAGCTGCCTTGAACTTAGCGAAACGGTCCACCGTGTCGTGGAAACGGGGAATGGTCTCAAAGAGGGTCGAGGCAGGATAGTCGGACAGCATCCGCTGGAAACTGCCAAAGGCCAGGGCGGACGCCTCAAAGAGCTCAGGGGTATCCGCCTGTTGCAGGCAATCGGTGTTCTCAATAAAGGGAAATACACGCCAAGTCTCTCCCTCGCCATCTGTAAAGCTGGTATCGCCGCTCTTGGTGCGGAGGATGGAAAGCGTTTCCCGATCAGGGTCTCCCCCCTCTTTTCCGATCTTCTCCCGCAGATAGTCAGTCACGCCCGCGATATTGCTCATGACCTGCTCGGGATGCGCAAAGGCCGCGCTGGAAATGCGCTGGAGAATGTACCGTTTACCGGGCTTAGTGGTCACACAGAAGGTATCATTGATGTGGCCGCAACCATAGCGGGCAGCATCTGTGACCTCTCCCCCAAAGTCATAAGCCGCAAGGGCCTCCTGCAGGTGCAATTCTGCTTTATTTGACATATCTTTTTACCTCCACAGATCGTCGGGATAGACCCCGGCGGCAGTCTTTTCCGCAATGGCGGCCACCACGGTCTCCTTGTCCTCTTTATAAGTAACGCCATACCACTTGTCCTTGCTGCGCAGTACCTTGACCCGGGCCTTTCCTTCCGCGATCAGCTGACTCACCACAGAGGGCAGGAAATACTCGCCCTTGGTGGGGTCATTCTTCAGTGCCTGGTCCAGGAAGGCGGGGAAGCGCTTTAGCGCCTCGTCCATATAGCTGCGGGTAAAGCCCCACAGGTTCATGGACACGATGGTGTCGCTGGGCAGGTCGGTCCAGGTCTCACCGCCGTCCTCGGTATACCGGGGACACTGCTCCCCCTTTTCGATGCGGGTGCGTTCAGTGACGCTCACCAGCATCTGGTCCTCATCCTCTACGCACACGCCCCGGGCCACATGACCGTGCTCGGTGACGGTGTTTTTCAGCAAATAACCCACCATAGCGTACTCGTAGTAGTCCCCGTCGGGGTGGGTGAGCAGGTAGTCGTAAATTTCCTTGTAGGCGTCGGGCCCGTAGTAGTCGTCGGAGTTGATCACCGCGAAGGGACCGTCCACCACCTTCCGGGCGGCCAGCACCGCGTGAGCGGTGCCCCAGGGCTTGGTCCGCCCCTCGGGAACGGTGTAGCCCTCGGGCAGGTCCTCCTTCAGCTGGTAGGCATATTTCACCTCCATCACCTGGGAAAGGCGGTCACCGATGGCCGCCTTGAAGTCCGCCTCGATCTCGGGTTTGATGACAAAGACCACCGTCTCAAACCCCGCCCGGCGGGCGTCGTAAATCGAGTAGTCGATGATGAGCTGACCGTGGTTGCCCACCGGATCGATCTGCTTCAAGCCGCCGTAACGGCTGCCCATTCCTGCCGCCATGACCACCAGGACTGGCTTCGTGTCGGAAACGCTCATGGTAATACCCCCTTGTTGTTATCTAAAAACGCTTTCTTTAGCCCTTATAGCCGTTTGGGTTGGTGCTCTGCCACTTCCAAGAGGTAGCGCACATATCCTCAATGCCGAACTTGGCCACCCAGCCCAGCTCGTCCCGGGCCTTGGCGGGATCGGCAAAGCATTCGGCAATATCACCAGGTCGGCGGGGATCGATCACATAGGGCAGGGTCTTGCCGCAGGCCTTCTCATAGGCGTGAAGCACGTCCAGCACACTGTAGCCGTTGCCGGTGCCCAGGTTGCAAACGAACAGCCCGCAGTTGGTCGCCAGCTTCTTCAGCGCCGCCACATGCCCTAGGGCCAGGTCCACCACGTGGATGTAGTCACGCACGCCGGTGCCGTCTGGCGTGGGATAGTCGTTGCCGAACACATGGAGCTTCTCCAGCTTGCCCACCGCCACCTGGGCGATATAGGGAACCAGGTTGTTGGGGATGTCGTTGGGGTCCTCGCCGATCAGGCCGGACTCATGGGCACCGATGGGGTTGAAGTAGCGCAGAAGGGCCACGTTCAGATCGGGATCGGCAGCGCAGATGTCCATAAGGATCTTCTCCTGGAACAGCTTAGAGGTGCCGTAGGGGTTGGTGGTGCCGCCGGTGGGGAAATCCTCCCGGATGGGCACGCTGGCGGGATCGCCGTACACCGTGGCGGAGGATGAGAACACAAAGTTCTTTACCCCGTGGCGGCGCATGGCCTGAAGCAAATAGAGGGTGCTGATGAGATTGTTGGAGTAGTACTCCAGGGGCTTGGCCACGCTCTCGCCCACCGCCTTGAGACCGGCGAAGTGGATCACCGCGTCGATGTCGGGGTAGTCCCGGAACAGGGCCTCCACCTCATCGTCATGGCACAGCTCCGCCTTAATGAAGGGGATCTTCTTGCCCACGATCTTCTCCACCCGGCGGATGGACTCTTCGCTGGAGTTGCTCAGGTTGTCCGCCACCACGATGTCATACCCCGCGTTGACCAGCTCCACGCAGGTGTGGCTGCCGATATACCCCGCACCACCGCAAACCAAAATAGACATAACCAACACTCCTTTTATAAAATGTTATCAAAATGATCTTACGTCGGAAGTTCAGATCGCTCAGCACTTGATTTGGGGAAGGGCCGCCGCCGCCACGCTCTGTCCCAGCTGGCGGACCTTCTCGTCCGGAGCGTCCACCTGGAGCGTAGAACCGTAGTCCTCCTTCAGCACTTCCCTAGCCCGCGCCAGCATCAGGTCTCCGCCGGGGCCTCCGGCCACCCCGCCCATGACCAGGACGCGCTTTGTGGAGTAGAACATCTCGTACATGGCCAGGGCGTGGCCTAAATAGTCGCCCATGGTGCGGTAAATAGCCATCCCCCGGTCATCTCCCGCTTCCGCCTTCGCCCGCAGATAACGGAACTGCGCCGAAGGGTCGTCTCCCACCGGCTCCAGCCCCGCCAGAGGGGCCAGACGGATGGTGCCGTCCTGGCTTAAGTAATTCACCCCGCAGCCGCCATCACCGCTCCAGGGGTCGATGGCCACGTCCGCCCGGGCGTCGATGGGTACAAAGGCAAACTCATTGAGCCAGCCGGTCACCGCGCCAGTCTCGGTCACATAGCCGCCTGCCTGCGCCGTTCCCAGGGAGGTCCCCAGCAATGCGCCGCCGATCCCGGCCAGGGACCCGGCTAGGGCGGTCACGTCGCCGTCGTTGGCGATGGTCAGGGGCACGTCCTTACCCACCGCGTCCGCCACTGCCCGGATGTACAGGTCCTTGCAGCTCTTGCGGTCAAAGTCCTCCCGGGACACTGCCAAAAAGAGGCTGGCCACCATACAGCGGTTCTCAATAAACACCCCCGCCGAGGAGATGCCCACGCCGTCGACCCTGGGCAGCTTGGCGGCCATGGTCTTCACCGCGTCGCGCAGGTGATCGTAGTGGTACTGGGGGTCCGCTTCCACCTTGGGCTGCCAGGGGAAGGATTCATTACAGACAGTCTGGCCGTCTTGAACAGCGCTCACCTTGATGTTGCTTCCGCCAAGGTCGATGCCAATGCGGCAACCCTCCAGGTTGCCCGCCATCCCTTCGCCCCCTCCCACATTGCGGGGGCGATCCTCATAGGAGCAGCGCTCCACCTGGAAGGGATGCTCATACACTCGGCTCATAAAGTCCTCGTCAAAGGCACGGGAGCCTCCGGGGGCATAGGCCTGACGAAGCTGCTCCCAAGCAGCGTCGCTGCCGCAGATGGTGACCTTCCAGCCGCCCCACATCCACAGCAGGCATTTCACCAGCCGGTCCACATACAGCCGATCCGCCTCGCTGCCCAGCATTGGGTCACGCAAGGCGGTCTCATACACGGTGACCTGACCGCCGCCACCTTCCACCGCAACGGCAAAGGGATGCTTCGCCTCCGCCTGGTAGGTGCAGAAGAACAGACCCAGCGGCACAAAGTCCCGGTCCAGCTCCGGTATATGGCCGCCCTTGAGCGGTAAGCCCTTATACTCCATCATTTCACCCTCCCATCTTTTTTCATCCTTTTTCTTCCAATCCATATGGGCATCTGTTAGTATTCTACCACAGCTTATGCAAAAATGCACTAGTTTTTTTGCCATTTCTTTATTTCTTTTTGGTGAATGTTGCTCAAGAACCGGGGCTCTCCTCCACCGCTCCTCTCCCCACACAAAAAGCGGTCCGCCGATTTCTCGGTGGACCGCTGCACATCGTTTTTTGTCAGAGCAGCCTTCCCTTAGTCGATAGGCCGCATCGTCGGGAACAAGAGCACGTCCCGGATGGAGTCCGCCCCGGTCAGAAGCATGACACAGCGGTCGATGCCCACGCCCAGGCCGCCGGTGGGCGGCATGCCGTACTCCAGGGCGGTGAGGAAGTCCTCGTCCATCATGCCTGCCTCGTCGTCTCCCTTTTCTCGCAGCTCCACCTGCTTCTGGAAGCGCGCACGCTGGTCGATGGGGTCGTTGAGCTCGGAGAAAGCGTTGCCCATCTCAGAGTGGCAGATAAACAGCTCAAACCGCTCGGTGAGCCGGGGATCCTTGGGCGACCGCTTCGCCAGGGGCGACACATCCACAGGATGCATGGTGATAAAGGTAGGCTGGATCAGCTTTTCCTCCACCCGCTGGTCAAAGCACTCGTAAAGGGCGTTGCCCCAAGTCTTGTCGGCGGTCTCGGGCAGCTCCACGCCGATGGCCTTGGCGGCGGCCACCGCCTCCTCGTCGCTCCGGATGGACATAAAGTCGATGCCGGTATACTGCTTCACCGCCTCGTGCATGGGCAGGCGGGGCCAGCCGGGGGTCAGGTCCAGCTTCTCCCCCTGCCACTCCAGCTCATAGGTGCCCAGAATGTTCTTGGCGGCGGAGGACAGCAGGTCCTCAAAGAGATCCATCATATCGTTAAAGTCGGCATAGGCCTGATAGAGCTCAATGGTAGTGAACTCCGGGTTGTGCTTAGGGTCCATGCCCTCATTGCGGAAGATACGGCCAATCTCATACACCCGGTCCATACCGCCCACGATGAGCCGCTTTAACGGCAACTCGGTGGCGATTCGCATGTACATATCAATGTCCAGCGTGTTGTGGTGGGTGATGAAGGGCCGGGCGGTGGCACCGCCGGAGATGGTGTTGAGCACCGGCGTCTCCACCTCAATAAAGCCGCGGCCATCCATAAAGTCCCGCACATGCTTGATAAACTGGGAGCGAATAAGGAAGTTTTTCTTCACCTCGGGGTTGACGATGAGGTCCACATACCGCTGACGGTAACGCAGTTCCTTATCCTGCAGGCCGTGGAACTTCTCGGGCAGGGGTAGCAGAGACTTTGAAAGGAGAACCACCTCCTTGACGCGGACGCTCATCTCTCCCCGCTGGGTGCGGAACACCTCGCCGTCCACGCCGACAATGTCACCGATGTCATACTTCTTAAAGCGCTTATAGAGCGCCTCGTCCATTTCGTCCTGACGGGCGTAGAGCTGAATGCGGCCGGAGCGGTCCTGCAGATCGCAGAAAGAGACCTTGCCCATGCCCCGCTTGGACATGAGCCGTCCGGCTACTTTGACCGGCTTGCCCTCCATGGCGTCGAAGTTGTCCTTGATCTCCTGGGCGGTGGCGTTCCAGTCGAATTTGGTCTGCTGGAAGGGGTCCTGCCCCGCCTCCTGCAGCTCCTTGAGCTTATCCCGGCGGATCTTCAGCAGTTCAGAAAGCGGCACCTCCTGGGGCTGCGGTTGCTTCTTGTTTTCCTCGGCCATCTTTTCTCGCTCCTTTATCGTCTCGTCCGCGTGTCTTAGCGGGTGACCTTCTTGATCTCGTAGCGAATGGGGCCGCTGGGAGACTCCACCGTCACCTTCTCCCCTACCTTATGGCCGATCAGAGCCCGGCCAAAGGGAGACTCCTCCGAGATTTTTCCGTTCATGGGGTCGGCCTCCTGAGAGCCCACTACCTGGTAGGTCTCCTCTTCCTTAAACTCCAGGTCCAGCACGGTAATGCGGCTGCCCAGGCGCACCGCGTCTGGGTCCTTTTCATGATCCTCAATGACCACATGGTTGCTCAGGATATTCTCGATCTCCGCGATGCGGGAGTAGAGCTTGCCTTGCTCGTTTTTCGCCTCGTCATACTCGCTGTTCTCCGACAGGTCGCCAAAGGAACGGGCCTCCTTGATCTGCTCCGCTACCTCCTTTTCCCGCACGGTCTTCAAATAGTTCAGCTCTTCCTTCAGCGCCTCCAGGCGCTGGGCGCTCAGCTTAAATTCCTTCGCCATAGCCATCAACACACCTTTCTGATCATATACGCACCCCGACCCAGAGCAGACAGTCGTTCGTATTATTATAGGTATTTTCTCCCCTGATGTCAAGTACACAGGGCAAAAAGGCGGGGCTCCCCACAACATAAAAACAGGCCACCCTTATCATGATGCTCGGGGTCGGCAAAGCCGCCCCTGCGCAAATTCTACGCTGCGCTCCGAATTTCGGCGCTAGCGCGCCGTCCCGTCTCTAGACGGGTCCCTATGCGCAAAAAACAGGCCGCCCCTCAGGGCGACCTGTTTGTGACAGTGTGTAGAAGCAGCGGTAGAATTACTTGAGCTCCACCTTGGCGCCGGCCTCTTCCAGCTTCTTCTTCATCTCCTCGGCGTCGTCCTTGCCAACGGCCTCCTTGATGGCCTTGGGGGCGGACTCCACCAGAGCCTTGGCCTCAGCCAGGCCCAGACCGGTGATCTCGCGGACAGCCTTGATGACCTTGATCTTCTCGGCGCCGATATCAGCCAGAACCACGTCGAACTCGGTCTTCTCCTCGGCGGCGGCGCCACCGGCAGCGGCCCCACCAGCGGCGGGAGCGGCCATAGCGGCAGCGGACACGCCAAACTCTTCCTCGAGAGCCTTCACAAAATCATTGAGCTCCAGAACGGTCAAACCCTTGACCTCTTCCACCAAAGCGGTGATCTTCTCGCTAGCCATTTTTACTTACCTCCTAAATGAATTGTATTTGTGTTGATAGGAATTACTCCGCAGCAGGGGCTTCCTCAGCGGGAGCCTCGGCGGGAGTCTCTTCCACGGCCGCGGGCGCGGCCTCAGCGGGAGCCTCAGCCGCAGGGGCGGCCTCCACAGCAGGAGCGGCCTCGGCGGCAGGGGCGGCGGCGGAAGCGCCGCCGTTCTCAGCGATGGCCTTGATGACAATGGCCAGCTTGGTGATGGGCGCCAGCATGGTCCCCATCATCTGGGCCAACAGGACCTCCTTGGAGGGCAGGTCGGCCAGAGCCATGATGTCGTTGATGGGCAGGACCTTACCGTCCATGAAGCCGGCCTTAATGATGAACTTCTCGCCGTTGAACTTCTTGGAGTACTTGTTGATCACCCGCATGGGGGCGATGGGGTCGTCGGCGCTCACCGCCAGAGCGGTGGTGCCGTGGAGCACCTCGTCCAACTCGTTGAGCCCGGCGTCGTCCAGAGCGAAGCGGACCAGGGTGTTCTTCACCACACCATAGTCCACGCCGTTCTTGCGCAGCTCCTCACGAAGCTCTGTGTCCTCAGCCACGGTGATGCCCTTGTAGTCCACCAGCACACCGGAAGCGGCGCTCTTCAGCTTCTCCTCCAGAGCGGCAACCACAGCCTTCTTCTCGCTTAAAACCTTCGCGTTGGGCATACTTAATTCACCTCCGTCAAATAAAAATGCCGCTTTCGTGTTCCAAACACACGAAAACAGCACAGAAAAGCGGTCATTCTATTGCTGTATTCTCGGCAGGACTTACGCTTTCGCACCTGCTGTCTCAGAACACAAAGGGAATTATAGCAATCTTTTCTTGATTTGTCAAGGGATTTTCCCTTTCTATATGATAAAACAGGGACAGCCGTTGGCTGTCCCTGTTTTGACTGCATTTGATTACACCAACTTCGCGGCGTTCAGCTTCACGCCGGGGCCCATGGTGGCGGCGCACACACAGGAGCGCACGTACTGACCCTTGGCGGCGGCGGGCTTCGCCTTGATGATGGCGCCCATGATGGCGTTGAAGTTCTCGGCGAGCTTCTTCGCGCCAAAGGAGACCTTGCCGATGGGGCAGTGGATGATGTTGGTCTTGTCCAGACGGTACTCCACCTTACCGGCCTTGATCTCGCTGACGGCCTGGCCCACGTTGGGGGAGACTGTACCCGCCTTGGGGGAGGGCATCAGGCCCTTGGGGCCCAGCACCTTACCCAGACGGCCCACCACGCCCATCATGTCGGGAGTGGCCACGACCACGTCGTAGTCGAACCAGTTCTCCTTCTGGATCTTCTCCACCATATCCATCTCGCCCACGTAGTCGGCGCCGGCGGCCTTGGCCTCCTCGGCCTTGTCGCCCTTGGCGAAGACCAGCACCCGCTGGGTCTTACCCGTGCCGTGGGGGAGAACGATGGCGCCGCGGACCTGCTGGTCGGCGTGGCGGGAGTCAACACCCAGCTTCACGTGGAGCTCCACGGTCTCGTCAAACTTGGCGGAAGCGGTCTTGACCACCAGCTCCATGGCCTCGGCCACATCGTACTGCGCAGCGCGGTCAATGAGCTTGGCGCTGTCTACATACTTCTTACCTCTGCTCATGTGTCAAACCCTCCTTTAGTCGCCCACCACGACGCCCATAGAGCGGGCAGTCCCGGCGATCATACTCATGGCGGCCTCGATGGACCCAGCGTTCAGGTCGGGCATCTTGGTCTCGGCGATCTTGCGAATGTCCTCTTTGCTGATGGTGGCGACCTTCTCCTTGTTGGGGACGCCGGAGGCCTTCTCAATGTTACAGGCCTTCTTGATGAGGACCGCCGCAGGGGGGGTCTTGGTGATGAAGGTGAAGGAGCGGTCGGCGTACACGGTGATGACCACGGGGATGATCATGCCCATGTCATTCTTGGTGCGCTCGTTGAACTCCTTGGTAAAGCCCGCGATGTTGATGCCGTGCTGGCCCAGCGCGGGGCCGACGGGGGGCGCGGGAGTCGCCTTGCCGGCGGGGATCTGTAACTTAACGTAACCTACTACTTTCTGTGCCACAAAAAGCACCTCCTACGAATAATGTGGTTGGACGGGACGCAACGTGCCCCTCCCACTGTTCCAGCTGTTTCTCTAAGCTGTCTTGCTTGAACGCTCAATCGATGCGCTCGATCTGGTCCAGCTCCAGCTCCACCGGGGTGTCCCGGCCAAACATGGAAACCTTCACGCTGACCTTGCCGCGCTCCAGGTCGATCTCCTCCACAGTGCCCAGGAAGGACTCCAGAGCGCCGTCGGTGATCTTCACGTTGTCACCCAGGGCGTAGGAGACCTCGATCTGCTTCTTCTCCACGCCCAGCTGGGCGATCTCCTCCTCGGTGAGGGGGATGGGCTTGTTGCTGCCCTCGCCCACAAAGCCGGTGACGCCGCGGATGTTGCGCACCAGATGCCACGCCTCGTCGGTCATGACCATCTTCACCAGCACATAGCCGGGAAACACCTTGCGTTCAAAGGTCTTGGGACCGTTGTCGGTGACCTCGGTCACGGTCTCCATGGGGATATTGATCTCCTGGATCAGGTCATGCATATTGCGGTTCTCCACCGCTTTTTCAATGGTGGCGGCCACGGTATTCTCATACCCGGAATAGGTGTGGGCCACGTACCATTTCGCAGTCTCTGCCATCGCTGCTTACCCCTTGACCAGTTCCAGCAACGCCGCGATCACCCAACGGGCCGCCCAGTCAAAGATCCAGATAAAGAGTCCGATGAGGATCACGCAGACGATCACCGTCAAGGTGTTGTTCCACGTTTGCTTCCAGGTAGGCCACTGGACCTTCTTCAGCTCACTCTTCATCTCCCGGAACCAGCGGGCGATGCGGGCAAAGATGCCGGGCTTGTCCTTCTTCTTGGCTGCCTTGGTCTTGGATTCCTTGTTGGTATCCAGCTGCTTCTCTTGCTCAGACATTTTTCACATACCCTTCTTTCTTAGTGCGCCTTGGAGGGCAAGTCACTTGGTTTCGTTATGAACGGTGTGCTTTCTGCAGAAGGGGCAGTACTTCTTCAACTCCAGACGATCCGGGGTGTTCTTCTTGTTCTTGTTGGTCTGGTAGTTGCGCTGCTTGCACTCGGCGCAACGTAACACGATCTTGACCCGGTTCCCTGCTTTTGCCACGGTTCGGCACCTCCTTTTCAAATTCCGCCGGACGAAAAAATTGCCAGGTCCGGCGATGAGCCGAACCTGGCAACGCAAGGGGCAATATGCCCCTGACATCCGCGCCGCGGTGACGGTTCGGCAGTTTGCCTCCCTACGTTTCTTGAAAGGGGTTTGCCGACATACACCGCAAAAATGCCCGCAAAAAGAAAGCCCTTTCCATAGGTAAGTGATAGTTTACCACCAAGCCGCTTCCTTGTCAAGCATCTTTTTCCTGACTGACAGGGTTTTTCCTCGTTTCCCCGCTTTACTGGCCGTTGATCTCCCCGTAGAACTTGCTGTGGACCACCTGGACGGCGTGATCGGCGTCGGCGGCATCCACCAAAACGGAGACCTTGATCTCGCTGGTGGAGATCATGTGAATGTTGATCCCGGCGTTGAACAACGCTTCAAACATGGTGGCCGCCACGCCGGGGTTATGTACCATACCCGCGCCCACGATGGACACTTTTGCAATGTTGTCACTCACGTCGATGCGGTCAAAGTGGATGGCCTCCCGGTGCTCCTCCAGCAGCGCGCGGGCCGCCTCCATGTCGTCCTTGGCCACAGTAAAGCTGATGTCCTTGCTGTCCTCGCGACCGATGGACTGAAGGATGATGTCTACGTTGATATTGTTCTTCGCCAGCAGGGAGAAGATCTTGAAGGCAATGCCCGGTTCATCCTCCAGCCCTACCAGCGCCAGCCGCGCCACGTTCTTATCCTTTGCCACTCCGCTCACGTGTGTCTTTTCCATGCCCTTCGCAACCTCCTTCACTTTTGTCCCCGGCTGCCCGGAGAAGCTGGATAGGACCTCCAGCTTGACGTTGTAACGCTTCGCCATTTCCACCGAACGGTTGTGGAGCACCTGGGCGCCCAGAGTGGCCAGCTCCAGCATCTCGTCAAATGTGATCTCGTCCAGCTTCCGCGCGTCCTTTACCAGGCGGGGGTCGGCGGTATAGACGCCGTCCACGTCGGTGTAGATCTGGCAGAGGTCCGCCTTGAGTACCGCCGCCAGCGCTACCGCCGAGGTGTCCGAGCCGCCCCGCCCCAGCGTGGTAACATCGTCATACTTGTTGATGCCCTGGAAGCCGGTGACGATGACGATGGCGTTCTTGTCCAGCTCCGCCAGCACCCGTTCGGCGTCGATACGTTTGATAGCGGCGTTGCCGTAGACGGAGTTAGTCTTCATCCCCGCCTGCCACCCGGTCAGCGACACCACCGGGCAGCCCAGCCGCTCAATGGCCATGGCGCACAGGGCGCAGGAGATCTGTTCCCCCGTGGAAAGCAGCATATCCATCTCCCGTTTGGACGCCCGGGGGTTGATCTCCGCCGCCTTGGCGATCAGATCGTCGGTGGTGTCTCCCTGGGCGGACAGGACCACCACCACCTTGTGCCCCCGGCGGTAGGTCTCGGTAATGATGCGGGCTACGTTGCGGATCTTATCCGCGTCCGCCACTGAGCTTCCGCCGAATTTCTGTACGATAAGTCCCATAGTTGCTCCAAACCTCCTCGGCCCCTGCAGGGCCGTTCAGAATCATTCCCTTGAGGACTTGGGCCCTCACTCTATTTTATGCCAGATCGGCGCTCTCGTCCAGCACCCGGAGCACGCTCAGCGGCGTCTGTCCACCCAGCCGCTTTTCCAGTTCCACCTGGGTCATGGCCTCGGTGATTACGCCCATCTCGTCCGCCGGTGCGCCGGGGCGGCCCAGCACCGTCACATTCCCCAGGCTCTCCAGATCCTTCATCGACCCCTTCAGCCGCAGGAACCACTGGCTCTTCAGGGTCTCGGTGCCCAGGACATAATCCTCGCCGCCCTCGCTCCAGGAGAGATAGCGGCTGGTCTTGCGGTGCTGGGAGGCGTCGATCACGTCCGCCACCACCGCGCTGGCGGTGGGCAGCTTGCCCGCGCCCCGGCCATAGAACATCACGTCACCAATGGCGTTGCCCCGGACAGTGATGGCGTTGAACACGTCCTCCACTCCCGCCAGGGGGTTGGTGTCCCGGACAAAGTGGGGGGCCACATAGGCCATGACCTTGTCGCCCTGACGCAGAGCGCGGCCCAGCAGCTTCACCTTCATCCCCGCGGCGTCGGCGTAGGACACGTCCGCCAGGGTCACCTGGGTAATGCCCTTGGTGGGCACCTGATGGGGATAAACGTGCCGCCCGAAGGCGATGGAGGCCAGGATGCAGATCTTACGGCAGGCGTCCAGGCCCTCTACATCGGCGGTGGGGTCGTGCTCGGCATAGCCTCTGGCCTGGGCCTCCTTCAGCGCCTCCTCAAAGGACAGGCCCGTGCCGATCATATGGGTCAGAATATAGTTGGTGGTGCCGTTCAGGATCCCGCGCACCTCGCTGAGCTTATTGGCCGTCAGGCACTGGGACAGAGGGTGGAGGATGGGTATGCCGCCGCCCACACTGGCCTCAAAGAGATAGCTCACGCCGTTTTCCCGCGCCAGCTCCAGCAGCTCGTGGCCGTGCTGGGCCACCAGCTCCTTATTGGAGGAGACTACGCTCTTCCCCGCCGCCAAGGCCCGGCGGGTAAAGTCCAGCGCCACCTTGGCGCCGCCGATGGTCTCCACCACCACGTCGATCTCCGGGTCCTGCTCAATGATGGAAAAGTCCTTGATGAGCTTGTCGGCAAAGGGGCTGTCGGGAAAATCCCGCACATCCAAAATGTACTTCAGCTCCAGCGCCTGGGCGGTCTTCTCCGCGATAGACGCCCCGTTCTGAGTAATGACCTCCGCCACCCCGGAACCAACGACTCCAAAACCTAAGATCGCGACCTTTGTCATTTGCATCTCCTCCTATTGTCCCGCGGGCGTCTGGCAGTCCAGTACCCCGTTCATTGTCCGAATACTGCCCAGCAGCTCCTCCATGCTCACCCGAAGGGCTGAGGTCTCCACATCCAGCGACACCTCCGCCACGCCGCCGGCGGGCACGGACTGGTTGATGGTCAGTACATTGCCTCCCATGGCGGCAATGCCTTGCAGCACGTTGGAAAGTGCTCCGGGTTGATCGCGCAGGGTCAGCCGAAGGGTCACGATGCGTCCGCTGAGCATATCGTTGAACGGCCGCACCGCGTCCTTATACTTATAAAAGGCGCTCCTGCTGATGCCGACCTTCCCGGTCGCTTCATTGATGGTGCGCGCTTCTCCTGTCGCCAGCAGCTCCTTGACCTCCACCACCTTGGAAAAGATCTCCGGCAGCACGGCGCTGTCCACGATGTAATACTTTCCCGGTGTGCCCATGGCGCTCTCCCTCCCCCGCTCTGTCCGTTTCTCGCGGTCATTTGTTTGCGCGTGAACACCATTTTAGCATATCCGATTTTAAAAAGCAATGAGCAAATTGCGTCAAAGCCGCCCGATTTTAGAGATACGCTTTTGGTCACTTTGCTCAAGGCATGAAGTGGCAAGTCCCCGAAGGGAGCTTCCCTTCGGGGACTTGCCATCAGTTTTCGGGGATCCCTACCGGGACAAAGGGCTCATCTCCCGGCCCCGGCTCCACCGCGGGTGGCGGCGTAAACACAGGGGGCTCGGTCACGACCGGCTCATCTCCGCCGTGGGAAGGATGAGGCGGCTCCGGCGGCTCAGTCTGTCCCCCCTGGCCGGGGATATAGGGCCAGGTGTTGGGATCGTTGATGTCAAAAGCCGGGTCCTCCACAGGCCAGGTGGCGGGGTCGTTGGGGTCAAAGCCCCCCTCCATGCCTGAGCCGTTCTCCCAGCCCTCATAATGGACCTGGCAGACCGCCTCAGGGTCATGATTGCTCAGCAGCGCGCCGCTGTCTCGCGCGTCGCCCATGGCGGCCGCTCCCTCACGGACGTAATCCAGTCCGCTCTTTACCTCCACGGTGTCCTCGGGGCAGAACTCTCCCGCCATGCGGTAGCTCTTCACCTCTCCCGTCTCCTCATCCAGGATGGGGTCGGCGGTGCAGATGCGGACCTCCGCGTGCATGGTGCAGGTCTGAGTGGGCTGGTCTCCCGCCATAAACACTCCCGTGGCCACCCGGCTCCCCCGGGAGTCCTGGCTGCAGAGGGGGCCCGGCGCCATGCCGCTGTCCAGGCAGTAGCTGGCGGTGATGACCTGGGCGTCGCTGGGCTGGGGGAACTCCTTGTTCTCCAGCCCCTCGTGGACCCGCTCCATCACCTGCTTCCACAGCTTGTTCTGGGGGTGCCCGTTGGGCAGCTTCTCCTGCCGGTCATAGCCCACCCACACCGCGCCGGTGTAATAAGGGGTGTAGCCAATGAACCACAGGTCCTTCTGGCTGGTGGTGGTGCCCGTCTTGCCGGCAATGGTCATGCCGGGGAAGGCCGCGTCCTTGCCGGTGCCCCCGGTGACCACGTCCCGGAGCATGGAGTTCATATAATAAGCGGTGCTCTCCTTGAGAACGTACTCCCCTGTCTGCCCGGTGGTGTCCAGCAGGACCTTTCCGTCCGCATCCAGCACACGGGCATAGGTCTTGGGCGGCACGTACTTGCCCATGCTGGGGAAGGTGGCGTAGGCCGCCGCCATCTCATAGACGGACACGCCGTTGGTCAGGCCGCCCAGGGCCAGGGGCGCCAGGTCCATATCGCTGAACTTCTTGTTGTTGATCCACTTCTCCCGCACCAGACTGGTGATGTGGAACTTGTTTTCCAGAAACTCGTAGGACGCCTGGGTGGTCACCATGTCGCCCAGCACCCGCACCGCCGTGGTGTTGGCCGAGTGCATCACCGCCCGGCGGACGGTGACCAGGCCGTTATAATACCCAACCGCGTTCACCGGCCAGGGATTGCCCCCCATCTTTTGATAAGGTACGTCGTCCACAATAGTGTTGGGGGTGATGAGCCCCATCTCCAGCGCAGGGGCGTACACCGACAAGGGCTTGATGGAGGACCCGGAGGGCCGCTTGCTGTTATAGGCCCGGCTCCAGCCCCGGTTCTTGGTCTTTTCTCCAATGCCGCCGCCTACCGCCACCACTCTCCCCTTGTCGTCCAGAATCACCATGCCCGCCTGCATGGGCTGGCCGGAGTTGGACACATAGGGCAGGTTGGCCGGGTCGGAAAACACCTCGTCCACGATCCCCTGGATGCGGGTGTCCACATTGGTATAGATGGAAAGTCCGCCGTAGTAGACCTTGTTGTTGGCCACCTCGCGGGACCAGTGGTATTCCGCCATCAGGTCGTTGACTACATCGGTGATGACCTGGTCCTGATACCAATTGTATACGTTCTTCACGCCGCCGCCCTCGGGGGAGCCCATGACGAACACCAGGTCGTCCACATCCTGGCAGGCCGCGTCGTAGGTCTCCTCGTCGATCATGTTTTGGTCGAACATGTTCCACAAGACAAGCTTTGCCCGCTTACGGTTGGCCGCGTCGTTGGTGACCTCGGCGTCTTTATTAAGGTATGGGTCATAGCGCGAGGGATTGTTGGTGATGCCTACAAGGCTGGCGCACTCCGCCAGGGAAAGCTCGCGTACGTCCTTGCCGAAATAGGCGTAGGAGGCCGCGCCTACCCCGTAGCTGCGCTCCCCCAAGTAAATAAGGTTCATATACCACTCCAGGATCCATTTCTTCGAGTGGTTCTTCTCCAGCTCTAGCGCCCGGAAGATCTCGGTGATCTTGCGCTTCACCGTGGTCTGGTTGTCGCCGGTGGAGTTTTTCACCAGCTGCTGGGTAATGGTGGAGCCGCCCTGGATGGAGCCGCCGGTGAACATGTTGAGCACGCCCTTGGCGGTGCGGATCCAGTCCACGCCGTTGTGCTGGCGGAACCGCTTGTCCTCAATGGCAATGAGGGCGTTCACCAGGTCCTCGGGCATCTCATCATAGCTCACCCACACCCGGTTCTCGTCGCTGTCCAGTGTGAGATAGGGCTGCTCCACCCCGTTGGCGTCGGTATAATACATGGTGGAGGTGAGAGACATGTCGATGTCGCCCAGATAGTCCTGCTTCTTGGCCTCGGGAATGATGACCGTGCTGATATAGACCGCCGCGAAGCACATCAAAAGCACCCCGGTGGTCACTCCCACCAGGAACAGCGTGCCCAATACCTTTAATATTTTGCTGCCCACACCGCCCCGGCGGCGCCTGCGCCGGCGGGTAGGCCGGGACTCGTTCGGCCGCTCCCGGCCCTGGGAGGGCTGGCTCTGCTCTGTCATAAGGCTTCACCTCACCTGAACATGCTGAGAATATCACAATACATACAAGGGGTATTATACCAAAAAACACACCCCTTGTCCACCCCCTACCCGTGTGCTCCTTTTCCCAAATCTTCGCGTTAAAATTTGGCTCGTCCTCATCTTGCATTTTTCCAAGGGTGCTGGTAGAATATAATCATCACACAGACACACCTCCGGCGCGCAAGGAAAGGAGACGATAGCCATGTCCGACGAATTTGGCCCCGATTTCATCACCGTCACCGACGAGGACGGCAACGACATCGAGCTGGAGCTTGTAGATTCCCTGGTCTACAACGGCACGCCCTACCTCTCCTTCTTCCCCGCCGAGAGCGACGAGGAGGAGCCAGGCCTCATCATTCTCAAGGTCATTGAGGAAAACGGCGAGGAGCTGCTCTCCACCCCCGACACCGACGAAGAGCTCAATGAGGTCTACGACCGCTTTATGGAGCAGCTCTTTGCCGAGGAAGAGGACTCTGACGACTGACCGGTCGTTTCCTGCCGGGTGCGTGATGGTTCTTATTAACCCACATTTCTTATACGGGACGCCCACCTCGCTCCATGGATCGCAGACCTCCCGTTCCGGCTTTGACCGGCAATGGACGTTGGGAGCGGTAAAGTGGCGCGGAGGCGACCCACCTGCCAAATCGTGCAGGTTTTAATAGGCCCACACGGCCACGGCGGGTCATTCCCCCTCTTTCGAGAGGGGGAATGTTTTTGTCTAAACCGTAAACTTTTCTCTTGGGGAAGAAAAAGCGGGAATTTAGGCTTGCGTCTTGGTGAAAAGCAGTGTATACTATTTGGGCATGAATCCTGCCGCCCTCGGGCACGCGGAACCATTTATCAAACTTATATCGAGAGGACTGAACACGCAGCATGAGCGGAGCAAAGAAAAAGCTGGCCCAGAAAGAGGCCATGGCCCAGCTGGGTCTGACGGAAAAGGAAAAGAGAGCGCTGAAGGAGGCCGCCGCCAAGAAGCGCAACACCATCCTCGGCGCCATTCTAGGTGTTGTCGTCGTGGTGCTGGTCGCCGCCCTTCTGGTGTGGAACTCCGGCCTGATCCCCCGGCACACCACCGCCTTGGAGGTCAACGGCCACAAGTATTCTGTTGCCGACATGGATTTCTTCTACCGCCAGTATGTCAACAGCGCCTACCAGCAGGAGCAGAGCATGATCGACTTCTACCAGCAGCAGCTGGGCCAGGAGATGTCTCACTCCTTCGATCCCACCCAGGACCTCACCACCCAGTATGTGGACGAAGAAAAGACCCAGTCCTACCATGAGTTCTTCCTGGAGCAGACCAAGGACCAGGTCGTGCAGATAACCGCTCTGGTGGACGCCGCCAAGGCTGAGGGCTTTACCCCCGACGAGGAGACCCAGGAAACCATGGATCATCTGCTCTCCGAGCTGGATGAAGACCTGCGGGAGAACAACTTCTCCGGCCGTGATGCCTATTTCCGCGTGTACTTCGGCCGCAGTGTCAACTCCAAGGTCTATGAGAAGAACATGAAGCTGTCTATCTTGGCCAATAGCTATGACGCCGCTACCCGGGCCTCCCTGACCGAGTACACCGACGACGACCTGAAAGCCTACTACAACGAAAATTCCGCCCTCTACAACAGCTACGACTACGACTACGCCTACTTTGACGGCCAGCCCGTCAAGGAGACCGATGACGACGGCAACACCATTGAGCCTACCGACGAGCAGAAGACAGAGGCCATGGCCGCCGCCAAGGAGAAGGCCGAGGGCCTGATCAACGCCATGAAGGCCACCCCTGCCGAGGGGGAGAACGCGCCTGTCTTTTCCAACGCCGCCGCCGTCTATGGTCTCAGCGACACCTCCCGTCCCCGCGTTTTGGGCACGACCGTCCAAAACACCGTCTACGGCGAGTGGCTGATGGACTCTGCCCGCAAGGACGGCGACATTGAGCTGTTTGAGTCCGAGGGCAACGGCTACTACGTCATCCAGTTCCACGATGCCTACTTCTACGACGAGCCCACCGTAGACGTCCGTCACATTTTGGCCAAGGCTGAAATGGACGAGGGCGCCGAGGAGCCTACCCAGGCCCAGATGGACGCCGCCCACGACGAGGCGGAAGAACTGATGAAGCAGTTCAACGCCATGGCCCCGGACGAAAAGACCGCCGAAGCCTTTGGCGAGCTGGCGGAGGAGCACTCCGACGACGGCCGCAACGACGACGGCACCCTTTACACCAAGGGTGGTCTCTATGAGAATATCCACAAGGGCGACATGGTGGAGAACTTCAACAACTGGATCTTTGACGCCTCCCGCAAGGAGGGCGACGTAGGTCTGGTGGAGAACGCCGGCCCCGGATATTTTGGCTGGCACGTGATCTACTTCCAGGCCACCCGTGAGCCCGAGTGGCTGACCAAGGTCCGCACCGACAAGTCCAACACCGACCTCACCGCCTGGAGCGAGAGCGTGGTGGAGGGCTACGAGGCCGTCACCACCGACGCCTTTAACAAGGTCGGTCTGTAAGCCGGACCGGGACCACACAGCGGATCAACGCCAAAACGGGCGGGGCGCGACGCCCCGCCCGTTTTCCATCCCAAGGAGGAACCGCCATGAACCCTTCCTTTTCCCGCACCGCGCTGGTGCTGGGCGACGCCGCCATAGACCGTCTCCAAGCCGCCCATGTGGCCGTACTGGGCCTGGGCGGGGTGGGCGGCTACGCCGCCGAGGCCCTGGCACGGGCCGGGGTGGGCGAGCTCACCCTCATTGACGAGGACGTGATCGGCCCCACCAACCTGAACCGCCAGCTTCTGGCCACCGTAGACGCCATCGGCCAACCCAAGGCGGACGCGGCCACGGCACGGGCGGCGGCCATCAACCCGGACTGCACGCTTCACCCCCTCCGCTTCCGTTACGAGGCCGCTGCCCGGGAGGAATTTTTCGCTGTACGTTACGACTACATTGTGGACGCCATCGACCTGGTGAGCTGTAAGCTGGACCTCATCGAGACTGCCCATGCCCGGAGCATCCCCATCATCTCCGCCCTGGGCACCGGAGACAAGCTGGACGCCTCCGCCTTTGTCATCACCGACATCGCCAAGACCCAGGGCTGCCACCTGGCCCGGGTCCTTCGCAAGGAGCTGAGAAACCGGGGCGTCACCCACCACAAGGTGGTCTACTCCCCCGAGCTGCCCCACAGGGGGGAAGCCGCAGACCATGAGGCGCCCCCGCCGGGCCGGCGGGCCATCCCCGGCTCCACCCCCTGGTGCCCGGCCGTGGCCGGACTGCTATTGGCCCAGGCGGTGGTTCTGGATCTGACTCAAACCATCCTGTGACAAACTGAAGGTTGTAAAATATCCCCTCCCGGCCATACTAAGGCCGGGAGGGGATATTTTGCCTCATTCTTCAAACCATCAAACGCTCTGGTGCGCCCTCTCCGGCGCGCTGGCAGGGCTGGCCAACGGCTTCTTTGGCGGGGGCGGCGGTATGATCCTGGTGCCGCTCCTGACGGCCAAGTGCGGCCTGACTCAGCGGCAGGCCTTTGCCAATTCCGTGCTCATCATCCTGCCCCTGTGCGTATTTTCCTCTGTGATCTACTTGCTTCGCGGCAGCTTGGACCTGCTGACCGCCCTCCCCTACCTGCTGGGCGGATTGATCGGCGGCTGGCTGGGAGGCAGGCTGTTCAAGGGGCTCAATATGAATGTTCTGCGCCGGGTCTTCGCTCTGTTCATTCTCTACGGCGGGGTGAAGGCCCTGCTATGAGCTTTGTTATCCCCCTTCTGGCCGGGCTGGTCACCGGCGTCCTCTCCGGCTTTGGTGTGGGTGGCGGCACGTTGCTACTCATCTATATGACCGCCTTCGCCGCCCTCCCCCAAGACCTGGCGCAGGGCATCAACCTCTTGTACTTCCTCCCCGCCGCCCTCACCGCCCTGCCTCATCACAGGAAAAACGGCTATCTGCGTCCCCATGCCGCCAAGCCTGCCATCCTGGCAGGGCTGGCGGCCACCGCCGCCGCGTCCTGGTTGGCGACGGGTCTGGATGTAGAACTGCTTCGCAAGTGCTTCGGGGTGTTTCTGCTGGGAGTAGGGGTTCACGAGCTGCTGCGCAAGAACCCTAAATAGCCCTCCAGGATCAGGGTGGCCGCCACCGCGTCCACCTTCTCCTTGCGTTTCTTTCCCCGGTTGCCCGTCTCGGTGAGGATGCGGTGGGCGTCTACGGTAGTGCGCCGCTCGTCCCACATGGCCACCGGGAGTCCCGTCTCCCGCTCCAAAAGCGCGCCGAATTCCCGGCACAGCTCTGCCCGCGGGCCCTCGGTGCCGTTCATGTTTCGGGGCAGGCCCAAGGCGATACGCTCCACACCGTGGGCCTTGGCCAGCCGCGCCGCCTCCTGGGCCACCGCGGCGGCCTTGTGGCCGTGGATGACGGTGGTGAACCCCGCCAGCAGCCCCGTGGCATCCGAGATGGCCACCCCAGTCCGGGCGTCGCCGTAGTCAATTGCCATGACCTTCATAAAAAGACCTCCTGAAAAAGGGTTGACAAACGTGCTTTTGTCCGCTAAACTAGTAGAAACGCGAGGAAGGGGAAAAGACCCGTCTCACCCTCCACAGAGAGCCGGTGGCTGCTGGAAACCGGTGTGGGCGGCGGATCACAACTGGCCCCTGAGCGGCCTGCCTGAGGACGTTGTCTTAGGGTAGGACGGCTGAAACCGTTATCCTTCCAGGCTTTGTTGGAAGCCGTTGAGCGCTCTTGGGTGACTAAGAGCGGAAACAGGGTGGTACCGCGTTATTGAAACGCCCCTGACCGAACCTCGGTCGGGGGATTTTTGTTGCCCGGCCGCACTTCCAAGGAGGTATTCCACACCATGAACAAGTCCTGCGAGAAGTACATCCCCTTTGAGCCCATTCCCCTGTCCGACCGCACCTGGCCGGATAAGCGCATCACCGCCGCGCCGGTGTGGTGCTCTGTGGACCTGCGCGACGGCAACCAGGCCCTCATCGATCCCATGAGCGTGACAGAAAAGCTGGAGCTGTTCCACACTCTGGTAGACATCGGGGTCAAGGAAATCGAGGTGGGCTTCCCCTCCGCCTCGGAGACGGAGTATGAGTTCCTCCGCGCCCTTATCGACGGCGGGCACATCCCCGACGACGTGACCATCCAGGTGCTGGTGCAGGCCCGGGAGCACCTTATCAAAAAGACCTTTGAGGCCATTGAGGGCGCCAAGCACGTGATCTTCCACTTCTACAACTCCACCTCCACCCTCCAGCGCAAGGTGGTGTTCCACACAGATATGGCGGGGGTCACCAAAATCGCCGTGGACGCGGCCAAGCTCATCCGGGAGCTGTCCCAGCCCGCCATCGCCGCCGGGATGGACCTACGCTACGAGTACTCCCCCGAGTCCTTTATGGGCACCGAGATGGACAACGCCGTGGACATCTGCCAGGCGGTTATCGAGGCTCTGGGCTCCACCCCGGACAACAAGGTCATCCTCAATCTGCCCACCACGGTGGAAAATTGCCTGCCCAACTACTTCGCCGACGAGATCGAGTACTTCATCCGTAAGCTGCCCTCTCGCGACTGCGCCGTTATCTCCCTCCACCCCCACAACGACCGGGGCACCGGAGTGGCCACGGCGGAGCTGGGCCTGCTGGCCGGGGCGGAACGGGTGGAGGCCACCCTCTTCGGCAACGGCGAGCGCACGGGCAACGTGGACCTGGTCACCCTGGCCCTCAACATGCACACCCAGGGGGTGGACAGCGGCCTGGACTTCTCCCACATCACCGAGGTACGCCACGTCTATGAGAAGGTCACTAAGATGAAGGTGGACCCCCGCCAGCCCTATGCCGGGGACCTGGTGTTCACCGCCTTCTCCGGCTCTCACCAGGACGCCATCAGCAAGGGCGTGGCCTATATGAAGGAGAGCCGGTCCCCCTTCTGGGAGATCCCCTACCTGCCCATCGACCCCGCCGACGTGGGCCGGGACTACGAGCCCATCATCCGCATCAACTCCCAGTCGGGCAAGGGGGGCGCTGCCTTTGTGCTCCAGAGCTTTGGTTACGAGCTGCCCAAGGCCATGCACCCCGAGTTCGGCCACATCGTCCAAGTCGAAACCGACCGGGTGGGCAAGGAACTCCCCGCCGAGCATGTGCTGGAGCTCTTTAAGACCAATTACATCGACGCCACCCATCCCTACGAGCTGCTGGAGTACGCCTTTACCGACCAGGCGCACCAGGTCACCTTCTCGGGCACCCTGCGTCACAAGGACACGGTGTTCCAGGTCTCCGGTGCGGGCAACGGCCCCATCGACGCCTTCTTCACCGCCATCCACGGCCAGAAGATGGACCGCTTCACCTTTGTGGACTACAAGGAGCACGCCATCACCAAGGGCTCTGACTCCCTGGCGGTGGCCTACATCCACCTGAAGGACCAGCTGGGCAAGGACGTGTTCGGTGTGGGCATCTCCCCCAACATTAACCTGGCTCCTCTGAAGGGCATCCTCTCCGCCATCAACCGCAGTGTCACGCAGGATCGACGTTAAGGTGGCGGCAGGCCGCCCGGTAAGTATTGCGCATCAGCTCGGCCCGGGTCATGGGACCGATGCCGCCGGGTACAGGCGTCAGATAGGCCGCCTTTTCGGCCACTTCCTCCATCACCACGTCCCCGCACAGCTTACCCTCGGCGTCGCGGTTCATGGCCACATCCACTACCACAGCGCCTTCCTTCACCATATCTCCGGTCACAAGGCCGGCCTTCCCCACGGCGGACACCAAAATGTCCGCCGTGGCGCATTTTTGCGCCAGATCAGGGGTCGCGGAGTGGCAGATGGTCACCGTTCCGTCCTCCGCCAACAGCAGTGCCGCCATGGGCTTGCCCACGATGTTGGAGCGGCCCAGCACCACGCACTCCTTCCCCGTGGGTTCGATGCCATACTCATGGAGCAGGTCCATTACCCCCGCGGGGGTGCAGGGCGCAAAACCACCCGTTTGCCCGGAGAACAGCTTGCCCACGTTGACAGGGTGGAAGCAGTCCACGTCCTTGTCCGGGCGGATGGCGTCCAGCAGCACCCGGCTGTCCAATCCCTTGGGCAAAGGTAGCTGGACCAGGATGCCGTCAATGTCCTCCCGTGCATTCAGCTCATCGATAAGGGCCAGCAGGTCCGCCTGGGCGGTCCCGGCGGGCATGGTGTATTCCTCGCTGTAAAACCCGCACTCTTCACAGTCCCGGCGCTTGCCGTTGACGTAGGTGCGGCTGGCGGGGTCGTCTCCCACCAGAATCACCGCCAGCCCCGGCTTGCGGGGCAGCTTGTCCACCTTGCCCCGCAGCTCAGCCTTCCGCTTCGCCGCCAGGGCCTTCCCGTCCATCCATATCATCTGTCTTCTCCTCCTTTGCCCGGTTACAGTAAAGCTCCTCCGGGGTATGCGCTCTAAATTTTAGGTGATAGATTAAAAGTCCGATGGCCACCACCGCGGAAGCGACGGCCAGCACTTGGGAGGTGCGGATGGGCGCGCCGAACAGCTTCAGGCCAAAGAAATAGAGGCTGTCGGTGCGCAGACCCTCGATCCACGCCCGGCCCAGACCGTACCAGGCCACGTAGCCGGTGAAGATCTGCCCGTCGTATTTCCTCCACCGCTTGGCAATGACCAGCAGAAGGATGAAGCCCGCCACATTCCACAGGCTCTCGTAAAGGAAGGTGGGGTGGACCTCCCCACAGTTGATGTATTTCCCCGCCAGCTCGTCCCACACCTGTACGCCCATGCGCCAGGGGAGGGTCGTCTCCGAGCCGAAGGCCTCGGCGTTCATAAAGTTGCCCCAGCGGCCTACAGCCTGACCGATCAAGAGGCCAAAGGCCCCAATGTCCAGATAGGCCCCGATCTTGGCCTTGCGGACCTTACAAAACACGATGACAGTGAGCACCGCCGCAATGACCCCGCCGTAGATGGCAAGGCCACCGTCGGTAATGCGTACCATGGCGGCCCAGTCCGGCGTGCCGTCCGGCTTGGTAAAAAAGTCCAGGTAGAAGATGATGTAATAGAGCCGGGCCCCCACGATGGCCAGGGGCACGGCAAAGAGAAGCATGTCAATAAGGTCGTCCCCCGTCATGCCAAAGCGCGGCGCGCGGCGCATGCAAAACCCCACCGCCAGCAAAAAGCCCGCGGCAATGATGATGCCGTACCAGTAGACCGGGTGGCCAAAGAGATGAAAGGCCACCCGGTTCAGATGAAACTCCAGCCCCAGACTGGGAAAAGTGATAATGCTCACGACTCTTCACCTCCCGGGGTGATGACCGCCAGGGCCGCCTGGTCCGGGGTAAACCACCGTGCGATAAAGTCCCGGACCTCCCGGACGGTGATGGATCGGAATGCCTCCGGGAAGGAGAGCACGTCCACCCCGTCTAAATGGCCCTGGGCCAGCTCGATGGCGGTGTGCTCAAAGGAGTTGAGCCGACTCACCATGTCGCCGTAGGCCGCCTTCTTGAGCCGCCGGAAGTCCTCTTCCCGGAAGCCCTTCTCCCCCATCTCTTTGGCGGCGGCAAAGAACAGCTCCCTCACCTTTTCCGGGGCCTCGCTCTCCCCGCCCAGGGCAAAGAAGGCACAGCCGGGGTAATCCTCAAAGCCGTAGGAGAAGTTCTTGGTGATGAGACCGCCGTTGTAGAGCCGGGCATACAGGGCGCTGGAATCGCCCAGCAGCAGATCCCCCGCCAGCTCGGCCACCAGCCGGGTCTTGAGCAACTCCTCTTTGGCCGGCGGCGCGATCTTAAAGCCCAGCTGAAACAGCGGCGCGGCCACCGCCATAGTCCGGCGGCTGTCGTGGGAAACAGCCTGCTCCGGCTCCGCCCCGCCATAGTCCCGCCGGGGGTTGCCGGTGGCCTTCCCGGTGACGAGCTCCCCGGCAATGCTCAGCACCCGCTCGGGGTCTACATCTCCTATCACTGTCAGCACCATGTTGCCGGGATTGTAAAACGCCCCGTGGCAGGTGTAGAGGGTCTGGTCGGTGATCTCCGCGATAGACGCCGCCGTCCCGGCGATGTGGGTGCGCACCGGGTGGTGGTCGTAAAGGCATTTCAAGAGGTCGTAGAACACCTCGGTGTCCGCCTCGTCGTCCCCCATGGCGATCTCCTGGCCGATGATGCCCTGCTCCTTGGCCACGCTCTCGGGGGTGAACCAGGGCTCGCTCACAAAACCCAGCAGGGTGCGCAGATTCTCCTCAAAGCCGCGGGTGCACTGGAAGAAGTACCCCGTCATCCCAAAGCTGGTAAAGGCGTTGGGGTCCGCTCCGTTGGCGGCCATGATCTGGAGGGCGTTGCCGTCCTTGGTATCAAAAAGCTTGTGCTCCAGGAAGTGGGCCACTCCCGCCGGGGTGTCCTGCCAGCCGTCCTGGGTCTCAAATTTCATATCCACCCCGCCGTAGCGGGTGGCGAAAAAAGCGAACTGCTTGCCGTAGCCGGGGCGAACGTCCACATAGACGGGCAGTCCATTGGGGAGTTCTCCATAAAACACGCTCTCCCCCAGCTTTTCATACACTCTCTTTTCCATCGCTCAGCCCTCCTTGCCCACCAGGCGGTAGACGGTATCCAGCTTGACCCTTTGGGCCACAGCGGCCACCTGCTCCCGGGTCACCTGCTCCGCCTCCGCCGCCAGCTCCGGCAAGGCCACCCGCACGCCGCTCACCGCCGCGGTGAGGTACTGGCTCTCCAGCTGGGCCCGGCTGTCGATGGCGCTTTTGTAGACATTGACCACCGCCTGCCGGGCGCTCTCCAGCTCGTCGTCGGTAAAGTCCCCCCGCTTGACAGCCTCCAGCTGATCCAGGATCTCCTGCTGAGCCCGGTCCATGCTGTCAAATTCTACCCCGGAGGACACCACCAGCATCCCCTTCAGGCTCTCCACCGCCGAGGAGGCGTAGTAGCAGAGCGAAAGCCTTTCCCGCACGTTCATAAACAGCTTGGAGGTAGCGGTCCCTCCATAGAGGGCGTTCATCACGGTGAGGGCGGCGTATGACCTCCGGTCGTCCCCTGTCAGCCGCACGCCGTCGGTCCGAAAGCCTATGGCCAGTTTCCCCTGGGCCACGTCCATCCGCTCCACCACAGTCTCGTTTCTCTGGGGATCATAGTAAACATCGCAGGTCAGCGCCTGCACGTCCTCCCCCTGAAGGGCGTGGACCCCCTTCATCAGCCCCTCCAGCGCCTTTTTCACTTCCTCCGCGTCGGCGGTGCCGCAGTAAAACAGATGGAGCCGGGCATGCTTCAGCAGCCCTTGATAGGCGTTCCAGGCGTCCTGGGCAGTCACCGCCGCCATATCTGCTTCACCGCCCAGTGGGTCCACCCCGCAGTGCTCATCCCGGCACATCTCCTGCAGCAGCCGCAGCATGGCGTACTGCCGCTTGTCGTTGATCTGGGCGCGGATGGCCTGGACCAGCTTCTCCCGCTCGCCGGAAACATACTCCTCCTTGAACGCCCCGTTCTCGGTGACGGGATGCAGCAGCATCTCCTCCAACAGCGCCGCCGCCTCTTGGAGGTTGGAGCCGGACTCCAGGGCGTAGGCGTCGTCCAAAAAGCTGCCGATGAGTCCCACGCACTGGGTCTCTCCCCGTTTACGGACCGCCGGGTCCAGGGTCCCGCCGTACAGTTCCTCCAGCCTGACGCTGATCTCTCCCATGGTGGGGTATCGCTCCGTTCCCCGGCGCAGGACATAGGGGACCAGGGCGTTGGCCGCCGCCGTCTCCCTCTTGAGGGGCACAAGGAAAGAGGCGGACAGGGCGGCGCTTTTAAATTTGTCGGTCTGTATCATGGTCAGATCGATCCCGGGGGGATAGTGAAACTCGGTAACCTTCATGGTCTCGCTCCTTTTATCTGGGTCTTTAACGGTTATTATACACCATCTCCAGGGATTTGACACCTATAATTTTCCGCTCCGCTGTTCCCGACATAAAACCGCCACCCGGCGGAGACAATAACCGCCGGGTGGTGAAATATCCTATGAGCTTGATCGTCTGCACCGGCGACTGCCTCTATCAGCGCGACGGCTACTGCACTCTGGAACGGGCTATGTCCAGCGGTGAGCCCACCGGGGAGCACCCCTGCGTCAACTATGTGCCCAGGGCCTCACAAAATGGCGGCCAGCGCCTCTCGGATATTGCGCACGCGGATAAGCTGTAGCCCCTCGGGAGCGGCCACCTTTCCGTGGCTCTGGGCAGGGATCAGACACTTGGTAAAGCCCAGCCGCCGGACCTCGGAGAGCCGCTGGGACAGAGAGTTCACACTGCGCAGCTCCCCTGTCAGCCCTACCTCCCCCACGGCGGCCAGGTCGCCGGGAACGCACTTGTCCCGGAAGCTGGAGGCCAGGGCGATGATGGCGGCCAGATCCGCCGCGGGCTCCCCTACCCAAAGTCCGCCGATGACGTTCAGGTAGGCGTCGCAGCTATTGACCATCAGTCCGCCCCGCTTCTCCAGCACCGCCAGTAGCAGCACCGCACGGTTGTAGTCAAAGCCGTTGCTGGTGCGCCGGGCGTTTCCGTACCCGCTGGGTACCACCAGGGCCTGCACCTCTGCCAGCACAGGCCGCGCCCCCTCCATCACACAGGTGACGCAGGTGCCCGGGGTGTCCTGGGGTCGACCGGAGAGCAGGGTCTCCGAGGGATTGGGCACCTCCGCCAAGCCCTGGTCCCCCATCTCAAACACGCCGATCTCATTGGTGGCGCCAAAGCGGTTCTTCGCCGCTCGGAGGATGCGGTGGGACATGTGTTCCTCCCCTTCAAAGAGCAAAACGCAGTCCACCATATGCTCCAGCACCTTGGGTCCGGCCAGGGAGCCCTCCTTGTTGATGTGGCCAATGACAAAGACCGTGACGCCCTCGCCCTTAGCCAGCTGCATCAGCGCCATGGTGCACTCCTTCACCTGGCCCACACTGCCGGGGGTGGAGGATGTGTCGCCGTTATACATGGTTTGAATAGAGTCCACAATGAGTACATCGGGCTTCAGCTCGTGGACCGATTCGATGATATCCTCCAAATTGGTCTCGCTGAGCAGGTATAACCCCTCGCCCCGCACCTTCAGCCGTTCGGCCCGGAGCTTGATCTGCCGCTGGGATTCCTCTCCCGACACATACAGAACATTGGCAAAGCGGCACAGGCTGTCGCAGATCTGGAGCATGAGGGTGGATTTGCCGATCCCCGGCGCGCCGCCCACCAACACCAGAGAGCCCTTTACCGCGCCGCCGCCCAGCACCCGGTCCAGTTCACCAAGGCCGGTGGCGAACCTCAGCTCGTCGGTGGTTTCCACGTCCTTGATGGCCTGGGGACGGTTCATGGAAAAGGGGCCGCCGCCCCGGCGGGGCGCGGAGGCCTTGCGGGTCACCGCCTCGGGTTGTTCTACAACAGTGTTCCAAGCACCGCAGGCAGAGCACTGGCCCTGCCATTTCGGCGTTTCATTCCCGCACTGGGTGCAGTAAAACACTTTCTTCGCTTTGGGAGACATGGGGGATCTCTCCTTTCTCTTGTGTGCTCTGTACATAAGACCCGGCGATCACCGCCGCCAGAGCTGTCTGATAGCCGGGGTCCTTCAACAGCCAGCGCTCCTCCGGGTTGGACAAAAAACCGCACTCGATGAGCAGGGCGGGGCAGGAAATGTGGTTCATCAGATAGACATGACGGTCAATGGGCTTGATCTGCCGCTTATTCTCGGGGGCCAGACAGGCGCGCAGCTCGCTCTGGGTGGTCTCCGCCCAGGGCTGGCTCAGCGGGTTTCCGCCGTAAAACACCTGGGCCCCGCTGTATTTGGAGCTGGAAAAGAAATTCTGGTGGATGCTGATGAGCCGCGCGTCCTCCAAGGCGTTCACCGCGTCCACACGGTTGTGGATGTCGCTGACCTTCTTCTCCCGGATGGTGGCTGCGCTGTCATCGTGGAGGGAAATGTCGCTGTCGCGCAGCAGCAGGGTGTTCTCCCCCATAAGCCGCAGCAGCACATCCAACCGGCGCGCCACCTCCAGATTGACGTCCGCCTCCTCCGTACCGTCTGGGGCCACGGCGCCGCCGTCCTCCCCGCCGTGACCGGCGTCAATGACAACTACAGGTCCGCTTATGGCCGCGCTGGCCGCCACGGGTGTGTCCCGGCGCAGTACAAAGCCGCCCAGCGCCCCCAAAAGTCCCAGCGCCACCAGGGACAAGCCGATCCAAAAACGGTTTTCTTTCACGTCCCCACCCCCTTTTTGTCCATCTTATGAGCCAGGGGAGCAAGTATTCTCATTGTACCACACTTTCCCCGTTTTGCAAAGGGTGTAGCCCACCTCGCCTCCGCTTCATAGGATGGAATGCGGGGCGCAGACCGCCCCGCCAACAAAGGAGGAATGACTGTGTTTCCCAAGCCTGACAAGCCTGTCGAGGACGTGAAGCCGGAGGTACCCGGCACCCCCATCACCCCCGCGGCCTGCAACAAACTTTACGGCACGATGCCCTCTTGCGCGCCGTTGTCCGTCCCCTATGTACCCTTCCAGCAGAAGGGCAGCCCCAAATACGAGGTGGCTGAGGCGCTGGACAACGGAACGCTGTTCCCCGGCCTGAACCTCCCCTTCTTCCGCAAAGCCGATGCCACCCAGGTCCCCGCCACTCCCTTGGCTGAACTTCAGGCACTGGAGTTTGTGCTCACCGAGCTGGGCCTTTACCTGGATAGCTATGCCAGCAGTAAGGTTATTTGCATTTGTTTTTGGTGTCGCATTCCCACTATTACACTTGATTTTGTGTATTCAAGCCTGTGGCAATTCGCTGAAGAGTAATACGATTAATCAAGTAATAACTATGCTGATATTTTTGATTCTCTTTTGGATTCTTACTTACATAGTTGGCATTATTGTTAGCGGAATTTATCAGGAAATAACGATTGCTACTTGCCTATCTGCTATAATTACCATTTTCCCCGCTTTGAGTATGAATAGCATAAGACAGCAACTCAAAAATCATCAGCATTGATTATTCAG
>CAJTUE010000011.1 GCA_910579775.1 uncultured Oscillospiraceae bacterium | reverse complement strand
CGTCACACAGGGACAAATGAGGGGAAAATGTCCTTCACCACACGCTAACCGTCCCCCTGTCTTCCTGTCTTCCCTTGTCTTCCCTTGTCTTCCCCTTGTCTTCTTCTAGAACCCTGAAAACCGAAGCATGTAACCTTTTTCTGCTAAAAAAATCTCTATCCTTAAAAGTTGCTTTTGCGAATCGCCCTTTGCCTGATAAACGGCAACCAAATCTTCTGATTTTTCTGCCGGTGTTGCCTCAACATATCCCTGTTCTACCAAGTATTCCCTATAGGTGCTCAGTTCGCCATCTGGATCGTCGGATTGATAATAGATAGCGTAAGTAAGTCGATTTTCTTGAATAAAATCATCCACCGCATAAATGTTTCGATTGCCTGTAGCTATTGAAGACAAAGGGAATTGTCCGTATACATCTAGCTCAGTAAACCCAGAAATGATATCTTGGCGCTTTTTTGCTTCTTTAATATATTCCCACTCCCGAAGGCCAAACAGCAATGTGACTATTACTAACGTATACAGCAGCTTCGCCGTTTTCCTCTGCATCTCATCACCGCCTTTCATATGGATGCGATTTCAAATAGTCAACTACACTTTCAAAATGCACTCCGTTAAATGTGGTGATGGGTCCATCTATTAATTTCCATTGTCCAACTTGATTAGGATAATCCACCCATTGGTATGTTTCTGCAGTCCGAATAGATGTGTATCTGCCTATTACAGGCTCACATATTTCTGCATATATAGCATGCCCCTTGTAATAACCCTCGCCTAGAAATAGACTCATACCTAAATCTTGCAGCACCTGGCTTACAGCAAATGCTCCTAAAGCACTTTGAATGTTTTGGGTCAAGGCCGCAGTGCCCGCGCCCACGAGGAACGAATTCCCCCAAACTTCTTCTTGGGTTACTTCAAACTGCACTTCTGCTTCAATATAACTTATCCCCATGGCACGATAAAAATCTGTCCGCTCCATGTATAAATGTCCATCAATATTTTGTGCAATGCCGTCAAAAATCTTAGTAGAATTTCCACGGCGTATTGGAAACTCTACACGCCCATCAAAATAGAAAACACCCGAATGCTGGCTATATCCATCTCCCAAAAAAACTGTTACTTTTGCATCTGAACCGCTTCCACTAAATACATATGTTTCATGTGTGGGCTCTGGTGTAAGCAAAAAATCTTCTACGTCGGAAACAAAATCTCGCAATTTCCCCCATTCTAATCCCGAAGGGTCCACAAACGCCACCGGATTCCCCGCGCAGTAGGTATACCAGTTCAACCCGTCCATAATCGGATCCTCCTGTGTGAACCGCCCCACCTCAGGGGAATAGTATCTGGCTCTTAGATAATAGTTCCCCGTCTCACTGTCATATTGCTCCCCGCAGTAGCGGAAGGGGTTGGCGTCGCTCGCCGCGGCGTTCTTCTCTACGCCAAAGGCGTCGTAGGTATAGTTTTTGGTGACCGTCCCGGAGCTGTTGGTGAGCTGCACCACATCCCCGTGGGCGTTATAGTGATAGTAGGTCCGTGTGCCGTCCTGTACTGCCGCCACCAGGGACAGACCGCGGACGTAGGAGACTGTGGGCAGGGCTGTGGAGGGATCGTTCTCATACAGCTCAATGGTTTTCCCGGCCGGGCCGTAAACCGTCCCGCGTTTGGTTTTGTTGCTGATGCTGAATTCAAACCCACCAATGCTCAGCTCAGTATAGGTCTCCGGCACGGGATCGGGAGGCTCAATTGGAATCGGGTCGTCTTTGTCGGGCCTTGCCCTGAACAACTCAGCCTGCCCGCTGTCATACGTTGCCATCGCGCTGTAGACCTTGCCGTCTACCTTCGCGTAGTACGTTGTCCAGGAGGTGATCGGAACATCCTCATCCTCCACCCGCCCGGAAGAGGGAAGCGTAAGCGTGAAAAACGGATCTACGCGGGGCGAGATTGTTACGGCCAGCTGGTCGCCGTCCCAGACATAATACTGGATGCCGTCGGCTGTCTGCTTGCTGGTGCGTCGCCCGTCCGCATCATAAGTATACAACGTTTCGCCGTTGCTGTCACGTACTTTTTTCAGACGCCCAAATCCATCATAGGTATAGTTCACAGTGTTTTGCACCGAGCCATTGTATTTAAAAACGGTGGAGGTCATATTGCCCTGGTCATCGTAATCATAGGAGGTGGTGTTTTTTCCCTGGGTGTCGGTGAGCAGGCGGTTGTTGACGTCGTAGGTATAGGACGTCGCCGCCCCCGCCAGGGTGGCGGTGGCGCGGTTGCTGTAGTCGTCGTAGGTATAGCTGTTGGTGAACGCCCCCGAGCCGGTCTGGACCTCCTTGGTCAGGCGGTTGAGGCCATCGTAGGTGTAGGTAGTGGTACGGCCTGAATTGTCCGACTTGGTGAGCTGGTTGCCGTCCAGGCCGTAGGTGTAGCTGTACCGAGATAGAACGGTAGTGCTCCGCTTGTTCTGCACCTGAGTGGGCAAATTGCCGCTGTTGTAGGTGTAGGTGGCGGAGGTATTGTTGTTGTATGTAGTGGTGCTCAGATTGCCGTTGGCGTCGTAGGCGTAGGTGGCCTGCGCTCCGCTGCCGTTTACCTTGGTCAGGCGGCCCAGTTTATCGTAGGTGTAGGTGTTGTTCAGGTACACCGTTGTGTCATCCGCGACCTTAAAGCCGGTGCGCAGATCTCCGATATTGTAGGTGAAGGTTTTGGTGGCGTAGGGAGTTTCTTCAGAGATAAGTCGCCCAAATCCATCATAGGAGTAAGTAGTGGTCTTTCCGAAGTTTTTAACCTCCCTAAGTTGATTGCTGGACGTGTACGAAAACAAGAAATAGTCTGAATTTGCCTCTGTGCGTGTCATCCGGCCCATGGCGTCAAAGTTGTTTCTGGTAGTCACGCCTCGGCGGTCCGTCTTTTGGGTCAGGTTTCCGTTGAGGTCATAGGTATAGGTCTCGCTCTTGCCCAGTGGATCGGTCTGCTTCACCAGTCGGGAATAGCGATCGTAGTCATACCGGGTGACGGAATAGGCGCTGTCTCCGGTGGTGGTCACGCCGCCACTGCTACTGATGGTCAGCGGGGAGTGGAGGCCGGTGTACATCTTGGTAACGTTGCCCAGCTTATCGTAGACGTACTGGGTGTATTGAAGCTGGTCGGCGCCGCTCTTGCCGTCCTCCTTGCCGTTGCCCTTGACCTGGATCACCCGGCCCATGTCATCATATCCATAGGTGGTGACCCGGGCTGTGGTCGAGGTGGCGGCGGAGCCGGTGCGGGTGCGTTCCTCAATGATGTTGCCGTTGGGGTCGTAGGTGTAGTCGGTCTGACTGGTGCGCCCGGAGTCCAGCGGCGTGACCACCCGAACCAGGCGGCCCAGAACGTCGTAGGTATAGCGGGTCACGTTGCCCTTGGGGTCGGTGTCGGTGAGCAAATTGCCAAGCCAGTCATAGGTTTTGGTGGTTTTTTGGCCCAGAATGTTTGTAATGGTGAGGGGACGGCCCGCATAGTCATAGGTGGTTTTGGAGGAATAGGCGTCGCCCAGGGAAGCGCTGTAGGCGCTCTGGACCTCAATTTGGTTGCCTAGATTATCATATTTAAAGGTGTCAAAGTATGCTTCTCCATCCCCACGTCGTCTGGTCTTTGCCACGTTGCCCATATTATCCTGATAAGTGGTGGAGACAACACCGTAACCACTAGTAGATTTCTCAACCGTCAAAAAACCATCTTCACAGCCGTAACGGTAGAATTCCTGGTAAAGATCATAGCCCCAAGTATCTACATAACTTTGCTCTACCAATCGACCATCGGTGTCATAGTGGTAATAGATAGTTTGATCCGGGGTGGAATCTCCGTAGGTCACCTTTTTGACCATTTTGTCAAGATGGTCATAAGTATAGGACTCCAACACCTTGTTGTTGGTCAAATCTTTGACCGTCAGCAGCTTACCTGACTTACCATAGGTACACAGCCAACTGGAGTTCGCTTCATCCGTGTAGGTCACAGTATTGTTGGGCACATCGTAGGCGTAGCGCTGGGTCGTTCCATCCGGGTAGGTGACCTTGGTGATCCTTCCCACAGCGTCATATTGATAGCTTGTGGTCTTCCCCTTGGCGTCCGTCTCGCTAGTGATCCAACCCCGGTCATTGTAGGTCTGCGTACGCGCGATAACGCCCGCCGCCAGACCGGGGGTGCCCGCGGCATCGGTCCCGCCTGCGGTCTTGACCCCCGACACGGAGATCTTCGTGGGCAGGGCCCCGCCGCCATACTCATAGGCGGTGGTCACAAAGCTGGAAGCGGAGAGATAGTCGCTTTGGGAGGTCAACTGGCCCGCGGCGTTGTAGGCGAAGGTGGTTTTCCCCACCGCTGTGGTCCCTCGCTTCACGTCGGACGCGGCAATGTTCTTTTTGTCCGCCGTCAGGGTGTTGCTGACGGTGATCTTCGTGTTGTCATCCTGCTGCACCGTTTGGGTCCGGAGTAAATTGTATGCGGGATCATAGGTGTAGGTCTCCTTGGAGCCATTGGGCTTTGTGTAGGATGTAATATTCCACTTGTCATCATAGGTATACGACTCGGTGGCCGTCATCCCCGCATCTCCAAACATATCATGGTGAACAGTGGTAATTTGGGAAGGACTACGGTCATATTCAGAATGATATTTGTACTGTACAGTTTCAGCTTTCGCTTTTTGAATATCCTCCCAATTATGGCCTTCAGGGGCAAAATCCTGAGTGTGAGACATCGTGCTATATAATTCTTTGGTAGATTGTTGCATTTGTCCCCATGAATTGAAAACATATCTTTGTTCGGTGTTTTCCCACATTAGCCCTGTGGCTTTCAGTGTCCCATCACTGTTTTTAAATGGATAGGTTTGCCGTGTACGGACAGTTGTCTTATAACCCCCCTGATCCACAACACCTTGGCCTTCCAGTTTATCAAAGTCCCCCCATGTATAGCTTGCAGTAATGTCTACTATATTGGAACTGTTGATTGGCAGCACATCATTACAACGGCTATAATGCCGATACCCATTGGAACCAAAGGTTTCAATAGGAGTGCTAACACGGAGTTCGTTGACCGCCCCATTAGGATAGGTCACCTTTTTGAGGGAAATGATCAGATCCTCTCCATCACTGGAGAATAATGCCTCGCGGAATCCAAATGTGCGTTTTGTTGGTTGGAGGAAGCAATTAAACCGTGCCTGGGTTTGCCCTTCCTCATACTGCGTGATTTCACCGGCTTCGTCCTTGACGCCGATCAGCTCAACATAAGTCGTTTCAGTTTTTTTGAAGGTCCCATCCGAATTTGGCGTGGTTTCAAGCGTCCAAGAATCAGTATAAGTGTAATACTCCCGAATCATCCCTCCATTCAAAGAGAGACGCCACATCCCGTTGTACTCTTTTCGGCCGATTTTGTGTGTCTCGTCGGGATTTAGCCCGACTTTCTCATATGTTACAACATTGTTGACTGTGTCGGTGATTTGTATTTTGGACACGGCTTTTTTCTGTGTGTCCGCGAATGTATAGGCCAAAGTAATTTTGTTCCCAAAGCGGTCTACAATAGCAATATTTCTTCCGTCCGCATCAAAGTATTCTACTTTTCCATCCTTGTGATACAGTCCATACATTGCGCCAGGGTATTCTCCGCTGACGCACTTATGGAACATGAGGTCATTGCCTTCGTAGTTTTCAATGTAATTCCCGCTGGTACTTACATGTTTTTCGATGAAGTACTGCGTTCCGTTGGAGGTAGTAAGGCGGAGCTGGAGATCATCCGTGTTAATATCGCCATAGCCCGGATATTCTTTCCGTAAATGCGAGAACCCAAACATCCACCCATGACCCAAGCCGAATTCATCCACTAAATAGGAGTCCTCTACCGAGAACGATTCCGTATATTTTTCCATGATATCCGCAACGCCCGTAATGGTGGGAACCAGAGACAGCGAATATACCTTTCCCTTGGAGTCTTGGGCCCAGAAAATACTCCCGCCGACTTGCGATTCCAAAAAGGCTTTGTACTCTAATGCCGTGAGGGTATCCGTTTCTGTGCCTGACGGCGGATTGATTCGGTGTTCTTCTGCAAGGCTCTCTTCACTATAATGGCTCAGAGGAAACGAACGGTTATCCGTTGCATAATAGGCTATCTCATCATCGGAGAACGTGTAGCCGTTGTGATTTGTCAGCTCCCCAATGATTTTAGCGTTATTTTCTGCATCTACGATATACCAACGGCAATAAACATGAAACGCCGTTTTATTGCTGATATCGTATCTATCTCCTTTCGCGGGCGAGAGCGCGCCCATAGGGCGTCTGGTGCTGGCTTGTTCTGAATGGAATTGCCGCGTCAGAACCAAATCAAGGCCGTTCTTTCCCGGAATGCTCAAATCTGTTTCCGTGTAACTATAGGCGCCTGTACTGAGGTTAATATCAAAATCGCCTTGCCGGTCATAGGAGTATAGCTGCCCCAGCACCTCCTTGGGGCTATACCGGATCTGGCTGTCTTCAGTTGCTGCCAGTTCCGCCGCTTCATACTCCTCACTTTGACGCGCATCGGGACGGGGAAATGTCTGTGCAAGAGCACCGTCCATTTCCTGTTCAATTTGGTATGCCGACATCTTTCCAGACGCAATGATCTGCTCCACCAAAGATTTCGGCAGCCCTGTCTTTAAAGACAAATAATCTTCGACGTCTGCCTCTTTGCCTTTGTTAAGAGCTTCCTCGTCGGTTGTCATCAGTTGTTCAATTTCAGCTTGTTTTTCCGTTTTCAAATCGCTTAGATCCAATTCAAACGTGTTCATCGCCGCATAGGCTATGATTGCCTGTGAGCAGGTATATCCGGCCACGATCAGTTGGACCAGTTCTGCCATCTGCTGCTCACTGATCGTCATATTGTCATAGTTGACGCACAAGTCACTCAATTCATGCGTAAAGGCCAGCATATCCCCGTGGAGGCGCGCACCCTGCTCGGTCTCGTCATCCGTCAGGCCAAACTGCTCCTTCAGTTCTTCGGTGGGGTCCGCAGTGCGGGCTGTATATGTGGTGACCGGCCTGAGTGTCAACAAAAGGCTCCGCTCTTCCTCGGAAAGGGAATCCAAAAGCGAAGTCTTGACCGAGGTGAGCTGCCCGTCCTCTGTCAGGGTGACCCCGTCCAGGGTCACCAATTCTTCCAGCGTCCGGGGACCTTGGGCCTCGGCAGTGTCCTCCACGCCGCTCTGCACCCCCAGCATCGGATCAGCGGCGACATCTGCCACCTGCTCAATATAGTCCTCTTGCGGTTCTTCCACGTCCGCGGGCAGCACGGCGGCGGCAACCGGCTCCAGGGTCAGGATCAGAGCCAGCAGCGCGGCGGTAGCTTGATAGAGTACTCTGTGTCTTTTCATGAGGAAACCTCCGTTTTTCTCTCTTTTTGGCAAAACAATTCACAAGAAGCAAAGTGGAACGTTTTGACTTTAGGCATCACCTCATACAGCAAAAGTCAGGGGACAATCATGGTTTCTTCATTTTTCCCTCTATATACTTATGTCCGTAGCAGGCGAATTTTGGAATCATTTCTGGAAATTTTTTCTCTGAGCTATAGTATGCCACAAATATGGCTGTTAGAAAACACTTTCATTCCTGTTAGGACATATTCTGGGTGACAAACAGGCATTATAGCAGTTCCTATACGGAAACAGGGAGGAATGCCGCATGGAGGAAGAAAAGCTCATACAAACCCTGATGACCTTGATAGGAAACAATGTTCGTCAGTGCCGAATGGAACGCGGGCTGACACAGGAAGAGCTGGCGAACATGGTGGAGGTCGACCCATCAACGATCGCTCGGATCAAAGGCGGCAGCCAAATGATGAGTATCTTGAATCTTCACGCCGTGGCCGAGTTCGGGCCTGCTCCACAAGGCAGTTCCCTTCCCCGCAGCTCCTTGCGTCTTGTGCAGGGTTGGTGCCAAGCAATGATGAAAGTGCCGGGGCGGTGAAGTCTCGAAGCATTCTGCCGGGAAATCCCCATCTCAAGGTCATTCTCTGTCAAGCTGCATGGATCGCTGTCCGCAGCCGCACCATCCCTTTCTCTGTGACATAGGATGACTTAGCCGGCGATGAAAGGAGGCGCGCTATGGCCTATTCCGATGTTGAGCTGTTGGCCCGGCTCATCCAATGCGAGGCGGGTGGGGAGGGCCAGAACGGCATGGAGGCTGTCGCCAGCGTGGTGATGAACCGTGTCCGTATTGATTACGGAGAGTATGGAAGAATTATGACAATACCGGGCGTTATTTATCAAAAGGGACAGTTTGTCTGCGCCATGGAAACCGTCGGAGGGAAATACAACGCCCAGAACATCTATAACATGCGGCCCGAGGCCCAGCACTATGCCATTGCGGAGTGGGCCATCGCAGGGGGCCGTCTGGGCGGGCTTGGTCAGGCGCTTTGGTTTTTCAACCCCTATTCCCACACCTGCAAGCCCAACTTCCCGACCCGGGTCGGTTCGTTTGCCCTGCGCATTGGCGACCACTGCTTCTACGACCCCACCAGCTATTACGCCGATACTTAGCCCCACGCAATATCTCACTCAGAAAGGAGTTTTGACATATGGCGATACAACCCGAAGGGATCCTCCGCGTGCAGCAGAGCATGATGGAGGACAACAACTCCATCAACACCCCTACCAAAGGAAACAGCGGCATTATGGACTCCCCCGGTCTGGAAGGCTCCTTCCAGCAGGTACTGGCCGACAACCTGGGCCACTACGTCCAGATTGACTTTTTGGTGGGCGTTCAAACTCTGGTGCGCCGCAGCGGTATTATCTACGCCGTGGGCCGCAGCTTTGTGGTCCTCTATGACGAGACCAACCGCAACTTTGTGATGTGCGACGTGTTTTCCGCCAAATTTGTGGCCTTCTTTGCCACCCGCCCCGCCCCCGGTGTTCTGCCCAACAACCCCATGGGCATCATGGAGGTAGACGCCCAGGGCAACCTTTGGCCCGTGGAGCACATGGAGGCCCCCAATTCTCCCCCCAGCGGACAGGTCACTCAAAACCAGGTGTTCCAGGCGCAGGCCCAGGCCGCAGAGCTGGCCCGCCGGTATGCCGCCCAGCGGCAGGCCCAGCAGGGACAGCTCCCCGGGGTGGTCCCCCCCACCGCCGTTCCGCCCCAGGACGCCGCCACCGGCCCGGGCTGGGTCACCCTCACCGATCAGGCCCTCAACGACCAGCTCCAGACGGACCGCCAGGCCCGGAGCAACCAATTTTGACCCGCCGTTCAACGGCAAAAGCGAGGCCGCCACATCTGTGGCGGCCTCGCTTTCTTTCCAAACTACTATGCCGGAAACATAAGCTGTACCAGGGCCATGTAAAGCAGGGTCCCCGTAAAAATGGAGACCAGATCGTTTTTCGTCTTCCACTGCAGCAGCGCCACCGTGCCCCCCGCCAGTAGATAGGGCACCCAGCCCCCAGCCGCCGTAAAGAAGATATCCTTCACGCAGTACACCACCAGCAGCGCAATCATCGCCGGGGGCAAATACCGCCCCAGGTAGGTCACCCAACCGGGCGGCTCCTTTCCCCGGCCGAAGAGCAGGAAAGGGAGCAGGCGGCTTCCAAAGGTGATGGCGGCCATAAGGGCCACCAGAGCGACATCATGTCCCATGGCTTCCGCCTCCCTTCTCAGGTCCGGCAGACGCTTCTATGGGGTCCCGCAGGGCCAGAGTCAGCGACACCACCCCCACCAGAGCGGGGATCAGCATGCGCTCCGCCCCTACCATGGCCAGGCTGGCCGCCGCAATTCCAAGGCCCAGCAGTGCGGGCAGACGGTTCTTTTTCTCCCGCCACTGCTCGGTGAGGATGGCAAGAAAGAGGGCGGTCATGGCGAAATCCATCCCCGTCAGGTCCGCCGTCAACAGACTTCCAAACAGGCTCCCAGCCACCGAGCCGGCCACCCAATAGCACTGGTCCAGGGCGGTGATGGCGGTGTAGAACCGCCCCCGGTCCATCTCCTCCGGGGGGTGGACCCCCGCCAGCAAGGCGTAGGTCTCGTCGGTGAGGCCGAAGATCAGATAGAGCTTTTGCCGCCAGGGCAGGCCGTGGAGCCTGTCCAGCATGGAAAGGCCGTACACCAGGTGGCGCAGATCGATGACCGCCGTGAGCAGGGCTACCCGCCCCAGGGGCGCGCCCGCCGCCATCAGGGGCACGGCCATGATCTGTCCTGCCCCGGTATAGACCAGCAGGCTCATAGCCGCCGCCCACCAAACGCCATACCCGGCAGCCCGAAGCATCAGGCCAAAGGCGATCCCGATGCACACATACCCCGCCATTACAGGGAGCGTATAGGGGAAGGCAGCTCTCGCCGCCCTCCCCCATGTTGTCTGTTCCTGCTTCATTCTCACAGCACCTTGGACAGGAATTCGATGGTGCGCGCCTCCTTGGGGGCGGCAAAAAATTCCGCGGGGCTATTTTGCTCCAGAATGTGCCCGCCGTCCATAAAGAGCACCCGGCTGCCCACCTCCCGTGCAAAGCCCATCTCGTGGGTGACCACCACCATGGTCATCCCCTCGTTGGCCAGCTCCTTCATCACGTCCAGCACCTCCCCCACCATTTCAGGGTCCAGGGCGGAGGTGGGCTCGTCAAAGAGCATGACCTTGGGCTTCATGGCCAGAGCGCGCACGATAGCGATGCGCTGCTTCTGTCCGCCGGAGAGCTGGGCGGGATAGGCGTCCGCCTTGTCCTCCAGCCCTACCCGCCGCAAAAGCGCCGTGGCGGTCTCGTCCGCCTCCCCTTGGCTCATGAGCTTGGTGCGCACCGGGGCCAGGGTGATGTTTTTGCGGATGGTCATGTTGGCAAAGAGGTTGAAATGCTGAAACACCATCCCCATCTGCCGCCGCATGGCGTTGATGTCCGTCTTGGGGTCGGTGATGACGGTGTTTTCAAAGGTGATCGTCCCCGCGGAGGGGGTCTCCAGCAGGTTAAGGCACCGCAGGAAGGTAGACTTCCCCGACCCGGACGGGCCGATGACCACCACCTTTTCTCCGGGGTGGATGTGCTCGGAGATATTGTCCAGCACCAGGTGGTCGCCGAAGGATTTCGACAAATTTTTAACGTCGATCACTTTGACGCAGCCTCCTTTCCAGCTTCCCCTGGAGCCAAGTCAAGCCGATCACAATGGCCAAATACATGACAGCGATACCAATGTAGGGCGGCATACAGTCAAAAGTGTTCCCACCGATGGTAGAGGCGTAATAGGCCAGCTCCGCGCCACCGATGGCCTGCACCAGCGAGGTGTCCTTGAAGAGGGTAATGAACTCGTTGCCCAGAGACGGCAAAATATTCTTGAACGCCTGAGGGATGACAATGAACCGCATGGTGTCAAAGTAGTTGAGGCCCAGACTGCGCCCCGCCTCGCTCTGCCCCACATCTACGCTCATAAGACCGCCCCGGACGATCTCCGCCACATATGCCCCGGAGTTGATACCAAGTCCGATAATACCTACAGCGATCATATTTCGGCTGGTCTTAAAGATGACAAAAGCCCAGATGAGCAGCTGCACCATCATGGGCGTACCCCGGAGAATGGTGGTGTAGATCTTGCAGACCACGTTCAAAAGGCCCAAAAGGAGGTTGTGCCTCCCCGGCCGCTGCTGGTCGTGGGCGGTTCGGATCACCGCCACCACCACCCCCAGCGCAATGCCCATGCACAGGGCAAGGGCGGTCATTTCCACCGTCGCTCCCAAGCCCTTGAGATACAGCCGCCAGCGGTTTCCCTCGATAAAGGCCCGGTGGAACCGCGGCCCCAGCTTGGCCAGCCACAGGGCGATGCCCTCAATCATACCGTCACTCCTTCCTTATAAAGAAAAAGGGCGGCCTTTTTCAAAGGCCGCCCTTCTTTGCTTGGATCACTCAGCCTTGATGTAATTGTCCACGATGCTCTGGAAGGTGCCGTCCGCCTTCAACTCGGCCATGGCCTTGTTCACCGCGTCCAGCAGCTCGCTGTTGCCCTTGCCCACAGCAATGGCGTAGTCCTCCACAGCAAACTCCGTGTCCAGGATCTTCAGGCCCTCGTTGGCGGCCACATAGCTCTTGGCGGGCTCGTTGTCGATGACCACCGCGTCGATCTGGCCGTTGACCAGAGCCATCACCGCCAACGCGCCGGTCTCATAGGCGGTGACGTGGTCCTCGCCGTAGCCGCCGTTCTCCGGAGTATCGGAGCAGTAGATGTACCCGGTGGTGGCTTTCTGGCAGCCGATCATCTGGGCGTTGGCCAGATCATCCACCGTCTCAATGGGCGAACCCTCCTTGACAATGACCACCTGAATACCGGTGGCGTAGCTGTCGGAGAAGTCCATGACCTCCTTGCGCTCGTCGGTGACGGTAATGCCCGCCATGGCGATGTCGCTCTTACCGGTCTGCACGGCAGTGAGGGCAGCGTCAAAGCCCATGTCGTCCACTACCAGCTCCAACCCCAACTTCTTGGCGATGGCCGCGGCCACCTCCACGTCGATGCCCTCAAAGCTGCCGTCATCCGCCAGCATCTCATAGGGAGGGAACGCCGCGTTGGTGGACATATGGAGCTTGCCCGCCTCCACGGTCTTGACCGTGGAGACAACGGGGTCGTTGCCCCCGTTGTCGGCGGGCTGGGTGGGTTCAACAGGGCCCTTCCCGCCGGTGCAGCCAGCCAGGGCGCCCAGGCACAGCATGACGGCCAGGGCCAAAGCAAGATACTTGGTAAATTTCCTCATTTCACTCGTCTCCTTATCCGTCCGCTTCCCCGAAGCGGAAATCTGAACTGGATTATACACTTGATTCACCAAAAATGCAAGGGCAAATTCCACAAATTCAAGGTTGTATTTTAGTTTATTCATTGTATGGTGAATATTTATTCGTTCATGCACAAAAGAAGGGACGCACACAGTGCGTCCCTTCTTTGATATCAGATCGTTTAGGGCAGGTAGTTGCGGGGGTTCACCCGCTGGCCGTTCACCCGGACCTCGAAGTGGCAGTGGGGGCCGGTGGTGTTTCCGGTGGAACCGGACTTGGCGATGACCTGGCCCTGGTACACCCGCTCGCCCACCCGGACCAGCAGCTTGGAGTTGTGGGCATAGTAGGTCTGCTTGCCGTTCTCGTGGTCAATGATGATATAGTAGCCATAGCTGCTGTGCCAGGCGGAGGTGATCACCTTGCCGCCGTCGGCGGCCTTGACGGAGGTCCCGGTGCGCACGGCAATGTCCAATCCGCCGTGGAAGTTAGAAACGCCAAAGAGGGTGCGCCAGCCATAGCGGGAGGTAATGGTGCCCCGGACGGGCCAGATAAAGTTGCCCTTGGCCATGGTCTTGGGCCGCTCCTTGGTGCCCTTGGCTACCACCTTGGTCTTGGGGGCGGAGAGCTCCCGGGTGGTCTGAATGTCCCGGGCCTCCTCAATGCCGTTGAGGTAGGTGATCCTCGCGGAGACCAGCGCCATTCCCTCCTCACCGGGGTCAAGTACCTTGGTGTCCCCCTGGTACATGGAATCGTCCTCCTTGTACTCCACAGGAGCGGGAATGGCCTCCTGATAGGTCACCGCGTCTACGCTGCGCACCGAAAGATAGGGCACGTTCTGGCGCACGGTAAGCACCTGGTCGGGCATCAGGCTCTTCAGGCTGGCGTCGGGATTGATGTTCATCAGCTCATCCACTGTCATGTCGTGGCTGCGGGCAATGGCGGAATAGGTGTCGCCGGATCTCACGGTGTAGGTCACCGCCTCCACAGAGTTGGAGGTGAGCAACTCCCGCAGGGCATCCATGTCAGCGGTGTCGCCGTTGGCGGTGTAGGAGTAGTCCAACCGCACCGGCACGGTAAATTCACAGGAGACGGTGTTGGCGTTGCGGTAGGGGGCCTTCAGCTCGTCCAGCAGAGCCTCCAGCTCAGTGGCGTCCGCCAGAACGCCCATATTTTGTCCGTCGATGGTGAAGGTGTAGTTCTTGCTCACCTCATCCACCTGGTTAAAAAGATAAGTCTCAAAGCCGGAGAGAGAGGAGATCTCGCCGCGCTCCACGATGCGGCTTTTATAACTTACATCGCAGGTGAGGTCGTAGTCATAGCCCAGAATCTCACCCACCCGGTCCTCCACCCGGTCCACGATGTTCTCAAACTCGCTCTTTTGAGAGACGATGCCCAGAGCCTGGCCGTCCACCGTGACCTCATAGCCGCGGGTGTAGACCGTAGGCACCGTGGTGAGCACAGCCACCAGGAGCGCCGCCAGCAGAAAGGCCCGTGCCGGAAGCCGCCGCTTCTCTCTGCCCGCGTCCCACCGAAAGAGGATATCCTCCGCCCGCGCCCTCAACGTCTCGCGCCAGTCCCGCCGCTCCGCGGCGCCGACGGCCTCCTCCGGCTGAGGGCCGGGATACAATATCTCGTCCATGGGATCTCCCCTCCATACCAGGTGTTGTGGAATATCCGCCTTTTCCAAGGCAGGAAAAAATTACAATTTAGTTACAACATTGGTATCATACACCCTTTTGCCCTGTCCGTCAACCCCACAGCGCCACGTTTTGAAGCTTTTTTGTCACCGTTTTGTAACAATATCTTGGGGTAGACCGGGCCAAAAGCTCCCTTATCACCACAACCACTGCCCTTTTCTCCCGGTCAAGAAAAATTTTCCGCAAGAGCGCATAAAATTGCCGGGAGGGCAGTTTTCCCTCCCGGCGGCGCGCGGTCATTCTCCCTTATATTTTCTTCTGGTGGCCGCACCGCCGCGCAGGTGGCGCTGAGCCTTGTTTACGTCCAGGACCTCCTTCACCTGGGCATACAGCCCCGGCCGAAAGGAGGCCAGTCTTTCTGAGATGTCCTTGTGTACCGTGCTCTTGCTCAGTCCAAATTTGGCCGCGGCGGCGCGGACGGTAGCGCCCTGGTCAATGATGTATTCCGCCAGAGCCACCGCCCGGTCTTCCATGTTTCCCTTCACACAGCAACACTCCCTGCCCTTGACCTATGGCACTATACGCCTTTCAGGACGGAAATATGCTTGCAACTGCGGGAAGAATAGGCTATAATGGGGTCACATTTTATAAGGTAAGAGAGGGATCACTATGCAGCGCACCACCATCCGGGAGCTTCTGTCCAACATGGAGGGCTACGGCGGAGAGACCGTCACGGTCATGGGCTGGGCCCGGACCATTCGGGACATGAAGACCTTTGGCTTCATCGAGCTCAACGACGGCTCCGCCTTTTCCAATCTCCAGGTCGTCATGGACGCCAACGTCCTGCTCAATTATAAGGAGATCGCCGCCCAGAACGTGGGCGCGGCCCTCATTGTCACTGGCCGGGTGGTGCTTACTCCCGAGGCCAAGCAGCCCCTTGAGCTGAAGGCAGACGCCATCGAGGTGGAGGGAATTTCCACCCCGGAATACCCCCTGCAGAAGAAGCGGCACAGCGTGGAGTATCTGCGCACCATCCAGCACCTGCGCCCCCGGACCAACCTCTTCTCCGCGGCCTTCCGGGTCCGCTCGGTGGCCGCCCACGCCATCCACTGCTTCTTCCAGGACCGTGGCTTTGTCTATATTCACACCCCCATCGTCACCGGCTCAGACTGCGAGGGTGCGGGGGAGATGTTCCAGGTGACCACTCTGGACGTAAACGACCCGCCCCGCACCCCCGACGGCCAGGTGGACTGGTCCAAGGACTTCTTTGGCAAGAAGACCAGCCTCACCGTCTCCGGCCAGCTCAACGCGGAGAACTTTGCCATGGCCTTCGGTGACGTCTACACCTTTGGCCCCACCTTCCGGGCAGAGAACTCCAACACCCAGCGCCACGCCGCGGAGTTTTGGATGATCGAACCGGAGATGGCCTTTGCCGATCTGGGCGACTATATGGACACCGCCGAGGCCATGATCAAGTATATCATCAAGACCGTGCTGGACAAGTGTCCCAGCGAGATCGACTTCTTCAACTCCTTTGTGGACAAGGGCCTGAAGGAGCGGCTGGAGCATGTGGCGTCCTCTGACTTTGCCCGGGTGAGCTATACCGAGGCGGTGGAGTTGCTTAAGAAGAACAATGACAAATTTGATTTTAAGGTGGAGTGGGGCTGCGACCTCCAGACCGAGCACGAGCGCCACCTTACCGAGCAGGTCTACAAGCGCCCTGTTTTTGTCACCGACTACCCCAAGGAGATCAAGGCGTTCTATATGCGCCTCAATGACGACGGCAAGACCGTGGCCGCTGCCGACTGCCTGGTCCCGGGCATTGGGGAGATCATCGGCGGCTCCCAGCGCGAGGAGCGGCTGGAGCTGCTGGAGGCGCGCATCAAGGAGCTGGGCATGGACCCCAAGGACTACTGGTGGTATCTGGACCTGCGCCGCTACGGCTCCTGCCGCCACGCCGGGTTTGGCCTGGGCTTCGAGCGCATGGTCATGTACCTCACCGGCATCAACAACATTCGGGACGTTGAGCTGCATCCCCGCACGGTGGGGAATGCGGAGTTTTAAGCATGAAAAAACGTCTGTTGGCCCTTTTGTGCGTTTTGGCCGCCCTCCTTGTCTTGCTGATTCCTTGGAGTTATGCCGCCGGAACTTACGACGGAGTGTATTTAGTCGGCGTCAACGACACTGTTTTGCTGGGGCTGATCAACGAGACCCAGATGCCCGTGCGCCGGGGCAGCGTGATCTATGCGCCCTACACCGTTTTGGACAACAAGGAGCTGGACTTAAGCTACGCCCTCAACCGTAGTGGCGGGACCTTTACCATCTTCAACCGGGAGGGTTCCCTCATCTTCCAGCTCAACGGCTCGGGCGCGGCGGACAAAAAGGGCGGGGAATATACCCAGGGAATCATCACCCGCAACGGCGTGGTGTATATCCCTCTGCGCTTTGTATGCAGCTTTTTTGGCTTGAGCTATTCCTTCTATAACCTGGTCCTGCCCGACGGGACGGTCCCCATCGCCCGCCTGCGCACCGCCGCCGCCACCTTGGGCGACGCCCAGTTTGGCGCCCAGGCCGCCCAGCTGGTAGCCGGGCCCCTGGCCCAGTATCTTGCCGCCCAGGCCACCCCCTCCCCTCCGCCTACCCTCCGTCCGGTGGTCCCGACCCCCACCGCCCCGGTTGTGCCCACCCCCACCCCTTCGGTGGCTCCTCAGGGCGGCGACGTGTCCTTTGCCATTGAATGCACCGCCGACGACGGCTTTTCCGACGTGCTCGCCGCGCTGAACCAATACCAGGTCAAGGCCCTGTTTCTCTTCCCGGTGGACACCTTAGTTCAGCAGGATAGCCGGGTCCGTTCCGCGGCGGCGGCCGGGCACCAGGTCGGTCTTCTCCTCACTGGCGCGGACCCCCGGGAGGAATTTCGCCGGGGCAATGAGCTGCTGGGACACATCCTCCGCTATGAGGCCACCCAGGTCGCCCTCCTGGGCGACGCTGCCGCCGCCGATCTGGGAGACGAAGCAGCTCCCTGGTGGGTCTGGCCGGGAAACACCCGCCTGCGCACCGGCGGCGCGGCTACCCAGGCCCGCAGCCTCATCCAGGATATTTCCGACCGCGGCGACGCCTATGTCACTCTCTCCAGCTCCACGCGCACGGCCCAGGTCCTCCGCCGGGCCCTGCCCACCTTGATCCAGCGGCCCTATGCCATCAACCTGCTTACCGAGGCGTCTTGATTCGCGGGGACCGGGACACCAGGCTCTGCCGCACATGAATTAAAAGAAAACGAAAAGACAAGGACGGTTCCCTTCGGAACCGTCCTTGTCTTTTCGTGGGCCGCGAAAACTTCTTTAATGACAGCCCCTGCACCGGCTGCAATCTCCGCCGCAGGAGGACTTCCCCTTTTTGTGGTTGGCCACGCCACGGAGGATAATGGCCACAAACACCGCCGCCACCACAAGGGCGATCAGAATCGTGGGCGCGTTCATACCGCCACTCCCTGAGAGGCCGCGGGGGAGGACTTCTTCGCGCCGCTGCCCCGGCGAACCAACAGCCAAATCATTCCTGCCAGACACAGGACCGCCGTAACCAGGCCGATAGGGTTAAGGTTTCCGGTGAACGCGTTGCCTAGCTGGTAAACAATGAGGGAGGCCACATAGGCAAAGCCACACATATAGCCGATGGCGGCCCAGGTCCACTTGGCGTTGTTCATCTCCCGCTTGATGGCGCCCATAGCGGCGAAGCAGGGGGCGCACAGCAGGTTGAAGATCATGAAGGAGTAAGCGCTGATGGGCGTAAACGCTCCGGCAATCTGGGCGGCAAAGCTTCCGCCCGGATAGAGAACGTGGAAGGTGGACACCACGTTTTCCTTGGCAATGAGGCCGGTGACCGTACCCACCGTGGCCTGCCAGTTGCCAAAGCCCAGAGGCGCGAAGATCCAGCACGCCGCACCGCCAATGACCGCCAAAATGGAGTTGGCGTTGTCCTCCACCATGCCAAAGGCGCCGTTTTCCATACCGAAGCCCTGGAGGAACCACAGCAGGATGGAGGAGGCCAGGATGACCGTTCCAGCCCGCTTGATGAAGCTCCAGCCCCGCTCCCAGGTGGAACGCAGAACGTTGCCCACGGCAGGGATGTGGTAGGCGGGCAACTCCATAACAAAGGGGGCAGGCTCGCCAGTAAAGGGCCGGGTCTTCTTGAGGATGATGCCGGAAATGACGATGGCGGCAACGCCGATGAAATAAGCGGAGGTAGCCACCAGCGCCCGGTTGCCGCCGAAAAGCGCTGCGGCAAACATGGCGATGATGGGCATTTTCGCCCCGCAGGGGATAAAGCAGGTGGTCATAATGGTCATGCGGCGGTCCCGTTCGTTCTCAATGGTGCGGGAGGCCATGACCCCCGGCACGCCGCACCCGGTACCAACCAGCATGGGGATGAAAGAGCGGCCGGAGAGGCCGAACTTGCGGAACACCCGGTCCATGATAAAGGCGATCCGGGCCATGTAACCGATATCCTCCAGAATGGAGAGCAGCAGGAACAGCACCAGCATCTGAGGTACGAAGCCCAGCACCGCGCCCACGCCGCCGATGATGCCGTCCACGATCAGGCCGGACAGCCAGTCGGCGCAGCCTATATTCTCCAGCCAGTTACCCACCGTGACGGGGATGCCGTTCACCCAATGACCGTAGTCAGCGGGGTCAGGCTCTTCTACCGCCAAGGCCGCCTGATAGAGATCCTCGGTGAGGGGGACCTCATCGGTAGTGCCCTCGTCGTCATCATAGAGGTAAGCGGTGGTCTCGCCGGCTTCCCAGGCTTCAATGATCAAGCCGGCCTCTTCAAATGCCCCTGCCGCGTCCTCGTAGCCGTCGCCGCCGGAGATAAACCAGCCGTCGCCAAACAGGCCGTCGTTGGCCCAGTCAGTGGCCCGAGTGCCGATGGAAACGCCCCATCCGCCCATGGAAATGGCGTAGACCAGGAACATAACGCAGACAAAGATGGGCAGAGCCAGGATCCGGTTGGTCACCACCCGGTCGATCTTGTCCGAGGTGGACAAGGCGTGGGCGGCGCGGCCCTTTTTCACCGACTTGGACACCACTTTTCCGATAAAATCATACCGGGCGGCAGCGGTGGCGCTCTCCACGTCGTCCCCGTCCTCCAGCGCGCTTTCCTCCACGGTGAAGGTGCGGTAGTTCTGGGGGGCAGGGCCGTCCGCGGCAGTCAGAACGGCGCTTACCGCCTCGTCCACGCCCTTATTTTTCAGCGCGGTGATGCCCACCACCGGGCAACCAAGCTCCTTAGACAGCGACTTCAGGTCGAGCTTGTCGCCGTTTTTCTCCGCCAGGTCCAGCATATTCACCGCCACGACCACCGGAATGCCCAGTTCCATGAGCTGGGTGGTGAGATAGAGGTTACGCTCCAGGTTGGTCCCGTCTACGATGTTGAGGATGGCGTCGGGCCGCTCGTTGACCAGATAGTTCCGGGCCACCACCTCCTCGGGAGAGTAGGGGGACAGAGAGTAGATGCCTGGCAGATCCTGCACCGTCACGTCCTTGTGACCCTTCAGCTTGCCCTCCTTCTTTTCCACCGTCACTCCCGGCCAGTTGCCCACATACTGGTTGGACCCGGTCAGGGCGTTGAACAGGGTGGTCTTGCCGCTGTTGGGATTGCCCGCCAGGGCGATCTTCCGTTCCATTTCCATCAACTCCTTTCCTTACTCTACTTCAATAAACTCCGCGTCGGCTTTTCTCACCGACAGCTCGTAGCCCCGCACGGACAGCTCCATGGGGTCCCCCAGAGGGGCAACCTTGCGCACCAGAAGCTCTGCTCCCGGAGTAAGCCCCATGTCCAGGATCCGCCGCCGGGTGGCTCCTTCGCCGTGCAGCCTCACGACGGTAGCGGTTTCTCCCACCTTGACGTCCTTCAGCGTTTTCATCCTTGTTCCTCCTTACTTAAATAAAGATGCGGTTGGCCAGTGTGGCGTCCAGCGCCACCCGACTGTCCTTTACTTGTACGATCAGATTGCCTGCCAGGGCACTGACCACCGTCACCACCGTGTCCGCCACAAAGCCCAGCTCCGCCAAGTGGGCGCGCACCTCGTCCTTTCCTGCGATCCGCCGGATGGTCACATTTTCTCCCGGCTTTGCCAATGTCAACGGCATCATGACCGCCCCTTTCTAGATTAGTCCTTCCTAACCATTGGCCTAAATATGGCGGTTAGGCTTCCCTAACCACTTGCGAAGTTAGTATAGTCTAACCCAATTTGTTTGTCAAGAGGTTCTTGAAAATTTTTCTTGCTCTTTGAGTTTGGATGTGCTAACCTGGAGTTATCAAGGGTTTGGAGGTGTTGAACGTGCCCATTCACGAGTCGGGCGAGGACTATTTGGAGTCTATTTTGAAGCTGCGCCAGCAGGGCAAAGCCGTGCGCAGCATTGATGTGGTAGCCGATCTGGGCTACTCCAAGCCCAGCGTCAGCGTGGGAATGAAACGTCTGCGGGAAGCGGGCTACATCACGGTAGATAAGGACGGTATTCTCTCTCTTACAGAGTCGGGAGAGACGGTTGCACGACGCATTATCAGCCGACATCGGACGCTGACGGAATTTTTCATCCGTCTGGGCGTATCCCCGGAGGTGGCTGAACGGGACGCCTGCAAGGTGGAGCACGACTTGAGCGACGAGACCTTCGAAAAGCTGGTAGCCCATGCGGCCCAAGGGGAGGCAACTTAGTGTTGCAGCACATTTTTTGAAATTCAAACCCTAGGTTGGTGGCGGTTTCCCCTTTGCCACAGTACAATGGCCCCACAAAGGAGGTCATCCATATGACACAATTCGCTCAAAACTTAGCCGCCCTGCGCAAGCGGGCAGGCTATACCCAGGAGACCCTGGCAGAGGCCCTGGGGGTCTCCCGGCAGGCGGTGGGAAAGTGGGAATCGGGCCAGGGGCTGCCCGAGGCGTCCACTCTCCTCACGCTGGCCGACCTGCTGGGCTGTTCCTTAGACCAGCTCATGCGCCAGCCTTTAGAGGATGAGACGGTGGAAGCCGCAGGATCAGAGCCAGATGCGGCGGATAACCCCGCCGCAGACTGGGCGGTATTTGTCCAGCATATGAACCGCTTTGCCTTTCAAATCGCCCTGGGGGTGGTATTGGTCCTCGTGGGGGTGGCGCTCACGGTGGCTGCCGCGGCGTTTTTCCCCGACTCCGGCGCGGTGGCCCTGCCCCTCCTGGTACTGGTGGCCTGCGCGGTATTCAACTTTGTGTTTGCAGGGCTGGACCACGGCAATTTCCAGCGGGCCTACCCCATCCAACCGCCCTGCCCCTACCCTGACGAGGAGGCGGAGTTTGACGCACGGTTTCGGGGTGGCATGGCCGCCGCGGTGTCGGGGGTGCTGGTAAGCGTGGTCCTTCTGGTGGCCGCCGCCGTCCTCTTTGAACATGATGAATTCATCCTCACCCTTGCGGTGGCGGGGTTTTTCCTTTTGCTGGCCGCCTGCGTGGGCGTCATGGTGTGGCTGGGTATCCGCCACTCCATGTATCACCCCGAGCCAGAGCGAAGCAAGACCTCCCGGGACGTTTCCGGCATCATTATGCTGTTGGCAACAGCCCTGTACCTTTTATTGGGCTTCTGCGGCAACCTCTGGCACCCCGGCTGGGTGGTGTTCCCCGTAGCGGGTATCTTGTGCGCCATCATTGACAAAACCTCAGACTGATCCAACGCCAAAGAGGGCCCCAGAAAATTCCGGGGCCCCCTTTTGCGTAGAAGCGCGGCTGTACCTTTCGCCTACGCGCAGAAAGGGAGCCCCTCGACCGCTGGTCGAGGGGCGTTTTTACAGCTTATTTCGGGACTTCAGGTAGACGACCAGCAGAATTTGGGCAATGGCCAAAAGGGGGAAGCCCCAGCGAAAGTACCAGTGCTGGGTCTTATGGTGGAAGAGAAACATTCCCAGCGTCCCGCCGGGCGCGCCGCCCAAGATGGGAAACAGGAAAAGCATTTGCTCGGAGACGCGCCATGCCCCCCGGACCGCCTTCCACTTATCCAGACCCATGAGCAGGAAGGCCAGGGCGTTGCTGGCGCAGAGCAGCCAGGTCCACTTCATCTTATTCCTCCTTGCCGCCGCCGAACTCCAGCAAAACAAGGTCCCTGTTGCGCTCGGCCACCCAGTTGATGGACCAGAAGGAGGTAAACAGCACGATCTGCCGCCCCTTGTAGTCCTCCACCAGCTTGGCGTCGCCCAGGTTCAGCTCGTCCTCCTTTACCGGTTCCTCGTTGCCCACCAATCGCAGATAACAATATGGCAAACCTTCTGTATATAATTCCACATTGTATTCACTTTTCAGCCGATAGGCAAGCACGTCAAATTGAAGCGTGCCAACCACGCCCACGATGACCTCCTCCATGCCGGTATAGGGGGGCTTGAAGATCTGGATGGCGCCCTCCTGGGCGATCTGCTCCACGCCTTTCAAGAACTGCTTGCGCTTCATGGTGTCGATGGAGCGGATGCGCTGGAAGTGCTCGGGGGCAAAGGTGGGAATGGGATCGAATTGAAATTTGCTCCCCGGTGCGCAAAGGGTGTCGCCGATGGAGAAGATGCCGGGGTCAAAGACGCCCATAATGTCCCCGGCGTAGGCCTCGGAAATAATCTCCCGCTCGGCGGCCATGAGCTGCTGGGGACGGGAGAGCTTAATCTTTTTCCCCTCCTGGACGTGGTAGACCTCTTTGTCCGCCTCAAACTTCCCGGAGACCACCCGCATAAAGGCAATGCGGTCCCGGTGCGCCTTGTTCATATTGGCCTGGATCTTAAAGACGAAGGCGGAAAACGGCTCGTCAAAGGCGTCGATCACCGTCTCCCCCGCCATGCGCGGAAGAGGCGGGGTGGTCATGCGGAGAAATTCCTCCAAAAAGGGCTCCACGCCGAAGTTGGTAAGGGCGGAGCCGAAGAACACGGGGGAGAGCTTGCCGTGGCGGACCCTATCCATGTCAAACTCGCAGGAGGCCCCGTCCAGCAGCTCGATGTCGTCGGAGAGCTGGCTGTGGAGCCGCTGGCCAATGAGACCATCCAGGGCGGGGTCATCCAGAGAGACCTGGGTGGCCGTGGCCGCCTTGGCCCCGCCGTTGGAGGTAAAGTGGATGATCTTCTCCCCCTTGCGGTCGTAGACGCCCTGGAACTCCTTGCCGCAGCCGATGGGCCAGTTGACCGCGTAGGTGTCGATACCCAGTTCATGCTCGATCTCCTGGCACAGTTCAAAGGGGTCCCGGGATTCCCGGTCCATCTTGTTGATAAAGGTAAAGATGGGAATGTCCCGCATGACGCAGACCTTAAAGAGCTTGCGGGTCTGTGCCTCCACGCCCTTGGCCGCGTCGATGACCATGACGGCGGAGTCCGCCGCCATCAGGGTGCGGTAGGTGTCCTCGGAAAAGTCCTGGTGGCCGGGGGTGTCCAGGATGTTGATGCAGTAGCCCTCGTACTGGAACTGCATGACCGAGGAGGTCACCGAAATGCCGCGCTGCTTCTCGATTTCCATCCAGTCGGAGGTGGCGGCCCGGGCGTTTTTCTTTCCCTTGACCACCCCCGCCTGAGCGATGGCCCCGCCGTAGAGCAAAAATTTCTCGGTGAGGGTGGTCTTGCCCGCGTCGGGGTGAGAGATGATGGCGAAGGTCCTTCGCCTTGTAATTTCTTCGTTGATGGTCATAAAAACTGCCTCCAATTTTATGTTTTCGTATAAATTGGCGGTTTTTACATGGGACTATCCCCTATCCTGCAGGACAGCAGGGACGGTTAGCGTGTGGTGAAGGACATTTTCGCCTCATTTGTCCCTGTGTGACGGACACGCCATGGTTGTTCTTTCGTGGCGCCGCCAGAAGAACCGTCCCGCTGTCCTTTGATTATCTGGCCAAGGACTGGGCCTGACGGTGGTAGGTGTGGCGGATGCCGCGGATGGCCACGCTGTAGGCCCGGATGTTCTCGGGCAGGGCCATGCCCATATAGCCCGTGTCGCCGATGTGGTGGATGTCGGCGCCTGTCATCTTGCACTCCAGGGCAATGCGGCGGATGGTGTCCACGTCCGCCCCCTCCTGGGAGGTGCCGATGGCGGTGAGGGCCAGCTTGCCCAGGCTGTGGGCATAGCTCACCAAGCTCCGGATATACTCGGTGGTGATGCCGGGAACGGTGCCAGGAGCAGGCAGGAGGATCACGTCCGCTCCGGCCTTGGCAAAGGCGGCGATATCCTTCTTGGTGATGATATTCTCGCCTCCCTCGCCCACGACCCCGGAGGCGTGCATCTTCCCAGCGCACAGGACGATCTTATCTCCGATGGCCTTGGAGATGGCGGAGAGGGTGGAGACGATTGCGGCATTGGAAACGCCGTTTCCGGGATTCCCGGTGAGCACCAGCATATCCACACCCATCTCATGGGCGCGCTTGGCGTTGTCCACCGTGGCGTACCGTCCGGGGGACATGGCCCAGATGGTGTCGGCGTTGTCCTTGGCCAGGGTGTCGTCCACCGGCTCCAGATTCACTCCGATCATCCGCCCAGTAAGCCGCTTCACCTCCCGGACCGTCTCCTCCGCGGGCACCTCGGGCAGAGCCTGCACCACGGGCTTTTGTACGTCGAACATATTGAGGAGGATAAGGTCCGCCCCCTGGGAGGCCGCAAACTCGGCGTTGGTCACGTCGGCCAGCATGGGCTGGACGATGCCAATGGTCTCGCAGGCCAGAACCCGGCCCTCGCTCCCTGCCACGGCGGAGAGAAAATCCTCCCGGGTCAGACGGGTCAGCTCAGAGGGGGTCATGCTTAACACACGCTTTGCCATAAAACGCTCCTTTCGCGGCTTTCTGCCGCAGGTAAAGATGATATGTGGGAAAAGTATAGCAGGAAAGGGGCGGAAAATCAAGGGAAACAAGGAGATAAAAGGACCGCCTGCCGGTTGGCAGGCGGTCCTTTTACTTCACGAGGCTGCGCTTATTTCACCAGCAGGGACTTACCCGTCATTTCCTTGGGCTGGGGAAGGCCCATGGAGTCCAGCATGGTGGGAATGATGTCGCACAGGCGGCCGTCAGCCAGGGCCTTGCAGGGGGCGTCCACCGCACAGAAGGGCACCAGGTTGGTGGTGTGGGCGGTGTAGGGGGTCTTGCCGTCGTCCTCCAGCATGCGGTCGGCGTTGCCGTGGTCGGCGGTGATAAAGCAGGTGCCGCCCATCTTCTTCACGGCTTCCACTACCCGGCCCACACCGGCGTCCACCGTCTCCACCGCCTTAACCGCGGCGTCAAAGACCCCGGTATGGCCTACCATGTCGCAGTTGGCAAAGTTAAGAATGACCACGTCGTATTTGCCGCTCTCAATACGCTCCACCACCGCGTCGGTGACCTCAGGGGCAGACATCTCGGGCTGAAGGTCGTAGGTGGCCACCTTGGGGGAGGGGATCAGGCAGCGGTCCTCGCCGGGGAACACAGTCTCCGCGCCACCGTTGAAAAAGAAGGTGACATGGGCATACTTCTCCGTCTCCGCGATGCGCAGCTGGGTCATACCCAGGCCGGAAATGTACTCGCCGAAGATGTTGTCCAGGCTCTCCTTGGGATAGGCGATGACCACATTGGGCATGGAGGCGTCGTAGGAGGTGGTGCAGACGTAATTCACCTTGAAGAAGCCCTTCTTCCGCTCAAAGCCCGCAAAGTCGGGGTCCACAAAGGTACGGGTGATCTCCCGGGCGCGGTCAGGGCGGAAGTTCATGAAGATAATAGAATCTCCCTCGCCGATCTCAGCGTTTTCAGCGGTGACCACGGGGATGACAAACTCGTCAGTGACCCCGGCGTCGTAGCTGGCCTGCATAGCGCCCACCGGGTCGCCGATAAAGCGCGCCTCGCTCTCACCGTAGACCATGGCCTTGTAGGCACGCTCCACCCGGTCCCAGTTGGTGTCCCGGTCCATGGCGTAGTACCGGCCGGAGATCGTGGCGATCTGCGCGCCATACCGGTCACAGGTCTCCTTCATCTGGGCCACGAAGTCCTTGCCGGAGCTGGGGGGCACATCACGGCCATCCATAAAGCAGTGGACAAAGATCTTGGGACAGCCCAGGTCACTCGCCATCTTCACCGCAGCCTGGATGTGGGTGATGTGGCTGTGGACGCCGCCGTTGGACATGAGGCCATAGATATGGACGGCCTTGCCCGCCTCCTTGGCCGCCAGCATGGCGTCCTTGTAGGCCTTGTTCTCAAAGAAGTCCCCATCCTGAATGGATTTTGTGATCTTGGGCAGGTCCTGAAACACCACCCGCCCAGCGCCGATGTTGGTGTGTCCCACCTCGGAGTTGCCCATCTGGCCCTCGGGCAGGCCCACGTCCAGCCCGGAGGCGGACAACTTGCTCACGGGGTTTTGGGCAAAGAGGGCGTCCAGGTTGGGCTTTTTCGCGGCGGCGATGGCGTTGCCCTTGTCGGGGGCGTTGAGGCCAAAGCCGTCCATGATGATCAAAACAGTGGGCTTTTTCATCGCAGTTCCTCCTTTGGTTGAAAAAGGGGCGGCTACGCCGCCCCTTTTGAGTTTGGTCACCAATCAATCTTGATTGGAAGCGTTGATAATCTCCAGGAAGGTCTTGGGCTCCAGGGAGGCGCCGCCGATGAGGCCGCCGTCGATGTCCTCGTTGCTCAGCAGCTCGGCGGCGTTCTTGGCATTCATAGAGCCGCCGTAGAGAACGGACATGCTCCGGGCCACCCGGGCGCCATAGGTCTTGCGGACCAGGGTGCGGATAGCGCCGCAGACCTCGGCGGCCTGCTGGGAGGTGGCGGTCTTGCCGGTGCCGATGGCCCAGATGGGCTCATAGGCGACCACCACGCGGCGGACCTGCTCGGGGGTGATCCCGGCCAGGGCACACTTGAGCTGATAGGTGATCTTCTCCATGGTCACGCCCAGCTCCCGCTCCTCCAGGCTCTCGCCCACGCAGAGGATGGGGCGCAGACCGGCGCGCAGGGCGGCGTGGAGCTTCTTGTTCACGTCCATGTCGGTCTCGTTATAGTAAGCGCGGCGCTCGGAGTGGCCCAGGACCACATACTTGGCGCCCGCCTCCTTCACCATCTCGGCGGAGCACTCGCCGGTGTAAGCGCCGGAGGTCTCGTAGTGGCAGTTCTCGGTGCCGATGGAGATCTTCACGTCCTTAAAGGCGCGCACACCGGCCTGAAGATTGACAGGGGGGACCAGCAGCACGGCCTCGCACCACTTGGGCTTACCCAGAATGTCCCGCATCTGGGCGGCGTACTCCTTGGTCTCAGTGATGGTCTTGTTCATCTTCCAGTTGCCGGCAATGATGGTTTTGCGATAACGACGGTTCATAGTAATTGCTTCCTTTCTTGTACCTTTTGTACCTGATATCCGGCGCGCTGAGGTCCTCGCGCCCTACACACGGCGGGGTTTGAGTGCCCGATGGGGGCATCGGGCTCTACAATTATTTATTCATGAGGCACGCCACGCCGGGCAGTTCCTTGCCTTCCATAAACTCCAGAGAGGCGCCGCCGCCGGTGGAGATGTGGGTCATCTTGTCGGCATAACCCAGCTGCTGGACGGCGGCCGCGGAGTCGCCGCCGCCGATGATGGTGATGGCGGAGGTCTTAGAGAGGGCGTCGGCCACAGCCTTGGTGCCCACGGCGAACTTCTCGAACTCAAACACGCCCATGGGGCCGTTCCAGATCACGGTGCCCGCGTCGGCCACGGCGGCGCAGTAGAGCTTCACGGTCTCGGGACCGATGTCCAGGCCCTGCCAACCGTCGGGGATCTCACCGGCCTTGACCACCTGGGCGTTGGCGTCGGGAGAGAAGGCATCGGCGCACACGGTGTCCACGGGTAGCAGAAGCTTCACGCCCTTGGCCTTGGCCTTTTCGATCATCTCCAGAGAGTAATCCTTCCAGTCGTTCTCCAGCAGACTGTCGCCCACCTTGCCGCCCTGGGCGGCGGAGAAGGTGTAGGCCATGCCGCCGCCGATGATGATGGTGTCGGCGATCTCCAGCAGGTTGTTGATGACGCCGATCTTGGAGCTGACCTTAGAGCCGCCCAGGATGGCCACCAGGGGACGCTTGGGGTCGGCCAGCGCGCCGCCAATGACCTCCAGCTCCTTCTGGATGAGGAAGCCGGACACGGCGGGGAGGTAGTCAGCCACCACGGCGGTGGAAGCGTGGGCGCGGTGAACGGCGCCAAAGGCGTCGGACACATAGACGCCGTCCTTACCGGCCAGCGCGGCCATCTGCTTGGCCAGCTCGGGGTCTCCCTTGGTCTCCCCGGCCTCAAAGCGGGTGTTCTGCAGGAGCATGATCTCGCCGCTCTTCAGGGCCGCGGCCTTGGCCTGGGCGTCGGGACCGACCACGTCGTCGGCCAGGATGACGCTCTTGCCCAGCAGCTCGCTCAGGCGGGCGGCTACGGGCTCCATGCGCAGCTCCTTGAGGGACTTCTGCCACTTCTCCTCGGTGAGGGTGGCAGGGTCCTTACCCTTCTCGGCCTGCTTTTTGACCCACTTGTCAAAGCTGGCCACGGGCTTGCCCATATGGGAGCAGGCGATCACCGCCGCCCCCTGGTCCAGCAGATACTGGATGGTGGGCAGAGCAGCGCGGATGCGCTTGTCATCGGTAATGACGCCGCTGCCGTCCTTAGCCAGGGGCACGTTGAAGTCGCACCGCAGCAGGACCTTCTTCCCCGCTACGTCCACGTCCTTGACGGTCTTCTTGTTGTAATTCATACATAGCTCTCCTTTCGCGCTGTTGATTTCGCTGTATTTCAGAGATCTAGGGTCCGTCCTCTCCCATCTCCCCCACGTCCCGCAGACCGGGAAAGTCCAACTGCCGCAGGGCCTCGTACACCATGACGGCAACGCTGTTGGAGAGGTTGAGGCTGCGCTCGCCCGGCTGCATGGGGATGCGGACGCACCGGTCCCGGTGGGCCTCCCGCAGTGCCCGGGGCAACCCCGCCGACTCCTTGCCAAACAGGATCCAGCAGCCGTCTTGGTAGGCGGCGCGGTCATACCGGCAGGGGGCCTTGGTGGTGGCAAGCCACAGCTCCTTGGGGTCTTGGCGGCGGAAGAAGTCATCCAGGTCGTCGTAATAGGTCACGTCCAGCCGGGGCCAATAGTCCAGGCCGCACCGCTTCATGTTTCGCCGCACCGCCGCCTCGCTGATATCGAACCCCAGCGGACCGACCAGGTGCAGGCGGCTTCCGGTGAGCACGCAGGTGCGGGCGATATTGCCGCAGTTTTGCGGGATCTCCGGCTCTACCAAAACGACATTGACCATAGTCCTCCTCCGTCCTCCTATTGAACGGTGATTATTATAATACAAACCAACCCCAAAAGCAAGGAAATTTTGTGGGATTTTATATATATTTAACATTTCTTTCGGGATAGACAAATCGTCCGCTGTGTGCTATGATTGCGGTAACTATATGGTTATCTTCCCTGAATTTGCCATAAATAGCCAAAAATACCCGATAAAGGGGCGAAAAGCACATGAACACCCAGTTGATCGCGGTAAAGGTGGGCACCTCTACCCTCATCCGAGAAAACGGCAAGCTCAATCTCTCTAACATGGACCGCCTGGCCCGGGCACTGTGCGACCTCAGCAACATGGGCCACCGGGTGGTGCTGGTGTCCTCGGGGGCCATCGGCATCGGAACGGGCAAGCTCAATCTCCCCGGCCGGCCCACCGAGCTGCGGGAGAAGCAGGCGGCCGCCGCCGTGGGCCAGTGTGAGATGATGCACCTTTACGACAAGTTTTTCGGGGAGTATGGCCACACGGTAGCCCAGATCCTCCTCACCGCCGCCGACGTGGCCGACCCCGTCCGCTCCGCCCATCTGTCTGCCACCTTCTCGGCGCTGTTTGAGCTGGGGTGTATCCCCATCGTCAACGAAAACGACGCCGTAGACCCCACCGAGATCGAAACGGGCTCGGCCAAGGTGCTGGGAGACAACGACACCCTTTCCGCCATCGTGGCCAAGCTGTGCGGCGCGGATCTGCTGGTGCTTTTGAGCGACATCGACGGCCTCTTTGACAAGGACCCTCACAAGCATTCCGACGCCCGGCTCATCCACACCGTGCCCGCCCTTACCAAAGAGGTGCTGGCCCTGGCGGGCACACCGGGCAGCCACTGGGGCACCGGGGGCATGAGCACCAAGCTTTCCGCGGCGGGGGTGGCCACCGCGGCGGGGATCGACATGGTCATTACTCACGGCGCCCATCCCGAGCGCCTGCCGGACATCGTAGCCGGGGCCGCCGTAGGCACCCGGTTCTTAGCCCAAAAGGAGGGAAAAGCATGAAGGATATTTTGACCCAAGCCCGGCTGTGCCGTGAGGCCGCCCCCACCCTGACCTGTCTCAGCGCGGGGGAAAAGAACGCCGCGCTGCTGGAGCTGGCCGCCGCCCTGGAGGCCCACAGCGAGGACATTCTGTCGGCCAACGCCGAGGACGTGGCCGCCGGGCGGGAAAACGGCATGTCCGCTTCCCTGCTGGACCGGCTCACCCTCACCCCCGCCCGGATCGACGCCATGGCAGAGGGGGTGCGCCAGGTGGCCGCCCTCCCCGACCCCATTGGAGAATTGATGGAGGGCCGCACCCTGCCCAACGGCCTGGAGCTTCGGCAGGTGCGGGTCCCCCTGGGGGTCATTGGCATCATCTTCGAGGCCCGGCCCAACGTCACCGTAGACGCCGCCGCCCTGTGCCTCAAATCCGGCAACGCCGCCCTCCTGCGGGGGGGCAAGGAGGCCCTGCACAGTAATCTGGCTCTGGGCCAGGTCATGGCAGAGGCGTTGAAGACTCACGGCTTCCCCGCCGGGTGCGTCCAGGTGGTGGAGGACGCCTCCCGCCAGAGCGCCCAGACTATGATGGGCCTCACCGAGGATCTGGACGTGCTCATCCCCCGGGGCGGCCGGGGGCTTATCCGGGCGGTGACGGCGGAGGCCAAAGTCCCCGTGATCCGCACGGGCGAGGGGGTCTGCCACCTGTTTGTGGACGAGAGCGCCGACCTCTCCATGGCCGCCGACATTTTGGTCAACGGCAAGTGCTCCCGGCCCAGCGTGTGCAACGCTCTGGAATGCGTGCTGGTCCACGAGGCGGTGGCGGCGGAGTTTTGGAGACTGGCCCTGCCCAAGCTGGAGCCGTACCACGTGGAGCTTCGGTGCTGTGAGCACACGCTGGCTCTTGCGCCCCAGTCGGTCCTCGCCACAGAGGCGGACTGGGACAGCGAATACGGCGACTTTATCCTGGCCGCAAAGGTAGTGAAGGATATCCATGAGGCGGTGGCCTTCATCAACACTCACGGGACTCAACACTCGGAGGCCATCGTCACCCGGGAGCTGGAAAACGCCCGGAAGTTCCAGCTGGAAGTGGACGCGGCGGCGGTGTACGTCAACGCCTCCACCCGCTTCACCGACGGCTTTGAGTTCGGCCTGGGGGCGGAAATCGGCATATCCACCCAAAAGATGCACGCCCGGGGCCCCATGGGCCTGCGGGCGCTGACCTCTACCAAGTTCCTCATTACCGGAGAGGGACAGATCAGGTAAGCCACACAGCAAAACGCCGGGTCGCACAGACCCGGCGTTTTTAATATCCCAAATCGGTCTCGTTGATGTTTTCCGGGGTGAGCACGTGGTATTCCAATACCGTTTCCTCCACCTTCTCCCCCTTGGCCACTTTGGGAAGAAGGCCGACCGTCGCCTCCGCCGCCTCCTTGGGGGAGAGGGCCGCGGCGGCGTCCAGGTCGCCCAGGGCCAGGTCGTCGTCCAGAGACGGATCGTAGGTCAGGGAAAGGATTTTTATCTTCTCTCGAAGCTCCCTCTGCCGCAGGGTGTTGAGGCTCCCCCGGGTCCCGTGGCGGCTGGCGCAGACGATGGCGTCCGCCTCGGGAAAGCGGTCCAGCCCCGTCTCCAGATAACGCTCGGCATAGATCTTGTCGCCCCAGGTATAGTTTTCGTCCAGCACGGCGACCCCCTCCGCGGAAAAGGCCCGTTTGCGCGCCCCGCTCTCCTCGTCGGGAAGGTCCATTAAAAGCAGGACCTCCCTGCCCTTGAGGCGACTCTCGTTCAGATAGCCGCCCAGGGCGGAGGCTGCCCCGTTTTCCGCCCCGCCCACATGGACGTCAACATAGCGGCGGGCAGAGGGGGCGACACGGCGCCCCACGGTGATCACGCCGCAGCGCTCACGCAGCGCCTTGACCTGGGCGGCGGCCGCCTCCTGCTCCCCTACGGCGTAGAGGACCGCCACGTCCGCTGTTTCATTGCTCAGGAAATCCGCGACCTGTCCCTCCTGGACATCAGGCTTTCCTCCACAGTCGTATTGGATCAGCCGCCAGCCCTGCTGGGCGCAGAGGTCGGCCAGCTGGGAGAGAAATGCGGCGCCAAAGGGATCGCCGGTGGTCCCAAACACCACCGCCACTCCGGCGCTCTCCCGGGGGGTAGGCGCGGGGCTCTCCTCCGACGGGGGCGGGGACGTGTCCAGCACACGAAAAAGGACTCCAACACACAGGACCAGTAAAACCAGAGCGGCGCAACAAAACGCCGCTCTGGTCCTTGCTCTTATTTGCTTGTCAGAAGGGCCCCGCCTCACTTGCGGACCACCGAGGTGGCCTCAAAGTTGCCGTTGGCGGCGTAGTTGCCCCAGGCCTGGATGGTCTCCCCCTCGTTGAGGCGGGAAATGTTTGTGAGGGTGGTGCTGGTGGTCACGTCCAGAATGGTCACCCCGCTGGGAATGTGGACGTTGACGGGGCGGGTCTGGCCGTTTTCTTCCACCAGAATGGTGGCGACACGGGTCTGGTCGTCCTTGGTGAGGATAATGCCGCTGATGGAATCCTTCGCGGTGGTGGAACCGGTGATCTCAATGGAGAGGGCGCGGTCCCCTTCTGCCACCAGAGAGATCTTGCTTTGGCGGCGGGAGGCCAGGTCGGAGATAGCCACGGGCTTGCCGCTCTGGGTCACGGTGGTGGCGGCGGTGGCGGAGTAGGTGTGGCGGGTGCCGTCGGAGAAGGTGACGGTGAGCTGGATGGAGTTGTCCTCGTTGAAGGCCACAGCGCTGAGGGTGCCGGTGACGTTGGCCGACTGGGGCGTGCAGTCCACCTGGGTCACGTCATTATAGAGAACGGTGACTACCACGTGGTCGCCGGTGTGGAGCTGGGTGATGTCGCAGTCCTTTCCGGCGGAGGTAAAGGCCACGCTCTTGAGCCGCTCCACGGGGATGGAGAAGCGGACCACTGTGTTGTCCTCCCGGGTGACCTCCAGGACCACGGGGTCGCCGTAGGTGAGGCCAGTGAGGGTTCCCTCGGTGTCCTCATAGCCCTGCCAGGCGTAGAGGGTGGTGATAGTACCCCCCTCTACCTTGGCGGTGACAAAGCTGTTGAGGGCCAACTTAGTCAGGTCGGTCTCCATGCCCCGGTAGGTCACCTCGCAGTCCTCCGCCACATCATAGGCGGTGGCACGGCTGTCCCCCTGAACCTTGATCTCCAGGCGGGTGGGGGTGTTTTTGGTGTTGACGGCCCGCAAGATCCCCTGGAGGTAGCGGTCGGTCATGTTGACCTCCATCGCCTTGACCTCGTTGAGGTCAGCGTCGCTGACCCGTAGGATGATCTGGCGGCCCTCCTGATTCTCCCGCAGAACGGCCTCGTCGCCGTTGATAGTGACAGGGACGCTCTCGGCCACGACATAGGTGGTGGAGGCACCGTTGTAGCCGGTGACGGTGATGGTGGTGCGCTGGGACAGGCCCACAGTCTCCACGGTCACGTCGGTGAGGATGCCCTCCACCAGGCGGGTGCCGCCGGAGAGCTTGAGCCAGAGGACGGTGCCGGCGGAGTTGACCCCCGCCTCGGCGTCGGTGTAATTGGCCAAATAGTCGATGATGGAGCGGTCACCGGTCTTCCCGCCGGCGGAGACCTGGGTGAAGCGGTCGATGGTGCACAGACTGCCGTCGATCACCACAGAGTCGGGAGTGATGCGGCCGCAGTTCCCTTCAAGCCGCTCCACCAGCGCGGCGGGGGTGACCCGAACGGTCTCCACCGTCTTGTTGTCGGAGGCATAGCACACCTTGACAAAGGCGCCGTTCTTCAGGGCGGTGAAGTTGTCCAGTTTGTTATACTGATAGACCTTTGTGTTGAAGGGAAGATAGACGGTCTCGGCGGGAGACAGCTCGCTTTTCAGCGTCAGGGTGCGCCCACCCTCCTGGGCGGTATCCACGTCCACCACCAAACCGGAGGTCCAGGCGTACTTGGTGTATTGGGGCAGCTCCACGTTGACCCCCCGCTCCTCCACAATGTGCTCCATGGCACGGGAGAGCATGGTGGCGCAGATGGCCCGAGACATGGGCTGGTCGGGATTAAAGCGGTTGGCCTCGTCCCCGGTGAGCACCCCGTAGGAGTAGAGGAGCTTCACATAGGGGCGGTATTTGTCCGCGATGGCGTATTCGTCGGCAAAGGAAAGGGCGTCGGCGTCCAGGGTGCGGGCCAGATCCTCCAGCCCCATGCCCCGGACCAGGTACATGGCGAAGTCCGCCTTGGTCATGGGCCGGTTCAGATCCCCGGAGGTGTGGAGATCGGAGAGGGTGGCGGCGTCTACCACGCCCAGGGCCATGCAGGTGGCGGCCTCCTTGTGGAACCACCAGTCGTCCGGCATGTCGGGGAAGGTCTCCTTCAAAAGCACCGCGCGGTCGGCGGCGATCTGAAAGCGGGTGTCCAGCTTCTGGGTCACCCGTGCGCAGAGGGCCAGAGCCTCCACGGTGAGCACCGAGTTCTCCGGCTTAAAGGTGCCGTCGCCGTAACCGGTGAGCACACCGGCGGCGGTCATATCCTGGATGTAGGGCAGGGCCCAGTGACCCGCCACATCGGTAAAGGTGGTCGTCCCCGCGGCCGAGGCGGGCGCCACCAGCGTGGCGCACAGGCAGACCGCCAGCGCCAGAGCAAGAAGTCGATTTCGTTTCATTCCTTTGCACCTCCAAGGGATCAGTGGGGTCAAAATCGGTCTACTTTTCCAACATACACAAATTATAGTACCTCCGGGGGAAAATTGCAACTACAAGTTGTGGTTTTCCCTGGAAAGTTTAGACGGAACATTTTTCCGCCGGTTCCCAAAGCAAAAACGGCGGGGTCTCCCCCCGCCGTTTTTGTGTTTACAGTTGAAAGACTACCCCGATGACCGCCGCCGCGGCGATATAGAGGATGGGATGAAGGTTTTTCAGCTTGGGTAGGCGCATACAGAGAAACATGCCTACGGCAATGAGGATGGCGGGCCAGTAGGGCACGAAGGCGTTCATGCTGGCGGCGGGAGCCGGTATCTCCCGGATCAGGGCCATGGCCGCCACGCTCAGCCCCGCCGCAGTAATAAGGGCGGTGGAGGCGGGGCGCAGGCCGGCAAACACGCCGTTGACGATCTTACTGTCCCGAAACTTCTTTAAAAAGCCCGCCACGATCAGAATGACGATGATGGAGGGGGTGATGAGGCCCAGCACGCCGACGATGGCGCCCAACACACCCCCCGCCGGACCAAGGCCACCCTGCTTCAAACCGCAGGTGAAGCCCACATAGGTGGACATATTCACCCCCATTGGGCCGGGGGTGGACTCGCTGACGGCGATCATGTCCGCCAGGTCCACGGCGGAAAACCAACCTGTGCGCGCACCTAAGTCCTGCAAAAAGGGGATGGTGGCAAGGCCGCCGCCCACAGAGAAGAGGCCCACCTTGAAAAACTCGAAAAAGAGGCGCAGACAGGTCATTTTTCCGCCCCTCCCTTCTTGCCCTGGGCCAGGGTCACGACCAGGCCCACCAGACCAGCCAGGATCACGCAGGTCACAGGAGTAAAGAGGAAGGAGACTGCCGGGAACCAGGTCTTCAGCTCCCCGGAAAAGACGCTGAGCAGAAGGACAACGGCGAAGAGCACGCCGCCCCACCAGTTTTTCACGGTGGTTTTTGCCAGCTTGAGCACGCTGGAGGCGATGAGGGCCACCACCGCGGCCCGCACCCCGGCGAAAGCGTGCCCTACGGCGGGGATGTGGGCGAAATTCCGCAAAAAGGCAGCAATGAGGGTGATGATGACCACGGAGGGAAACACCATGCCCAGGGTGGCAACGATGCCGCCGGGGATCCCCTTACGCTTGCTGCCCACAAAGGTGGCGGTGTTCACGGCGATGACGCCGGGGGTACACTGGCCGATGGCAAAATAGTCCGCCAGTTCGTCCTCGGTGCACCAGCCCCGCTTGTCCACCACCTCCCGCTGGAGGATGGGAAGCATGGCGTAGCCGCCGCCGAAGGTGCATACGCCCACTTGGGCGAACACAAGGAATAGCTGCAAATACTCGTTCATTCCAGCCCCTCCAGTTCATTGAGCCAAAGGGCGCTAACCGCGTCGGACGGCATCCGCCAATCGCCGCGAGGGGAGAGGGATATTTCACACACCTTGGGGCCGTCAGGAGAGGCGTTGCGCTTGAACTGCTGGGTAAAGAAGCGGCGGTAGAAGGTCTTGAGCCACTTCAAGATCGTCTCCCGGTCATACTCCCCGGCGAAGGCGTGCTCCGCCAACCGCAGTACCTTTTTGGGCGGCTCGGCCCAGCGGAGAATGTGGTAGAGGAAAAAGTCGTGGAGCTCATAGGGCCCCACCAAGTCCTCCGTCTTCTGGGCGATCCGGCCGTCCTTGGCCGGGAGCAGTTCGGGGGAGACGGGGGTGTCCAGAATGTCCCGAAGGACGGCTGCCAACGCCTCGTCCTCTGTGGCGGCCGCCGCATAGGCCGTCACCAGGCGCACCAGGGTCTTGGGGATGGAGGCGTTGACGCAATACATGCTCATCTGGTCGCCATTGTAGGTGCACCAGCCCAGGGCCAGCTCGGAGAGGTCGCCTGTACCCACCACCAGGCCGCCCGTCTGGTTGGCAATGTCCATGAGCACCTGGGTGCGCTCTCTCGCCTGTGCATTTTCAAAAGTCACGTCGTGGTTGTCCATATCCTGTCCGATGTCCGCGAAGTGCTGCTTCACCGCCGCGCCGATGTCCACCACCCGCAGGGTGGCCCCCAGCCGCTCCGCCAACACCTCGGCGTTGGACTTGGTGCGCTCCGTGGTGCCAAAGCAGGGCATGGTGACGCAGAGAAGGTCGGTGCGCTTCCGGCCCAGCAGATCCAGCGCCCGGGCACAGATGAGGGCGGCCAGGGTGGAATCCAGTCCGCCGGAGAGTCCCAGCACAGCGGTTTTTGCGCCCGCGTGAGAAAGCCTCCGCTTGAGGCCCAGGGCCGAAAGCTGCAAAATTTCCTCGCAGGGGGAATTTTTCTCGGCGGGATCATTGGGCAGGAAGGGATTTTTGGCGATGGGGCGGGTGAGGGAGGTTTCGCAGGGCTCAAACTCCACCGCGTCAATAGAGGCCCCACCTCGCTGGGTCTTGTCCGCCACAGGGAAGGTGTTCATCCGCCGCCGCTCGTAGGCCAGCTTGTCCACATCAATTTCCGAAATCGTCAGCCCCGTGTGGAAACGGTCTTCCGCCAAAACTGTGCCGTTTTCGGCAATGAGGTTATGCCCACCAAAGACCAGATCGGCGGTGGACTCTCCCTCCCCGGCGTTGGCCATCACATAGCCGCAGACGCACCGGGCGGACTGCTCCTTCACCAGCTCCCGGCGGCGCTGGGCCTTCCCCGCCACCTCGTTGGAAGCGGAGAGGTTCAAAATGAGGGTCGCGCCCTCCTCGGCCAAGCGGCGGGAGGGCGGGTCGGTGGCCCACAGGTCCTCGCAGATTTCCACGCCGATGACCAGATTGGGCACATTGCAATCAAAACTCTGCTGCGCCCACATCAGGGGTCTTTGCCCGCAAAACTCTCCTACATAGTTATCCACGATGCCGCCCGGCGCAAACCACCGCCCCTCGTAGAACTCCCCGTAGTTGGGAATGTAGGTCTTTGGAACGAGACCAAGGATGATTCCCTTGTGTATCACAGCGGCGCAGTTATACAATTTGTTATTGCAATGCACAGGTAGCCCAATGGCGGCTGCCAGGTCCAATTCCTTGGTTTCCGCCAGCACCGTCCCAAGCGCTTCCTCCGCCCCCTTGATGAGGGCGGGCTGTAAAAAGAGGTCGCCGCAGGAGTATCCCGTCAGGCACAGCTCGGGAAACGCCATCACCTTCACCCCCAGCTCCGCCGCCTCCTTCATCAGGGCGACAATCTGGGTCGCGTTGTAGACGGGGTCGGCCAAACGAATTTTCGGCGTGGCGGCGGCGACCTTGATAAAACCATCGTGCATACAAATCCCTCCTTGCTGGACAGAAGAAAGACAGAGGGACGGTTAGCGTGTGGTGAAGGACATTTTCCCCTCATTTGTCCCTGTGTGACGGACACGTCATGGTTGTTCTTCTGTCGTGCCGACAGTAAGAACCGTCCCTACTGTCTTGCCGTGAGATAGAACCGTCCCACTGTCTCGCCTTATTGACCGTTCGCGGCGGCGCGCTGATCCCGGACCTTCTGCTCTTCCAGGGCCTCGGCTAGGATCATGTCCTTGACCTTCATCAGGCGGACAGTGGCTGACCGCTCGTTCTCGTCCAGCTTCATGGAGATATAACGGATGCCCTCCTCGCAGTCGGGGATGATCTTATACTCCAGGCCGTTGACGCGTCTGCGGGTCTTTTCGATCTCCTCCGCCAGAAGCTGGGCGGTCTTTTCCATCTCCGCCAGCTTGAGCATGTCCTGGAAGGCCTCGGACAGGGCCTCCACGGCAGAGTCCAGCTCGCCGGAGGTGGCGGCGTAGCCGTAGGGGTACACGTCCCCCTTCTCCCGGCTGACGGTGTGGAAGGTATACTCGGGCACATCCACCGACATGACGTTTTTGAAGCCCAGCTCCAGCTCCACCGACTGCTTGGGGTAGAGAAGGGCTTCCTCCATGGCGGGGCCGGACATGAGGGCGGCGGCCACGGTAAAGGACCCATGGGCTTTTTCCAGGCCCTCTTCCACCTTGGCCCGCAGAGCCTTATTTTCCCGCACCACGTCCAGGAACTGGCGCATCAGCTCGTCCCGCTTATCCTTCAGGAGCTTGTGGCCCCGGCGGGCGGTCTTCAGCTTACCCTTCAGGCGGGTCAGCTCCATGCGGGTGGGGTTGATATTGACGGCTGGCATTGCTTACCCCTCCTTCTTCGGGAGGTATTTTTCAATATATTCCGGCTTGATGCGCTTGAGCTCACTCTTGGGCAGGATGGAGAGCAGGTCCCAGCCCAGGTCCAACGTCTCAAAAATAGAACGGTTTTCCTCGTTGCCCTGGGAGACATAGCGCTTCTCAAACTCGTCGGCAAACCTGGCGTAGAGAAGGTCGGTGGGGCTGAGGGCAGCCTCGCCCAGGATGGCCATGAGCTCCTTGACCTCCTTGCCCGTAGAGTAGGCGGCAAAGAGTTGGTTCATGGTGCCCGCGTGGTCCTCCCGGGTCTTGCCCGCGCCCGTACCCTTGTCCTTTAGACGGGACAAAGACGGGAGAACGTCAACAGGGGGGATAACTCCCCGGCGGTATAACTCCCGGGAGAGGATAATCTGTCCCTCGGTGATATAGCCCGTCAGGTCGGGGATGGGGTGGGTCTTGTCGTCCTCGGGCATGGTGAGGATGGGGATCATGGTGATGGAACCGGGGCAGCCCAGGCGGCGGCCCGCCCGCTCGTAGATGGTGGCCAGGTTGGTGTAGAGGTAACCAGGATAGCCGCGGCGGCCGGGGACCTCCTTCTTGGCGGCGGAGACCTCGCGTAAAGCCTCGGCGTAGTTGGTGATATCGGTGAGGATGACCAGCACGTGCATCCCCTTGTCAAAGGCCAGGTACTCCGCGGCGGTCAGCGCCATGCGGGGGGTGGCGATGCGCTCCACAGCGGGGTCATTGGCCAGGTTGGTGAAGAGGACGGTGCGGTCAATGGCTCCGGTGCGGCGGAACTCCTGAATGAAGAAGTTGGATTCCTCAAAGGTAATACCGATGGCGGCAAAGACCACGGCGAAGTTGGAGCCGTCGTCTCCCAGCACCTTGGCCTGACGGGCAATCTGGGCCGCCAGCGCGGCGTGGGGCAGACCGGAGCCGGAGAAGATGGGCAGCTTCTGTCCGCGCACCAGGGTGTTGAGGCCGTCGATGGAGGAGATGCCCGTCTGGATAAACTCGTTGGGGTAGTCCCGGGCGGCGGGGTTCATGGGCAGGCCGTTGATGTCCCGGCGCGCCTCGGGAAGGATCTCCGGGCCGCCGTCGATTGGGTGGCCCATGCCGTTGAAGACCCGGCCCAGCATGTCGCCGGACACCGCCAGCTCCAGGGGATGGCCCAGGAAGCGGATCTTGGAATCCTTGAGGTTGATGCCCGCGGAGGCGTCGAAGAGCTGGACCACGGCGGTGTCGCCGTTGACCTCCAGCACCTGGCAGTGGCGGACCTCGCCATTGGGCAGCTCGATCTCCGCCAGCTCGTCGTAGGTGACGCCGCTGACCTGCTCCACCACCATCAGGGGGCCGGAGACCTCATGAATCGTCTTATACTCTTTTCTCATGCCTCGTCCCCTCCCTTCTGAATGGCGGCCTGGATCTGGCTTGCCATATCCGCTCTGATTTTTTCATAGACCTCTTTGTAGGTCCCGTCTGGGGTGGACTTGGCCCGCCCGATGTCCTCACGCACGGCGATACCAAAGAGGTCCTGTACCTTTGCGCCCTTGGTGATGGCGTCCCGACAAAGGGAATCGTAGGTCAGGATCATGTCCAGCATCTGGCCCTGGCGGTCATAGGTGGAAAACCAGTCCACCTCCACAAACCCGTTTTGCTGGAGGAAGTCCTCCCGGATCATCTTGGCGGTCTCCAGGGTGAGCTGGTCGGCGGGAGACAGGGAATCCTTGCCCACCAGCTGGACGATCTCGTTGAGGCTGGCCTCCTCCTGAAGGATGGACATGGCCTTGTCCCGGTGGGTCATGAAGTCAGCGCCCAAATGCTTGTCAAACCAGGGCTTCAGAGAGTCCAGGTACAGGGAGTAAGAGTTGAGCCAGTTGATGGCGGGGAAATGACGGCGGTAGGCCAGGGAGGCGTCCAGGGCCCAGAAGACCTTGACGATGCGCATGGTGGCCTGGCTCACCGGCTCGGAGAGGTCACCGCCGGGAGGCGAGACCGCGCCCACGGCGGTGAGGGAGCCAATGCGCCCCCCCTCGCTGCCCAGGCATTCCACCATGCCCGCCCGCTCGTAGAACTGGCTGAGGCGGGAGGCCAGGTAGGCGGGGTAGCCTTCCTCGCCGGGCATCTCCTCCAGACGGCCGGACATCTCACGCAGAGCCTCCGCCCAGCGGGAGGTGGAGTCAGCGATGACGGCCACGGCATAACCCATGTCGCGGAAGTATTCGGCGATGGTAATGCCGGTGTAGATGGACGCCTCACGGGCGGCCACGGGCATATCGGAGGTGTTGGCGATGAGGACGGTGCGCTTCATCAGGCTCTCCCCGGTGCGGGGGTCCTGGAGCTCGGGGAATTCCCGAAGCACGTCGGTCATCTCGTTGCCGCGTTCGCCGCAGCCGATATAAATGACGATATCCACGTCCGACCACTTGGCCAACTGGTGCTGGATCACCGTCTTGCCCGAGCCGAAGGGGCCGGGGACGGCGGCGGTGCCGCCCTTGGCGATGGGAAACATGGTGTCGATAATGCGCTGCCCGGAGCACAGGGGTGTCTCCGGCGGGAATTTCTTCACGTAGGGGCGGCCCCGGCGGACGGGCCACTTCTGCATCATGGTCAGCTCCCGCACGCCGCCGTTGGGCTGCTTGATCTTGGCCACAATGTCGGTAACGGTGAAGGAGCCGGCCTGGATGGACTCTACCGTTCCTTCCACCCCATAGGGCACCATGATCTTATGGAGCACCACGGAGGTCTCGGGCACCGTACCCAGGATATCGCCGGTGGAAACCTTGTCCCCGACCTTGACGCTGGGAGTAAACTCCCATTTCTTCTCCCGGTCCAGGGCGGGGACCTGGATGCCCCGGGCAATGGTGTTGCCCGCCTGGGCCATGATCTTCTCCAGGGGCCGCTGGATACCGTCGTAGATGTTCTCAATAATGCCGGGGCCCAGCTCCACGCTCAGGGGCGCGCCGGTGGTGATGACCTCCGCGCCGGGGCCCAGGCCGGAGGTCTCCTCATAGACCTGGATAGAGGCGGAGTCGCCGGTCATGGTGAGTACCTCGCCAATGAGCTGCTGGGGTCCCACCCGGACCACGTCGGCCATGTTGGCGTCCGCCATGTCGGTGGCCACCACCAGCGGGCCGGAAACTTTTACGATCTTTCCCATGGGCTTCACATACCTTTCCTTACAAGGTCGGCGGTCTAATAGGACCACCGGAGGGCACCCGCGAGAGCGGGAACGCCGCAACAGCGGCGTAAATTTGAGGCCGTAAGGCCGAGAATTTGCAAAGGGCCGGATTCGCCGGCCTGAGCATTTTAAAGAATATCCGCACCCACGGCCCGCTCTACCGACCGCTTCAGGTTGGTCATGCCGATGCCTAAGCTCCCCTCCTTGCCGGGAATGAGAATGACGGCAGGGGTGGGGGCGTCCTTATAGCGGGCGATGTCCGCATCCAACTCACCGGCCAGGGTCTCGGTGATATAGATGACGGCGCAGTTCTCCTTGGCCAGGCGGTGCAGGGTCTCCCGGGCCTCCTGGGAGGTGTCCACCGCGTGAACGTCCAGGCCCAGGGCCTTAAAGCCCATCACGCTGTTCAGATCACCGATGACGGCAATGGAATAATTAGACATAGGCCTCACGCAACCTTTCCCGGATGGTGTCCTTGTCCAGACCCGCCAGACGGCCGGACAGGATGATCCGCAGGGCGGTGAGCTCGCCTTGCCGCGCAAAGAGGTAGCCCACCACGATCTCCACCCCAAAGGGCACCCGGCGGGCCTTTTGCACATAGCGGGCCACGGCGTTGTCGCAGGCGCGCTCAAAGGCGGTCATGCTCCCCTCGCCCTCCAGCAGCTCCGCGCCCTGGTTGGCGGCCTCCTCCAGGTCCTTGGAAAACAGGCGCGGCAATTCGGTGGGCTTGGCAAATGACAGCGTGTTTACATCTACCGTTCCACCCGGAATGAGCGCCGCTTCCAGCAGTTCTTTGCCCCGTTTGGCCCGCAGGGCGCGGACCACGGAGCGGAGGTTCAGGCTGTCGATGGTCAGCCGGACATAGCCCTCCAGGAACGGACTCTTCGCGGCCTTGGCATGGGCCAGCATCTCCTCATAGCAGGCCTTGTCCAGCAAAAAGTCCGCCCGCTGGGGATCGCCTGAGGTGGCTAGCAGGTCCTTTGCCGCCCAGACGGCGGCCTGAAAGACCGGGGATACCTTCTCCCCCAGGTCCTCCTTTTGAAAGCCCTCCGCCAGGTCCCCGGCGGCATACCGTCCGCCGTCCACCAACAGGCGGGCGGGGTCGGCGTCACGGGCCTGGCTTTTGATGAGGGCCTTGGCGTTGTGGTAGTCGTACTTCACCCGGAACACCGCCAGTACGTCGGGGTCGTCCAAAGACTTCTCCAGATCGGCAAACAGCTCTGCCTGGGCTTGCGCCAGAGACTTCTCCAGCTCGGGCAGGGTGAGGGCGGCGGGCTCAGGATAGCCGCAGTCGGCCATGAGCTTGAGGCATTCGGCGTCCTCCCGCGCCTCGATGAGCTGCTCCATCCGCTCCCGGGTGAGCAGGCGGTTTTCCAGGACGCGAAGGCGCGCGGAGATGGCGGCGTAGTCCGTATCCTTTTTCCGTGCCACGGCGTTCTCTCCTTTCCTGTCCGTCTGTTCAGACCTTGGGGAACAGGTGGGTGGCCACCGACACGGACATGGCCTCCTTCTCCTGCTCCACCAGGGTCTCCAGGGCGCAGTTCAACTCCACCAGGCCAGACTTCAAAACGAAGCCCCCCTGGATGTCGCGGGTCTCCTCGCTGAGGGTGAGGCAACCATCCTTCATGGCCTCGTTGGCGGCGGTCACCACCGCCTTGCCCACCTGGGCGCGGTCGGTCTGGTTGAACATGACCTCGCCGCCGCTTTGACCGGCGCGTACCAGCAGCTTGGTCAACAGGGCGGTGTACTCCTCCTTGGGCAGGGCGCGCAGCTTTGTAAGGGCCAGATCAAAGGTGTCCTCCAGCAGCTGCTGCTTGGCCCCCAGGACCCACTTGCGCCCCTCCAGGGCGCCGGCGGCCTCCGCCCGCTGGGCGGTCTGGGCAGCCTGCTCCGCGGCCTTGGCCCGCTCCGCCTCCACAAAGGCGTCGGCCCGGGCCTGATAGTCCGCAACGATCTCCGCCGCCTGAGCCTTGGCCTGGGCCGTGATATCGTCGGCCTGGGCCAGGGCGTCGGCGGCGATGCGCTCGGTGATCTTCTCCAGTCCGTTCATTACCGTCCCGCCTTTCCGGCTTACAGGGCGTTCATGAGCATCAGGATGGTGCCCACCAGAGACAGAATGGCGTAGAACTCCACGATGCCGCAGAGGATGACGCCCTTCATGTAGTCGTCAGGCTTCTTAGCCACGATGTTGATGGAAGCCGCGGCCACCCGGGCCTGGGCATGGGCGGAGAGCCAGCCGCCGAAGGCGATGGGCACGCAGGCGATGAGGACGGACATACCCTGGGACAGGGTCAGAGGCACGATGCCGCCGGAGAAGGCGCCCAGGACGAACAGGGCGAAGAAGCCCGCGGCAATACCGTACAGGCCCTGGGTGCCGGGAAGGGCCTCCAGGATCATGCACTTGGTGAAGTGCTCCGGGGTCTCGCTCAAAACGCCGGTGGCAGCCTCGCCCACCAGGCCGGTGCCCTTGGCGGAGCCAATACAGCACATGACGATCGCCAATGCGATTCCAATAAAGGCCAGGCCCAGCCCGCCAAACATTTCAAAAAATTCCATTTTAATTTCCTCCTTTGATAACTTCCACATAGTTTGTATGAACTGCAAGGGGGTCGAAGGCCTTGCCTCCGTCCTTGTAGAACCGGCCGAAAAACTCCAGACACTGGAGCCGCAGGGTGTGCACATAGCAGCCAAGCAGGTTGAGCACCAGGTTGAGCACATTGCCGATGAGGGCGACAATGATAAAGGGCACCAGGCCGAACACCGCCCCCAGGGTGTTGAACACCTGGGCAATAATGGCTCCCGCCATCATCAGCGCCATAAGGCGCAGGTAGGACAAAATGTCGCTGAAATAGCCGGACACGCCGTTGTAGATGGCGCCGCCGAAGCCCACCAGGCCGCCCAGGCCCTTGGCCCGGATCAGGTTGCCAATCAGCAGCAGCCCAAGGCCGCCGAAGAGGAGCACCTGCCCCACCGTGCCCAGCACCGGAGCCGCCATCGGGCCCCCGATAGCCAGCGCAGCGCCGATGAGGATGCAGTACCAGGCCAGCTCGTTGGAGACCGCGTCCAGCACCTCCCCGCGCTTGAGCTTTTCCACCATACTGATGGCCATGCCGGTGAACACCTGGATGACGCCCAGGGCCATGGACCCGATCATCACCTGGATGGTGTTGTTCACCGGATTAAAGAGGGCCGGCCAGAACCAGGTTGGGTCGCCGCCGCCGATGGGCGGCTTGAGCAGACCCAGCAGACTGGGGTCGATGAGTTTAAAGAGCTGGGGGAAGAAGTCCCCGAAGAAGCTCCCGGTGAGGCTGCCCCAAAAGATGGAGCTGAGGCCGCACATGAAGAACATGGACATCATGCGTCCCTTGTCTCCCTTGGGCCTGGCCTTGGCCAGAAACAGCGCCGTGCCCAGCGCCATCAGCAGGCCGTAGCCGATATCGTTCATCATAAAGCCAAAGAACAAGATAAAAAAGGGCGCCATAAAGGGGTTGGGGTCTACCCCGTCGTAGGCGGGCATAGAATACATGGCGGTGACCACCGTGAAGGGGTCGGTGAGCTTGTTGCTCTTCAGCTGGATGGGCACCTGAGGATATTCCTCCTCGGTGGGGTCGGCAATGTCATAGGCCATGCCGTGCTCCTCCAGCGCCGCCTTGACCGCCTCCTCCCGCTCGGCGGGAAACCAGCCGTCCAGGAAGAAGGTGTACTCGGTGTCCAATAGCCGGGCCTTGGCCCGCTCCAGCGTCACCTCCTGGCCCGCCTTGTCCAGGGCCACCTTCAGGTCGAACACGCTCCCGGCCTGGTCATCGATGCTCTTTTGCAGGGAAGCGGCCTCCCGGTCCAGCTCACCCAGCTGCCGCTGGAGGACCAGACAGTTTTCCGCCGCCGTACCGCTCCAACTGCGCAGATTCAGCCTGGCGCAGCCCAGGTCCAGCAGCGCAGCCTGGACTTCTTGCGCGGCGCTTTTGTGGACAAGGACCATGAAGTATTGAAACTCCCGGTCTGTCCCCGCCCAGGTAAGGTCGTAAAGCTCGGTGGCCTCGTCCAGCCGGCGCTTCACCTCGGCCCGGTCCAACCGCAGAGACACCGCCACGAACATGGCGTCGGTCCGGCGGGTACCTGTCATGTCCAGGGGGACGCTCAGCTCCTTCCAGGGCTCCAGGGCGCGCAGCTGAGTCTCCAGCTTGCTCCGCTTGGCCTGCTGGGCGTTGAGGGCGGAGTTGGCCTCGTTGATCTGCCGGGCCACCACCAGAGACTGGTTGTAGGCAGACTCGTCAAAGAGCGTCTCCTCCGCCACCTGGGGCAGGGGGACCAGCAGGCCCCCTTTGTCCTTGATGCCCCGGCTCCGCAGGACCTCCAGGGCGGCGGACAGCTCGTCCGCCTCGCCCAGGTGGTGGGACAGCTCGTCCCCGTCGGGGGCCGAAAGGAAGTCCCACTCCGGGGGTAGGGACTTGGGGGTACTTATCTCCACACAACCCAGAGACCGCAGACGGCGCAGGAGCTTGCCCCGGCCCTCGCGCAGTCCCAGTGCGCGCAGATGCTTCATTTTCACGATGGACATTAGTCCCCCTCACCCCCTTTGATCTTCGCAACGATCCCCGCGGCGGCGGCGTCCATGCGGCTCTTGGCGTCAGCCACCAGATTGGCGGCCTCCCGCTTGGCGCCCATCAGCACGGCCTCGCCCGCGGCCTCCCCCTTTATCTTGGCGGCGGCCAGGGTCTGCTCGGTCTCAGCCTGGGCCTGGGTCCGGGCCGCGTCCAACGCGGCGCGCCCAGCGCGCTCCGCCTCGGAAAGGATGGTCTTTGCATCATTCTGCGCGGCGGCAATGGTCTCCCGGGCCTTTTCCTCCGCCCGCTCCACCGCTTCAACAGCTTCCAAAGCCATCTATATCTTCACCACCTTATTCCTTGGGCGGCAAATCGCCCCATATTACTGTTGTATTATAATAGGCGGTCTGGCATTTTGCAAGGAGAAATTTGCCATTTTTTTGACGTTTTCCGTCGTCTGGCCCTGATTTTTTCTCCTTGGGAAAAAAGGTGTTGACAAATAGGGCTTGTTCCGATATAATTTCCTTTGCCCTTGCCAGAGGGAATATGGCGGCGTAGCTCAGTTGGCTAGAGCACTCGGTTCATACCCGGGGTGTCACCGGTTCAAATCCAGTCGCCGCTACCATACCCCATCGGGCCGCCCGGCCCCCTGGGGTGTCCCATTTCTCTGCGCCGCTGCGCGCCGCACGGCCCGGTGGTCAAGCGGTTAAGACTCCGCCCTTTCACGGCGGCAACACGGGTTCGAGTCCCGTCCGGGTCACCAATTATATGGAGGCATAGCTCAGCCGGTAGAGCGCTCGCTTCACACGCGAGAGGTCACAGATTCGAGTTCTGTTGTCTCCACCACAACGAACAAATCCGAACTTCGTCCCCATTAGGACAGGGTTCGGGTTTGTTCTATATCTGGACGATTTGAGCGCATAAGAAAGCAGCCCTTGCCTGGTGTGGCAGGGGCCGCTCCCTTTAGCGCATAGTTGAGATAAGGTCTAATGGATAGGCTCTCCATTTTCGTTAGGCCAGGAAAACACCACATATCCCCCAACGTGAAAGATACTAGGCACACTGGATCCCCCCGCTCCTGGCAAACTTGAAAAACAGGTGGGCGTTGTGGTGTAGCAGCTCCTCAAAAAAGGCAATTTCCTCATCGGAATACCCTTCCCGGAATTTCCACTTATGCTCAGGCAGCACACACCGGGCAGAGTCAAAACCTTGGTGAGTGGGACGCTCAAAGTGGACTTCTTCGACATGGTCGCCGTCCTCCCGCTCGATGATCTGAGAATGGACGGCTTCCGTCTTGTCCTCAAGCTTCATATAAGGGTACATCATAGGAATCGCTTTTTTAAGGGTAGTATAGCAGATGTGATTTCCTTTTACAAGGCAAAATCCTTGTCGTTTCCTACGGC
>CAJTUE010000010.1 GCA_910579775.1 uncultured Oscillospiraceae bacterium | reverse complement strand
TTGTAAGAATCACCCGGAATATGAAAATAATCGGGCGGTGCTGGCGATTGCAAATATCAAGCGTGCCTATATGGAGTGGCAGGAAAGCCAGATGGGGCATGAGGATATGTAGACCAATAAATTGAGGGCGTAGGTATCAAAGACGATACTTACGCCCTCTTTTTTTTGTTTCGCAAGAAATTTGAAAACCACATCGAGCTTTTCTTCAAATGGTGTAAACTTGGTGTAAACCTGAAATGGCACTCCCGACATACCAGAACATTTTACACAAGATATAGTGTGATTTGGCGGTTAGCGCACTGTATTCGGTACTATTTGAGTGAAGCTGAGAAAATATAACCAATGTCTTTGGGATAATAAAACAGGGACGTTTTCCTTCAATTTTGTGCAACAATGTTATTGCATTTTTCTCCATAATACCATATAATCATACTGTCGTTTTTTCTACTTGCAACATACCACAAAATAGATTGAACAGGAGGCGCCAGTTTATGGCCACAGAAAAGAAGACAACGACCGTTTCCCCCTCCTCCGTGAAGGAGCCGTCCGTCGCCGTGAAGGCCGAGCCCAAGAAGGCTGTCGCAGAGAAAGCCGAGCCCAAGAAGGTTGCCCCCAAGAAGGCCGCCGCCAAGAAGCCCGCTGCGAAAAAGGCCGCTCCCAAGAAGGCCACCGCCGTAAAGACCGCTGCCAAGAAGGTCGCGGAGACTCTGGTGATCCAGGCCGCCGGGAATGAGTGGGACGTGGACGCGGTCAAGGAGCAGGTCATCGCCGCCTATGTCGCCGCTGGACATCAGCGCAGCGGCATCAGCTCCCTGACGGTTTATATCAAGCCCGAGGAGCGGAAGGCCTACTACGTGATCAACGGCAAGACCAGCGGCAGCGCGGACATCTGATCTGCCACCTCGTTTCTCGATCAAAAGACCCCCTATGTAGGAAACCTACATAGGGGGTCTTTATCTTTGCTTTTTATTGGTTGGCGCAGTCCGGCCTACTCCTTGAGCCCGCGCTTAGAAGATAGGCTGGACGTTGCCCTCGTAGGTGCTGTTGATGTAGTCCTTCACCTTGTCACTCTGAAGGGCCTTCACCAGGGCCTTGACCGCCTCGTTGTTCTCGTTGCCCTCCTTCACCACGATGACGTTGGCAAAGGTCTGGGCGGCCTCGGACTGGGCGTCCTCCAGAGCCAGGGCGTCCTTGGCGGAGGAGAAGCCCGCCTGAAGGGCATAGTTTCCGTTGATGACCGCCAGGTCCATTTCGGTGGTCACGTTGGGCAGCATGGCGGCCTCCAGCTCCTTGAACTTCAGGTTCCGGGGATTGTCCACGATGTCATTGGGGGTGGCGTTGAGACCGGCCCCCTCCCTCACCTTAATGAGCCCCTGGGCCTCCAGCAGCTGGAGGGCGCGAGCCTCGTTGGTAGCATCGTTGGGCACACCGATGAGCGCCCCGTCGGGCAGGTCGGCCAGAGCGGCGGTCTTGCCCGGGTAAATGCCCAGCGGCTCATAGTGGATGGCGGCCACGCTCACCAGGTGGGTGTTGTTCTCCGCGTTGAACTGGTCCAGATAGGGCTGGTGCTGGAAGTAGTTCACGTCCTCGTCCCCGTCCTCCACGGCGGTGTTGGGGATCACGTAGTCGCCGTACTCGGTGACCACCAGGTCGATGCCCTGCTCCGCCAGCTCATCCTTCACCTGGGCCAAAATCTCGGCGTGGGGGGTGGCGGAGGCGGCGACCTTCAGCTTCACCGTCTCGGTCTTGGGGGTATTGGACGCGCCGGGCTGCTGGGTGGGCTCCGTGCCGCCCGTGCAGGCAGCCAGCGCAAGGACCAGCACAACAGCCAGGGACAGTGCAATCAGCTTCTTTTTCATAGATATCATCCTCTTTTTGATTGGTTTATTTATGTGGATTCACAAGCGTACCCGCTTGTCGATTTTCCGGGACACAAAGCTAAACACCGACTGGATGATCTGCACCAGGATGACCAGAATGATCACTGAGGCCCACATCATGGAGGCCACCTTGCGGTTGTAGCCATAGCGGATGGCCAAGTCCCCCAGGCCGCCCGCCCCGATGGTGCCGGCAATGGCGGTGTACGCCAGAATGGTCACCATGGAGATGGACCCGCCCAGCGTCAGCGAGGGCATCGCCTCCGGCAGCAGTACCTTAAACACGATCTGAGGCACCGTGGCTCCCATGGACTGGGCCGCCTCCTGCACACCGCTGTCCACCTCCGCCAGGGAGCTTTCCACCATCCGGGCCACAAAGGGAGTCGCGGAGATAATGAGCGGAACGATCGCCCCGCGCACACCGATCTTGGTGCCCACAATGAGCTTGGTGAAGTCCAGCAGAAGGATCATCAAAATCAGGAAGGGCAGCGATCGGCCCAGATTGGTGATCCAGCCCACCACACTGTTGAACCCCTTATGGGGCCAGATGCCGTCAGGCTTGGTGATGTTCAAAAGCACCCCCAGCGGAAGGCCCAGCAGATAGGCGAACACCGTGGTCACCGAGACCATGATCAGCGTGTCGATCGTACCCTCCCGGAGAAGGTTCCCATATTGCGCAAAGAACGCGCTCAACGCCTCAAGCATCCCAGCTCACCTCCCCCAGCAGCTTCTTCGTGATATCTTCTTTGGGGTGGGCCATGATCTCGGCCACCGAGTCCTGCTCTACAATGACAGAGCTGTCAATGACCGCCACCCGGTTGCAGATCTTTTCCACCACCGAAATCTCATGGGTGATGATGATAATGGTCACTCCCAGCTTGGCGTTGATGTCCCGCAGGAGCTTCAAAATGGAGTTGGTGGTGAGGGAATCCAAAGCCGAGGTCGGCTCATCGCAGAGAATGAGAGACGGATGGTTGGCCAGGGCCCGGGCAATGGACACCCGCTGCTGCTGTCCGCCGGAGAGCTGGGCAGGATATTTGCTTCCCTGGTCGCCCAGACCCACCAGCTCCAGCAGCTCCTTGGCCCGGGACATTCGCGCGGCCTTGTCCACCCCCGCGATCTCCAGGGGAAGGGCCACATTGTCCAGAATAGTCCTCTGCATGAGAAGGTTGAACTTCTGAAACACCATCCCGATCTTCCGCCGCAACTTCAGAAGCTCCTTGCCCCGGGCGGCGGTGACCTCCACCCCGTCAATGCGGATGCTCCCTTTTGTCGGCTGCTCCAGCAGATTGATACAGCGCACCAGGGTAGACTTCCCCGCCCCCGACATACCAATGATGCCGAAGATATCACCGTCCTGAATGGTCAGGTCGATGCCCTCAATGGCGGTAAAGGTGCCGCCGCCCTTGACGGGGTATGCCTTTGTCAGCCCCTGTATTTCTATCACGCTGCTTCCACCCACTTATCCAATATCTGTGCACAAGCTAAAATCCTCATGGATTTAACCGACATTGTACCCTTCTCCGCCGGATTTGTCAACCGGGAATGCGCCTAAAATTCCCTAGTGCTCAGATAGGTAATTCATCATTTTACCAAATTAAATCGTCACAGCGCGGCTCAGGGAGAAGAACCACAGCACCCGCCGGGCCACCGGACGGTCCAGCAGATGGCTGAGGGCGGCGGCATAGGCCTCCAGCTGGGGCCGGTAGCTCTCGGCGCGCGCCCAAACCGTTTCTTCACTGACCCGGTCGCTCTTAAAGTCCACAATGACCAACCCCTCCGGGGTATCGAACCAGCAGTCCACCACCCCCTGGAGGAGAACGGTCTCCTCCGCGTCCTCGCCCAGCTCGGCAAAATAGCGCCCGGCGGGCTCCAGAACGGAAAATTTGAACTCCCGGTGGAGCCCATCTCCCGCGGCCAGCACCTCCCGGCCCAGGTCGGAGCGGAAAAAGTTCAGGATGACCCGCCGGTCTACTGCGTTCCCCTGCCGCCGGGCCACGATGCCCTTGTCCACCAGCCGGCGGATCTCGGCGTCCACGGCCTCCAGGCTGTTCGTTTGAGAAAAGTCCAGAAACTGCATGACCACATGGTGGGCGGTGCCCCGCTCCCCGGGGGTCAGACCCTTCTCCTCGGCAAAATCCGGGCGGTCAAAGAGGACGGGACGGCGGCGCTGTGCGTCCTCCTCTGTCTCAAAGTCCACCTCCCGGCCCTTGAGCTGGGTGGCGGTGAGCTTGGAGGGCAGCGCCCCGGCGGCGGCGTGGGGATAGCGCCAGGTGTAATCGGGCAGCTCGCCCAGACGCAGTTCCTCCCTCTCGGTGACCACTCCCTCCGCCTTTGGGGGAAGCTGAAGGTCCTGGCCGTCGTGAAGCTCCATGCGCCACCGCATCCCGAACTCCGCCGCCGCGCTCAGGGTGGAACGAAGGGGCATCCCCTGGCGCAGAGGAGCCGCCTCCGGGCGGCAGAGGGCCGCCGTCAGCACCCATTTCCCGATGCTGTCCAGCCGCTGAAGGTCCTCCGGCGCGGGGGGCAGCTGGGCCAGCTCCAGCAGCGCGCTCACCTGCTTTTCCGGCTCCCGCATGGCGCAGGTCATGATGAGCTTCTCCCTGGCCCGGGTAAGGGCCACATATAAAAGCCGAAGCTCCTCCCCCCACATCTCCTCCTCCAGCTTCTCTCGCACCGCCCAGCGGGGCAGAGTGGCATAGCGGATCCTGCGCGCGTCGTCCAGCCCCTTGGGTCCCAGGCCCAGGGCGCGGTGAAAGAGGATATTGGCGCTCATGTCCTTCTGGTTAAACTTTTTGCCCAGACCCGCCACGGCCACCACCGGGTATTCCAAGCCCTTGGAGCCGTGGATGCTCAGGATCTGCACCCCGTCTCCTCCTCCGCCGCCTCCGGTGGTCAGCGTTTTATCCTTCCGTTCCCGGCGGCGGCGCAGATGATCCAGAAAGCCGAACAGGCCCTTGTGGCCGTTGCTCTCGAACCGCCGCGCCCAGCCGTAGAGGGCCATCAGACCCTCCCGGCGCTCCTCGGGGCACAGGGCCAGCAGACCCTTACGGCAATAGATATCCCACAAAAGCTCATAGCTCTTCTTGTCCCGGCTGAGCCCACGCAGCTCCTCCAGGTCTGCCAGAAAGGCGACGGTCTCCAGCGCGTCATCCCGGCACAGTGCGTCGTAAAAGCACCCGTCCCCCTTGCGCTCCTTCAGCCGGGCCAGACGGTCCGGGGCAAAGTCATACAGCGGGGAGCGGAGCACTCCGATGAGGGGCACGTCCTGGCGCGGGTTGTCGATGACCTCCAGATAGGAGAGGGCGGCCGCCACCTCGGGAAAGCTCCAGATATCCTCCCCCTTGTCCCCCGCCCAGGGCAGCCCCACCTCGTAGAGGGCACGTTTATAGCGGCCCAGAGCGTTTCCGGGTGCCCGCAGCAGGATGGCCATGTCGTTGGGCCGGACATTCCGGGTCCCGCCATGGCCGTCGTCTACCTGAAATCCCTCCCCCATCAGCTGAGCCAGCCGCCGGGCCACCAGCCGCGGCTCGGTCATGGAGTCGTCCGCGTCCTCCTCGCTGTCCTTCGGGTTGGCGATCAGGTGGAATTCGGCGGCGCAGTCGTCCCGGGGCGGCTTCTCCCCGCCGGGGCGCAGAGCCTCCTCGGGGCCATAGTCCAGCTCGCCTACCGTCTCGCTCATCAGATTTTCAAAGAGGAAGTTGACGCAGTCGATGACCTCCCGGCGGGAGCGGAAATTCTCCCCCAGAATCACCCGCCGCCCCCGGCCCTCCTCCGCCCGGTCCGCGTTGGGATAGGCCCGGTATTTCTCCAGAAAGATGGTAGGGTCCGCCTGGCGGAAGCGGTAGATGGACTGCTTCACATCCCCCACCATAAAGAGGTTCCCCCGCGCCCTTGTGAGCAGGGAGAAGATGGCGTTCTGCACCCCATTGGTGTCCTGATACTCGTCCACCATCACCTCCACCAGCCGGGCAGACGCCTCCTCCGCCACCTGGGGATGGTCCTCCAAAAGGCCCAGGGTCAGGTGCTCCAGGTCGTTGAAGTCCAGCAGGCTCCGGCGGCTCTTTGCCTTGGCATAGGCGGCGTCCAGCTCCTCTACCAAATCCAGCAGGCACACCACCGCCGGGGCGGTCTCCCGCAGGTCCCGCAGCAGCTCGTCACTGCGGTAGGCCAGTCCCTCTCCCGCGCCCTTGAGCTGTTTTTCACAGGCGGCCCGCAGGCTCTTTGCCCGCTCCGCCAGGTCCACGTCGTCCTCCTTGCCCCGCCGCTTGAAGCCAGGGAACTCCGGCAGACGGGCCTCGTCCCAGGTCTTGGCCTCGCTGAGGGCCTTCAGCCCCTCCACCGTCACCCGCAGGCTTTCACAGTATGGGGGCACCCCCGTTTCACACTCCTCCGCCAGCGCCTCCAGCCGGCGGCTCCAGTAGCGGGCCAGGGCGGTGATCCGCCCCAGCAGATACGCCCCCCAAGGGGTATCGGCGGCGTCGGCGATCCCCTCCGCCAGATAGGCCCGCCGCTGGTCGTCCAGCCATTGCTTCGGCTTGGCGTGACTGCGCAGTTTTTGATACAGCTCCAGAGTCGTGTCCACCAACGGCTTGTCGTCCCGCTCGGGGGCCAGGATCTCCAGCATCCGGTCAAAGCCGGGGTCCGGGTCCGCGTAGTGACGCTCCAGCACATCCTCCAGCGCCTCCCGCAGAAGAAGGTCCCCCTCCCCCTCGTCGCACAGGCGGAAGTCGGGGTCCAGGTCCAGCAGGTGGCCCCACTGGCGCAGGAAGTCCTGGCAGAAGGAATGGATGGTGGAGATGTGGGCCGCGTAGAGCAGGTTCATCTGGCGGCGGAGATGCCGGTCCGCCGGACGGAGGGCCAGAGCCTTGGAGAGCTCCTGCCCGATCCGCTCACGCAGCTCGGCGGCGGCCGCCTTGGTGAAGGTGATGATGAGGAACTCGTCCACGTCGGCGCCCTTCTCCACCCGGTCCAGAAGCCGCTCCACCAGCACCCGCGTCTTGCCCGCTCCGGCGGCGGCGGACACCAACAGAGGACCGCCGGTGTTGTCCACGGCCAGCCTCTGGTCAACGGTCAGTGGGAAGCCCATCCTCATCACCTCCCTTCCTGTTTTCCTCCTCCAGCGCGGCCCAAAATTCCTCCGGCTTCAGGGTCCGGCTCCAGCGGCGGCAGTCGCCCCCCCGGCCCTCTTCAAACTGGCAGGCAGCGGCGTATTCGCACCTGGCGCAGGCGTTTTCTTCCTCGCTCCGCCAGTAGGGATCCGCCGTGACCGTGCCCGCGGCCAGCTCCCGGCCCACCTCCTCCAGGACCCGCCGCACATGGGCGCTCAGTCTGCCCAGCCGCTCCAGGGACGCCAGCCCTTCCCCGACTATCGTCCCATCGCGTTTCATCTTCGCGGGCAGGAAGTGCTCCATGACCTCGGGGTCCGCCATGGCGGTGAGCACCGCCTCATCCTCCAGCACCAGGCCCTTGCGGCGCAGGATCTTGTCCTCCTCCTTGCGGCGCGCCGCCTCCGCCATGTCCCTGGTACCGGACACGGGCAGGTCCCGGGCGGGGACATAGAGCGCTCCCGCCCCCACCACCTCACGGCCAAACAGCTCTCTGCCCTTTCGCTCCAGAGTAAAGAGATACAGAAGCATCTGCAAGCCGATGCCGTGGTAGATATCCGTCAGGTTGAACACCTTTTTCCCCGTCTTATAGTCGATCACCCGTACATAGAGCTTGCCGTCGTGCTCCCAGCCGTCCACCCGGTCCACCGCGCCGGTGACGCTGAGCCGCACCCCGTCTACCTCCAGCTCCACCGCCGGCAGATCCTTCCCCGGGCCAAAGCTCAGCTCAAAGGCCAGGGGGCTAAATTCAGAGTGGCGCAGCTCCTCGGTGACGTTGTCCACCAGCCGCTCCACCGCCCGGTCCAGGCGGCGGAACAGATAGGCGAAGCGGGGACTCTTATCCTCCAGCCCCCCCAACTCTTCCTTCAGATACCGCTCCATGGCGGCCCGGGCCAGGGCGCGGGTGGCTGCGGGGTCCATGCTCTTGTCCCAATGCTTCAGCGTGTCCTCCAGCACCGCGTGGACAAAGGTGCCATACTCCCGCGAACCAAAGTCCGCCCGTCTGCGCGGTCTTGCCCGCAGACCGTATTTCATGAAGTAAGAAAAGTGGCAGGCGCGGTGCTCGTCCAGCCGGGAGGCGGACATGGGGATCCACCGGCCATAGAGAGCGGCAACCCCCTCGGGGGATAAGGGCTCCCGGCGGTGCGCTCCCGCCGCCGTCAGCCGCTCCAGCCGGAGCGCCAGCTCAGGCACCGCCCCCAGCGCGCGGCGGACCTCCTCCGACGCGGCCGCCAGCTCCAGGGCGGGCTCTGCCGCCGCCAACCGTGGGTCCTGCCCCACGCCGGTCCCGGCGCCGGGAAACAACGCCGCCAGGCGGTGGAACAAAAAGGAGGCACGCCGCTCCTCCCCCTCGACCGCGGCGGGATAGGTGACATACAGCCGCCGGGTGGGCAGGGTGCAGGCGTTGTAAGCAATGGTCATCTCCCGGCAGAGCTTGTCCTCCATCCGGGGGGCCAGGGTGAGGCCCAGCTGCTCCAGAGCGGATCGGTCGTCGTCAGTCAGAAGACCGGGGGACGGGGCATTCTGGGGCAGATGGGCGTCGTCACAGCCCAGGAAGAACACCGCCTTATAGCTTTCATAGCCCAGCCGGGGACACGGTCCCACCGTCACCCGGTCCAGGGCCACGGGGATGGTCCCCACCTGATACTGGGACAGGGTAAGGCCAAAGAGCTTGGCAAACTCCTCCATGTCCATCTCCACGTCCTTGAGCAGGAGGGCACAGGTCTCCAGGGCGCCCACCAGAATGTCCCAAAGCTGTTTATATTCCTCTGCCAGGTTCAGCTCGCCCCGCTCCGTCAGCTCCCCCACGCGGCGCTCCAGGGTCTCGGGGAGGCGGATCTCCTCCAAAAAAGCATACAGGGCCATGGCCCGGTCCCGTCCGGTGGCCCCGGGCGCGGTCCGCAACCGTTCCAGAGGAGCGATCACCGCCCGGCGCAGGGCGTCCAGCGCCGCCAGCTCTGCCTCCGCCCTGTCGTCCAGCGTAAGGCCGTAGCCCTCCGGGTGCAGCTGCCAAGGCTTGGCTGACGTCCATTTGCTCCCCTTAATGTCCCAGGTGACCACATAGTTCTCCAGCCGGTCCCGCGCGTCGTCCTCCACCCCCGCCAGCCCGGTCTTCAGATAGCGGAACATGTCCTCATAACGATAGCCCCCCGACACCGCCGCCAGCGCGGAGGTGATGAGGGCCAAGACCGGCTTTTCCAAAATGTCCTGGGTACGGGCCAGGAAGACAGGAATGCCGAAGCGGGCACAGCAGTCGTCGATGAGCGCCTCGTAGCCCTCCAGGCTCCGGACGGTCACAGCCATATCCCGGAACCGCCAGCCCTCCCGGCGCGCCAGCTCCAGGATCTGGGCGCAGACCCACTCCACCTCCCTGCAGGGATCCTCCGGCGACGCCAGAGTCACCCCCGCAGGCCCCTCCCAGGGGACGGGCTCCTCCGCGAAGAGATTGGCCTCCAGATGGACCAGGGAGGGGTCCTTATCCCCTCCGGTCCGTGACACGGTGTCCACCGAGACGGGGCAGCCCGCCTCCTTAGCCAGACGCTTCAGATAAGCCGCTGTTCTACGGGCGGGGGAAAAGATCCCCAGGCCGTCCTCATCCTCCAGCAGATGGTCGCAGGTGAGGGCCACGGTGACGCTGTTGGCCCGCTCCATAAGCGCGGACACTACCAGGGCCTGCTGGGGGGTAAAGTCGGTAAAGCCGTCCAGGTAAACGTCCATGCCGTCCGCCCAGCCGCTCTCCCTCAGGGCGGCGGCCAGACGGGTCAGCTTGTCCCGGGGGTCCGCCCCCAACCGGGCGCACAGTCTGTCATAGGCGGTGAAAATAAGGCCCAGGTCCCGGAGCTTGTCTCCGGTGGCGCCCCCCAGCTCGCCCCCCGCCCTGGCCAGTGCCTCAGGAGCCGCCTGATAGCTCTTGCACTCATCCAGGGTGGCCAGCAGGCCGGAGAGAAAGGCGCTCTTGCGGGAGGGACGGCGGTAGACGGAAAGCCCCTCGCCCACCTCCTTCACCGCCAGATACATCACCAGAAGCCGCCCGCCGTTGTCCAGGGTGGGCGCGGCCAGCCCCCCCGCCTGGGCAAAGACACGGGTAGCCAGACGGGTAAAGGTGAGCACCTCCGCGCCCAAAGACAAAGAGTTCCCACCCAGAGCGCACACCCGGCGCTCCGCACGGTGGGAATACTGCTCCGGGACGATAAGGATCTGCCGCCGTTCCCGATGGGCGGCGGCCATGCGTTCCAGGATGGCCTGAGACTTCCCCGCCCCGGCCCGGCCGATGAGTATGGTCACCATGCCCCGGCCTCCTTATGAAAAGGCCGCGGGCGGCGTACGAAAGGAATTATCCCGTCCCGGCTGGCCGGGACGGATCACCGCCCTGCCGGGCAGGACGGTGGAATCGGGGGGCACGTCCTCAGAAAGGGCGCAACCCGCCGCCACCCGGCTCCCCGCGCCGATGGTAACGCCGCCGATGATCCGGGCCCCCGCCCCGACGAACACACGGTCCTCCAGCACCGGAGAGCCCTGGCGCTTGCTCCCCTCCAGGGTGTTGGAGCCGATGGTCACCTGCTGAAAGATCACGCAGTGCTCCCCAAGCTTCGCTCCCACGGAGATAAAAATACCGCTGATGCCGTGGGGAAAGGTAACACTGCGGGGAATGTACAGCGTAGGGGGGATAAAGGCGGCGTATTTGTTGTTCATCTTCATCAAATAGTGGCGGTGCCACAGCTTGGCCAGGGGAGTTTTCGCCTCCCGGAGCTTGCGCCGCTTTTCAAACCACTTGTCAAAGTTAAAGTCCCCGTTCCAGCGCTGCCACAGCTTGTGAAACAGTCTCTTCACCGTCCTCACCCCTCCTTCATTCTTTCCCGCAAAACCTCCAGCGCTTTGTCCAACTGGGCGTCCGCCCCCTCCACCACATCGTCGGGGGTCAGACCTACCCCGATGAGGGACACGCCATTCCCCGTGGTATACATCCCGGTGGAGATGCTGAGCAGTCCGCCGTTGGGCAAGCCAAAGCCCTGCTGATAGTAGCCCTTGCCGCTGGTCCTCGCGCCGATGAGAGGGGCACCCACGCTCTCCCGCAGCTGGGCGGCAAACAGCTCGGCGGCAGAGTAGCTGTTTTCGTCGATGAGCACCGCCATGGGCAGGTCTACGCAGTCCTCGTCCGACTGGGTCACAATGGTAGGGCCGTTCTTGCTGTGCTCAGCAAAGATGGGCCCCTCGGGGAGCAGGTAGTCCAACAGCTCGGTGAGCTCGGAAACATACCCGCCGGGGTTGGCGCGCACGTCAAACAGCAGGCCCTCCACCCCCTGGCCGATCAGATCCTCCACCGCGCTCCGGGTGGAGGAGGCGGCGTTTTGATAAAAGTTCTCCAGCCGCACATAGCCCACGCCGGACTCCAGAAGGGCGTATTCCACCGGGGTGGCGTCCACCTTGCGCACGGCGACCCGGACCGTGCGGCTCTTTCCGTCGGCGCCTTGGACGGTCAACTCGACCGTTCCGCCCTCCCGGTCACCGATGGAGGCCACCAGCGCGTCAAAGTTTTCCCCGGTCAGGGTCTCACCGTCCACGGCGGTGACATAGTCTCCCGCCGCCAGCCCCGCCTCCCGGGCAGGGCCTCCCTCGGCCACCTCTACCAGCTCCATGCCAAAGGGATCGTCGCTTCTCAGATAGGTGACGCCGATGCCCACATAGGCGTTCTGCCGCGCCTTGTCTAGTTCGGCGCGCTGGGCCGGGTCCAGGTAGTGGGACCAGCGGTCCCCCAGGGCGTTCACCATCCCCGTCATAGCCCCGTTCAGCGCCACGTCCGGGTCATAGTCGGCCACGAACCGGTCCTCGATCAGGGCCAGCCCCTCCAGGAGCGTCAGCGCCCGGGGGCCGAGAAGGCTCCGAACGACAAGGACCCCCACCCCTATGGTGACCATAAGGGTGAGGATCGCTGTGATAATAATCGCCCGGACAGAAAAGCGTTTCTTGCTCATTTGTAAGGGAACCCCGTGTTGTTTTTCCACTGGACATTGGGATAGTACTTCAGCGCGTCCTGCCGCTCGTTCTTCACCCGCACCTCAAAGTGGAGATGGGGGGCGGTGGAGGAGCCGGTGGAGCCCACATAGCCGATGACCTGGCCCTGGCTGACAACATCCCCCACCTTCACCGCCCGCTTGGACATGTGGGCATAGAGGGTGGTGATATCGTCGCCTCGGCTGAGGACCACGTAGTTGCCGTAGGAGTAGTGGTAGGCGGAGGTGAGGACGACGCCGCCGTGGGCAGCGTAGATCTCGGTGCCCGCGTAGGCGCCGATATCAGTGCCCGAGTGGTTGTGATATTCTCCGGTGATGGGGTGGTAACGGGGCCCGTAGAAGGAGGTGACGCTCACCCGCTCCTTGGGCAGAGGCCAATAGAACCCGGTGCCGGGGTCGAATTGATACTTGTTGCTGGAGCTTTTCCGGGCCGCCTCAATGGCCGCCTGCAGCTCCTTGTTCAGCTTGGCTATCTCCGCGTCCTGCTCCTTGGCGGCCTGCTCCAGCTTGTCGATCTCCGCCTTGGTGGCCTGCTCGTTGGCGGCGATCTCCTTGATGAGGGTCTGGACCTCCGCCTTCTGCCCCTCCAGCTCGGTCTGGGCCACCTCCCGCTGAGTACGGGCGGCCTCGGTCTCCGCCTCGGCCTGCTCCAGCTCCGCCTTGGCCTGCTGAAGGGCGTCCCGGGCGGCCTGGAGCTGGTCGCAGACCCCCTGGTTATAGTCGGCAATGGCGTTGATAGTGTTCAGCCGGTCCAGCAGATCGGAAAAGCTGTCGGCGGCAAAGAGGATAGACCAGTAGGTCACCGTGCCCTCCTTCTCCATGGCCCGGCACTGCTTCTGGAAGAGGGCGAACTGGGCCGCCTCCCGGGCCTCGTTGTCCGCCACCTCCTGCTCCTTCTCCACGATAAGGGCGGCGTACTGCTCCAGCTGGGCGGATAGGTTGTCGATCTCCTCCTGGAGGTAGTTGATCTGCTGCTCTAGGTTCTTGCGCTTGTTCACCGCCGCGTTTTTGTCCGCCTGGATGCCCTTCAGCTCGTTTTTCAAATTGGACCTCTGGGATGCCAGGTCCTTGTTCTTGCTCTTCAGGGAGTTGATCTGACTTTGGATGGTGCCCACCGACGCGCCCTGGGCGGCAAAAACGTTGCCCAACACCATCATGACCATGGGCAGGACGAGCAACAGCGCCATCAAACAGGCGATCAGCGCGGTGAGCCGCTGGCGGCGGCTCTTCTTCGGGGTCTGTTTCACAAAACGCCGCCTCCTTTACACATGCAGGAATTTACGAATGGCCAGCAGGGAGCCTAAAATACCGATGACCAGTCCCGCCACGGCAAACACCGCCAGGACGTATTTCCAAAGGCTCTGGAAGGCCATGACCACCAAAAAGCCCAGCTGACCGCCGGAGGCCATGGCGTTGGAGATGAGGCTGTAGAGCCACCACTGCAGGCCGAAGGCCACCAGGGCCGCAAAGAGGCCCAGCAACGCCCCCTCCACAATGAAGGGCCAGCGGATAAAGCCGTTGGTGGCGCCGCACATTTTCATGATGGCGATCTCGTCCCGGCGGTAGAAGGTGGCCAGGCGCAGGGTGCTGGCGATGATAAAGAGGCTCACCACCACCAAAACGGCCATGAGGATCACCGCCACGCCGGCGGCCACGTTGCGCATGGTCACCATGCCCTCAGCGATCTCGATGCGGGCGGAGGTCTCCGCGATGCCGGCCACCTGGCCCACAGCGTTCACCGTCTCCTGGAGACGGGAGATGTCGTTGACGTGGATCTGATAGCGGTGCTGGAAGGTATCGCTTGGGAGCAGGTCAAACAGCTCGCTCTCCCCCTGCCGCTTGGCCTGAAAGTCCGCCAGCACCGTCTCCCGGTCTACGAACTCCACCTCACGAACATTGTCCAGCGCTGCAATGCCGCTCTGGAGGGCCTGGGCCTGCTCCAGGGTATAGCTGTCGTCCACATAGGCGGAAAACTCGTTCTGGGCCTGAAGGGCCTGGAGGTTTTGGTCCAGGTTCACCGCGACCAAAGAAAACGTGCCCATGATCAACAGGCACGCCACGATCATTCCCACCGCCGCGAAGGACATAAGACCATGGCGGAAGATGCCCACAAAGCCCTCCCGCAGAAAATAGCCTAAATTCCAGCCCCGGCTCTTCTTGGCCACCCGGCTGGGGCCCGCCATCCTCCGGCGGTCGATCTCACGCCTTGTCTGCGGCGTCGTCTGGCCCTGTTCCTTGTCCATCTGGTTGTCTATGTTGCTCATAATGATAATATCCGCCTTGTTCGTCGCTTAAAATGTGTCCGCCCTCAATGGAGATGACCCGCTTGCCCAGCCGGTCTACCAGCTCCTTCTCGTGGGTGACCACCAGCATGGTGGTGCCCAGCTCGTTGATCAGAGAGAGAAGCTCCATAATTTCGACGCTCCGGGCAGGGTCTAGGTTCCCTGTCGGCTCGTCGGCAATGATCATTTGTGGATTGTTCACCAACGCCCGAGCGATGGCCAGGCGCTGCTGCTCTCCGCCGGACATCTGGGTGGGAAACTCCCGTGCCTTGTCCTCCAGTCCCACCAGCTCCAGCACATAGGGAATGCGCTTGCGGATGGAGCGGGGAGAGGACCCCACCACCCGCATGGCAAAGGCCAGGTTCTCCCAGGCCGTCTTTTTCTTGATCAGGCGAAAATCCTGAAACACCACCCCCAGGGTACGCCGCAGGTAGGGCACCTTGGAGGGCTTGATGTTGTTAAGGTTGTGGCCGTTGACGATCACCCGGCCGTCGGTGGGAGCGATCTCTGCGGTGAGCAGGCGGGTCACAGTGGATTTCCCAGAGCCAGAGGGCCCCACCAGAAATACAAATTCCCCGTCGTCAATGCGGAAAGAGACATTGCGCAGGGCCTCGCTGCCGTTTTCATAGATCTTGGTCACGTCGATGAGCCGTACCATGGGCGCCTCCCCGCTTATCCGTCGATCCCTCTGGATACCAAGTATTTCTTGACCATCAGCGCCACCTTGAAGGTGATGGCGTCGTCAAACTCCCGCAGATCAAGGCCGGTGAGCTTCTTGATCTTCTCCAGCCGGTACACCAGGGTGTTGCGGTGGACGAAGAGCTTTCGGGCGGTTTCGGACACATTCAGATTGTTCTCGAAGAACTTGTTGATGGTGAACAAGGTCTCCTGGTCCAGGGAGTCGATGGGGTTCTTCTTGAAGACCTCCTGGAGGAACATTTCGCACAGGGTGGTGGGCAGCTGATAGATGAGCCGCCCAATGCCCAAATTCTCGTAGTTGATGATGGACATCTCGGTGTTGAACACCTTGCCCACCTCAATGGCCACCCCCGCCTCCTTATAGGCCCGGGCCAGGTCCCGCAGATGGGTGGCCAGGGTGCCGATGCCGATGACGCACTTTACGTGAAACTCCTCCTCCACGTGCTCCAGCATCTCGGTGGCCAGGGCGTACAGTGTCTTGGTGTCTGCCCCCGGCTCCAGCATCTTGACGATGGCGATGTCCGTCTCGGTGATGGAGAGGACAAAGTCGTTCTGGCGGTCAGGGAACAGCGCCTGGATGGCGTCCAGCACCGCGGGGTTGCTCTCCTCGGTGGGCCGCGCCAGGAAAACGCCCCAGACCGCCTCAGGCGGAAAGTGCAACTCCCGGGCGCGGAGGTACACGTCACCGAGCATGATATTGTCGGTAATGATGTTTTTCACAAAGGAGGCCCTGTCGTGCTTTTCCTCATAGAAGGACTTGGCTCCGTTAAGAGCCACCACCGCCAGGGCGCAGTAGCTCTGGGCCACGTCACCCTCCCCCACCACAAAGGCGGCGAAATCGTAGAGGTTGCTGCGGCCCGCCAGAGGACGGAACAGCTTGCCGTCCACCGCGACATACATCCCCTCATGGCGGTTGATGGCGTCCGCCACCTGGGGCCAATGCTGACCCACCAGGGCAGGCTCCGTGCAGGCCACCACCGTCCCCTCTGCATCTACCACGCCCAACGGCAGCTTGGTGCAGTCCTTCATCTGCGAGATCACGCTTTGGAAGATCCGGCTGGACATAAAAACACCTACCCTCTCCTATTTTTCCTGGGTCTCTCCCCCCGTCCGCGTCGGAGAGACGGGGCCATTTTAAGGTACTGTCACCATTATACTGGATTCGCCCCGCAAATACAAGGGGTCAAGCCAAAATTTTTGTGGAAAATGCCGAATTTCTTTTCTCAGGCATTTTTTGTTAGTTTTGCCACCTCTTCCTTGGTGAGGAGCCGCCACTCTCCCGGCTTCAGCCTCTCGTCCAGAGTCAGCGGTCCCATGGCAAGCCGCTTCAGGGCGGTCACCGGCTTGCCCAGGCATGCCATCATCCGCTTCACCTGATGATACTTCCCCTCCCGGAGGGTAAGTAGCGCCACGTTTCCCCGCCCGGTCCGCTCCAACCGGGCAGGCAGGCACCGCAGGCCGTCGCCCAGCACCAGCCCCGCCGTCAGCGCCGCCTCGTCCTCTTTGGTCAATACGCCGTCCACCGTCACCTGGTAGACCTTGTCCACATGATGCCGGGGAGAGGTGAGGCGGTGACCCAGGGGGCCGTCGTCGGTGAGCAGAACCAGACCGGTCACGTCCTTGTCCAGCCGCCCCACCGGAAACACCCCCCGGCGGCGCAGTTCCTCAGGCAGCAGGTCCAGTACCGTCCGCTCCCAGGGGTCCTCGGTGGAGGTGACCACCCCCGCACTTTTGTGGAGCATGATGTACAAAAAGCCCTCCCTGAGAGGGACGCCGTCCACCGTAAGGACCGCCGCGCCAGGTAGCTTGGTCTCTGGGACGGTGACCACCGCGCTGTCCGCCTTCACCCGCCCTGCCCGGATGAGGACGGCAGCCTCCTTGCGGGAATAGCCCGCCGCTGACAGACGCTTGTCCAGCCGTTCCATCCTCTCTCGACCCCCTTTGAGCGTTTTTTTCACGCATATAGTATACCATACCCTCATACACATTTTCCAGAGACTTTTCCCATCCGCCCCACAGAAAGGAGCCTACTTTGTTATGATGATCCGCGCCATCAAGCTTCCCCGCCGACGCTTGGCCGCCATGGGCGCCGTGGCTGTGTTCGTCTGCGCTCTGGTGCTGGTGACCACCGCCCTGGGGGGCGGCCCTACCGCTGCCGCCGGGGAGGTCATCTCCCCCAAGGGTGTCCGCACCGCCGAGGACCGCCTGGCCTATCTGGAGGACTACGGCTGGCTGGTAAATCAGGAGCCCCTGGCGGTGGAGGAGCTGCTCATCCCCAAGGAGATGGGCAGCGAGTACGACGACTACTTAGCCCTTCAGCGCAGCCAGGGCTTCGATCTGGCTAAATACGCCGGCAAAACGGTAAAGCGGTATACCTACCAGATCCTCAACTACCCCACCGGCGAACAGGGGGTGCAGGTCTCTCTGCTGATCTACAAAAACACCGTGGTGGCCGCCGATGTTTTGTCGCCCGCCTTAAACGGCTTTATGCACGGTCTTGGCAGACCGTCATTATAATGCTCGGACCGATGCGTCCCCGCTCTCGCGGGCGCCCTCCGGTGTCCTGCCATTCCGTCCAAAAAGGGACGGCTCAAACGAGCCGTCCCTTTGCTCATTTTATGACTTGCTTTTGGGCTTGCAGAGCAGCGCCACCAGCAGGGCGAAGAAGATAGCCGCGCCGATCCCTCCCGCCGTGGCGGTGAGGGGGCCGGTGAGCACCCCCAGCCAGCCCTCCTCCGCCACCGCCCGGGCCACCCCCTTGGCCAGGCAATAGCCGAAGCCGGTAAGGGGCACGGTGGCGCCGCAGCCGAACCACTCCACCAGCTTTGGGTATACTCCGATGGCAGTCAGAAACACCCCCGAGACCACATAGGCGGTCAAAATGCGGGCAGGGGTGAGCTTGGTCTTGTCGATCAAAAGCTGGCCGATGACGCACAGTACACCGCCGCACAAAAATGCCTTTAAATACTCCATATTCACACCTCCAACGCCACCGCGTGGGCAATGGACGGGATGGACTCCCCCTGCTGGGAGGACGTGGGGGACAGCAGGGCTCCGGTGGGGCAGAACAGCACCCGCCGCAGGACCCCCTCCTCCATCTGCCGCAGAAGGTAGCCGTTCAAAACGCTGGCGGCGCAGCCACAGCCCGACGCGCCGCAGTGGACGTCCTGGGCTGTGCGGTCATAGAGCAGCAGGCCGCAGTCGTTGTGGACGCCGGAGAGGTCCACCCCGTCCTCCTTTGTCAGCTCCAGCAGGATCTCCCGTCCCAGCTGGCCCAGGTCGCCGGTGACCACCAGGTCATAATAGCTGGGCTCCCGCCCCGTCTCCTTGAAGTGGGCCACCAGCGTATCTGCCGCCGCAGGGGCCATGGCCGCCCCCATGTTGTTGGCGTCGGTGATCCCCTTGTCCACGATGCACCCCGTGGTCACGTGGGTGACCTTCACCCCTCTTCCGTCCTTGGCGAGGATGGAGCAGCCTGCCGCTGTGGCGGTCCACTGGGCGGTGGGAGTACGCTGTCCGCCATAGGCCAGGGGGGTGCGGTACTGCCGTTCGGCGGTGCAAAAGTGGGATGAGGTGACCGCCCCCACCGCGTCCGCCGCACCCGACTCCAACAGCAGCGCCGCCAGGGACAAGCTCTCTCCCATGGTGGAGCACGCCCCGTACAGCCCGAAAAAGGGCACGTCGGAGCCCCGGGCGGCAAAGGATGAGGAGATGCACTGGTTCAGAAGGTCTCCCGCCAGCAGGTAATCCAGCGCGCTCTGCTCTCTGCCCCACTTTTCCAGCGCCAGCTTGGTGGCCAGCTTCTGGCACCGCTGCTCCGCCTTTTCCCAGGTCTTCTCTCCAAAGGTGTCGTCGGCGGTGAGGTAGTCGAAGTGCCGCTTCAGCGGCCCCTCCCCCTCCTTCTTACCGCCCACACAGGCGTGGGCGGCGATGACCGCACCGCTCTCCAGGGCCACCGTGTGCCGCCCCAATCGTTTTGCCATTTTGTCTCAACTCCCATCTCGTAGCCATAGTTTCCCGCTAAATTTGGAAATTATGTGCTTGGACTTTTGTGCGCGTTGGCGGTATAATGTAGGAAACTGCAACAAGGGGGCGTTTGCGTGTCCTGCTCTTACCGCCACACCTACCACATCGACACCCGGGATCTGGACTGCTTTGACCTCTGCCGCCCCAGCGCGGTGCTGGGCTACCTTCAGGACGTGGCCGGACTGGCTGCCGAGAACTTTGGCGGGGCCACCCCCCGAATGATGGAGAAGTACCGCCACACCTGGCTGCTGGCCCGGGTGCAGTTCACCCTGGAGCGTCCTCTGCGCGTCCATGACGCGCTGGAGCTCCACACCTGGCACCGGGGCGGGGACAGCGCGGTGATGTACCGGGACACCGACCTTATTTTGAACGGAAGGCCGGTGGGACAGGCTCTGGCCGCCTGGGTGCTGGCGGACATGGAGACCCGCGCCCTGGCCCGGATGTCCGCCTTTCCCGAGCTCCAGGGTACCGACGGGGGCAGTCTGAACCGGACCACCCGGCTGCGGGCCCTGCGGCTTCCCTCCGATCTGCCCGAGGTGGAGCGCCGTGCCCTCCACTACAGTGACCTGGACGTGAACGGCCACGTGAACAACACCCGCTACGCCGATCTGCTCTGCGACACCCTGGCCCTCCACGCCGCCCCCGGCCGGGCCTTCGTCACCGAGCTGCAGCTCAACTACCTCAAGGAATGCCGCGCCGGGGAGGTCCTGACCCTCAGGGGCGGCTTGCAGGACGGCACGGGTCTGGTCAGCGGAGAGGACGCCGGGGGAGAGGCCCGCTTTACCGGACTGCTGCGGCTGGGCGGGTAAAAGTTCCCCTTGACATCCTTCCCCATTCAGATTAAAATAGATAAAATTTTCATATTTGACATAAAGGAGAGATCGCCATGGCAGATTTTGAAGAGAAGTTCGGCAAGCAGGGCCTCACCTTCGACGACGTGCTCTTGATCCCCGCGGAGAGTGACGTGCTTCCCGCGGACGTGGATCTGCGCACACGCCTCACCAAGCGCATCACCCTCAACATCCCCCTGATGTCCGCCGCCATGGACACGGTGACCGAATCCCGCATGGCCATCGCCGTGGCGCGGGAGGGCGGCATCGGCATCATCCACAAAAATATGTCCATCGGCGCCCAGGCCGAGCAGGTGGACATGGTCAAGCGCAGTGAAAACGGCGTGATCACCAACCCCTTCTGGCTGGCTCCCGGTCATACTCTGGCCGAGGCGGACGAGCTGATGGCCAAATACCGCATCTCCGGCGTGCCCATCTGCGACAACGGAAGGCTCATCGGCATCATCACCAATCGGGACATGAAGTTTGAGACGGACATGTCCCAGCTTATCGACAACGTGATGACCAAGGAGAACCTGGTCACCGCCCAGGAGGGCACCACCCTGGACGAGGCCCGTGAGATCCTCCGCCGCCACAAGATCGAAAAGCTCCCCATCGTAGATGGCGAGGGCCGCCTCAAAGGACTTATCACCATTAAGGACATCGAAAAGGCCCAGGTCTACCCCAACTCTGCCCGGGATGCCAAGGGCCGTCTGCTTGTGGGCGCGGCTATCGGCGTCACCGCCGACGTGATGGACCGGGTGAAGGCGCTGGTAGATGCGGGAGCAGACGTGCTTTGCCTGGACTCCGCCCACGGTCACTCCCACAACATCCTCGACTGCCTGCGCCGCATCAAGGCCATCTATCCCGACGTGCAGGTCATTGCAGGCAACGTAGCCACCGCCGAGGGCACCCGCGCTCTCATCGAGGCGGGGGCGGACTGCGTGAAGATCGGCATCGGCCCCGGCTCCATCTGTACCACCCGGGTGGTGGCAGGCATCGGCGTGCCTCAGATCACCGCCATTTTCGACGCCGCCAAGGTGGCCGCCGAGTATGATGTGCCCATCATTGCCGACGGAGGCGTGAAGTTCTCCGGCGACCTGGCCAAGGCCATTGCCGCCGGCGGCAATGTGGTCATGCTGGGTTCGCTGCTGGCGGGCTGTGAGGAGTCCCCCGGGGACACCGAGGTCTACCAGGGCCGCCAGTTCAAGGTTTACCGCGGCATGGGCTCCCTGGCCGCCATGAGCCAGGGCTCCAAGGATCGCTACTTCCAGCAGAACAACAAAAAGCTGGTGCCCGAGGGCGTGGAGGGCCGGGTGCCCTACAAGGGAACGGTCTCCGACACCATCTTCCAGCTCATGGGCGGCCTGCGGGCCGGCATGGGCTACTGCGGTTGCGCCACCATTGACGAGCTGCGCCAGAAGGCCCGCTTCACCCAGATCACCGCCGCCGGTCTGCGGGAATCCCATCCCCACGATGTGTATATCACCAAAGAAGCCCCCAACTACACCGTATCGCAATAAGCCAAGACCGAGGGACGGTTCTCCTGTCGGATAGGACCCGACAGGAGAACCGTCCCTTCTGTCTTGGCGGTACAAAGGAGTGACGCCTGTGAAACGCCTTCTCTGTCTTCTGCTCTCCATTTGTCTTCTTCTCACCCCTGCCCTGGCGGCGGGGGTGAACTCCTCCTTGCCCCTCAAGTCCAGCGGACTGGCCTCCCTGCCTAAGCTGTCCAAGGAGCAGATCGCCCAGCTGCTGGAGGAGCATCCCCTGGGCTTTGCCGGAGACGCCCTGGTGACCGCCCCATCCTCCAAGGCTCCCTACGCGGAGGGGAAGGTGTCCGAGGCCGCCCTTCAAGCCGCCCTGGGCCGTCTCACTCTCATCCGCCGTCTGGCAGGGCTGGAGCCTGTGACGCTGGACCAGGAGCTCACCCAGCGTGCCCAGTATGGCGCGGTGTTGCTGGCCGCCCACGGTGACCTGTCCCACCACCCGGACCGGCCCGAGGACATGGACGAGGACTTCTACCGCCGGGGCCTGAACGCCACCTCCAGCTCCAATCTCTATATGGGCGCCAACGCCACCCTGCCCCAGGCGGTAGACGCCTTCATGGACGACTCGGACCGGGGGAACCTCCCCATGCTGGGCCACCGCCGCTGGGTGCTGAGCCCCGACATGGGCAAGACCGGCCTCGGCTTCGCCCCCGGCGACAAGACCCCGGGCGGACGCTCCTATCACTTTGCCACCCTCTGGGCCCTTGATCACAGCGGCAAGACGGGGGATTACGACTTTATTGCCTGGCCCGCCTCCGGGGCCTTCCCCGCCACGCTGTTTCAAAAGGACCAGGCCTGGAGCGTTTCTCTGAACCCGGAGAAATACGCCGTGCCTGCCCTGTCGGAGCTGACCGTCACCCTCACCCGTGACGACGCCACAGCCTGGATCCTGGAGGGCAGCCGGAGCTATGCCGCCGCCGACGCCGGGGCCTATCTGGCCGTAGATACCGGAAACTACGGGGTCTCCAACTGCATCATCTTCCGCCCTCAGTTGGACACCTCCGCCTACCGCGGCAAGTACACCGTCACCATCAACGGTCTGCGGACCCCGGAGGGGCGGGACGCCGGGTTTTCCTATGAGGTAGACTTCTTCGTCCCCGGCGAATCCGCCGAGCCGGTCAAGCCCACCGACCCCACCCAGCCTGCTCAGCCCGCCACGGGGACAGGCTTTTCCGACGTCAGCGCCGACGCCTGGTATGCCGCTGACGTCGCTTACGCCGCGCAAAACCATCTGTTCAACGGCGTGGGCGGCGACCGCTTCGATCCCGACGGCTCCATGACCCGGGTGATGCTCATGACCGTTTTGGCCCGGCTTGACGGGGAGGACACCACCCCTTCCGGGAAAGAAACCTGGTTCATTAAGGGCCACCGCTGGGCGGTGACCAACCGGATCAGCGACGGCCTGGACCCCCACAAGGCCCTGACCCTGGAGGAGCTTTCCACCATGCTTTACAACTATGCCAAGCTCCGCTATGGCGCCTCCGCCGCCCACAATTTCCACCTGGCCGGAATGCCTGACGGAAATTCCGTCTCCTCCTGGGCCACCGAGGGCACCAACTGGATGGTAGACCAGGGTCTGCTCCAGGGGGATCAGGAGCGCAAGCTCCATCCCCAGCGCATTGCCTCCCGTGCCCAGGTCGCCGCGCTGCTCCACCGATTCTTAGAAGCGCAAGCATAGACACATAGCCTCGGATGGACTGGAGCGACGGTCAAATTGGTAAGTTGCCATAAGGCCACGCGATTTGACCAGAGTCGGAGGGAAGCCGAGGCGTAATGTGTCCAATGGGAACGTGACACGCAGGAGAACGCGCCCACACAAAAGAACCCCCGACGCATGACGCGTCGGGGGTTCTTTGTCCTTCAAGAAGCGGAGTTTATTCCTCCACGGGAGCGCCGGACTGCTCCTCGCGCATCTTGGCAAAGCACTCGCTGCAGTAGACGGGACGGTCAGTCTTGGGCTCAAAGGGGACCTTGGCCTCGCCGCCGCAGGAGGCACAGGTGGCGGTGAAGTACTCGCGGGGACCACGGGCAGCGGCCTTCCGGGCGTCGCGGCAAGCCTTGCAGCGCTGGGGCTCGTTCTGGAAACCGCGTTCAGCGTAGAACTCCTGCTCACCGGCGGTGAACACGAACTCCTGGCCACATTCTTTGCAAATGAGTGTCTTGTCTTCGTACATGCTGATAACCCTCTCTTTGATTGCCCAGGCCCGGAAAAACCGATCGTGCTGGGACATAGAATATGTGCGATCAGCTTGCGCTGATGTCGCCGTGTTTGGCGCCGCCCAGCTTTCGGCGGATCCGCTGGACCGCGTTGTCCACCGCCTTGGATGGCCTGCCGGTGGCCCGGGCAATCTCCGCATAGGACAGTCCTTCCAGATACTGCCCCAGCACCTCCCGCTCGAAGGGGGACAGCTCCCGGCCCAGCCTGGCCAGTTCTTCCCTTCTCGCCTCCCGGGCGATCACCAGATCCTCCGGGTTTTCGGGCCCCTGCCCGCCCTCGGCCGTCTCCTGCCCCTCCCAGGGCACGGCGGCATTGAGTACCATATGTTTTTCCCGCGCCGCGCTGCGCACCGCGGAGCGTAGGCGGTTTTGAACACACACCCGTGCGAAGGTGGGAAAGGCGGCGTCTCTGCGGCTGTCGAACTCCCGAACGGCATCCAGCAGACCCAGCAGTCCCTCCTGCAACAGATCCTCGCTGTCCCCTCCCGCCAAAAAGAGCGGCCGGGCACAGGCGCGGACCATGCGGGTATAGCGCAGAATCAGTGTTTCCTCCGCGGCCCTGTCCCCTTCCCGGGCTCCTTGCAGCAGGACCTCGTCGGAAATCTCCCGGGCCGCTTCCCGGGAGTAGAGTGGATATTTTTCGCTCATTCGTTCCGTTCCTCGCACATTATATTATACTTCCTGTCCGCTTGTCAAGAGATTTGGGCAAATTATTTTATTCTCCGCCAAAAATCAGAGGTTTTTTATGACATTCGCCAAAGCCTCTGCCATCTCCCTAGCCTCGGCGTCCTCAGCGGCCTCTACCATCACCCGCACCAGCGCCTCGGTGCCTGAGGGACGCACCAGCACCCGGCCCCTGTCTCCCAGGCTCTGCTCCGTCCCGGCCACCGCTTTTGCCAGAGCGTCGGAAGCCATGATCCGCTCTTTGGCGGCCTTGTCGGCCACCGGGACATTGATGAGCATCTGGGGATAGACCGCGCACATGGCCGCCAGCTCCGAGGCCCGTCTGCCCGACTTCTTCAGCACCTGTAGTAGCTGAAGGGCGGAGAGCTGCCCGTCGCCGGTGGTGGCGTGCTTCAAAAAGATGGTGTGGCCCGACTGCTCGCCACCCAGGGCATAGCCCTTCTCCAGCATCCGCTCCAGCACATTGCGGTCGCCCACATCGGTGATCTCCAGCTTCATGCCGTGCTCTTTCGTGAACAGCCGAAAGCCCAGATTGGACATGACGGTGGCCACCACGGCATTACCGGGCAGCTCCCCCCGGGCCATCAGATCGCTGCCGCAGATGGCCATAATCTGGTCGCCGTCGATAGGCTCTCCCAGCTCATCCACCGCCAAAAAGCGGTCCGCGTCCCCGTCAAAGGCCAGACCCAGGTCATACCGCCCGGTCTTCATCCGCTCCCGCAGGGCCTCCAGGTGGGTGGAGCCACAGCCGTTGTTGATGTTCACGCCGTCAGGCTCGGCATAGAAAATGTCGCAGTCCAGCTTGGGAAAGCGGGCAAACAGAGCAGGGGCGGTGGCGGAGGCCGCGCCGTTGGCGCAGTCCACCGCAATGCGAAGCCCCGCCAGGTCGCTGTCAATGGTAGAGACCAGATGATCCAGATACCGCTCCCGCTCCTTGGCGTCCAGATAGGTCACCCTGCCAATGTCCCCGTGGGTCACGACCGGGACCTCCACGCCGTTCAGGATAATGTCCTCGATCTCGTTCTCCAGAGCGTCGGAGAGCTTAACGCCCCTGCCGTTGAAGATCTTGATGCCGTTGTGCTCAAAGGGGTTGTGGGAGGCGGAGATGACCACCCCCGCGTCGGCCGCCTTGTCTACTGTGGCAAAGGCCACGGCGGGGGTGGGGAACACCCCCAGGTGGAGCACGTCCGCCCCGGCGGAGCAAAGCCCTGCCACCAGCGCGCCCTCCAGCACATCAGAGGAGATGCGGGTGTCCTTGCCGATGGTGACCACCGGTCTCTCGCCGCCCTTCTCCTTGCGGAGCACCGCCGCCGCAGCCAGGCCTACCTGATAGGCCAGCTGGGCGTCCAGTCCGGCGTTGACCACCCCACGAATGCCATCTGTTCCAAATAATTTACCCATCGCTTCCAACCCCTTTTGTCAGAATCACAGCGTTAGTTGCTCCATTCCCTCTCCAAACCCGCCAGGTACGTTCAGCCCCAAATGCTGATAGGCCTTGGCGGTGACGCACCGGCCCCGGGGGGTGCGGGTGAGAAAGCCCAGCTGCATCAGATAGGGCTCGTACACATCCTCCAGAGTCACCGATTCCTCGTTGATGGTAGCCGCCAGGGTATCCAGCCCCACGGGTCCACCCCGGTAGTTGTCGATAATACTGCGCAGCATCCGCCGGTCCACCGCGTCCAGCCCTAGGCAGTCCACCTCCAGAGCGGTGAGGGCCTCGTCGGCCACCTGGCGGGTGATGATCCCCCCCGCCTTCACCTGGGCAAAATCCCGCACCCGGCGGAGCATCCGGTTGGCAATGCGGGGGGTGCCCCGGGATCGCTTGGCGATCTCCATGGCGCCCGCGTCCTCGATAGGCACCTCCAAAATACCCGCCGAGCGCTTGACGATGAGCGCCAGCTCCTCGGGGGTATAGAGCTCCAACCGCAGGGTGACTCCAAAGCGGTCGCGCAGGGGGGCGGAGAGCTGCCCCGCCCGGGTGGTAGCCCCGATGAGGGTAAACCGGGGCAGGTCCAGGCGGATGGAGTTGGCGGAGGGTCCCTTACCAATGATGATGTCGATGGCATAGTCCTCCATAGCAGGGTACAAAATTTCCTCCACCTGCCGGTTGAGGCGGTGGATCTCGTCCACAAAGAGGATGTCGTTCTCCTGCAGATTGGTCAAAAGCGCCGCCAGGTCCCCCGGCTTTTCGATGGCGGGACCGGAGGTAATACGGATGTTCACCCCCATCTCGTTGGCGATGATGCCGCTGAGGGTGGTCTTGCCCAGGCCCGGGGGGCCATGGAGCAGGACATGGTCCAGCGGCTCGTTGCGCATTTTCGCCGCCTGGATGAACACCGTCAGATTCTCCTTGGCCTTCCTCTGGCCGATGTACTCCCCAAGGGTCTTGGGGCGCAGGGAGTACTCCCCCTCGTCCTCGCGGAGGAGGGAGGTGGCGACCAGAGGCTGCTCGGTCTCAAAGCCGCTCTCGGAAAAGTCGATGCTCAAGGGGTCTCACCTCTTTTATGTTTCTTCCCACCCAGTCATCAGGGTCAGTTCATAGGCCGCGCCGTCCTCCACGGGGGTGGAGTCGATGCCGGTGTTCACCGTGCCGCCACCCTTGGTAAGGCACCACCACTCCTGGGCGGCGTCGTCGGCGGTCTCCCCGTCCACCGTCTTCACGAACAGGCCGTAGGGACCGTCCTCGCCGTCGATGAGCTTCTCGTCGGTCAGAGCCTCACCCAGCATCTCCTTGTCAGTTTTGATGTTAAAATCTTTAGTGCTTCCGTCCCCGTGGACGACGGTGACGGTGACAGCGGCGCTCTTCCCTCCGCCGCTGCAGGCACACAGGGCAAATACCATCACAAGGGCCAGTACCAGAGCTAAAATGCGCTTTTTCATTTTGGTTTCCTCCAAACAAAAATTATTTGACCATCTTTTTCAGCGCCTGACGGACGATCTCCTCCAGAGGAAGCGCCTCCAGATCGATCCCCTTGAGGGCCAGGGCCACCTCCTGGGCGGAATAGCCCAGCACCGCCAACGCCGCCGCCGCCTCGCTTGCCTTGTTCTGGGGGATGACGGTAACGCCGCTGCCGCCGTAGCTCTCCCCTCCGGCGGTGGGCAGCTGGCCCTTGGCCAGCTTATCCTTCAGCTCCAGAATGACCCGCTGGGCGATCTTCTTCCCCACCCCCTGGGCGGCGGTCAAGGCCCGCTCATCCCCGGTGATGACGCTGGCCGCCAGCCCCTCGGGGGTGGTGGCGGACAGCATGGCAAGGGCCGCCTTAGGCCCCACCCCGGACACCCCAAGCAGCATCTGGAAGCAGCTCAGCTCGCTCTCCGAATAGAAGCCGTAGAGCTCCATGGCGTCCTCCCGGACGTTGAGATAGGTATAGAGCTTGGCCTGCTGGCCCTGCTTGAGATAGGACAGAGTGTTCTGGGTGGTTCGGCAGGCGTAGCCCACCCCGCCGCAGTCGATCACCGCCAGATAGGGCGCAATGTGGGCCACCTCACCCTTCACATAATAATACATTTCTTCACCTCCTTCTTATGACTGTTCCCGTCGGCTCACGTTTTGGGCGGGGCAAGCCCCTCCCCTACATTGCCTCCGGTCACGTATCCTTTCGTAGGGGCGGGGCTTGCCCCGCCCGCCGGTCATCCTCCCACGTCCTCCAGCGAACACCGCGCGCCCCTACTTCTGCAGCAGCGAAGTGCTGCTGCGCGCATGGCACAAGGCAATGGCCACCGCGTCCGCGGCGTCGTCCGGCTTAGGAACGGCATTCAAATGGAGCAGCCGCTTGGTCATGTCCATCACCTGCCGCTTCTCCGCCTTGCCGTAGCCCGTCACCGCCGACTTCACCTGAGAGGGATCGTACTCATAGATCGCCAGCCCCTCCCGCTCCGCCTCCGCCAGAATGACCCCCCGTGCCTGAGCCACGCCGATGCCGGTAGTGACGTTGTTGCCGAAGTAGAGCTTCTCAATGGCCATGGCGTCGGGGGAAAATTGGGCGATGAGTGCACGCATATCATTGCCGATCTGCAAAAGCCGCTTGGGAAGGGGCAGCCCCGCCGGGGTGTTGATAGCCCCACAGGCCAAGAGCCGGGCGTCCAAACCCCGGCTCTTCTCCAGCACACCGAAGCCCACGATGGCATAGCCAGGGTCGATACCCAGAATGACCATGCGCCCACACCTCCCCATTGCTTATCATTCAATTTATCATTATAATGGCTCCACCCACGATTTGCAACAAAAAAGAAGGGCGAAGCCGCCCCCCTTTACAAAAGGTTCTCCAAGTTGGGCCGTTCCACCTCGCCCAGAAGTTTGAGCTGCTCCATGAGCCTGGCGTTGGCCGCCGAATACTCCCCTGACTCCTGCCACTCCAAAAACTCCAGCGTTTCCGCAAAGCCCACCGCAATATCGTCCGCGGTCTTATGATCCAGGGTGACGTGGAGGTAAAAGGCCCTGCCGTCCCACTGCTCCGACGCAGCCCGGGTGAGCTCCGCCGCCTTGTCCCAATCCCCCTGCTCCGCCAGTTTCTCTGCCCGGCGAAGCTGCTCCCCCAGGTCGCCGGTCAGTCCGCCCAGGGCGGACACGTGCCACAAGGACAGCGCCACCATCGCCGCCAACAATCCCACCGCCAGCCATCCTTTTTTCACCGCTTCTTCTCCTTTTCCGCAAAGAATACTGTCCCCTGCTCATCCACCGACAGGATGAACACATCCTTCACCCGCCGCACGTGGTTGTGTTCCAGCTGCTTTTCCAGCCACTTGTCGTCCAATCCCCGCTTTTTCAGGTTGTCCTCCAGCAGCCGCCCGTCACTGATGATAATGGCGGGCAGACCGGGCTCCTTGGGCGTCAGACCCATCTGCGCCGCCGTCACCGGCTGTTCCTCCGCATTCAAAAGCACCGTCAACTGCCCGTTGGTCTCCAAGATCGCGTACTTGACCTTGGAAATGTCGCTGTACCCTTGCACCCGCAGTTCCTCAGAAAGCTCGTCCAAGGTAAAGCGGTTCTTGAGCATCTCCTGCTGGCACAGCTTCCCGTCTTTGATGACGATACTGGGTCTTCCGCAGATAAACGCCCGGAACCGAATGCTTTTCACCGTAAAAATGGACAGGAGCAGGGTCACGCACAGCAGCGCAATGATGGGGATGACCCCTCGGCTGAGCGGGATGCCGAAATCCTGCATGGGCACCGCCGCCAAGTCCGCGATCAGAAGGGTAAACACCAGCTCACTGGGCTCCAGCTCCCCCACCTGCCGCTTGCCCATCAACCGAATCCCCAAAATGATGAGAAGATAAAGCACTACGGTGCGAAACAGGGCAATAAACACACAAACCCCTCCAATCACGGGCAGTATACCCAAATTTTGGACTGGGTATGCGCAGCGTCAAACTGTGCCCGACGCCGCTCTTTTCATTTCATTTGGCATTTTTCCGAAAATAGTAGTTGTCAGACAGCACTCTTTGGTGTATAATGACTAATAGTTTTTGGCACTACCACTTGAACACGAAGGAGCGAGGCAACATGAGCTATTCCGTCCAGAACATTCGCAACGTCTGCCTGCTGGGCCACGCGGGCAACGGCAAGACCACCCTCGTAGAGAGCATGCTTTACATCACCGGCGGCACCGTCCGTCTGGGCAACACTGCCGACGGCAACACCTTGTGCGACTTTGACCCCGAGGAGATCCGCCGTCAGACCTCCATCTCCACCGCCATCGCCCCTGTGGAGTATAACGGCTGTAAGATCAACATTCTGGACACCCCTGGCGGCTTTGACTTCGCCGGCGAGGTGGTGGAGGCTCTTCAGGCCGCCGACGCCGCGATCATCGTCTGCTCCGCCAAGGCCGGGATGAGCGTTGGGGCGGAAAAGGCTTGGAAATACTGCGAACAGCGTAAGCTCCCCCGTCTGCTCTATATCTCCAAGACCGACGAGGACAACTCCGATTACAACGCCGCCTTTGAGACCCTGCGTGAGCGCTTCGGCAAGAATATCGCTCCCGTAGCCGCCCCCATCTGGGACGCCAACAAGAAGGTCATCGGCATCATCGACGTGCTCCATAAGCGCGCCTTTGAGATCGGCCCCAAGGCCGAGCGCATTGAGATCGAAGTCCCCGAAGACAAGAAGCCCGTCCTGGACGAGCTTTACGACGCTTTGAAGGAATCCGTCGCCGAGACCAGCGAGGAATTCATGGACAAGTATTTCTCCGGCGAGGATTTCACCTACGCCGAGATGCTCCAGGGCCTGCGCCAGGGCGTGAAGGACCTTTCCCTCTTCCCTGTGGTCTGCGGCTCCGCCGTAAGCGGCCTGGGCACCCGGATGCTGCTGGACACCATCGTGGAGATGCTCCCCACCCCTCTGGAGGGCCATGCGCTTATGGCCGAGAACGCCGAGGGTCAGGTAGACGCCTTTGTGGCCGCCCCCGGCGCGCTGCCTGCCGCCTATGTGTTCAAGACCGTCTCCGACCAGTACGGCAAATACTCCTACATCAAGGTCCTCTCCGGCTCCATCAAGCCGGACATGCCCATGGTCAACGCCCGCACCAACGAGGCCGAGAAGCTGGGCCGCCTCTACGTCATCAAGGGCAAGAAGGCCGAAGAGGTCAAGGAACTGGGCTGCGGCGATATCGGTGCGGTGTCCAAAATGGATAAGCTCAAAACCGGCGACACCCTCTGTGAGCCCCGCAAGGTGGTCAAGGTCGAGCCCATCCCCTTTGCCGAGCCGTGCTACACCGTGGCCATCTATCCAAAGACCAGGGGGCAGGAGGACAAGATCGCCCAGGGTCTCAACCGTATGTGCGAGGAGGACCCCTCCTTCTACTACGTCAACAACGCCGAGACCCACCAAATGGTCATCTACGCCGCCGGCGACATCCAGGTGGATGTGCTGGTGAGCAAGCTCAAGAGCCGCTTCAACGTGGAGGCTGAGCTGAAGACCCCCAAGGTCCCCTACCGTGAGAAGATCCGCAAAAAGGTGGAGAAGCAGGGCCGCCACAAGAAGCAGACTGGCGGCTCGGGCCAGTTCGGCGATGTATGGATCCGCTTTGAACCCAATCCCGAGCAGGAAGAGCTGGTCTTCGCCGAGGAAGTCTTTGGCGGGGCTGTACCCAAGAACTTCTTCCCCGCCGTGGAAAAGGGTCTCCGGGAGGCCGTCCTCCACGGTCCCCTGGCGGGCTACCCCGTGGTCAACCTGAAGGCCACCCTTTATGACGGAAGCTACCACCCGGTGGATTCCTCCGAGATTGCCTTCAAGACCGCCGCCCAGATTTCCTACCGCGCCGCCATGCCCGAGGCCAGCCCTGTCCTCCTGGAGCCCATCGGGGAGCTCCACGTCACCATCCCCGACAGCTACATGGGCGACGTGATGGGCGACATCACCAAGCGCCGCGGCCGCGTCATGGGCATGAACCCCGACGGCGAGGGCAACCAGGTGCTGGACGCGGAAGTCCCCATGGCCGAGATGGACACCTACGCCATCGACCTTCGCTCCATGACCCAGTCCCGCGGGTCATTCACCTTCTCCTTTGTCCGCTACGAGGACGCGCCTCAACCCGTCCAGGACAAGGTCACCGCCGAGGCCAAGGCCGAGGCGGAGGAATAAGCGCATAGAAAGAAAGAGCGGTTCGGATATTTCCGAACCGCTCTTCTTGTATGTACCTTTAAGCCCTCTGCCCCTGACTGCCCATGAGCAGGGCCATGACCGCCTTTTGGGCGTGGAGGCGGTTCTCCGCCTCTTCAAAAATTTCGTCGGCGTGGGCTTCAAAGACCTCGGCAGTGATCTCCTCTCCCCGGTGGGCGGGCAGACAGTGCTGCACCATACAGCCCTCGTGGGCCAGGTTCATCAGGCCGTCGTTGACCTGATACGCTCCGGCAAAGGACTTCTCCCGCTTGGCCTTTTCTTCTTCCTGACCCATGGAGGCCCAAACATCGGTGACGATCACGTCGGCGTCCGCGGCGGCCTCCTTGGGGTCGCGGCAAAGGGTAAAATCACTACCAAAACCCTTGGCAAAGTCCAGCACGGCGGGGTCGGGGTCGTAGCCCTCGGGGCAGGCCACAGCGGCCTTCATTCCGCACTTCAAAGCGCCCACAATGAGAGAATTTGCCATGTTGTTGCCGTCACCGATGAAGGTGAGCTTCAGCCCCTCCAGCCTCGTCAGCTTCTCCCGGACGGTCATCAGGTCAGCCAGCACCTGGCAGGGGTGGGCAAAGTCAGTAAGGCCGTTGATCACGGGGATGGAGGCGTACTGTGCCAAGGTCTCCACCTCGTCCTGGGCGTAGGTGCGGATCATGATGCCGTCGCAGTAGCGGGAGAGGACGCGGGCGGTGTCCTCAATAGGCTCCCCCCGGCCGATCTGGCTCTCCTTGCCCGAGAGAAAGAGGGCGTGGCCGCCCAATTGGTACATCCCCGTTTCGAAGGACACCCGGGTGCGGGTGGAGTTCTTCTCAAAGATCATAGCCAGCGTCTTGCCCTCCAGCGCCCGGTGGGGGATGTTGTGCTTAAGGCTGTACTTCATCTGGTCGGCGGTGTCCAGGATGTGCAAAATGTCTTCTCTGGACAGATCCAGCAGCTTCAAAAGGTCCTTCTTCATGCCTGTTCCTCCTTATTTTCCAGCGTCTTCTGCAAGATCGCCAGGCCCTTATCCATCTCTTCTTTGGTGATGGTCAGGGGCGGCAGCAGACGCAGGACGTTGCCTCCGGCGGTGAGGACCACCAGGCCGTTTTCCAACAGCTTGCGGGCCAGCGTCTTGTTCTCATAGCCCTCCGCCACCTCAATGCCGATCATCAGGCCCAGGCCCCGGCTCCCGCCCAGGCCGGGCAATTGCAGACCGTCAATGCGGGTGCGTAAATAGTCGCCTTTTTCCTTCACATGGGCCAAAAACGTCTCATCCAGGGCGTCCAGCACCGCCTTGGCTGCGGCGGCGCACACGGGGTTGCCGCCAAAGGTGGTGGCGTGGGTCCCCGCTGTGAGCACCTCCCGGCACTTCTCGTTTGCCATCATCCCGCCAAAGGGCAGGCCCCCGGCAATCCCCTTGGCAAAGGACACCGCGTCGGGGAGGACGCCGTATTGCTGGTAGGCAAACAGGGTCCCTGTCCGCCCGACTCCGGTCTGCACCTCGTCGATGAGCAGCAGCCAGTCCCGCTCGGCGCACAGCACCGCCAGATCGTGTACAAAGGCCCGGTCCATGGGACGGACGCCGCCCTCCCCCTGGACAAGTTCCAGCATCACCGCGCACACATCGTGGCCCGCCACCTCCGCAACCCCCTCCATGGTAGGTCCGGCGTACCGAAAGCCCTCGTTGAAGGGAAAGAAGTAATTGTGAAACACGTCCTGCCCCGTGGCGGACAGAGTGGTGATGGTGCGGCCGTGGAAGGACTGGCGCAGAGTGAGGATGGTCCCCCGGCCCTTGCCGTACTTATCAAAGGAGTACTTCCGGGCCAGCTTGATCATGCCCTCGTTGGCCTCCGCACCGGAGTTGGCAAAAAATGCGTTACTCATCCCCGCCCGCTCCACCAGCGTCCGAGCAAGCTCCACATAGGGCGCAGTGTAAAAGAGGTTGGACACGTGGCCCAGCTTTACGATCTGCTGGGCGATGGCGTTGACCCAATCCTCGCTGCCGTAGCCCAGAGAATTGACCCCGATGCCGGAGGAAAAGTCGATATACTCCTTCCCGTCCACGTCATAAAGGGTCGCGCCGCTTCCGTGGTCAAAGGCCACCGGGAAGCGGGCATAGGTCTGCATCACATATTGCTTGTCCAGAGCCTCCAACGTCTTGAAGTCCATCTGTGGTCCCTCCTTACTGGATCATGGTGCCGACGCCGGCGTTGGACAGCATTTCAATGAGAATGCTGTGGGGAATGCGCCCGTCCAGAATATGCGCCCCCCGCACCCCCGAGCGCACCGCCTCTACGCAGCAGTCCACCTTGGGGATCATCCCCCCCTGAATGACCCCGTCCTTAATGAGGCCGGGCACATCGGAGGGATGGAGGGTAGGAATCAAAGTATTCTCGTCCTTGGGGTCCCGGAGCAGGCCGCGCACGTCAGTGAGCAGGATCAGTTTCTCCGCTCCCAGGGCGATGGCCAGCTTGGCGGCGGCAGTGTCCGCATTAACGTTGTATGCCACCGCCTCGTCCGTCCCCTGGGCCACCGTGGACACCACTGGGACATACCCCGCGTTGAGGCAGTCGGCTACGGCGGCGGGCTCCACCTGAACGATGCTGCCCACCCGCCCGTACTTCTCGTCCAGCTTCACCGCCTGGAACAGGCCCCCGTCCATGCCGCAAAGGCCGATAGCCTTGCCGCCGGTGCGGTTGAGGGTCGCCACCAAGTCCTTGTTCACCTTGCCGCACAGCACCTGTTGAACAACGTCCATGGTCTCCGCGTCCGTGACCCGCAGGCCGTCCTCAAATTTGGACTCTTTCCCGATCTTCTTCAGCATGGCGGAGATCTCCGGCCCACCACCGTGGACCACCACAACGCGCACCCCGATAAGAGACAGCAAAACGATGTCCGAAATGACCGCTGCTCGCAGCTCGTCGGATACCATGGCGTTGCCGCCGTATTTCACCACGATGGTCTTGCCGTTGAAGCTCTGGATATAGGGCAGGGCCTCCACCAACACCTGCGCCCGATCCATATTAGAAAAGTCACTCATGTGCGGTAATCTCCATTAATCTTTACGTAATCGTAAGTGAGGTCGCAGCCCCAGCAGGTGGCCATTTCCTGACCCTCATTGAGGCACACGTCAATAATGACCTCCTCTTGGGTGAGCACCTTTTTGGCCAAGTCTTCGTCAAAGGCCAGCCCTGTACCCTTCTCGCACACCGCCACCGTCCCGGCGGCGGAGGTGAAGCGGATATCCACATACTCAGGACGGAAGGGAGCCTTGGAATAGCCCATGGCGCATAAAACCCGTCCCCAGTTGGCGTCGGCGCCAAACATGGCCGCCTTGACCAGAGCGGACCCCACCACCGCCTTAGCAAGGCGCTCGGCGCTCTCTTCGCTTCTCGCGTGGTGGACGATGCAGGTGACGAGCCGACTGGCCCCCTCCCCGTCGGCGGCAATGGCTCGGGCAAGCGTCTCACACACCGCCCGCAACGCCGCTGCAAAGGCGGTGTAGTCCTCATCCTTCCACTCGATCTGTTCGTTGCCTGCCAAACCGTTGGCCAGCACCACACACATATCGTTGGTGGAGGTGTCCCCGTCCACGGTGACCCGGTTGAAGGTGCGGGGGACGATCTCATGGAGCGCGTCCTGGAGCATCTCATGGGTGATGGCGCAGTCGGTGGTAATGAAGCAGAGCATGGTTCCCATGTTGGGGTGGATCATGCCGCTGCCCTTAGCAATGGCGCCGACGGTGACAGTCTTACCGTCGATCTCCACCTCCACCGCGACTTCCTTTTTCACCGTGTCAGTGGTCATGATGGCCTGCGCCGCCGCATCGGAGGCGTCCGCACTGCGAGCCAGTTCCTTTGCCAGCCCGGGTAGCCCTGCCTGGATAGGAGCCAGACGGATAGTCTGACCGATGACTCCGGTAGAGGCCACAAGGAAGTCCTGGGCCTTCAGCCCGGTAGCCGTAGCCGCCATGGTACACATCTCCAGAGCATTTTCATGGCTCTCTGGGGCGCAGGCGTTGGCGTTGCCCGAGTTGGCGATGATCCCCCGGCACACCCCGTCCTCCAGATGCTCCATGGTAACGTAGATGGGTGCGGCCTTCACCCGGTTTGTGGTGTACACTGCCGCCGCCTGACACTCCACCTCGGACAGGATCAGGGCCAGATCCTTCTTGGCGGGGTCCGAGCCCTCCTTCACACCGCAATGGACTCCCCCGGCGGAAAAGCCCTTGGCGGCACACACGCCGCCGACGATCTCCTTTATCATACCCTTGTTTTCCTCCTGTTCCCGGCGTGGCCGGTGGTCACGCCCTACATTCGTCCCATAGGGCCCGATGTCCCCATCGGGCCGTTGCCAATCACAAATTCAGGCCCTTGGTCTCTTCAAAGCCCAACATCAGGTTCATGTTCTGCACCGCCGCGCCGGAAGCTCCCTTGCCCAGGTTGTCGAACCGGGCCAGGGCCACCGCCTGTTCCTCGTTCCCCTGCAAAACGATCTCCAGGTCGTCCCGCCCTGCAAAGGTGTTACTGCCCAAAAAGCCGCTCTCAGGAACGGTCTCGGGGGCCAAGTCAACCAGCCTTTCCCCCTCATAATACCGCTGGTAGCACGAGCGCAGGAGCCTTTGGTCTACCCCGCCCATCCAGGACAAAAACAGGGGGACCGCCACCACCATCCCCTGGGGATGGTCACAGATGATGGGACAGAAGATGGGCTTGCGGTGAAGCCCCGTCTGGGCCATGATCTCGGGGATGTGCTTGTGGGAAAGGCCCAGGGCATAGTGCCGGGGGCTGGAAAGTTCCGCGGGCCGGTCCTCCGCCTCATATTGCCCGATGGCTTTGTTCCCGCCCCCGGTGTACCCCGACAGGGCGTGGATGGCGACAGGGTAGTCCGCCCCCAGAAAGCCTGCCCTTATCAGGGGCCGAAGCAGGACAATAGCTCCGGTGGCGTAGCAGCCCGGATTAGCCACCCGCTTGGCGGAGACGATTTTTTCCCGGTGCTTCCAAAGCTCTGGCAGGCCATACGTCCACCCCTCTGCGGTCCGGTGGGCGGTGGAGCAATCGATGACCCGGGTGCGGTCGTTTTGGATAAGGGCCACCGCCTCCCGGGCCGCCTCATCGGGGAGGCACAAGATGGTCAGATCCGCCTCGTTGAGGCATTCCCGCCGGGCGGCGGCGTCCTTGCGCTTGTCCGCGTCGATGACCAGCAGGTCGATGTCCTCCCGGACCTGCAAACGCTCATAAATTTGCAGTCCCGTGGTCCCCGCCTGCCCGTCGATATATACCTTGGGCTTGCTCACGCGCACTCCCCCCTGTCAGTCCCCAAAATCGTAGAGCGCCATGGTCTCCGGGGCACGGTATTCATGTTTTTCATAGTAGCCGATCAGCGTTCCGTCATCTGCCCGCAGGGCCACCATGTAAACGTCCTTGTTTTCCTTCTCGTTGCGGTAGGTGTAGATGATGTTGTGGCTCCGGTCCGCCGCGAACCATGCCGCCACCCGCTCGATCATGGCGTTGGAGGCCGGGCCGTGGCAGTCCAGCAGGCTCCTGCCCACCAGCGCCGCCCCGCCCCGGTTGGCATACCGGGCGGTGGCGGCTGGGTTCATATATACAATAGTGTGTTGCAGGTCACACAGCACAATAGCGGCGCGGTCCTGCTCCAACACACTTTTAAACAAAGCCGACAGCTCCATTCCTCAACCCTCCGTGCCCAGGTGGGCGGCGACAAATTCTTCCAAATTGGCGATCTGCCGCTCCACGCTCTCCCTGGACGGCCCGCCGTAGACCTTGCGCTGGTTGACGCAGGTCTTGAGCTGAAGGGCCTGATACACGTCAGCGTCAAACAACTTGGAGATGGCCCGGAAATCCCGCAGAGTGAGGGTGTCCAGCGTGTCTCCGCTCTTGGTGCAGAGATTGACCAACCGCCCCACGATCATATAGGCGTCTCGGAAGGGCAGGCCCTTTTTGACCAGATAGTCGGCGCAGTCGGTGGCGTTGATGAAGCCCACCTGGGCCGCCCGCTCCATGTTGCGGGGCAGGATGGTGAGGGTGTCCACCATGGCGGCAAACACCGGGAGGCAGAGCTTCACCGTGTCGATGGCGTCGAACACCGGCTCCTTGTCCTCCTGCATATCCTTGTTATAGGCCAGAGGAAGGCCCTTCATCACTGTCAACAGGGTGATGAGGGAGCCGTATACCCGCCCCGCCTTGCCCCGCACCAGCTCAGCCACGTCGGGGTTCTTCTTCTGGGGCATGATGGACGAACCGGTGGAGTATGCGTCATCCAACTCGGCAAACTTAAACTCCCACGAGCACCACAGAATAATTTCTTCTGCAAAACGGGAGAGGTGGGTCATCAAAATAGACAGGTCGGATAACAACTCCAAGGCGAAGTCCCGGTCGGACACCGCATCCATAGAGTTATCCATGGGCCTGGAAAAGCCCAGGAGCTTGGCGGTCTCAAACCGGTCCACCGGGTATGTAGAGGTCGCCAGCGCACCCGCCCCCAGAGGGCACTCGTCCAGACGCGCCAGACAATCCTCCAACCGGGTCACGTCCCGGCGGAACATGTTGGCGTAGGCCATGAGCACGTGGGCAAAGGTAGTGGGCTGGGCCCGCTGCATATGGGTATACCCGGGCATCACCGTCTCCACATGGGCTTTGGCCTTGTTTGCCAAGACGGTCTCCAGCGCCAGGATCTGCCCCTTGATCTCCGGGATCTCGGCACGGACGAACATGCGGAAATCCACCGCCACCTGATCGTTGCGTGACCGACCGGTGTGGAGCCTCTTGCCCGTGTCTCCGATGCGCTCGGTGAGCAGCCGCTCCACATTCATGTGGATGTCCTCGCTGTCCTCGGTCAGCTCGGCCTCCCCCGCCTCGATATCCCGGAGGATGGCCTTGAGTCCGTCGATGATCTTTTCTGCCTCATGCGCCTCAATAATGCCCTGCTTCCCTAGCATGGTGGCGTGGGCGATGGAACCCTCAATATCCTGCTTGTAAAGCCGCGCGTCAAAAGAAATGGACGAGTTAAAGTCGTTCACCAGCCCATCCGTTTCCTTTTGAAAACGGCCAGCCCATAATTTCATGGAAATCGCTCCTTGTTCCGGGCGGGGCAAGCCCCTCCCCTACATCGCTTATGGTAACGTACGTGTCCGTAGGGGCGGGGCTTGCCCCGCCCGCACGATTACAGCTTCCCTTGCTCTCTCAGCGCCTGCACCGTGTCGGGCAGGCCCCAGAGGTTGATAAAGCCCTGAGAGTCCTTCTGGTCGTAGTCGCTCTCCTCAAAGGTCACCAAGCTCTCGGAATACAAGGTCTCCGAGCTGGTCACTCCGGCGGTGATGATGTTGCCCTTGTAGAGCTTCAGCTTCACCTGCCCGGTAACGTGCTTCTGGGTATCCAGGGCAAAGGCGCTGAGCGCCTCCCGCAGGGGGGTAAACCACTTGCCGTTATAGACCAGATCGGCGAAATCCACCGCCAGCTTGGTCTTCATGTGCTTGGTGTCCTTGTCCAGGGTGATCATCTCCAGCACCTCGTGGGCGCGGTAGAGGATGGTGCCGCCGGGGGTCTCATACACCCCCCGGTCCTTCATACCCACCAGCCGGTTCTCTACGATGTCCAAAAGTCCAATGCCGTTCTTTCCGCCCAGCTCATTGAGCTTGCGGATGATATCGCTAGCCTTCATTTCCACCCCGTCCACAGCGGTGGGAACCCCCTTGACAAAGTCGATGGTCACATAGGTCGCTTTGTCCGGCGCCATGATGGGAGAGACCCCCATCTCCAAAAAACCGGGCTTGTCATACTGGGGCTCGTTGGCCGGGTCCTCCAGGTCCAATCCCTCATGGCTCAGGTGCCACAGGTTCTTGTCCTTGGAGTAGTTGGTCTCCCGGCTGATCTTCAGGGGCACATCGTGGGCCTCGGCGTAGTCGATCTCCTCATCCCGGCCCTTGATGTCCCATTCCCGCCAGGGGGCGATGATCTTCATCCCCGGCGCGTACCGCTTGATGGCCAACTCGAAACGCACCTGGTCGTTCCCCTTGCCCGTGCAGCCGTGGCAGATGGCGTCCGCCCCCTCCTTGAGGGCGATCTCCACCAGCCGCTTGGCGATCACCGGCCGGGCAAAGGCGGTGCCCAGCAGATAGTCCTCATACTTAGCCCCCATCATCATAGAGGGGATGATGACCTCATCCACCATCACGTCGGTGAGGTCCTCGATGTAGAGCTTGGACGCCCCTGTCTTGATGGCCTTCTCCTCCAGTCCGTCCAGCTCTGTACCCTGTCCTACGTCGCCGGAAACTGCAATGATCTCGGGATCGTTGTAGTTTTCCTTGAGCCACGGAATGATAATAGAGGTGTCCAGACCGCCCGAATAGGCCAGAACGACCTTCTTGATGTCCTTGTTTGCCATGGGTAAGACCTCCTATGTATCGAAGTTGACCTAAGTCTACCACTCCACGCAAAAAAATGCAAGAGGAAAATTTGCATAAACATTCCTCTTGCATTTCATTTTAGCGGTGATATTCACCAATGAAATGTATATTATTCATTATATTATGAATATTAATCCGTATATTCAAAGGGTGCGGCGCGGCGAATCATCGTGCCCTACGGCGAAAATATGAAACGCAATTCCAGAATGTAGGGGCGCACCTATGTGTGCGCCCGAAACGCGGGCGGACACGCAGGTCCGCCCTTACTTCTCCTTAAACAGCTTATTCAGCTCCTTGCGGAAGGAGTTGATGTCCTTGAACTGGCGGTAGACCGATGCAAAGCGGACGTAGGCCACCTCGTCCACCCCTTTGAGCTTTTCCATGACCATGTTGCCGATGTCGCTGGACTTGACCTCCTTGGCCATGTCGTTTTGCAGGGCCAGCTCGATCTCGTCGGCGATAGCCTCCAAAGTGCTCAGAGGCACGCTGCGCTTCTCGCAAGATTTCAGCATAGACCCAATGAGCTTGTTGCGGTCAAAGGACTGGCGGGAGCCGTCCTTCTTGATGACCACGATGGGTACCCGCTCGATGGTCTCGTAGGTGGTGAAGCGCTTGCGGCACACCAGACACTCCCGGCGGCGGCGGATGCTGTCCCCCTCGTCGGTGGGACGGGAATCGATGACCTTGCTCTCAGGGTTGCCGCAAAATGGACACTTCATATCTGTATCGCTCCTTCGTTCCGATCCTGTCGGAAGCGGAATTATGTAAATCAACACCCAGCAGTATACCATATCTTGTGGTCAAAAGGCAACCCCTTTGGTGGAAATTTTTTCACATGGGATAAAACCGCCGCGGCGCGGTGATACTAAAAACGCGGAAAGAGGTGAGAGACATGAAGGATCAGAATCAGAACAAGCAGAACTCTCAGAACAAGAACCAGCAGAATCCCACCAACCAGAGCAATCAGCAGAATCCCGAGAACAAGAAGAAGGACGCTCCCGAGAGCCACAAGACTCCCGAGAACAAGTTCTAAGAGAGAAGCCCTGCTAAAAAATACGGCCTCCGACAGTCGTCGGAGGCCATTTTCTTGTCTTAGTGGTGGTCGGAATGATGGTTGGATACAAACTGGTCATCCGCGATCCACCGTCCATCCGTCCAGTCGATCTCTGTGATCCCAACAATATGGTGGCTCGGCTCCGGGTGGTGGGTCGGTTCCACATAATAGTGCTCCGGTTCGGGGTGGTGCGTCACTTCCACGTTGTGCTCCGGCTCCGGATGGTGGGTCGGTTCTACATGATGGGTCGGCTCCACAGGATGCTCCGGCTCGGAATGGTGGGTGCCGTCGCCCCATACCCATACATTTACATTGCCGCCCTCTTTGGCGTCTACGATGTCTCCCTCCAACTGCGCCCGTTGGTCATCCAGCGGCGTATCGTAGATGATCTCCTCCCACTGGAACACCGCGCCGTCGGTGATCTTGGGCAGGCTGGTGCCGTAGCGCTCCGGCTCGGAGGACTGCGCTCCCACAAACCGCAGAGTGTTTTCGTCCACGATATCAAACACATAGTGGTGCTGTTTACAGTCCGTTGTCACCTGGCCGCCCACCACCTGATAGCGGCTCTGACACATATGAGACGAAACGTAGTCCACAAAAATCCCGCAGCTCCCGTCCTCCCGGAAGTTGACCACCGGCGTGTACAGCATACCCTCCACCGGCGGCTCCACATCTGTCTCCATGACATACCGCCCCGTGGTCTTCACCTGGGCCTCGGCCCGGTCCTGGATGAACAGCCCGTTTTGGGTGATATAGGAGACCATTTTGGTCACCAGCTCCTGGGCGTTGGCCTCGCCGTAGGAGACCACCGAATAGAACACGCCGTAGGTCTTGCCGCCGCTCTCCACATCAAAGGCTGCGGCGGCGTAGTAGTCGGTGTTCGCGTCCCGGGCGGCGGCCACCTGGTGTCCGTGGAAGGGGCGGGTCTCCAGCGCGGCCCAGTTTTCCTGCTCCAAATAGCTGTGCCCCTCCCATATCTCCAGCCACACGTCGTTGGCGGGGTAGAAACTGGACGCGGCCACCGCCATCTCCCAGGGAATGTCCGAGATCTCGTCCCAGTTGTCCGGCTTGACCCGGGGAGAGAGGTAGTCCCCCTTCATCAAAAAGCGGTAGCCGCTGTCTCCCTGGGGTACTACGTCCAAGGGATAGTGCGCCATGTCGATAGCGTAATACTCCATATCAAAGTTTTGAAGCCCCACCGTCTCCAAAAAGCCCACGAAGTCGTCGGGGGAGGAGCCGAAAATAGCCGCGGCCTCCGCCGGCTCCAGGGTGTGCAGTCCCATCCCCCCGGCGATGGCCTGGTCGGTAAAGGGGACGCTGTCCACCTCATGGAAATACAGCTCCTCCACGGGCCCGTCGGTGGCGGACAGCCCCGCGATTTGGCCCAGCCCCCGCATCACGGGCTTGGCCAGCAGTCCCACGGCCAAGACCAAGCACGCCGCCAGCCCCGCGTATTTCATCCACCCGGAGCGGCCTGTTCCTTGCTTTCCGGTCCTCTCGCCCCGCTGGGGGCGCTCGGTCTCCAGCCTCACCAGCCGGGCCATGCCCGTCTCGGACAGCCGCTGGCGGCTCATATAACGCTCATAATCCTTCATCGGTTTGCCCTCCCCTCACACAGCGTCTTCCAGCAGGGTGCGTAGCTTCCCCCTGGCCCGGGACATGCGGGAACGAACCGTTCCCTCCTTCTCCCCGGTCATGGCGGCGATCTCCGCGGTAGAATACCCCTCGTAGTAAAAGAGGTGGATCACCGCCCGGTCCTTGGGGGGCAGCTGCCAAAGCTCTTCCAGCTCCGCGCGCTCCGGCCCCGTGGCCGCCAGGTCCTCGGGCAGGGCCGTCACCTGCCGCCATTTGAGCCGCAGACGGCTCTTGCAGCCGTTGACCAGCACCCGCGTCAGCCACCCGCCGGGGTTGGCCACGTCCTTGGGCGCTTTCTCCAGATACTTCAAAAACGTGTCCTGGACTGCATCCTCCGCCTCGGCGTGGTCACCTAAAATGGCCAGAGCCGTGCGGAACAGGCCATTGGCATGGGTCCTGACAAAGATCTCCCAATCCATCTCTTCACCTCCTGACATTTATTTGACGTATGAGCTCCGCCAAATGCTGCATGGGGCGGAAAAATTTTATTGATAGCCCAGCACGCCCCGGACGGACACTTCCCCGGAGGACACGGTCTTCACACTCCCGTCTCCCCGGCACACCACCAGCCGAAAGTCCTCGGTCAGCCCCTGGGCGGTCACCTGTTCCTCCCCGTCCGGGCGGATAAGCTTGACCTCCCGGCCCAGGGTAATGCACCGCCTCTCATACTCCGCCAGATAGGCCTCTCGGCCATGGGGAAAGTCAGCGTTCAGCCGTTCCAGTTGGGCGATCAGGGCCAGGGCCAGCGCCCGCCGGGTGACCTCCGCCCCTAAGATCTTCAAAGAGGTAGCGATCCCCTCCAGCTCAGGCCCAAAGTCCTCCCGGGTCTGAGACACGTTGGTCCCCATACCCACCACCACATAGCCCAAGGCTCCGGTCTCCGCCTCCATCCCCATTTCGGTGAGGATGCCGCAGAGCTTTTTCCCCTCCGCCAAAACATCGTTGGGCCACTTGATCTGAGGCTTCACCGAGCAAACCGACTCAATGGCCCGGCAGACGGCCACCGCCGACCACGCCGTCAGCTGGCTGAGCTGCTCCAAAGGCGCGTCGGGCTTTAAGAACACGGAGAGGTACAGCCCCTTTCCCGCCAGGGACTGGAACCCCCGCCCCCGGCGGCCCTTCCCCGCCGTCTGCGCCTCGGCGGTGACCACCAGCCCCGGCGCCGCCCCGGCCATGGCCCGGCGCTTGACCTCATCGTTGGTGGAGTCCACCGTGTCCAGACACAAGACCTCCCGCCCCACCACACCGCTGTCCCGCCGCAGCTCGGCGGGATCCAGCCGGTCAGGCTCTGCTGTCAGACGATAGCCCACCGCGCTCTGGGCCTCGATCTCATAGCCCTCCTTGCGCAGGCTCTCCACCGCCTTCCAGACCGCCGCCCGGCTCACTCCCAGCGTCTTGCTCAGCTCCGCGCCGGACACGGAACGTTCTGCGCGCTTCAGCGCCGCCAACACATCGTTTTTCAGCATATGTCCTCCCACCTTTGCGCTCCCAGTTTACCCCATCCCGCCTCTACTTGTCAACCAAGGACCAAAAACAGGGTTTACAAGCTGTTCCGCCTGTGGTATACTCACTATTGTCAACCAATCTATAGAAAGAAGGTTTACAAGTTATGTCTACTAAACAGCGTTCTTACCTCCGTCCCCTGGTTTTGACCGGGGCTTTCGCCGCCCTCACCGCCGTGTGCGGCTTCTTCAAGGTCCCTCTGGGCTTTACCTTCATCACTCTCCAGACCATGATGGCCGCTCTGGCGGGCATTCTGCTGGGGGCAAAATGGGGAGCGGCGTCTCAGGCGGTGTACCTGGTCCTGGGGCTCGTTGGTCTGCCCATCTTCACCCAGGGCGGCGGACCGGGGTACATTTTCCAGCCCAGCTTCGGTTTTCTCCTGGGCTTCCCCCTCACGGCGGCGGTGAGCGCGTGGGTGCTGGGGGACTCCACCTCTCCCCTGCGCACCGCTCTGGCGGCAGGGGCGGGGATCTTAGCGGGGTATCTCATCGGTACCCCCTATATGGGTCTGATCCTGAACGTTTACATGGGCAAGGGCCTGGACGTCTGGACGGTGGTCAAGACCGGGTGCCTCATCTATCTCCCCGGCGAGGCGGTCAAGGTGATCTTCACCGCCGTCGTCGCCCCGCCCCTCAAGCGGGCCATGAAAAAAAGCGAGCTGATCTGATCCACGGCGGTGCAAGGTCTCTTCTCGCCCCTTGTCCTCTTGACATTCTCCACCCATGTGCTATACTTTCTCCCAGCAAGGCAAACGCCTGTGGAAAAGGAGTGTTTTATTATGGATAAGACCGTTTTTGAGCTGCTCAACGACCAGATCAACAAGGAGCTATATTCCGCCTATCTCTATTTGGATATGGCCAACTTCTACTCCAAGAAGGGGCTGGACGGCTTCGCCAACTGGTATGAGATCCAGGCCAAGGAGGAGCAGGACCACGCCATGCTCATGTACCGCTACCTCCACAACAACGACCAGGACGTAACTCTGGGCGCCATCGCCAAGCCGGACAAGACCTTCGCCACCCTGCTGGACCCCCTGAAGGCCGGACTGGAGCATGAGCGCTACGTCACCAGCCTCATCAACGCCATCTACGCCGCCGCCGTCAAGGCCAGCGACTTCCGCACCACCCAGTTCCTTGATTGGTTCATCAAGGAGCAGGGGGAGGAGGAGAAGAACTCCACCGACCTCATCACCAAGATGGAGCTCTTTGGCGACGATGCCCGGGGCCTCTACCTCCTCAACCAGGAGCTGGCCGGCCGGGTCTACTCCGCCCCCTCTCTGGTGCTGGACTGATCCGTCATCCCAAACATCCGAAGGACGCTCCCATGGGAGCGTCCTTTTTTGCCCTCCCCGCGTATTCACATTTAATTTACAACCGAAACTATTGACAATTCCCCCAACTGGTGGTAGCATGGCGTTAGCACTCAGGAAACGCGAGTGCTAACCGCTGGTATTCGCAGCGGAGGGCACCCACGAGAGCGAGGACGCGCCAGCAGGCGCGTAAATTTGAGGCCGTCAGGCCGAGAATTTGCAGAGGGCCGGGTTCGCCGGCCCAAACAGCATGAAGGAGGTGACCGTCATGGACTTATCCGACCGCAAAAAACGCATTCTCCGGGCGGTCATCGAGACGTATATCGACACCGCCGAGCCGGTGGGCTCCAAGCTCATCATGGAGCGTTCAGGGCTGAACGTCTCCTCGGCCACCATCCGCAACGAGATGGCCGACCTGGAGGCCCTGGGCCTCTTGGAGCAGCCCCACACCTCCGCCGGGCGCATCCCCGCCCCCCGGGGGTACCGCTTCTACGTCAACGACCTGATGGAGGAGCACCGGCTGAGCGTACAGGAGACCGAACGGCTCAACCAGGCCCTGCACCTGAAGATGCGGGAGCTGGACCGGGTGATCGACGAGGCCGGACGTATTGTCTCCCGCCTCACCCGTTACCCCGCCTTCGCCCTGACCAGCGGCGCGCGGCAGGTGACCATCCGCCGCTTCGATCTTTTGATGGTGGACCAAAACGCCTTCATCGCCGTGGTCATGACCGACCAAAACACCGTTTCCAACAAGCTCTTCCGCCTCTCCTATGAGCTCACCGAGAGTCAGCTCCAGATGCTCTCCACCCTCTTAAACGCCTCCTTCACCGGCCTTACCCTGGACCAGATGACCCCACAGCTGGCCCACATGGCCGCCCAAGCGGCACGGGAGGCCATGGAGCTCATCTCTCTGGTGGTCTCCTTCGCCATGGAGGTGCTGGAGGAACAGCAGAGCCGCTGCGTTCACACCGCGGGCATCGACAATCTCCTGTCCCACCCCGAGTATCAGGATCTCTCCCGGGCCCAGCCGCTGATGACCTATCTGGCCCAGGCGGAAAATCTGGGGGCCTTTCCACTCCCCCAGGCCCAAGGCACCAGCGTCCTCATCGGCCCGGAAAACGTCCACGAGGCACTGAAGGACTCCAGCGTGGTCCTGGCCACCTATGATATGGGCGGCGGCGCCCAGGGGGTCATCGGCGTGGTGGGTCCCACCCGCATGGATTACGCCTCCATCCTGGCCCGGCTCCAATATCTGGCCCGTGGCCTGACCCAGCTGTTTGAACGAAACCAGCTCCCCAGCGAGCGAAAGGAGGACTTCTAGTCCATGTCTAAGGAAGCCAAACAGAAAGAGACGTCCCCGGCGGAGACCCCGCCGACGACAGAAGAGACCAGCCCGGCGGAGACCCCCATCCCGGAGGTTGACCCACATCTCCAAGCCCTGGAGGATCAGCTGGCCCAACTCAATGACCAGCACCTACGGCTGCTGGCGGAGTATGACAACTACCGCAAGCGCACCGCCAGAGAGAAGGAATCCGCCTGGAGCGACGCCAAGGCCCACACCGTCAAGGCCCTCCTTCCCGTCTACGACGACCTGGAGCGGGCCCTGAAGCAGGACACTGCCGACGAGGCCTACCGCAAGGGCGTGGAGCTGACCATGGCGGAGCTCCAAAAGGCCCTGGCCGGTCTTGGGGTGGAGGAGATCCCCGCCCTGGGCCAGAGCTTTGACGCCAACCTCCACAACGCCGTGATGCACGTAGAGGATGAGGCGCTGGGCGAAAATATCGTCAAGGAAGTTTACCAAGCCGGCTTTAAGCTGGGCGAGACCGTCATAAGATACGCCATGGTGGTCGTGGCAAATTAGAAGCGCGACCCGTAGACACGCAGGCCACGATGGGCCGGCCCGCACGGCAAAAACAGGCTGGGCGCAGCCCAGCGGCATTTTGCCAAGGGCCGGGAAGCGGGGCCGCAGCGTGTCCAACGGAAGCGTGACAGCCCATTCCAAAATTCGTAATAAAAATTAGGAGGTAATATATTATGTCTAAAATTATTGGTATCGATTTGGGCACCACCAACTCCTGCGTGGCGGTGATGGAGGGCGGCGAGGCCGTCGTCATCGCCAACGCCGAGGGAAACCGCACCACCCCCTCCGTCGTGGCCTTTTCCAAGGACGGCGAGCGGATGGTAGGCCAGGTAGCCAAGCGTCAGGCCATTACCAACCCCGACCGCACCATCTCCTCCATCAAGCGGGAGATGGGCAGCGACTACAAGGTCGCCATCGATTCCAAGAAGTACACCCCCCAGGAGATCTCCGCCATGATCCTCCAGAAGCTCAAGGCGGATGCGGAGGCCTACCTGGGCCAGAGTGTCACCGAGGCGGTCATCACCGTCCCCGCCTACTTCACCGACGCCCAGCGGCAGGCCACCAAGGACGCCGGTAAGATCGCCGGGCTGGAGGTCAAACGCATCATCAACGAGCCCACCGCCGCCGCTCTGGCCTACGGTGTGGACAAGGAGACCGCCCAGAAGGTCATGGTCTACGACCTGGGCGGCGGCACCTTCGACGTGTCCATCCTGGACATCGACGAGGGGGTCATCGAGGTACTTGCCACCGCGGGTAACAACCGCCTGGGCGGCGATGACTTTGACCAGTGCGTCATGGACTACCTGGCCGAGGAGTTTAAAAAGGCCGAGGGCATCGACCTCAAGAGCGACAAGGTGGCCATGCAGCGGCTGAAGGAGGCCGCTGAGAAGGCCAAGATCGAGCTCTCCGGTGTCACCTCCACCAACATAAACCTCCCCTATATCACCGCCGACGCCACCGGGCCGAAGCACCTGGACCTGACCCTCACCAGAGCAAAATTCGACCAGCTCACCGCCCATCTGGTAGAGCAGACCGCCGGCCCCGTGCGGCAAGCCATGTCCGACGCCGGCCTTTCCGGCAGCGACATTTCCAAGGTCCTGATGGTGGGCGGCTCCAGCCGTATCCCCGCCGTCCAGGACATGGTGAAGAAGCTCACCGGCAAGGAGGGCTTTAAAGGGATCAACCCCGACGAATGCGTCGCCATGGGCGCGGCCCTTCAGGGTGGCGTGCTGGTGGGCGACGTGAAGGGCCTGCTGCTGCTGGACGTGACCCCCCTGTCCCTGGGCGTGGAGACCCTGGGTGGCGTGATGACCAAGCTCATTGAGCGCAACACCACCATCCCCGCCAAGAAGTCCCAGATCTTCACCACCCCCGCCGACAACCAGACCTCCGTGGAGGTCCACGTCCTCCAGGGTGAGCGCGAGATGGCCCGGGACAACAAGACGCTGGGCCTCTTCTCTCTGGACGGCATCGCCCCCGCCCGCCGGGGCGTCCCTCAGATCGAGGTGACCTTTGACATCGACGCCAACGGCATCGTCAACGTCTCCGCCAAGGACCTGGGCACCGGCAAGGAGCAGCACATCACCATCACTTCCTCCACCAACATGTCCAAGGAGGATGTGGAAAAGGCGGTGAAGGAGGCGGAGCAGTTCGCCGCCGAGGACGCCAAGCGCCGGGATGAGATCGACATCCGCAACAACGCCGACCAGCTGGTCTACCAGACCGAGAAGGCCCTGGACGAGCTGGGCGACAAGCTGGACGCCGCCGACAAGGCCAGCGTGGACGCCGCTCTCACCAAGACCAAGGAGGCCCTGAAGGGCACCGACACCGACGCCATCAAGGCCGCCGCTGAGGAACTCTCCAAGGTGTTCTATCCCATCACTGAAAAGCTCTACAACCAGCAGGCCCAGGCCGGCGCGGCCCCCGGCCCCGACATGGGCGGCGCCGCCCCCGGCGACGGCGTGGTGGACGCGGATTATGAAGTCGTTGATGGGGATGACAAATAACCGGACATGACCAGGCGGGCCGGTTTGGAACCGGCCCCTACACAGGCACTTTCTCTGTAGGGGCGGGTCCCAGACCCGCCCGCTTCCCCTGTTCGCAACACTCCCTCTAAAGAGGTGAAGCACATACATGGCAGACCAAAAACGTGACTTTTACGAGGTCTTAGGCGTGTCCAAAACCGCCTCGGACGACGAGATCAAAAAAGCCTACCGCAAAAAGGCCAAGGAATACCACCCCGACCTCCACCCCGGCGACAAGGACGCCGAGGCCAAGTTCAAGGAGGTCAACGAGGCCTACGAGGTCCTATCCGACACGGACAAAAAGGCCCGCTACGACCAGTTCGGCATGGCGGGAGTGGACCCCAACTTCAACCCCGGCGGCTTTGGCGGAGGGTTTGGCGGCGGGTTCGACGGCATGGACCTGGGCGACCTCTTCGGCGCCTTCTCCGGCTTTGGTGGGTTCGGCGGCTTTGGGGGTGGAGGTCCCCGCCGCCAGCAGGGCGGCCCCCAGAAGGGGGAATCCCTCCGGGTGGCCCTCACCCTCACCTTTGAGGAAGCCGCCTTTGGCTGTGAAAAGGAGATCAACCTCACCCGCTCCGACCCCTGCCCCGACTGCGGCGGCAGCGGCTGCGCCCACGGCACCAAACCCGAGACCTGCCCTGACTGCGGCGGCCAGGGGGTGGTCCGGGTCCAGCGGGGCGGCGGCTCTTTCTCCTTCGTCTCCACCGCCCCCTGTCCCAAGTGCCACGGCACGGGCCAGCTCATTAAGGACCCCTGCCCCGGCTGCCACGGAGAGGGCGCGGTGCGCAAGCAGAAGCGGCTCACCGTCACCATCCCCGCCGGCATCGACGACGGCCAGGCCGTCTCCCTCCGGGGCCAGGGCAACGCGGGCAAAAACGGCGGCCCGGCGGGAGACCTCATTGTGGGCGTCTCCGTGCGGCCCCACCCCAAATTCCAGCGGGACGGCTCCACCGTCTATCTTACCCAGGCCGTCTCCTTCCCCCAAGCCGCTTTGGGGGCGGAGCTGGAGATCGACACCATCGACGGCAAGGTGAAGTGGACCCTCCCCGCCGGGACCAAGACCGGCTCGGTGTTCCGCCTGCGGGGCAAGGGCATCCCCGGCCTTCACGGCCGCCCTCGCGGCGACCAGCTGGTCACCGTGGTCATCGACACCCCCCAGCGGCTCACCGACGCTCAGAAAGAGGCGCTGGAGGCCTACGCCAAGGCCATGGGGGAGGACGCTCCCCCCGGTGGAAAAGGTTTTTTTGACAAACGGAAGAAAAAGAAATAAAATAGAAGGCGGACCAAGTCCGCCTTCTATTTTTGCTTGACAGGATCCCAGAACAGGAGGACGTCACATGACCTTTGGAATTTTTCTCGCCGCGCTGGTGCTGGCGGGGGCGATCGGCTTTATCGCCTACTACTTCACCGCCCTGCGCCCCCGTCCGGGCACCCTGGACTGGATCGCTATGGCGGACCGCGCTCCCTTTACCCTGGCCCACAAGCGCCACGCTATGGCGCGCAAGGACGCCCTTCCCGTTCTCATTATCACCGTAGTCTACGCCGTCACCGCCTTCTTCTCCCTGGGCTCCACCAAGGCCCCTCAGGCGTACCACGACTTTGTGGACGGGGAGACCGTCACCATCCAAGTGGAAGGGGACAAGCCGCTACTGGTCTCCCGCGTCTGGGCCTATTCCTCTCTGGGCACGGGAGCCTATAACTTGGAGGTCTCGGCGGACGGCGAGGCCTGGTCCACCCTGTGGACCAAAACGGAACAGGACGAGTGGGGCCGGGACAAGACGGTCTACTACTGGGCGCTGGCCGACGGCTACGATCCCTCCTACGCTCTGAGCCAGGACTATGTCAAGCTCTTCAAGTGGCAGGATATTATCCCCCAGCAGGCCCAGTGGGTGCGCTATATCCGCATCACCGGCAAGGCGGACTACAATCAGCAGACCCTCCGCCTGGGCAAGCTCATTTTCTTTGACGACCAGAACCAGCCTCTCAGCTTCTCCTGGAGCCTGACGGACGGCGAGACCGCCCCCGACGGTCTTGCCCAGCTCTTTACCGTGGACAACAACGTCCCCGTCGCCATCTCCTGGCGCAACTCCTCCTATTTTGACGAGATCTACCACCCCCGCACCGCCTTGGAGCATCTGGAGGGGCTGAACCCCTACGAGACCACTCACCCGCCTCTGGGCAAGCTCATTCTGTCCATCGGCATTTGGCTCTTCGGCATGACTCCCTTTGGCTGGCGGTTCATGGGCACCCTGTTTGGGGTGCTGATGCTCCCCCTGCTGTATGTATTTCTCAAAAACATGTTTGGCAAGACGGTAGTGGCCACCTGCGGGACCGCCCTCTTCGCCGCGGAGTTCATGCACCTGGCTCAGACCCGCATCGCCACCATCGACACCTACGGAGTGTTCTTTATCCTCCTGTCCTACTGGTTCTTCTACCGCTGGCTCACCGCCTCCGCCACCCCCAACAAGAAGGGGAAGACAAGCGAGGGCTACGGCTCCCTGGCCCTCGCCGGGATCACCTGGGGGATCGGCTGCGCCTGCAAGTGGACGGTGATCTACGCCGGAGTGGGCCTGGCAGTGCTCTATGTCCTCCACCTGGTCCTGCGCGCCCTGGCCTGGAAAAGGGGGGAGGAAAACGCCCCCTCCCCCGCCGAGCCGGCGGCGGAGCCCTCCCCGGACGACGGCCTTCCCCTCCCGGCGGAGCTTTCCCGGGTCAAGACCCCCCGGAAGAGATCCCTAGCTGGGTGGCTTGTCAAGACCCTGCTCCTCTCCGTGCTGTGCTTCGTCCTCATTCCCCTGGCCATCTATACCGCCTCTTATATCCCCTACGCCCTGGCCCAGGGGAACGTAGGCCTGTCCCTTCCCAACACCCTCTCCGGCTTTGGCCGCAGCTTCCCTGTGTTCTGGGAAAACCTTTGGGGCTATCTGCGCCAGGGCAAGGATTTCCGCGGTCCCTCCATCCCCCGGGACAGCCTTTCGGGCATTATGCTCCACAACCAATACCACATGCTCACCTACCACAACGGCGTCACCACCCCCCACAGCTATGAGTCCCGCTGGTATCAATGGCTGGTGGACGGACGGCCCATCCTCTTTTACCTGGACGATATGGGCGGCAGCGGCATGACCGAGCGGTTTGCCTCCTTTAATAACCCCCTCATCTCCTGGGCGGGACTTTTGAGCCTCATTGCTGTGGCCATTCGCTTTGTCCAGCGCAAGTGCGGCAAGGCCCTGTTTTTGGTGGTGGCCTTCCTCTCCCAGCTGCTCCCCTGGGTGTTCATCGGCCGCACCACCTTCGCCTACCACTACTTCCCCTCCATCCTCTTCCTGGTCTTCTGTATCTGCTATCTCTTCAACGACCTGATGGAGTGTCAGTGGGCCAAATGGCGGCTGCCGGTCTACGGGGTGACCGGCGTCTCCATCGCCCTCTATGTTCTCTTTTACCCCGCCCTCATCGGCCTGACCATGCCCAATTGGTACTCAGGCGGTTTGTTGCGCTTCCTCCCCTCCTGGCCCTTCTGATTTTTGATAAAAGGAGACCTCTTCCATGTTTCTTGGCGACACCCACACCCACTCCCTCTGCTCCCCCGATGGCCACAACACCGTCACCGAAATGGCCCGCGCCGGGGCCACCGCGGGGCTGACTCATCTCTGCCTCACCGACCACTGCGACCTGGTCACCCTCCAGGGCGAGCCCGCCTATACCTACGACTGGGCCCCCTACCACGCCAACCTGGCGGAGGCGCGCTCCGCCCTGCCCGCCGGGCTGGAGCTTGCCCAGGGCCTGGAGCTGGGCGAGGCCTATGAAAATCCCGAGGCCGCCCGGGCCATCCTGACCGCCGCGCCGGAGTTGGACTTTATCATCGGCTCGGTGCACAACTACCGCGCCATCAAGGACAAGCACGACTTCTACTTTGCCGAGTACCCCGACCACGAAGCCTGTCAAAGCACCCTGGAGGACTATTTGGGCTCCCTCGAGGCGCTGGTGGAGCTCCCCGACTGCTACGACTCTCTGGGCCATGTGATTTATCCCCTGCGCTATATCAACGACCGCGGCCCCCATTCCTTCTCCCTGCTGGAGGGGGATTTCTATGACCGCACCGTCGCTATCCTCCGCCGCGCCGCTCAGGACGGCAAGGCCATGGAGGTAAACACCTGGCGGGGCCGCTCCATCGAGGAATGGATCCCCTACCTGCGCCTGTTCAAGTCCCTGGGGGGCGAGCTCATCACCGCGGGCTCAGACGCCCACACCGTCCAGGACGTTGGCCGGGGCATCCGCGACGTTTATCAAGTGATCGCCCACTGCGGCTTTGCCTACGTGGCGGTATATCATGGCCGCAAGGCCGGAATGGAGAGACTATAATGGAAGAGAAGAAACTCACCGTCGCCCTGGCCTGCGACCACGGCGGCTACGCCTTGAAGGAGGTCCTGAAGGCCCATCTGGAGGCCCAGGGCGTCTCCACCAAAGACTTTGGCTGCCACTCCACCGAGAGCTGCGACTACCCCGTCTTTGCCCAGCAGGCCGCCCAGGCTGTAGCGGAGGGCAAATGCCGCCTGGGGGTGGTGGTGTGTACCACCGGCATCGGCGTTTCTATCGTGGCCAACAAGGTCAAGGGGGTGCGCTGCGCCCTCTGTCACGAGCCCTGGTCCGCCCAGATGACCCGCCGCCACAACGACGCCAACATGCTGGCCATCGGCGCCGGGGTCACGGGGCCCAACTTAGCCAAGGAGATCCTGGACGCCTTCCTGTCCCATGAATTTGAGGGCGGCCGCCACCAGCGCCGGGTGGACCTCATCCGCGCGGTGGAAAACAGCTGACCGGCTTGCGGCGTCAAATAATGCCGCGTATAGGACACAGCAGCTCCCCCTGTCGGGCCCAGCCTGACGAGGGAGCTGTTTTTTCGTGGGACGCGCCCGGGGAACTTTCTCCTGAAATCAGCGTCTGAAAACGCAAAAGTCAAGATTAAATTGTAAAAAATCAGAAAAAAATTTTCAAGCAAGGGCGGCGACCCCAGCCTGGAAGACTTCATCGGCCGACAGAAATCCCAGAATCCCGCGCGGATAGTTGTTCAACCAGTCTTCGACGGCCTGGACTGCTTTCGCCGGAACCTTCCCGAAGTCGGTTCCCTTTGGGAACCAGCGCCGGATCATTCCGTTTATGTTCTCATTCGTTCCGCGCTCATAGCTGGAATATGGGTGACAGTAGAAGATCTGTGTCCGCTTATGCCCTGGCCGGCGACAGGACCGTTCCATTCCCTCACAGTCGGCGAACTCCGACCCATTGTCGACGGTGATCGTCCGGAAGACTTTTCCGAACATGGCGCCATATCGGCGTTCAAGGCGGTCAAGGGCGCGGACGACGCTTTCGGTGGTCTTGTCCTTCATTTTGATCATTATTTCCTTGCGGCTCATTCTCTCCGATAGGACCAGAAGAACTTCCTTCGTCCCTTTCTTGCCGACAACACAGTCCATTTCCCAGTCGCCCAGTTCTTCGCGGGTGTCTATCTCTGGGGGCCGCTTTTCAATGCTGGTCCCAGCCGCCGGCCGCGCGGCTTTTTTCGTGACGCGGGTATAGGTGCGCTTTCTCTGTCCCTTTCTGGGAAGGTGCTTCTGTTCCAGGTGAAGGAAGACGCCTTTCTTGATGTATGAATACAGCGTCGCTTCACAAATCGTCGTGTCGAACTGGACGCCCTGGGCCTTGATCTCTCCCAGGACGGCCGCCGGCGAATATCCATTATTGACGATCTTGTCTTCAATATGGTCCGCCAGGCGTCGGTCTTTCCCGATTTTAAGGTCTGGACCCTTCGCCGCCAGGTTCGCCCTGTATGCCGCTTCGGCGATCTCTGGGCTGTACCTTGTTTCAGTGGTCAGGTCTGAATTAAGGTGTTCATACTGGCCGCGTTTGATTTCGTTGTAGATCGTGTTTCGGTGGACCCCGATGTCGTCAGCGATCTTCTGAACAGGATCGCCATGTTTCAGGCCGGCTTCGATTTTCAAGCGGTCGTCCCACGATAGATGTCTGAATCTGCGTCGTTTCATTGTATTCCCTCCCATAGAACAGAAAAAGGCCCCCGTCTGTGCCGTTTGGCATGGACGGGGGCTTCGTCGTGGTGTCAGATCAGATCGCGCGGCTGGACGCCCAGAAAATCGGCAATCCGAAGGGCGGCGGCCAGGGAAACAGTTTCGATCCTCTGTTCACCGCTTTCAAGTTTTTGAATCTTTCGGATATTCATTCCGACTCCTTCCGCCAGGGCGGCCTGTGTCAGCCCCCGATCACAGCGCAAGCGCGCGATTTTGGTCGTGTTCTTTGTACTTCCTGATCTCATAGACGATCGCCGCCTTTCCTTGTTCTGCTTCTATATTACGCCTTTCAAGGCGTAATGTCAAGAGGGAAAATAAAAAAGCCCACAGACTTTCCCGTCCGTGGGTTTATTATCCTTCCGGTTCCAGAAGGTCTTCGATTGTGGTGTCAAAGATAGCCGCAAAGGCGCGAAGTTCATAGTCAGTGACCAGACGGTCGCCTGATTCAATTCGACTTATTGCGTCTTGCTCTATGTCGACTCCCCGCGTCTGCATTTTTGCCGCCAGTCGCGCCTGTGTCATTCGCCGGCGGGCGCGCTCCATTCTGACCCTGTCGCCACAGATGTTCCTTTGACCGTTGTATTCCAGTTTTTTCACCTTGCCGCCCCTCCATTTATGGGTTTATTCAGTGGCTTACTTGACATTACCATGAAAATATTCTATTCTTATGGATATGAACCATAAACCAAAAAAATAGGAGGTTTCGACATGGGGTGGAAAATAGGCGGGGCTATCTCCGCGATCCTGGCCGTTGTGGCCGCCCTTGTGACCCTGACGACCGCGCCTGAATACAAGACGGGGATCGAATGGGTGATCGCTGTGATTTTCGCTGTTTTGGCGATTTTGTGTTTCTGGCGCGCAATGAAGGTCAGCGCGGCGAAGAAGGCGAAGCTGGCCGCGAACCAAACATTTATGACGGATCAGGACCTTGAACAGATACAGGCCGGCGGCCTTCCTGTCCTGACAGGCGTTCCGGTGATCCTGGCCGACGGTGAAACGGCCCATTTCTTCGGGCCGGCGCGGCGCTATATCACGAAGACGAAGGCTGTCGGTCGAACCGGAAGCGGGTCTGGGGTCAGCGTTCGCGTGGCGAAGGGCGTGTCGGTCAGAACTGGCGGCGGCGCAAGTCGGACAGTCTATGACGACGTCACAGATTCCTTCGCCGGCCAGGTGGTCCTGACGAACCGGCGGATCGTTTTCCTTGCAAAACAGAACGGCTTTGACTGTAAGCTGGACGCCATTTCGGCGATTGCACCGGAAGGCGACAGGCTCTTGATCCAGGCTGGGGCGAAGACCTATCGCCTGGCCGTGGCACAACAGGGACACTTCGCGAAGGTCCTTGAAATGGTCGCCAGAAAATAGAAAAAAGGCGGACGGGTTGTTCCCGTCCGCCTTCTCTCATTTTATGCGGTTTTTTATGGCCCTGTCAATCTTTCGGGCCACTCTTGCCCGTTGGGTGTCCAGGGTTCGCTTCGCGGCGCGCTTCATGGTGAAGTGGCCGCGTACATAGCCGCCCTTTGGACCGACGAACATTCCGCCTTCCGGATCGTCCCTGTTATATACGAAGGTAAATCCTTCCCAGTGACCAGGGACGAAGTGACTTCGGAAGCCGTGTTCCAGGTGTCCGGCATAGTCAAGCGGGTTATAAAACCGGACAATATGCTTCTTCCCGCTCCTTCGCGCTCTCCGATCACTTTTCCAATTCCTCCGATAATCGCCGGTATTGACGATGTCGGGGGAATCTTCTTTACAAATCAGGCGCGCCTGTTTGACGGCGTAAACACCTTCGCCGACGGCGATTTCGTCCATGATTTCAGGAATATCGTCTTTCAGGGCTTGAAGCTGGGCCGTGAACTGGACCAGTTCGTTTTTCTTGACCGCCATAGTTCACCACCCCTTTCAGGTAGGTCATGGGGCGGGTTGCCCCGCCCCGCGCGCTGTTTCTGGAATTATTTCTGGCCGGTGTCGTCTTCGCTTTCGTCGGTATTGCCGGCCAGCTTGTCCCCCGTGGCGTCTGTGACATTCTTGAAGATCTTGATCATCTTTTTCAGGAACTTCGGGACGGGGGCGCCCATAGCGCCGACGTTTTCAATAATGCTTCCCAGTTCGGTTAAAATGTACCAGACGACCACGATCGGGCAAATTAAGACGGTGTAGTCAAAAGGAAGGGTGATCGCCGGAATGTTGTTGACTACCAGCCCGACAACGATGTCGGACAGGCCGGCCACAATGACAGCGATCAGCGATCCGCATTTGTGCCACAGTCCCGTCCTTGCCACGGCCGAAGACCATTCGCCTTTCTGCAAGGCGGACGCCGATCCGGTCGCGTAGTCAATCGCCATGCAGAAGATGAACAGGACCACCAGCCAGCCAAACCAGCCGAAGATCGCGGTCAGGGCGCCGAAGAACGCCACCAGGGACGCCTTCAAAGTGTTGATATGCTCCATTTCACACCTACTTTCTTCCAGTTCAAACCGGAATCTTTAATTTCTGCCCCGCGAAGATAGTCGTCGACGTCAGGCCGTTCAGCTTTTGGATTTCCGGCCAGCGCGAACCGTTTCCAAGCTGTGAAGCCGCGATCGCCCACAGACTGTCCCCCTTTTTCACTGTGTAGGTTTTGGGCGCCGCCTGGGCGCCGGTGTTGCCGGTCGGGATCTTGATTTTCTGGCCGACGAAGATCAGATTCGGGTTCTTGATCCCGTTGTAGTCAGCGATCGCCTGGTATGTAGTCCCATACTTCGCCGCGATCGCGGACAGGGTGTCGCCGGCTTTCACAGTGTAGGTCGTGGCGCCGGTTGTGGGATTTCCGCCAGGCTTCGCGGTGACTCCGTCCCAGATTGTCAGGTCATAGGTTTCGATCAGGTTGACCAGTTTCGACGTATAGGACGGGTCCGTGGCGTAGCCGTCTTCGCGGACATACCGACAGGCCAGTTTATAGTCCGTCAGGCCGCGAAGGTTTTTGTACCGATCCAGTCGGTTAAACAGGGCGGAATGATCCGCCAGGGATTCGGCCCAGGAAGGATATTTCCGGAACGTGGCGTCGATCGTGATATACTTCGACCCGTCCCATTCCTGGGTCTTGCAAGTGTAGCCTTTGCCGTTGTAGGTTCCTTTGATTCCGAACAGATTGTTCGCGGCCGTTGTCAGACCGGACTTGCCCCAGCCGGATTCAAGGATCGCCTGGGCGATCGTCAAGGACGCAAGAATCCCGTTCTTCGCCATGTCAGCAGACGCCAGGGGGCCGATCTTATTGATGAAGGACTTCTGGGCGTCTGTCCCCTTCGTAGCTGTCACGGCGTCCTTGTCCGCCTTCGCGGCGTAGTCTGGGACACCGTAGCCGCGAATATATCGGCCGTTCACGTCCAGCGTCCGGAAGCCGACAGCGTTGTTTTTGTTTCCTTCGATCACGGTGATCTTCCCGCCGCTGACTTCACACACGATCCCGACATGGTCAGGTCCGCCGACGTTGTCGGTGTTCTTGTAGTTGGCCCCGTCGTCCCAGTCGTAGAAGATGTAGTCGCCAGGGTCCGGAACATAGGCGTCGTTCTCGACCCAGCGGCCCTTCTTTTTGAACAGGTCAACGTGTTTTCCACAGCCGACTTCTGTCGGAATGATGTCGGTCAGGCCAGCTTCGATCGCCACGGCGGAAGCGAAGCCAGAACACCAGGCGTCCGTATATTTCAGGGTGTAGCCCCGCGCAAGGGGCTTGTGGCTGTTGTATAGGTCAATGATCTTCCGGTGGCTCCCGTCGCTTTCCTTACAGCCCACATATTTTTTCGCGGTCTTGACGACTTTCTGGCGAAGTTCTTTTTCGTTCATGGTGCTTTTCTCCTTTCGGGCATAGACCGTGACGGTGTCGAGGAAGTCGAGCCGGGCGATCTTCTTCCCCCGCAGCAGCTCCCTCACAAAAAGGAGGTCGAACTGGGCGTTGTGCGCGCCCACGAGGATCCGGCGGCCGGCGAGCAGCTTGGCGAAGCTGTCCGCAGCCTTCTCCGGCCGGACTCCTTCGCGCTCGAGGATCTCGTCGGTGATCCCTGTGAGCTCCACGACCTTCTCCGGGATCCTCTGGCCTTCCGGCAGCCTGACGAAGTTGTCCATTTTCCCGGCGAGCCGGAGGCCGCCCGTCGGTGTCTGCTCGATCCGTATGGCGGCGAGCTCGATGATCCTGTCGCTCTTGGCGTCGAGGCCGGTGGTCTCTGTGTCAAACAGGACCACCGCCTCATACTGCTCGAACAGGGTGCGCAGCTTACTCATGGGGCGCCTCCCGGTCTGCGAGCTCCACGTCTCCCCGGAGCATACCCAGCAGGAACGAGACGCCGGCGGCGAGCTGCTCAGAGGTCACGCCGGCGGGGATCCCGAAGGTGTTGACCATGTCACGCATGACCTCCCCGGCCACTTCAGGGGTGAGCTTGTCCTCCGCGTCGGGCTCATTCACAGAGATCAAGAGATCAGAGTCCAGAAGCAAAGCGGGACGCAGGCCGTCGAGGCCGTCGTAGGCGACGTTGTAGCTCAGAGTGCCGTCGGAGTAGACGTTGCGCACGCTGCACGAGCTCGACGCGCTCCACCGTGTCAGCGTCCACCACCACTCGCTCAGCGGCTCGAGAATGTCGCGGTTGTGCCGGTACTGCGTGGCGGTGAGGAGGAACACGTGGTCGGTGCTGGTGACGCGGTTGGTGCCGTCGTCGGCGGTGAGGTTGATGGTGGCCTCCATGATGGCGTTGCCGCCGGCGGGGCCGGCCTTGGCCTTCAGCTCCTCGTAGAACTCGCCGTTCAAATACTTCCGGGAGGAGGAGACGCGCCAGTCGGCGCTCCCGTCCTCGTCGAAGGCGGCCAGCTTGAGAATGTCGGCCATGACCACGAGGATCCCGCCGTCGTCGGGGCCCAGCTTGATCCACTCCTGCCCGGCAAAATGGAAGGTCTTGCCTCTGGCGAGGTCCTTGATTTTCATTGTTTTCATGTCGATTTACTCCTTTCAGCAGTAGGTTTCTTTGATGTCGTCCCAGTTTTCGGCGATGTCGTCCCAGTTTTCGGCGACGTCCTCGAGCAGCTCCTTCTCGTGCTCCTCGCGCCGCTTTACGGCCATGTACGTCGCCTCGTCTCTGTACCGCTCGACGTGCTCCCTGATGATGTCACTGATGACCTGCGGCTCGAGAGCGTCCAGCTCCCAGCTCTCGCGGCCATACTCCTCGATGTAGCCGGCGGCGCGGCTGTCGGAGAGCTTCGCGGGGTTGGGCGGGGGTCCGTACTCCTCGATCTGGTCCATGTTGAGCGCGAGCCGGTGGAACTCGACGTCATAGGTCTCGAAGATCTGAAGGCGGTCGACGATGTCCCGGCTCATGTCCTTCCCGCTTGGGTCATGGTCGCCGAGGTGGAGGAGGACGATGTGCTGCCCGTTGTCGCTGCGGCTGCGCAGCCGGCGGGCGGCTTCCCACATTTCAGACTGTGAGACATAGCCACGGCAGGAGAAGTGGCTGACGTCGAGCTCTTGGCAGATCTGGCCGACGATCCCGATCAGGGCGTCCTTTTCCACCCATACCTCGACATAATTCTCCTGCCCGGCCCAGTGGTCGAGGTGGTAGGAATAGGCGGCCGAGTCGATAACGCTGCCCGGGGTGGACCAGTGGGAGTTCCGGCGCAGGTTGCGGGTCCTGTCCTCGATGGCGTGCCAGTCAATCAGTCCGGCGAGCCGGGCCTCGCTGATCAGGTTGCCGAGGTTTTTGTAACTTCGCTCGCTGTTGGGAATGATGGCGCGGGCGACCATTTGGTAATAGACCTGTCGGAGCGTCAGGCTGAAGCCCTGCCGGGAGTACTCGTTGATGACGCCGTTGATCTTCTCGATCAGGGCGAGGCTCTCGGGCTTGAAGTTCTTCTCGATGTATGCGATCTTGGGCATTATTCGGCCCTCCTTTTCGTGGCCCGGCGCCGCAGGTTTCGGATCGCCTGCTCTTTGCCCTTGGTGCTCGTGGCGAAGTCGCCGGTCTTGGTGTCGGTTGCGACGGCGATGTTGTTGACGCCGCCGTTGTAGCTCTCATAGTGGACGAGGATCATGCCGGCGCCCCCTCTCCGGCGGTACAGAGGAAGGCGACCACGGCCTCGCGGATCCGCTTGCGGTACTTCTTGCGCGTTCGTGCCTTCTTGGAGTGCTTGGCAAGGTGCAGCCACTTCCCGGGGACTATGCCGGCGGCGATGGCTTCCATGAAGCGCCGGGCGACCTTGGCCGCCCACTCGATAACCGGCTTCAGGATCTCGACTATGGCGTCGGCGATTTTCCGCAGCGCCTCGGCCACGGTCTCAAAGCCCTCGAGGATCTTCTGCATGGCCTCCGGGGAGATTTGCAGGCGCGCGGCCTGCTCCGCGATCTGTCCGACCTCCTCGTGAGTGAGGCCCGGGGAGCGGGCCGCCACGACGGCGGCGAGCTCCTCGGTGGTGGTTCCTGAGAGGATCATGTCGTTCACGTTGTCACCTCCTCTCTGGTGACGTGGACGACGGTGACGATGTCGTCGATCTCGTGCTTGGTTATGTAGGTGTCGGTCTCGCTGAGGCCGAGGTGGCCGAGTAGGGTCTCGGGGCCGTCCAGCAGGAAGGCATTGACCGCCATGGCGTTCAGGCGGTAGACCGTGACCTCCACGGTGCAGCGCCGGCCGGTTTCCTCAAGCGTCGAAGGGAACGACGCCCGGCAGAGGAGGGAAGCGGCGTACTTGATGGCGTCAGGCACTCGGCTCGCCTCCCTTCCTCGGCGGCTCGCCGGTTGTCAGCCATGCGAGCCAGCAGGCCCGGCAGCTATGGTCGTCACAGTAGACGAGGCCGTCCTTTCCGCAGAACGGCGGGCAGCAGCCGGACAAAAGATCGGCCAGCTCGCCGGCGGTGATGTCCGGCCGCTTGATGATCTCAATGCCGGGGCACGAGATCCCGGGAGCGGGCGCCCTGTCGGGCACCTTCCCGGCGATCTGCTCCATGGCCTCGATGAACGCCTTGCGCGGGATCGAGTCGCGGTAGTGGTCGAGGCACTCCTTGGAGATCCGGCGAGCGACGTCTACGCCCGCCGGCCCCTGCTGCGGCTCACGGGTGTCGCTCAAGCCGAGCAGGTAGTCAACGCTGCACCCGAAGTACTGGGCCAGCTCAACGGCCCGCTCGAGCGAGGGGAGGGTCTTGGTCTCATAGGAGGAGTAGTTGCTGAGCCCGTAGCCGAGCGCAGCGGCGACCTCCTTCTTCTCAACGCCGAGGCGTTCCCGCTCCTGCTTGATACGCGGGGCGGCCTTCTCGACGAGCTCGGTGTAGATGTTCATGACTTTCCTCCTTCCTTGTATTCGTGGATCAGGGTGCGGAAATGGTAGCACTGAATGTTATAGCCGCCGGCGCCGATGGTCTCGATCTTCGCCCGGCCTTCTGTCCCGACGATGATCCCGTTGATGTCGCCCTTCGGGCCGATCTTGAGATCGCCGGCGTCGGTAATGCGCCCCACGACTTTCATGATCCTCGCGATCAGGTCGAGCAGCTTTGCCCTGCGCTCTTGCTCAATGAACTGTTCGAGCCACTCGGCCCGCTCGGCCGGATCCCTGAAGCTCAACATTCTGGAAATGGTGCCGTCGCATTTCTCGCCGAGGGCTTTCTGGATCTGGTGGTATTCGAGCCCGCGCTGCTCGAGGAAGCTCTCGACCGGCTTGCGCGGCCACAGGTTGGCGAGATCGTAGTCTGAGACCTCACGGTCCTTGAAGATCTCCCGGGCCCTTTCGAGCTCCGGCAGCGTCCTCAGCGCTTCGAGGCGGGCGTCTCGCTCCTTCTGCCTCAGCTCCTTCCTGAACTCGATGAAGCTGTCGAAGCGCCGGAGGTAGTAGTCGATCGCCCTGCGCTTCCAGTCGTCGAGGAACTCGACGAGGATCGCCGGAGCGTTGGCCTCGAGGTAGTCGTCTTGCTTAATTTTCTCGGCGTATTTTGCCTTCCAGTTCTCGAGGGTCGCGCGGGCCTCCTCGAGTTTCTTGCCGGCCTCCCCGATGTCTCTGTGCTTGCTGTGGATCGCGTAGTCGTCCGCGCCGGTGGTGATCAGCTTGTCGAGCTGCCGCCTGTGCTTCCAGAGGATCGCGGCCTTCCTCTCGACCTTGGCCTCTGCATTGATGACTTTTAGCTTGAGTTCTTCGCGTGTCATGGTGTACTCCTTTCAATTCGGCCGGCCGGGAGGCCGGTGCTCTTGGCTGGTGATGGCATGAGATAGAAAAACACGGTCGCCGACTACACCGAAAAGGCCACGCGAAGGGCGAGGCTTGTCTGATTTCTGTGTATCGGGACCGTGTGCTGCTGTCTCATGCTGTTCACTCCTTTCGGCCCGGGGATCCCCGGGAGTTTCAGCCGCCCACTGGCGGCGACTCTGCGATCGGTTTCTTTCCTCTGCGCTTGAAGCTGGCCCGCAGCCGCCTCTCGGCGAGCTCTGCGCTGTACCCCTCGCGCTGATTTTCGTCCAGCTCGCCGGTCGCGCCGCGCTGGAGCTCCTTGTAGATCGTGGTGTAGTGGACGGATAGCCGGCCAGCGATGTCCGTGGGGCGGTCGCCGATTTTGTACCACGCCTCGATCTTTTTCCTGTCCTCGAAGGTCAGGTATCGGTATTTTCCCGTCGGTCTCACCTCCGTCCTTTTGGGTCGGAATAAAAAGAAAAATGCACAAACGACTCGGTTGGAGTCTCTGTGCATTTAATATTATCAGCGGGCCGATCAGCGTCTGAAAAAAATAATGGTATACATTTCCTAGGAACTGTGTTATACTAGGAATACCAATGCGGCCCCGCGGGGCCTTGAAATGGCTTTCCCGTCCCTTGGGACGTTTTTTCGAAGGGCTTTCGCTCCAGGAAACGCGGAGACGGCCCACACACTTACATAGGACACAGCCTGCAGCGTGACGGCGGTATTCAGACCGCACCGTCGCGGTGGTTTGATGTGCTGTGCCCGCGCAACAAAAAGGAGTTTATGTATGGCAGAAAAACTGAAGATCATTCCTCTTGGCGGTCTCAATGAGATCGGCAAGAACATGACCGTCTACGAGTATGGCAACGACATCATCATTGTAGATGTGGGCATGGGCTTCCCGGACACGGATATGTACGGAGTGGACGTGGTCATCCCCGACTTCACCTACCTCATCCAGAACCGGGAGCGCATCCGGGGCATTTTTCTCACCCACGGCCACGAGGACCACATCGGCGGCATCCCCTACCTGCTCCGGAGCCTCCAGGCCCCCATCTACGCCACCCGTATGACCGCGGGGCTGGTGAAGCTGAAGCTGGAGGAGCACCGCCTGCTGGACAAGACCAAGCTCATCACCTGCGAGGCGGGCGAGGTGGTCCGGGCGGGGGTGTTCCGGGTGGAATTCATCCACGTGAACCACTCCATCGCCGACGCGGTGGCCTTCGCCATCCGCACCCCTGTGGGCGTATGCGTCCACACCGGCGACTTCAAGATCGACGCCACCCCCATCCAGGGCGGCATGATCGACCTGGGCCGCCTGGGCCAGCTGGGCAAGGAGGGCGTTCTGGCCATGCTGTGCGACTCCACCAACGTGGAGAACCCCGGCTTTACCAAGTCGGAGCGCAGCGTGGGCGCCTCCTTCGACGCGCTGTTCCGTGGTTGTGAGCAGCGCATCATCGTCACCACCTTCGCCTCCAACGTAGACCGCATCCAGCAGATCATCTCTGTGGCGGCCAAGTACGGCCGCAAGGTGGCCGTGGTGGGCCGGAGCATGGAAAACGCTCTCAAGGTGTCCACCGAGCTGGGCTATATGAACATTCCCCAGAACACCCTGGTGGAGCTGGCCCACATCAAGTCCCTGCCCAAGGAGAAGGTCTGTATCATCACCACTGGGAGCCAGGGGGAGACTATGTCCGCCCTCACCCGCATGGCCTTCAACACCCACAAGCAGATCGAGATCCAGGCGGGCGACCGGGTCATCATCTCCGCCTCCGCCATCCCCGGCAACGAAAACGCCATCGGCAGCGTCATCAACGAGCTGTACCGCAAGGACGCGGAGGTGGTCAACGAACGGGCAATGGCCCTCCACGTGTCCGGCCACGCCTGCCAGGAGGAGCTGAAGATCATCCACGCCCTGGTCAAGCCCCGGTTCTTCATCCCCGTCCACGGGGAGCAGCGGATGCTGAAGAACCACTCCAAGCTGGCCCAGGAGGTGGGCATGAGCCCCCGCAACGTCATCATCGGTGACATCGGCAGGGTCATCGAGCTCACCCCCGGCTCCGCCCGCATCACCGGGACGGTGCCCTCCGGCCGGGTATTCGTGGACGGCTACGGCGTGGGCGACGTGGGCAGCGTGGTGCTCCGCGACCGCAAGCACCTGGCGGAGGACGGCATGATCATGGTGGTGTGCGCCATGTCCGCTGAGGACGGCGCCCTCATCTCCGGCCCCGACATCGTCACCCGCGGCTTTATCTACGTCAAGGAGTCCGAGGGACTGATGGAGGAGCTGCGCCGGGTGGCGGTGGACGCCATCGAGAAGTGCAACATCCGCTACTCCACCGACTGGGCGGCCATCAAGACCGAGGTGAAGGAAACGCTCTCCGACTACCTCTACAAAAAGACCAAGCGCAACCCCATGATCTTGCCCGTGATCATGGAGGTCTGAAACAAAGCAGAAAAGCGGACGGTTTCTTGCGAAACCGTCCGCTTTTTGTTGCCCCCGGTATTCGGTTTACTTTAGCAGTTCATAGAGCCGCAGGACGGTGAGGATGGACTGCTCCCGGCTGTAAGTCATCTGGGGGGAGAAGAAGTTGCCGCCCGTGCCCTGCATGATGCCTGCGGCGGACACCTGACCCACCGCATCTGCCGCCCAGGGGCCGATGGAGGCGTTGTCGGCGTAAGTGGGCGCGGTGGCGGACAGCTCCTTGCCCATGACCTTGGACAGCCGGGCGAGGATGGTGGCGGCCTGCTCCCGGGTGAGCTGGCCGTTGGGGTCAAACAAGTCGCCGCCAATGCCGTTGACCACGCCCAGCCCGGCCATCTTCTGCACGTTCACATCATTGGTGTCGGTAAAGGTGGCGCGCTGGGTGATTTTGGTCCGCTTGACCGTTTCATAGAGCTGGACCGCCAGCTCGCAGAACTCCGCCCGGGTGCAGGTTTGGGTGTACTTGCTCTGGAGGTTTTCAGGAACTAGGTTGGCGGAAATGGCTTGGTTGACCTCCTCCTCCGCCCAGATGCTGGGGGTCTCCACCGCCGCCGCGGAAGTTACGGTGAAGTTCAGCGTGACCTGCTGGGACAGCTTGCCGTCGGAGGTTTTGACCGTGATGACCTCGCCGTGATCCTTGCTTCCGCCGTTGGCGGCCGTCAGCCCCGCCTTGGGCCGGACCGTGAAGGTGGCGGTCTGGCCCGCACTCAGGGTGGTGCGGGACAGCCTGCCCACCTCATAGTTGGTAGCGGTGGGCTGAGCGAGGGTAATGCTCTCGTCCCCTGTGTTTTTGACCGTCACGGTTTTGGCGGACGGCTGGTCGTAGCCCTCGTTCACGCTGTCAAAGGTAAGCGTGGAAGGGCTGACGGAAAACTGCCTTTCCTCTCCCTTTACCACGTATTTCACGGTCAGATCAGCCGCAGAGTTGCCCGGCTCGAAGTGAAGCACCTCTGTGAAGTCCCCGGCGGTTTCGGTGCCGACCTTGGGGGTGATGCTCAGGCCCCCTTCCTGACCCGGCTTGATGACAATGGACGGTCTGTTGGTGCCAAACTTGACGTCGTAATACTGGGAAGAGGGCGCGGTCAGGGTGATGTCGTGGTCGCTGCCGTTGAAAATGTCGATACCCCTGTTGCCCGGACCCCACTCACCTACATTCTTCGTGCCGAAGTCCAGCACTGCATTATCATCCTGGAAATACAGGCCGTCCGCGCCCTTTTCCACCTTCAGCTTGATGGTCGCCATGGCGGAAACATCCCGGTAGCAGATAACTTTCATGTCCCAGCGGTAGTCGCCCGCGCTCAGGTTTTGCGCCGCGCTTACCGTAATGCGGAAGCTCTCGCCGGGAGCCAAGCTCATGGGAATGCTGACTTTTTCGTTGTCGGGATTAAAGTAGGTAAAGCCTTGATCGCGGTGGGCGCTCCAGTCGAAGGTGATCCCATCCAGAGTCGCATTGCCGGTGTTTGTGACCGTAAAGGTTTCGGAGGGCAGGTCAAACCATGTGTAAGCCTTAATGGTTCCCAGATCCGCAGAGGTCTTGTCAATGCTCAGGCCCAGCGTTGGCTTCTCCTCCCCCACCACAAGGGCATAGGAGAGTATATTCTTCGCGCGTTCGGACAGTGTCTCCTTTGCGCCGGGCTGGAGGTAGATCGTAACATCCTTGGGGAAGTCAACTACGTTCAGCTTGCTCAGGTCGGAGCCCTCAAAGGTGATGGTCTTGATATTGTTGTTGTCTGCGCTGTAGCCATCGTATATCTTTCGAACATCGGTCACACTGGCGGGAATGCTCAGCTCTGTGATCGGGCTGCCATCAAAACAGGCATAGCTAATAGTTTCGGCAGCCACGCAGGTGGCCTCTTCAACAAAGAGATGGATGCGGGCGACGGCGGATCAACTTCTGGCGATGCGTTTGTAATCGGAAACGGAGGGCGAAACTTGCGCTCGAACGCCTTTCGCATCACTTTTGGTGGAACAGTCTACGGCACAGGCGCCTTTCAGACCAGTGGCGCTGACTACGCCGAGTTCTTCGAGTGGGCCGATGAAAACCCTAATGGGCAAGACAGAATCGGACGATTCGTCACCTTGGACGGTAAGAAGATCAAGGTGGCAGAGCCGGGCGACTACGTCTTGGGTATTATCAGCGGAAATCCCTGCATCGTTGGCAACGCCGACGAAGACTGGCTGGGCCGATGGATCCATGATGACTTTGGCCGCTTTGTCAAGGAGTATCTGGAGACGGTTGAGACAAAGATCCAGCTCCCTGATGGGCTGGCCGACGATGAGATCCGCCGCTGGATGATAGAGAACCATGTAAGGGAGCAAGACGGAAAGTACATCCAAACCACCACTGTAGCGGTAGACCATGAAACCGCTTCTTGGCGGTACAAGGCCAACCCGGACTATGACCCTACCCAGCCCTACATCGAGCGTAAGAATCGCAAGGAATGGGCCTATGTGGGTATGCTGGGGGTCCTGGCCGTGTTGGATGATGGTAGCTGTCAGGTAAACGGCTTCTGTCATGTTGCCGCTGGTGGCATTGCCGCCGCCGCCAAGGGCTATATCCCCGGCTTGACCTATCGGGTCATTGAGCGGGTGGCCGACAACATCATCAAGGTCGTGTTCAGATAAGGGGGTGTTGTCCGTGACAGAAAAGGAAGCCATTGAGCTTTTCATGGACATCTGGCGTGGGGAACTGGGCTACATGGAAAAGGCCAGCAACGACCGGCTGGATGATCCTACCGCCAATGCTGGACGGGCCAACTATACGAAATATGCCCGTGATTTGGATGCGGTCGGTTACTACAATGGCCGAAAGCAAGGGACGAGCTGGTGCTGTGTCGGCCCTGACTGGGCGCGCTATAAAGCGTTTGGCATGGCTCTGGCGCAAAGGATCATGGGCCAGCCCCCGAAGGGTTGCGGAGCTGGGGTGCTATGGGTCTACAAGTATTTTAAGGCCATGCGACGGTTCTATCGGGAAATTACACCCCAGCAGGGCGACCAGGCCATCTTTGTGACCTACAACGCGCAGGGCTATGTGAGCAGCTGGCAGCACACCGGCATTGTGGATCGGGTGGTTGGTGGCCGGGTCTACTTGGTAGAGGGCAACACCTCCCCTGGTAACAAGGTGGTGGCAAACGGCGGCATGGTGTGTGAGAAGTCCTACCCCCTGGGGGACAAGCGTATCTACGGGTACGGGCGGCCCTGGTGGGATCAAGTTGTAAAGGAGATGAACGCTATGAGCGATAAGGAAATCAACGCCCTGGTGGACAAGCGGGTCAAGGAAGCGGTAGATAAGGCCGTTAAGCCGCTGGATGATGCTCTTTGCAAGGCCATCCAGGAGCTGACTCCGAAGGTGTTCAAGCACTTTGCCGATGTGCCGGGCTACTGGCGCAACGAGATCGCTGAGCTGGTAGATGCAGGGGCCATCAGGGGCAATGGCATGGGTGAGCTGAACCTCACTGAGACAGAGGCCAAGGTGCTGGCGGTAGTTGCCCGGCTGATGGTAGGAGAAACCTATAACACCGTCGATGAGTGCCCGGAGTGGAGCCGTGAAGCCGTACAGTGGGCGGTAGACAGCGGAGTGATCCAGGGCATCGGAGGCGGCAAGCTCAACCTCAACGCCATTAAGATTTGGCTGCTCCAGGTGGAGTATAATCTGTCTCATCCCATGGGATAAGTAACGGTGCTTCGGGGAGGCATCCTCGAAGCACCGTTTTTCTCATTTATGTTGTCCCGTTTTCTCAGCAAAGTTGTCGCGCTACAGACGTACAGCCGCTGAAGCACTCGCCCAGTAGTTTATAATAGAAATCCCCCAACTCAGAAAGGTCTACGCTTCGCAGCGTGGTATTCCCTTGAAATGCCTTGTCGCTCAAGTCGGTCACCGGTTTGTCTGTCCATGTTTGGACGGCCCCGCCGCTTTCCGTTTCAAAGCTGATGGCCTTGTGAACTGTGACGTCAGTCGCGCCGGGAGCCACGCCGACCGCCGTCAAAGCATTGATGCTTGTGATAGTCCCGTCAGGAGCATCGCCCCAAAACGTCGCCTCGTAAATCACGCCGTCAATTTCGATTCGGGGCGTTTCTGCCTCCGCCGCCTTTGCGGGTATGCCCATCGCCGGGAACAGTCCCAGACAGAGGGTGAGGGTCAGAAAGACAGATAAGATACGCTTTTTCATGATGTTTCCTCCTCTACGGTTCGTATTTTACTTTTTGTAGTAGTTGATCAAACACCCCGCCAGGATGATGTCCCGCTCCTCTCTTGTCAGGCCGGGGAGGGAGAGAGTCACCACCTTGGCGGTGGGGCCGTCCGGCTCCCTTTGGAGAAGGATGGCGTCGATGGTCTCCCCGTCCCCTTCCAACAAGGCGCGGATGCCGGGGAGGTAGAGCCGGTCGCCGGGATTCAGCTCCAACTCTGCCACGCCGGGGCAGATGAAGGGGAGCATTCCCCAGTTGACCAGGTTGGAGCGGTAACGCTTGGTGGCGTAGTCCGCCGCCAGGTTGGCGCAGCCGCCCAGCACCCGCTGGCAGGAGGCGGCCTGCTCCCGGGCCGAGCCATCCCCGGGCTTGAGGGCCATAACGAAGGAGCCAAGGCCCGTCTTGGCGGGATCGTAGCTGCCCAGCGCTTCCCGCGCCTCGGGGGTATCGGGACGCTCCCGGCGTAGCTTCTCTACCACCTGCACGGCCTTGGCGTTGGCCACATAGTCAGGACACTTGCGGGAGAGAGCAAACTCCGCCAACTTCAGGGGGTTGGAGCGGTAGGAGGAGGTCTCCCCGGAGGGAATGAGCTCGTCGGTGGTGGTCACCTCGTCGTAGATGGCGGCACAGCAGGTGAGCAGCAGGTCATCGGGCAGGGGGATCTGCTCGGGCCAGTCGGCAATGTTGGGCCCGAAGACCAGCTCGGTCTCGGGCTGGGGGCGGCCCACGCCGTAGTAGACACGGGCCTTGTAGGCGCTGTCGTCATAGGCCCAGCTCTCGTCAGGGGAATCGGCGGGAATGTCAGGCAGCTCGTCGGCGGCGGTCAAAATGCCGCCGTTTTTTGCCGTGGCGGCAATGGACCGGGCGTCCATCAGGGCCACGTAGGAAATTTGCCCGTCCCCCGGCTTGCTTCCCTCCCGGTTGGGGAAGTTGCGGGTGGAATGGCGGATGGAAAACGCGCCGTTGGCGGGCACGTCCCCCGCGCCGAAGCATGGCCCGCAGAAGCAGGAGCGGATGGACGCCCCCGCCGCCATCAGGTCGGTGAGACAGCCCTGCTTTGTCAGCTCCAGATTGATGGGCATGGAGCCGGGATAGCAGGAGAGCCAGAAGGCGTCCGGGCCGGTGACCGAGCCCTTCAGGATCTCCGCGGCCCGCTTCAGGTTTTGATAGGTACCGCCGGAGCATCCGGCAATGACCCCCTGGTCCACCCGGAAGCCGTCCGGGGCAAGCTTGGACAGGAGAGACGGGGCGTTCTGCACCCCCAGCTGTTCCTTGGCGGCCACATCCACCTGGTGCAGAAGGTCGGCGGCGTTGGCCTTGAACTCCCGGATAGTATAGGCGTTGGAGGGGTGGAAGGGCAGAGCGATCATGGGCTCGATGGCGGACAGATCCACCTCGATGGCCCCGTCGTACCCCGCGCCGTCTGCGGGGACAAGCTCCCTGTATTCCCCTCCCCTGCCCAAAAGGGCCAAGGCCTCCCGGGTGCGTTCATCGGTCTGCCACACGGAAGACCAGCAGGCGGTCTCGGTGGTCATCACGTCGATGCCGCTGCGGTAGTCCATGGACAAATTGGCCACGCCGGGGCCGATAAACTCCAGCAGAGCGTTTTTCACCGCGCCGTCCTTGAAGGTGGCGGCGATAAGGGCCAGGGCCACGTCCTGGGGGCCCACGCCAGGCCGGGGCGCGCCGGTGAGGTAGACGGCGATGACCTTGGGATAAGCCAGGTCATAGGTCTTGCGGAGGAGTTGCCGGGCCAGCTCTGGTCCCCCCTCCCCTACGGCCACGCAACCGTAAGCGCCATAGCGGGTGTGGGAGTCGGAGCCCAGGATCATTTTGCCGGGGGCGGCATACCGCTCGCGCATGTAGGAGTGGATCACCGCCTGATGGGCGGGGACAAACTCGCCGCCATACTTCTGGGCGGCGGAGAGGCCAAAGCGGTGGTCGTCCTCGTTGATGGTGCCGCCCACGGCGCACAGGGAGTTGTGGCAGTTGGTGAGCACATAGGGCAGCGGAAATTCGGTCATGCCCGAGGCCCGGGCGGTCTGGATGATGCCCACGTAGGTGATGTCGTGGGAGGCCATGGCGTCGAAGGTGACGCTGAGCCGACCAGGAGCGGCGTTCACATTGTGGGCCGCCAAAATGGGCGCGGCAATGGTCTTGGACGGCGCCCCCGCGCCGGGGGCGAGGGCGCCTTTTACATATTGCATCGGTTGACGGTGGACAGTGAGCATGGTAATACCTCCCTTGGAGTTGGGGATCTGCTTTAGTGTATTAGTATAGCAGAGAACAGAGAAAAAGGCAATGGTTTGATTTTTTTGCCGGAAGGGACTTTACATTTTTAAAAAGTATGGTATAATATACAAGCTGTCTATGTTGCAGTGCATCATATGTCTGTATCACAAAATTTCATACATGGGCCCGTAGCGCAGCTGGGAGCGCAAGCGGTACGGTTTAAGAACCCCAACACATGGCCTGCAACTCGCTTGCCCCCACCCGGTTCACATCCTCATTGGCTTTGTCGAAAAAGCACCGCTGGTTTTTTGCAGGGCAAGCGGTTCGCATCACAAAACTTCATACATGGGCCCGTAGCTCAGTCTGGGAGAGCGTACGGTTCGCATCCGTAAGGTCGAGGGTTCGATCCCCTTCGGGTCCACCATTGGACGCAAATCCGAACCAGATCGTTATTCTGGGGACGGTTTTCGTTCAAACCAAAAGGCACTCCTTACCATGACGGTAGGGAGTGCCTTTCTTTACGCTTCGCCAGAGAAGCCGTGAGCCTTAGCGCACTTCAAAGCTCCCAAGATGATCTCATCTTTCCGCAATTCTTCCTCATACACATGACGAGGAATACCTGCAGAACAGATGGGGGCTTTAAGTACCTGCTCTCTATCTCGGGTTACCTTTCCGATGTACTGAGAGATTATATCATCAATCGTGAATTCTTTCATGG
>CAJTUE010000009.1 GCA_910579775.1 uncultured Oscillospiraceae bacterium | reverse complement strand
GCACAAGCGGTGGATTATGTGGTTTAATTCGAAGCAACGCGAAGAACCTTACCAGGGCTTGACATCCTACTAACGAAGCAGAGATGCATAAGGTGCCCTTCGGGGAAAGTAGAGACAGGTGGTGCATGGTTGTCGTCAGCTCGTGTCGTGAGATGTTGGGTTAAGTCCCGCAACGAGCGCAACCCCTATTGTTAGTTGCTACGCAAGAGCACTCTAGCGAGACTGCCGTTGACAAAACGGAGGAAGGTGGGGACGACGTCAAATCATCATGCCCCTTATGTCCTGGGCTACACACGTGCTACAATGGCGTAAACAAAGGGAAGCGAGACGGTGACGTTGAGCAAATCCCAAAAATAACGTCCCAGTTCGGATTGTAGTCTGCAACCCGACTACATGAAGCTGGAATCGCTAGTAATCGCGGATCAGCATGCCGCGGTGAATACGTTCCCGGGCCTTGTACACACCGCCCGTCACACCATGAGAGTCGGGAACACCCGAAGTCCGTAGCCTAACCGCAAGGAGGGCGCGGCCGAAGGTGGGTTCGATAATTGGGGTGAAGTCGTAACAAGGTAGCCGTTCGAGAACGAGCGGCTGGATCACCTCCTTTCTAAGGAGACCTCGGCGCTTGAAACAAAGTGCTGTAACATCCTGGTCAGCCGTTTGGGAAAGCGGATGAGTAGTTACGTTGTTTAATTTAGAGGGCATACGCCTTCGGGGGGAATGGAGAGATGTGGGGATATAGCTCAGCTGGGAGAGCGCCTGCCTTGCAAGCAGGAGGTCGCCGGTTCGATCCCGACTATCTCCACCAGACGGGCCTGTAGCTCAGCTGGCTAGAGCGTACGACTGATAATCGTAAGGTCGGTGGTTCGAGCCCACTCAGGCCCACCAAGAGGAGACAGTGTTTGCTGTCGGATCTCAAAATCCAAGGGAATTGGGTTTTGAGATCTGGCTTCAAAAGAGGCTGGAAGCTCTGCACCTTGAAAACTGAACAATGTGATGAAAGTGAAGTAAGGCAACAGAGAGGCAAGCACTCTAACGAGTGCGAAGCGTAAGTTTTAATTGTGGAACAACATCCGAAAGGATGAAGGGTAACAATTACAATTTCGAAACTTCTTTGTGAAGCCTGCATAATTCATGAGAATAGCTATCTCAGTGAAACCTCGTTAAAAACTCTCGTCCTCCGTCCCCCGTAAAGATCGCCAAAAACCAGTTTTTGGCGAAAGCGAGGAGCAACGGAGCGGAGCAAGCTCTCGCCAGAAGCCTTTAGGCTGGCGGCGGGAGCGTAGCAAGCGGAGTTTGCGACGAGCAGGTCAAGCTGAAAAGAGCGCAAGGGGAATGCCTTGGCATCAGGAGCCGACGAAGGACGTGACAAGCTGCGATAAGCCGCGGGAAGGAGCAAATATCCGTTGATCCGCGGATTTCCGAATGGGGCAACCCACATGGACAATATCCATGTAGCGTGCGTTGAATCAAATAGGCGTACGCGGGGAACCGCCTGAACTGAAACATCTAAGTAGGGCGAGGAAGAGACATCAACCGAGATTCCGTAAGTAGTGGCGAGCGAACGCGGAGTAGGCCAAACCGGAGGATTTATTCTCCGGGGTTGCGGACGATCATCACGCAAACTAGTCTAGCGGAACGGTCTGGGAAGGCCGGCCAGAGAGGGTGAGAGCCCCGTAGGCGAAAGGCGATGTTTGTAGATCGGATCCAGAGTACCGCGGGACACGTGAAACCCCGTGGGAAACCGGGTGGACCACCATCCAAGCCTAAATACTACCTGATGACCGATAGAGGAGCAGTACCGTGAGGGAAAGGTGAAAAGGACCCCGGGAGGGGAGTGAAAGAGAACCTGAAACCTTGTGCTTACAAGCACTCAGAGCACGTTAATGTGTGATGAGGTACTTTTTGTAGAACGGTCCGGCGAGTTATAGTAACGAGCGAGCTTAAGGCATTCAGTGCCGGAGGCGCAGCGAGAGCGAGTCTGAATAGGGCGTATGAAGTTCGTTGCCATAGACCCGAAACCGGGTGACCTACCCATGAGCAGGTTGAAGTGGGGGTGAAACCCCATGGAGGACCGAACCGACCCCCGTTGCAATGGTGGCGGATGACTTGTGGGTAGCGGTGAAATTCCAATCGAACCCGGAGATAGCTGGTTCTCCCCGAAATAGCTTTAGGGCTAGCGTTGTATTAGATTACCGGAGGTAAAGCACTGAATGGTTTAGGGGCTGATAAAGTTACCGACGCCTATCAAACTAAGAATGCCGGCTAATTGATGTACAGCAGTCAGACAGTGTGAGATAAGTTTCATTGTCAAAAGGGAAACAGCCCAGACCCACAGCTAAGGTCCCTAATGCATGCTAAGTGGAAAACGATGTGGAGTTGCGAAAACAACCAGGATGTTGGCTCAGAAGCAGCCACTCATTAAAAGAGTGCGTAATAGCTCACTGGTCGAGTGACTCTGCGCGGAAAATATAACGGGGCTAAGCATGAAACCGAAGCTTGGGCTTGTGGTAGTAATACTGCAGGGGTAGGGGAGCGTCGAATAAGGGGTGAAGTCTGACCGGAAGGACAGGTGGACTTTATTCGAGTGAGAATGCCGGAATAAGTAGCGAGAATTATGTGAGAATCATAATGGCCGAAAATCTAAGGTTTCTTGGGGAAGGTTCGTCCGCCCAAGGTAAGCCGGGAGCTAAGGCGAGGCCGAAAGGCGTAGTCGATGCACATACGGTTGAAATTCCGTAGCCACCGAACCTTAAGCACGCTGACACATGGAGATAGCGGGACCCGGGCGTTGGTCGACCCGGGCGAAAGGGACCGAAATATAAGTAGGGAAGTCCGCGATGCTCTGTGGCGAGAAAAGGCGTGAGGTATGCTAAGGTGCCCGTACCGCAAACCGACACAGGTAGATGAGGAGAGAATCCTAAGGCCAACGGGAGAAGGGTTGTTAAGGAACTCGGCAAAATGACCCCGTAACTTCGGGATAAGGGGAGCCTGCTTCTGTTAGGAGGCAGGCCGCAGAGAATAGGCCCAAGCGACTGTTTACCAAAAACACAGGTCTATGCTAAATCGAAAGATGACGTATATGGGCTGACGCCTGCCCGGTGCTGGAAGGTTAAGAGGAGGGCTTAGCGCAAGCGAAGGTCTGAATTGAAGCCCCAGTAAACGGCGGCCGTAACTATAACGGTCCTAAGGTAGCGAAATTCCTTGTCAGGTAAGTTCTGACCCGCACGAATGGCGTAACGATTTGGGCGCTGTCTCAACAGCCCACCCGGCGAAATTGTTGTACTGGTGAAGAAGCCAGTTACCCGCAACTAGACGGAAAGACCCCATGGAGCTTTACTGCAGCTCGGCATTGGGTACTGGACGGACATGTACAGGATAGGTGGGAGACTGGGAAACAGAGGCGTCAGCTTTTGTGGAGTCACCCTTGGGATACCACCCTTGGATTGCTGGTTTTCTAACCTGCGGCCTTGAATCAGGTCGGGGGACACTGTTAGGTGGGCAGTTTGACTGGGGCGGTCGCCTCCAAAAAGGTAACGGAGGCGCTCAAAGGTTCGTTCAGCACGGACGGAAACCGTGCAGTGAGTGTAAACGCATAAACGAGCCTAACTGCGACACCGACGGGTGGAGCAGTAACGAAAGTTGGAGTTAGTGATCCGGCGGTACGCAGGTGGAAGTGCCGTCGCTCAACGGATAAAAGCTACCCTGGGGATAACAGGCTGATCTCCCCCAAGCGTCCACAGCGACGGGGAGGTTTGGCACCTCGATGTCGGCTCGTCGCATCCTGGGGCTGTATTCGGTCCCAAGGGTTTGGCTGTTCGCCAATTAAAGCGGCACGCGAGCTGGGTTCAGAACGTCGTGAGACAGTTCGGTCCCTATCTGTTGCGGGCGTAAGAGATTTGAAGGGAGCTGTCCTTAGTACGAGAGGACCGGGATGGACGAACCTCTGGTGCACCAGTTGTCCTGCCAAGGGCATAGCTGGGTAGCTACGTTCGGACGAGATAAACGCTGAAGGCATCTAAGCGTGAAACTCCCCCTAAGATGAGATCTCTCACTCTTTATGAGGTAAGGCTCCATGTAGACTACATGGTCGATAGGCCGGAGGTGGAAGCGTGGTAACACGTGCAGCTGACCGGTACTAATAAGCCGAGGGCTTGACCTCGAAGCGCGAGCGTAGACACATAGCCTTGGATGGACCGGAACGAGGGGCGAATTGGTAAGTGGCCGAAGGCCACGCGATTTGACCCGAGACGGAGGGAAGCCAAGGCGTGATGTGTCCAACGCGAGCGTGACAGCAAGGTCGGTTCAGTTCAACGAGAGTATGCAGGCACGACTTGCACACAGGAATGGAATGTGAAGTAAGCGTTGTTCAGTTTTGAGGGTGCAGCGAAGCAAAAAGGAAGAACCCCCTCATGCGCCTTTAGCTCAGTTGGTAGAGCAACTGTTTCCGGGCTCCGCCCGAAAACATGATGATGGCCAAATTCCTCCCGGCCTGGGGCCGGACCCGGAATTTGATGCCGAGAGTCAGTTGCTCTGGCTGCTGCCTAAGGACGTGGTGGCTGGAAGGCCACAAAATGCGCCTTTAGCTCAGTTGGTAGAGCAACTGACTCTTAATCAGTGGGTCCCCGGTTCGAGTCCGTGAAGGCGCACCAAAGAGAAGCGCCGAGCCGTCGTGAGCAGCCCGGATGGACTGGAGCGAGGGTCGAATTGGTAAGGCGGCAGAGCCGCCGCGATTTGATCCGAGACGAAAGGAAGCCGGGCGTCGCGAACAGGCGAGGCGTGATCTGGCCCGTTGGTCAAGCGGTTAAGACGGCGGCCTCTCACGCCGCAAACATGGGTTCGATTCCCGTACGGGTCACCATTTCTTCCTTTCAATTTTATATTGATTTTAGCCGAGCAATCGGTTAAAATATAGGAAGCGTAGCGATACGCCTCCGCAAAGTCGGTGTTGATTGCGGTGAGGGTCCACCTGTTCCCATTCCGAACACAGAAGTTAAGCTCACTCGCGCCGAAAATACTTGGCTGGAGACGGCCCGGGAAAATAGGTAATGCCGACACAAAGCAAGCCGCCTTAGGATCGCTCCTAAGGCGGTTTTGTTATGTGCGGGAGGGGGCGGAGAGAATTGACGCCGAATCGGGCGCACGGGGGCGGGCGTGGTGGCCGTCAAATGTGCAGTCTGCACGATACTACGGGGAATATAGCGGAAAAATTATGCAAAACAGATGAAAACTGGAAGAAGAGACGCAAAAAAATTTGCCAGTTGGGGGCTGGCCTATTGCTTTTTTGATTTGCCTGTGTTAAACTATGCCGTTGTATGGGATAAGGCTGTTTTCCTGAAAAAAGCAGTCTGTTTTATCCAGTTTGTACCATCCTGTGCGGAAGGGCGCGGGATGTGCAAAAAATAGCCTGGAGACAGGCAATTCTAGAATTTGGAGGAGTAACCATGAGCATGCGCAAGATCCTGGCCCTGCTGTTGGCCGTCGTGATGGTCTGCTCTCTGTTCGTCTCTCCGGCCCTGGCCGCTGAGGACGCGGGTGAGCCCGTCGCGATCTCTGACAGCGCGGCACCCAAGTTTACCGACGTGGACGGCCACTGGGCCGAAAGCGCCATCGTCCGCTGGGCTGAGGCCGGCATTATTGAGGGCGACGGCGACGGCACCGTCCAGCCCGCCCGCAGCCTCAAGCGCGCCGAGCTGGCCACCATTCTGGCCCGTCTGCTGGGCCTGAAGGCGACCGCTCCCGCTGATACCTTCAGCGACGTGGCCGCCAACGCCTGGTATGCCGACGCGGTGCTGAAGTGCGCCGAGGCCGGCATCATGCTGGGTGACGGCACCGGCAAGGCCAACCCCGAGGCTGCTATTGACCGCCAGCAGACTATCGTGATGGTGGGCCGCGCTCTGGGCGTGAAGCCTACCACCGGCCACAGCCTGGACCGTTTTGACGACGGCGACACCGTGGCCGACTGGGCCGCGCCCTACATGATCGCCCTGACCGATATGGGCATCCTGAATGGTCTGCCCACCGGTGAGGGTGACGGCGCCATTGTGGCTCCCACGGTGAATATCGACCGCGCTTCTACCTTCACCCTGCTGGACAAGGCCATTGCCCAGTACATCACCGCTCCCTGCACCGTGACGGTGAGCGACGCCGACAAGTTCGTCGTCATCAATTCTGCCGCGGAGGAGAAGGGCGTTGTCACCGTCACCGGCAGCACCGCCGGTGTGGTCATCGCCACCGGCACCACCGATGACGTGGTCCTGAACCGTGCCTCTGTGGGCACTCTGAAGGTGGACGCTCCCGTGAACGTGACCATCAACCGCGGCAGCTCCGTCACCGATCTGGACGCCAACGCCGCCGCCGACGTGACCAACAACGGCGTTGTTACCAACCTGAACACCAATGCCGACGACGTGACCTTCGACGGCAACAAGCCCGCTAAGGTCAACACCGCCGAGGGCGTGGAGCCCGCCAAGGACTCCAAGGGCAACGAGGTCACCTCTCAGCCCACCAGCTCCGGCTCTACCGGCGGCAGCAGCTCTACCAGCTATAAGTATACAGTTTCCATTGCCTCCGCTGTGGGCGGCAAGGTCACCGCTGACGTGACCCGCACCAACACCGCCAACACCGAGGTCACCCTCACCGTCACCCCCAACGGCGGCGCTCTGCCCTACGTGCTCAAGAGCCTGACCGTCAAGAACGGCGAGACCGAGGTCACCGTGAACAACAACAAGTTCACCATGGATACTGAGGGCACTTACACCGTCACCGCCGAGTTTGCCCAGCCCATTACCAAGGCTGAGATGTTCATTGCCAAGGACGCCGACGGTCTTGCCAAGATGCTGGAGTACGGCTATCCCGAAAACGACGTGACCGCCGAGCAGTTGGCCGAGACTCCCTATCTCTTCATTGGCTTGGAGCACAACAAGACTGACTTTGAAGACGCGTCTGCTACCAAGGAGAACACCACTCTCACTGCCAACGGTGCGAACGTGAGCGCTCTGAGCAGCCAGGGCTGGTATAACAGCTTGGGCAAGTATTCTACTTCCTATGTGAATACCAAGCACAGCGACGATCCCCATGATCCCGCTGACGCTCTGGGTCTGGAAGGTTCTGCCTACACCTTCGTCCTTACCTTTGATTACAAGGGCGTGACCTATGAGCTGACCTGCGACTATGTGAAGCCCGGCGTGGACGAGAGCACGCTCCGCACCGTTACCTTCAAGACCTCCACCGGCAAGGAGATCGCCTCCTACAAGGCCGCGGAGAGCGAGAAGGTCACCGTTCCCGCCGCTCCCGCCATCGACGGCTACTATTTCACCGGCTGGAGCGACAGCCTCACCAACGGTGCTGAGTACACCGTGGGCAACGTTGACGCTACGATTACCGCCGAGTATAAGCAGGTCGGTAAGCAGGAGCTCAAGACCCGGCCCAACGGCCCGGCCAATGACGGTACGGCAGACTTTGACTACGCCGCCGCTTATGAGGCTGCCGGTGTGACCTTTACCGGTACGCCCGGCAACTACACCTACACCATCGACGGCAAGGCCTTCCTGAATTACGCGGCTCAGGAGGAGAACAATCTGGAAAAGCTGGCCGCTACTGTGGGCGATAAGACCTATTACTTCTACGGCGCGGCCATTATGGCCGAGGTGAACGCCGCCAAGCTGGTCCTGACCAAGGACGCTGCGCTGTCCTCTCTGGACAACAGTGAGAAGTACAGCGAGTTTGATCTGGCCACCAGCGAGCACAAGTTTACCATTGATGGCAAGGATTGCATCCTCCACTACTTCGGCGCAGTGGCCGCAAAGGACGCTGAGGGCGTGTACGGCTTCCAGCCCGACGGCAAGTTTGTCCGCTATGCTAAGTGGGTGGACAGCGAGGGCAACGTTCTGGCGGTAAACGAGATCGTCCTGAACCGCAAGACCGAGCTTTCCCAGTTCACTGTCACCTTTAAGGCGGACGGCAAGACTGTGGACGCCGTAAAGGTGGACTACAACACCGCCATCGGTGAGCTGCCCGAGGTTCCCGCCAAGGCCGGTTACACCGGCGCTTGGAAGGACGTGACCGCTGAGACCAAGATCGTTGCCGACACCACCGTTGAGGCGACCTACACAGCCATTGAGTACACCATCCACTATGACGGTGTTGCCGAAAACACCAAGATGACTGTGGAGAGCGAGGACAACCTCACCCTCAAGGCTGCTCCCGCCGACGACAAGGCGCACGAGGGCTACACCTTCGCCGGTTGGCAGATCCTGACCGCCTGCAACGAAGGCGACGAGGGCGCTGTAGAGGACACCAACGACTCCGGCAAGTGGTATAAGTGGGTGGACGTCGAAGGCGAGATCGCTCCAGCCGACCTGCCTAAGAAGGCCGTGGGCAAGGATGCTAACTGCATCCACTTCCAGTCCAAGTGGACGGCTAACTCCGAAGCCACCTTCGAGGCCATGACCACCGAGGTCTATGATCTCTACAAGGGGGACAAGGACTTTGGTGTGAATATCCCCGCGCTGGATGAGTTCCAGAAGGACGTGACCTTCAAGGCCGGTGAGGCAGCTGGAACCATTATCGTGGAAGGCGAGCTGCTCCCCATCACCAACCCCGCCTACGCAGGATTCAATGGCGTCAACGCGAAGGAGCAGACCGGTTATTATCTGGTCTTCCAGTTTGAGGCTCCCGTCGGCACCAAGGATTCCGTGAGCGGCAATATCGTTACCACCGACAAGAAGAGCTTCACCACTGCCGCCCTGGATAAGGTCGGCGATAAGGAGATCTTCTCCTTCATTTGGTGGCTGGCTGAGCCCGCCACCGAGGCCAATGCCACTTTGGAGGGCAAGACCATTGAGCTGACCATTGACTGGGACGGTGATGGCGAGAAGACGGGCACCAAGTACACCCTCGACCTCTCCGCCGTGACCCTCAAGGCTACCGAGACCACCGCCCCCGATCAGGGCGACGCTGAGACTGCTGATCTGTCCGCCGTTGAGGTGGAGGAAGTGGCTGCTCCAGTGGAGTTCATCGTCCCCTCTGACGACGAGGTCGCTGAGATCCCCGTGATGGACTAATAACGCTTTACAAACCAAGCAAGCACGATCAAGGGCCGGTCCCATTTGGGGACCGGCCCTTTTTACGCCGTCGGGCGCGGGGGGCGCGGTGTGTCCCTGCTTTTTGCTTGCATATATCCCACAAAAAACGGGGGCGGGGCAAAATGAATCTCGTGCACTTTTTTCTTGCATTTTGGGTGCATGCCTGTTATAATGAAGCCTATCTTCCGAAGACAAATGTCCACGTTCCGTGGACAGAGCCTGAAGGGAAAAAGAGGAGGAAACACCATATGAAAAGAAGAGTTTTTGCAATGTTCCTGGCCGTGGCGCTGGTCTTCGCCCTGGCCGCCTGCACCGGCGGCAAGGAGGGTGGGAAGGAGCCTGCCGCCAACAACGGCGAGAAGGTCGTGCGCATCGGCGTGTTCGAGCCGTCCACCGGCGACTCCGGCCCCGGCGGCAAGCAGGAGATGCTGGGTATGCAGTACGCCAACAAGGAGACCCCTACCGTAGAGATCGGCGGCGAGACCTATAAGGTCGAGCTGGTCTACGCCGACAACGGCTCCGATTCCGCCAAGGCGCCCACTGCTGCCGCTGAGCTGGTGGGCAAGGACGTGGCCCTTGTTCTCGGTTCCTACGGCTCCGGCGTGTCCATGGCCGGCGGCCCCGTGTTTGAAGAGAACGGGCTTGCCGCCATTGGCGTGACCTGCACCAACCCCGGCGTCACCGCGGGCAACGACTATTACTTCCGCATTTGCTTCCTGGACCCCTTCCAGGGCACCGTTCTGGCCAACTTTGCCCAGGAGAAGTTCTCTGCCAAGAAGGCCTATCTGCTGGGCGAGCTGGGCAACGACTATGACCAGGGCCTCCTGACCTTCTTTGAACAGGCCTTCGACGGCGAGGTCGTGAAGGACTCCTTCCCCAAGGACACCTCCGACTTCTCTACCTACCTCAATAAGGCCAAGGCCGAGAGCTGCGACGTAATCTTCTGCCCTGTGTCCATTGCCTACTCCACCCAGATCGTGAAGCTGGCCGCCTCCATGGGGCTGGAGACCCCCATTCTTGGCTCGGACACCTTGGACTCCAACATGGTGCTGGACGCCGCCAAGGGCTCTAACGTGCGGCTCTATGTCTCCACCTTCTATCAGGAGGGCGGCGCGCCTGACTTCGACAGCGGCATCAAGGCCTGGCTGGCGGAGGACTCCACCGCTATGACCAACAACGGCGGTAACGACACCATCGCGGCCGTCACCGCCATGGGCTATGACGCCTACTATACCGCTCTGGAGGCACTGAAGGCCGCGGGCAGCGTGAAGGCTGCCGACGTGAAGGCCGCTCTGCCCAACGTGACCTACACCGGCGTGTCCGGCGCCATCGCCTTTGACGCCACTGGCGACGCCATCCGCGATACCGCCTACATCAAGACTGCTGACACCGCCAACAATGTGTGGGCGCTGGAGGCTACCCAGACCGTGAAGTAAGGTATTTCCGAAAGGTCTCAAAAGCGTCCGGCGTTACCGTCGTCGGACGCTTTTCCTTACGCAGAGGCCGCTGTCCCCGGCGGCCCGCAGGCGGATGAGGACGTCCGCCCAAACATCAAGTGAAAGGGAGGTATCCCTATGCAATATGCCCTGTCTATTTTTCTCTCGGGCATCTCGCTGGGCGGGCAGTACGCCCTCATCGCCATCGGCTATACCCTGGTCTACGGCATCCTCCGCCTCATTAACTTCGCCCATGGCGACGTGTTCATGGTGGCGGGGCTGATGATGGTGTATCTGTCCACCGCGCTGCCCCTGTGGGCGGCCCTGCCCCTGATGCTGGTGCTGACAGTGGCCCTGGGCTTTGCCATCGAGCGCGCGGCCTATAAGCCCCTGCGCTCCGCCCCCCGGATGTCGGTGATGATCTCCGCTATCGGAGTGAGCTATCTGCTCCAAAACCTGGCGACCTACGTCACCGGCGGCCTGCCCAAGAGCTATCCCGAGCTGCCCTTCCTGTCCGACAGCGTTGTTATTGGCGGCGTGTCCACCAAGTGGGTCACGATCGTCACCCCGTTTTTGGTCATCGCCCTGGTCTTCGCCCTTACCCAGCTCATCAACCACACCAAGGTGGGCATGGCCATGCGGGCGGTGGCCAAGGACTTTGAGACCAGCCAGCTCATGGGTATCAAGATCAATTCCGTCATCTCCATGACCTTCATCATCGGCTCCTTCCTGGCCGGGGTGGGGTCGATGCTCTATTTTTCCAACTATCCCTCCATCGTGCCCCTCTCCGGCGCGCTGCCCGGCCTGCGTGCCTTTGTGGCGGCGGTGTTCGGCGGCATTGGCTCGGTGCCCGGCGCGGTGGTGGGTGCGTTCATCATCGGCATGAGCGAGAGCGTCATCAAGGGTTCGCCCTTCTCCATCTTCTCCGACGCCTTCACCTTCGCCCTTCTCATCGTCATCCTGGTGGTCAAGCCCACCGGGCTGTTCGGAGAGAAGGTCACCGACAAAGTGTAAGGGGGTGGGCGCATTGCTGAAGGAAACAAAAAGCAAGAAGGGCGCGTTTATTGCCCTGGCCTGCGTGGCCGTCCTCCTGGCACTGACGGTGGTGCTGGAGAACGTGCTGGACCCCACCAGGAACATCATGCTCTTTACGGTGCTGAAAAAGGGGGCGGTGTATGCTCTGGTGGCCTCCTCCATGAACCTGCTCAACGGCTTTACCGGACTGTTCTCCTTGGGACAGGCGGGCTTCATGCTGCTGGGCGCGTACGCCTATGCCATGTTTACCATTCCCTCCGCCGCCCGGGACAGTGTCTATTACCTCTACGGCGGCTCCGCCATCCGCTTCTCCCTCCCCGAGCTGTTTGGCGGGGGAGCGTTCGGACTGATCCTGGGGGTCCTGCTGGCGCTGATCCTGGCGGGCATCGTCGCCGCCGCCGTGGCGTGGCTCATCGGCCTGCCTGTTCTGCGGTTGAAGTCGGACTACCTGGCCATTGCCACTTTGGGCTTTGCCGAGATCATCCGCGCCGTGTTCCAGTGGGATAAGCTGGGCCCCGTTACTAACGGGGCCAACGCGCTCAAGAGCTATCCCACCTTCTCCAGCTTCAATATCCCCGGAGGATTGCGGCTGTCCACCTTTGTGGCCTTCCTGCTGGCGGCGGTGTGCATCGCCGTGATCCTCCTGCTCATCAACTCGTCCTACGGCCGGGCCTTTAAGGCTATCCGGGAGGACGAGGTGGCCGCGGAGGCCATGGGCATCAACCTGGCCCGGCACAAGCGGCTCAGCTTCTGCATCTCCTCCTTCTTTGCCGGGGTGGGCGGCGGCCTGTTTGCCATGTTCGCCAACCAGGTCCAGGCCAAGACCTTCACCACCGCTCTGACCTATGAGATCCTGCTCATCGTGGTCATCGGCGGGATTGGCTCCATTTCCGGGTCCTGCATTGCCTCCTTCCTCTATGTGGCCTGCTCCGAGTGGTGGCTGCGGTTCCTGGACACGGAGGTGACGCTGGGTAACGGTTTCAAGCTCCCCTTCCTGCGCAACGGCTTCCGCATGGTGGTGTTCTCGGTGATCATCATGGTGGTGGTGCTCTTCTTCCGCCGGGGCATCATGGGGGATAAGGAGCTGACCGACCTGTTCAGAAAGCGAAAGCCCAAAACGGCGGCGGGAAAGGAGGGGGCGAAATGAAAGAGACCGTCCTCCAAGCGGAGCACATCACCATGCAGTTCGGCGGCGTGGTGGCGGTGAACGACCTTTCCCTCCATGTGGACCGGGGGGAGATCGTGGCCCTCATCGGCCCGAACGGGGCAGGGAAGACCACCGCCTTTAACTGTATCACCGGCGTCTACGAGCCCACCAACGGCCGTGTGTCCTTCCTGGGCAAGCCTATGGTGGAGAACTATCCCCAGGGCAAGCTGGCCAAGACCTATGCCGGGGAGCATCAGGGGATGTTTAAGGAAAAGCTTAGCCCCACCCCCGACCACATCACCCGCCTGGGCATTGCCCGCACCTTCCAGAACATCCGCCTGTTTGGCTCTCTCACGGTGTTTGACAATGTTCTCATTGCTAAGCACATGCGGGCCAAGCAGAACTTTCTCTCCGCCACCTTCCGCCTTAACGCCAAGGAGGAAAAGCGCATGCGGGAGGAGGCCATGGCACTCCTGGAGGAACAGAACCTGGCCCATCTGAAGGACGAGATCGCGGGCAGCCTGCCCTACGGTCTCCAACGCCGCCTGGAGATCGCCCGGGCCCTGGCCACCGATCCCAAGCTCCTGCTCCTGGATGAGCCCGCCGCGGGCATGAACCCCCAGGAGACCCAGGAGTTGACCGACTTTATCAAGAAGATCCGGGGAGAGTATGATCTGACCGTGTTCATGATCGAGCACCACATGGACCTGGTCATGCAGATCTCTGACCGTATCTACGTCCTGGACTTTGGCAAGCTCATCGCCCAGGGCACACCGGAAGATATCCAGAATGACCCTCGTGTCATCGAGGCGTATTTGGGGGTGGCTGACGATGTTGAGGATTGACGACCTGCGGGTCAACTACGGCGGCATCGAGGCCGTCAAGGGCATTACCTTCGAGGTGCCCGAGGGGAAGATCGTCACCCTCATCGGCGCCAACGGGGCGGGGAAGTCCACTACCCTGCGCACCATCGCCGGGCTGGTGAAGCCCGCCTCCGGGCGCATCCACTTTCAGGCGGACGATATCACTGCTCTCTCTCCCGACCGGATCGTTTCCAAGGGGATCACCCTGGTGCCTGAGGGGCGGCACGTGTTCCCCGACCTGACGGTGGTGGAGAATCTAAAGATCGGCGCGTATCTGCGCAAGGACGACCTCTCCCACGATCTGGAGTGGGTGTACTCCCTCTTTCCTCGGCTGAAGGAGCGCTCTTGGCAGGCGGCGGGGACCCTCTCCGGCGGAGAGCAGCAGATGCTGGCAGTGGGCCGCGCCCTCATGTCCCGGCCTAAGCTGATGATGATGGATGAACCCTCCCTGGGCTTGGCCCCGCTGGTGGTGAAGGATATCTTCTCCATCATCCGCAGGATCAACGAGCAGGGGGTCACCATCCTCCTTATCGAGCAAAACGCCAACATGGCTCTCCACACCGCCGACCTGGCCTACGTCCTGGAGACCGGCCGCATCACGATCCAAGGCACCGGAAAGGAGCTTTTGAGCAACGAGGCGGTGAAGAAGGCGTATTTGGGGTAAGGGGAAAAACCGCAGATAAGGCAGTAAAAGGGATGGCGCATGCCATCCCTTTTACCTTTACTTCAACCGGGCAAGCGTGACGCCGCTATAGTAATGGGCCAGGATCTCCCGGTAGTCCGCGCCCTCCAGGGCGAGGGCTTGGGCGCCCCGCTGGCTCATGCCCACGCCGTGGCCCTTCTGTCCGGTCTCCTCCGGGGTGGACACCGCCGTCAGGTAGGGCTGGGAGCCGCCCCACACCTCGGCCGCCGAGCGGGTGGAGCCGTCGGAGGAGGCGTGGTACACCGCCGCGGCCAGGGCGCCGTCGTAGGTCAACACCTCCCCTTGGGTGGCAGTCACGGCGGCGCGGAGCTTCTGGGTGTAAAAGGCCGCGTCGGGACCCCAGCGCGCGTCCAGCTCCTCCTGGGCGGCAAAGGCCTGGCAGCAGGTGGACTCCCCACACACGTCTCCGCCTACGTCGGCGTGCTTGCCCGCCGCGCTTTGATAGAGAGCGTAGGTCCGGGCGGCCACCGCCTGGGCCTCCAGGGCGGCCTCCGGGAAGGCGGCGGGCATTTCCGCGGCCACCACGCCATATATATAGTCCTCAAGGGCAAGCTCCCGGACCTCGTCCCCAAACACCACCCGCAGGGTCGTCTGGGACGCGGGGCAGACGGGGGGAGGGGCGGCGTCCGCCACGGGGGCGCTTGGCAGGGGAACTGCCGAGGGCCCGGTGAAGATGGGCGCACGGACGGGGGATGAGGCCTCCGACGGCGGGGCAAAGCCCACCAGCCCCACCAGGAACACCGCTGCTGTACAGCCCATGCCCAGCCAAATTTCCGCCCACTTCTTCATTGACCATCCCCCATTTTTGTGGTAAAATTAATTAATTATCCATCCACCATTCACCCGGCGCAAAGGAGGCACTTCATGGAATTTAACCCCTTTTTCAGCAACCAAACACTCATGACATTATGTGAGGAATTCGCGAAATATAACCTGATCGACCCCAGCTATTACCAGAAATGGGATGTCAAGCGGGGTCTGCGCAACGCCGACGGCACCGGCGTGGTGGCGGGAGTGACCCAGATCGGCAACGTCCGGGGCTACTATATGCAGGACGGCGAGAAGATCCCCATGGAGGGCCAGCTCTTTTACCGGGGCATCGAAATCAGTGATATCATCACCGGCTTCCGCGCCGATGACCGCTTCGGCTTTGAGGAGACGGCCTATCTGCTGCTGTTCGGGAAGCTGCCCAAGCGGGAGGAACTGCGGGCTTTTCGCAGCATTTTGGCCGAGTACCGCACCCTGCCCGACTACTTCACCGAGGACATGATCCTCAAGGCCCCCAGCCAGAACATTATGAACAAGCTGGCCCGGAGCATCCTGGCCCTTTATTCCTACGACGACAACCCGGAAAACACCTCCCTGGAGAACGAGCTGCTCCATGCCCTCCAGCTCATCGCCCGGGTGCCCACCATTGTGGCCCACGCGTTTGCCGTAAAGCGCCACTATTTTGACAACGAAAGTTTGTATCTCCACCGCCCACGCCCGGAGCTGTCTGTTTCGGAGGATTTCCTTCACTCCATCCGGCCGGACAACCACTTCTCCGAGCTGGAGGCCCGGCTGCTGGACCTGTGCCTGGTGCTCCATATGGAGCACGGCGGCGGCAACAACTCCGCCTTTGCCTGCCGTGTCTTGTCCTCCTCGGGCACCGATATCTTCTCCACGATCTCCGCCGCGGTGGGCTCCCTGAAGGGCCCGCGCCACGGCGGCGCCAACCAGAAGGTCATGGAGATGTTCGGCTACATCGAGGAAAATGTGGACAACTGGTCGGACGAGACGGAGGTGGAGCGGTATCTGGAAAAGCTGGTCCGCAAGGAAGCCGGGGACGGCTCCGGCCTCATTTACGGCATGGGCCACGCCGTCTACACCCTCTCCGACCCCCGCGCCATCCTCCTGAAGGACATGGCCCGAAAGGTGGCGGAGAAGAAGGGCTTCTCCAAGGAGTTTGAGCTGTTTGAGACGGTGGAAAAGCTGGCCCCCGCCGTCCTGGCCAAGGTGAAGGGCGACAACAAGCCCATCTGTGCCAACGTGGATATGTACTCGGGCCTGGTCTATAAGATGATGAACATCCCCAGCGAGCTTTACACGCCGCTGTTTGCCATTGCCCGTATGGTGGGCTGGTGCGCCCACCGCATCGAGGAGGTCTATAACCCCGGCAACAAGATCATCCGCCCGGCCTACCGCGCCGTGCCCGGCAGTGGACGTTACGTCCCCATAGCGGAGCGGTAAGAAATCGCAGAATGTTACTACCATAGGCAATGCAGACAAGGGGACGGTTAGCGTGTGGTGAAGGACATTTTCGCCTCATTTGTCCCTGTGTGACGGACACGTCATGGTTGTTCTCCTGTCGGATAAGGCCCAACAGCGAGAACTGTCCCTCAGTCTTGTTGCTACGGGCTGTGTGCTACAAAAACCCAGACCGTGACGGTGTTTATGACATAAAAAGGGACAGCCGCGAGGCTGTCCCTTTCGATATCCACTTTAAGGGATCAATACTTCCCGAGACTGCCGGAGTCGTGGCCGTCGTCCTTGCCGAAGACGTAGTCCTTGCCGGGGAGGATGGCGTTGAGGGCGATGCCCGCGATGGCGGCGATGGCGAGGCCGGTGAGAGTGATGGCCGCGCCGCCCACATGGAAGGTGATGCCGCCGGAGAAGCCCAGGCCGCACACCAGGACGGTGGCGGCGATGATCAGGTTGCGGGAGTTGGTGAAGTCCACCTTGTTCTCCACCAGGTTGCGCACGCCGATGGCGGAGATCATGCCGTAGAGGATAAAGCTCACGCCGCCGATGATGGCGGAGGGGATGGAGCCGATGAAGGCGGCGAACAGAGGAGAGAAGGACAGCACCAGGGCGTAAACAGCGGCCAGACGGATGACCCGGGGATCATAGACCCGGCTGAGCACCAGCACGCCGGTGTTCTCGCCATAGGTGGTGTTGGCGGGGCCGCCGAAGAGGCCGGCCAGGGAGGTGGCGAGACCGTCACCGATGAGGGTGCGGTGAAGACCGGGGTTCTCGATAAAGTTCTCGCCCACGGTGGCGGAGATGGCGGACATGTCGCCGATGTGCTCCATCATGGAGGCGATGGCGATAGGGGCCATGACCAGGATGGCGGAGAGGTCAAACTTGGCGATGGAGCCGGTGAAGTTGGTGAAGAAGGGCTGGAGGCCCACGACCCCGGCGGCTTTCAGAGAGGCGAAGTCGATGAGCTGAGCGCCGCCGGCCAGGGTGACGATCAGGGCGATGGCATAGCTGCCCACAATACCCAGCAGGATGGGGATGATCTTTACCATGCCCTTGCCCCAGATATTGCACACGATGATGATAGCCATAGCCACCAGAGCCAGCCACCAGCAGCTGGAGGCGTTGCTCACGGCGGAGGGAGCCAGGTTCAGGCCGATGCAGATGATGATAGGTCCGGTGACCACGGGGGGCAGGAAGCGCATGACCTTATGTACTCCCACCAGCTTGACCACCAGGGCCAGCGCCAGATACAGCAGGCCGGCTACCACAATGCCGCCGCAGGTGTACTGGAGCTTTTCCGCCTGAGACATGGTGGCATAAATGCCTGTGTTCATGCCGCCCATGGCGGCAAAGCCGCCCAGGAAAGCGAAGGAGGAACCCAGAAAAGCGGGAACCTTCAGCTTGGTGCAAAGGTGGAACAGCAGAGTGCCGAAGCCGGCAAAGAACAGGGTGGTCTGGATGGACAGGGGCATACCGATCGCTTCACCGGCAGCGTTCTGCTGGCTGTTTACCAGAATGGGCACCAAGATGGTAGCGCCAAACATGGCGAACATATGCTGAAGCCCCAGGATCAGCATTTTGGGTACGCCCAGCTTGCGGGCGTCCCGGATCGGCTCCGCGCCGACGGCGGTCTTTTCTTTCTCTTTCATCTGGTGTGCTCCTTTCAAGCCCAAATTGTCAGTATCATATCACAACCCCCTACGGGTGTCAACACGCAAAGGGGGAAATGAGCATAAAAAAAGACGATTCCCGAAGGAATCGTCTTCGTTAAGCGTAGAAGCTGTGCTGGGCAATGGTGGCCACATAGGTGCGGTTGCGGCTGGCCCAACTGTTCAGACCCGCCCGGTTAAACCAGAGCACACTGTCCAGTTCTACCGCGCCGTCCAGACAGAGCTTGGCGGCCATAACGCTTTCGGCGTTGGGGGCGCGGTTGACGGTGCCGCTCTTGGCGGGGGAGAACTGGTTGCGCTGGAAGATGACGCTGTGGATGGTGTTAGGGAAGCGGGGGCTCTTGACCCGGTTGAGGACCACGTTGCCCACGGCGATCTTGCCGCTGAGGGGTTGGTTGCCGCTCTCAGCGTAGATGATGCGGCTGAGCCAATAGAGGTCGTCGGCGTTGTAGAACTGGTCGGCGGAGAGGATGCCGCCCGAGCCGGTGGTGAGAGCCAGCTTGCCGCTGATCCAGACGCAGGAGGCGTCGGTGGCCTTGACAATGGTGTTCAGCGGGATCAACACAGAGCCGTTCTTCGCCACGATGCCTTCGGTGGGGAGATAGCGGCCGTTGGCAATGATATAGTCCTGGCCGGGTACGGCGGTGAGGGAGAGCACGCCCTCCTTATAAACAGTGGCGGAGCTGCCGTTCCAGCTCACCTGCGCGCCGGGGGTCAGCACCTCGCACAGGCTGCGCAGGGAGGCATAGGTCACACCGTCGATGGCGGTGAGCATGGGGTCGGTAGTCATAGGCACGCCGTTGACAGTGACGTGATAGGGGTTCTCCGCCGCGGGGGCGGCAGCCAAGGGGGCGGCGGCGTCAACAAGGACCTCTTCCGCACGGACCTCCTGGACGGGCAGGGGGGAGACGGCGGACAGCGGCAGAACCAGCGCCACCATAAGCCCCAGAGCCAACCAGGCGTTTTTACGTTTCAACATCAAAATAGAACACTCCTTACATGGATGGGTTGTTTCTGTTTGTTACCGTATTGTAACCCATTCTGCAAGAAAATGCAACCCCGATGATGCAAAAAAATGCACAAAAGACCTGGTAATTTCTAGCCGGTTTCAGTGGAGATAACGGAAAACACCTTGAAAATACTTGATTTCGACGGCTGTTTACAATGCCGGACAGGTTGCGCAGGCAACCTTATGCCCGCACAAAAATGAAGGAAAACTTGCAAATGGCGAGTCCGGGTAATACCCGGACTCGCCATTTTTGGTAAAAACCAACTGCGTTTTGTAACTATTTCAGTCCGCCCGCGCCAGAATCACACGGACCTGTCCGCCCTCGGCAGGCGGTTTGTCGTACCAGCCCTCCAAAGCGCTCTCCGAGGCCAGGACCAGGCTGCGGGTGGAGAGGGTGTAGGCGTCGTTGGAGCGGTCATAGAGGTAGTAGGCCACGTTATCGGCCAGGGGGTAACGGCTGCTGCCCTGGAGGGCAAAGGAACCCTCCAGAGTCACCTTGTCCAGCTTGGTCAGGTTCTTCATGCTCTTGACCTCTTGGCCGTCGGTCATGAGGCAGAAAGGACCTTCTTTGACGGAGTAACGCTTGCCGCTGACGGGCAGGACCTGGCTGCGGCCGCCCAAATCATAGGTGTATACCCCTTGAAGGGTCATGGCGGTGCTTTGGCCGTTGGGTAGGGCCATGGAGGGGACGGAGAGGACGTTGACGTCGGTCATGACCCCGTAGCTGTGGAGGTCGCCGGTGACGTCGTTCAAAATGAGAGCAGTCACAGAGCCATCCTTCTCCACCTGGGCATAGCGCACCATATCCTGGGTGAGCCGTACCCCTGCCAGACGGGAGGCAGGAACGGCGCGGAAGGTATAGTCGCCGTAAGTGTCCAGGATTTCCGCGTCAGGGGAGAGAGAATAGGTGCCGATGTGGGTGGCAGAGGCGTCCACCGTTCCGCTCACCGGGGAAGAGGAGACCCGCGCCACCGTGGTGCTGCCCGCGGAGCTCGTGACCCGGACCACCTCGCCGGGGTCAAAGGCGTCCGCCTTGCTCCAGCTATAGGGGTAGGAGTAGCTGAGACCGTCGGCCCCGGTGAGGGTGATGACCTTGGCGGAGTAAGGGCGGTCGGCGGCATCCAGGTAGGTTTTGGTTTCCAGGGCGGAGACGATGCCCACCCGGCCACTGTCTGTTTCGGGGTCCAGAGCGCGGACGGCGGCCACGCCGCCGCCCCGGCCCAGCAGAAGGCGCACCCGGTCTCCCTTGCGGAAGGTCCCCATGTCGGAAAAGGCGTACTGGGCCTCAAAGGTCTCCAGGACGTAGGTCTGTCCGGCCACCGTCACCGCTGTGGGCGCGGCCAAGGCGGGGGAGACTGCCTCCACTGTGCCGGTGACGCTCTTGCCGTAGACATAGAGCTTGTTGTCATATTTGCCCCAGTAGATCACATCCAGGGCCTGAATGTCGTCAGCGTCGGCGTCTTTGCCGTTGCGGAGGATGGAGATGGCGTCACCCAGGGCGAAGGGGAGCTTGCTCTGCCAGCCGCTCTCTGCCACCACCGGGCCGTCCACAGCCCCGGCCATCTGACCCATGGAGCCTTGGGAGCCCTCGGAGGCAAAGAGAATGGCGTCCTCCTTGGCCCAGTAGACCAGGTCCCACTCCCGCAGATCGGCCAGGGTGGCGCGGTCGTTGTTGCGGTAGACCAGGGCGGTGTTCACGTCAAAGGGCAGACGGGACTGCCAGTTTCCGGTGACAGCCACCGGACCCTCCTGCTCCACCCGGAAAAGGGTGGGCACGTCCACCTCCCCCTTGGCGTTGACCGGGCAGCCCAGAGAGCTGCCGTAGGTGCCCCCCTGCTTGGTGGGGGCGGTGAGGAGGTTATAAAAGAGGTGGAGGCAATCGCCACGGGTCATCAGGTCGTCCTTCCCGGCGGCGGCGACGCCCTCGTCCAAGTCCAAAGAGCGGTAGAGGGCCAGCTGACCGGTGGGCCAGGCGGAGGCAAAGTCGCTGTCCCGGTAGCCCAGCAGCCGCACCGCCATGGTCACCCCCTCGGCCAGGGTGATGGAGCGGGCGGGGCGGAAATAGCCCTCCAGGTCCCCCTTCACCAGTCCCGCATCCACCGCTGCGCGGACATAGGGGGCGAACCAGTCCCGGTGGGACACGTCGGGATAGGGATCGGTGGCGGCGTCGCCCACGCTTCCTTTGTATGGGGAGGCACTTACCAGCAGCTTGGTAAACTCCGCGCGGGTGATGTTCCGCTCCAGGTGGAGCGCGCCGGTCCCATCCCCTTCCATGATCTCCAGCTCCTGCAAGACCGCCTCCTTCTCTGGGAGGGGCACATCCTTGGGTGCCGCGAAGGCGGTGGGCATAAGGCCTACCGTCAGGGCGGCGGTCAGCGCAAACGCAACCAGTCGTTTCATGTTCAACTCTCCTTTTGTTGTCACGCTTCGCCTGTTCGCGACGCACGGCTTCACTCCGTCTCGGGACAAATCGCGGCGGCTTTGCCGCCTTGCCAATTTGTCCCTCGCTTCGTTCCATCCGCGCTGCTCACGACGGCTCAGTGCTCCTTTATTCATATCTAAGCGCGTCAATAGGATTCAGCTTGGCGGCCTTGTTGGCGGGGAGGTAGCCAAAGAGGATGCCAATGGCCACCGACACGCCAAAGGCCACGGCAATGCCGCCGGGGGTGGGGATGGCGTGGAACTCCGAGCTGCCTGTGCCCACAACGGCTCCCAGTACGAAGGTCAAAATGTTGGCGCAGAGGATGCCCAGGCCGATACCAATGACCCCGCCGATGGCGGAGGTGGTGCCCGCCTCGATGATGAACTGCCAGCGGATGTTGCGCTGCTTGGCTCCCAGAGACTTGCGGATGCCGATCTCCCGGGTGCGCTCAGTGACCGACACCAGCATGATGTTCATGATCCCGATGCCGCCCACCAGCAGGGAGAGGGCGGCAATGAGGGTAAGGATGGTTATCAACAGGTCCACCATGGTATTCATGGCGTCCATCATCTCCGCCGAGGTCATGACAAAGTAGTTCCCCGCGTCGGGGAAGGTCTTCTGGAGCCGCCGCTCCACAAGGCCCTTAGCCGCGGAGGCGGTGTTCCGGGAGGTGGAGGTGAGCAGATACATGGCGTAGCCGCCCCCCGCGCTCAGCCGTTGGGCCCGGGTGTAGGGGATGTAGATCACGTCGTCTCCGCTGCCCTTGGCACTCTCCGCCTTTGCCTCAAACACGCCGATGACAGTGTAGGGGTCACCGGAGAGGGTGATGACCTGGCCCATGGCATTGCCGTTGAAGGCGGTGTCGGCGATATAGGAGCCGATGACGCACACTCCCTGCTCCCGCTGTACGTCGATATAGGTGAGGAACCGGCCGTGCTCCAGCTTTTCTCCCTGCATGGTGAGGCCTTTATCGTTATTATAAAAGGTCTCGCTGACGCCGTAGACCGAAGTGCGCTCAAAGGCGTCCTCCTCGTTGCCGTGGCGGACCACCACCCGGGAGGAGAGATAGGGGGTCACCCCAGAGAGGTACTTGGGATATTTGCCCACCAGGGCGTAAAAGTCGTCGGTGTCCACCGTGCGGGAGGAGCCGTCATCCATCACATTCACCTGGATCAGGTTGGAGCCCATCTGCTCGAACTGGTCGTTCATGTAGTTTTGCATGCCGTTGCCCAGAGATGTAATGATGATTACCGCCGCCACGCCAATGATGATGCCCAGCATGGTGAGGAGGGCGCGCATCTTGCTGGTGAGCAGGCTCTTGATGGCCAGGCGGAAGGATTGGGTGAAGTTCATTCCGGGGCCACCTCCTCGTCCTCGTCGTGGGGCTGGACCACGGCGGCGGGGTCGTGGGCGTCGCCGTCGTAGATGACCTTGCCGTCCTGGAGGCGCACGATGCGCTGGGCCTTGACGGCGATGGCGTTGTCATGGGTGATGAGCACCACTGTGTTGCCCTCCCGGTTAAGCTGCTGGAGGAAGGAGAGCACCTCCCGCCCGGTGCGGGAGTCCAGCGCCCCGGTAGGCTCATCGGCCAGGATGACCGACGGGTCGCCTGCCAGAGCCCGGGCGATAGACACCCGCTGCTGCTGACCACCAGAGAGCTGGGAAGGGAGGTTCTTGCGCTTGTCCGCCAGACCCACCCGCTCCAGGGCGTGGACAGCCTTGGCCCGCCGCGCCTCGGCGGAGAGACCGGCGTACAGCAGGGGCAGTTCCACGTTTTCCTGGACGTTGAGCTTGGGGATGAGGTTATACTGCTGGAAGATGAAGCCCAGCATCTTGTTGCGGATCTCCGCCTGCTGGTCGTCATCCATGGTGGACACGTCCACCCCGCCGAGAAAATACTTTCCGCCGGTGGGCACATCCAGACAGCCGATGATGTTCATGGCGGTGGACTTGCCTGAACCGGACTGGCCCACGATAGCCACGAATTCGCCGGGGTCGATGGTCAGGTCCACCCCGTCCAGGGCGTGGACGGCGGTGTCGCCCATCTGATATATTTTGTAGACGTCCTTGAACTCAATGAGGTGTTCCAAGGCTTAACCTCCCATCGCGCCCATCATCATCTGCATGGCGCTGGAGGCCATATTGGGGATGCAGACGACCTCGCCTTCGCTGACGCCGTCAAGGATCTCAATATACTCGCTGTTGCCCCGGCCCAGTTTGACGGGACGCTCCTCCAGCTTGGTCACGTCGGCCAACTCGCCGTCCTTGTTGAGGGCGGCGGGCGGGGCCACCAGAACGGTATCGCCCCGCTGGACGGCCTCCACGGGAATGGCCAGGGCCTGGCCTACCTGCTCTACCAGGATGGTGGCGGAGACGTTCATGCCGGGGTACAGCCCTTCGCCGTTGTCCACCACCACGGTGACGGGGTAATTGGTGGAGCCGTTCATGGTGGTGCCGTTGATATTGATCTTATCCACATGGCCGGAGAAGGTCTGGCCCACCAGAGCGTCGGAGGTGAAGGTGACGCTCTGGCCCACCTTCAGCTTGCTCACGTCCAGCTCGGAGACGTTCATGTCAAAGGTCATGCGGCTGAGGTCGTAGATCACCGCCATGTAACCGCCGCCAGAGGTGGCGTCGATGTTGTCTCCCGCCTTGTAGTTCTTCTCGATCACCGTGCCGGTGATGGGGGAGGAGATGGTATAGTCGTCCAGCACGTCCCGGGCGATGCGCAGGCCCTCCTCCGCGTCGGAGAGAGCCAACTCGGCGGAGCGGACAGTGACGGCGGCGTTGTCGATCTGGCTTTGTAGGTCGGGCAGCTCAAAGGAGCCCAGCCGCTGGTTTTTCACCACCCGGTCGCCCTCCCGGACGGTAAGGCGCTCCACCTTCCCCGAGGCCATGGCGGTGAGCTGCTTGGCCTCCTTATAGGTAAAGGAGCCCGCGCTGGCGCAGGCGGCGTCACCGATCTGGGCGGTGGCGGTTGAGGAGGCGTCCAGAGTGCCGGGGTTGTTGACCCGGATGGTGACGTTGCGCGTCACCGCGCCCCCGGCGATGACGCTGTCCACAAGGCCTACTTCAGAAACTGTGCCGGAGAGGGGGGTGGCAGTGCCCGTAACGGTGACGGTGGCGGCCTGACCCACATAGAGGGTCTGAGCCACGGCCCGGTGGAAGGGGACGGTGAGCTCCATCACCTCCCGGTCCACGATCTCCGCGATGGGGGTCCCGGCGCCTACCGTGTCCCCCTCCTTGATGTACAGCTTGGAGACCGTGCCCGAGGCGTTGGCCTCGATGGCCATGTCGTCGGCGTTGTCCCGCTGGGTCTTGAGAAGATTATTATAGGAGAGCTGTGCCTGCTCCAGGCTCAGCTTAGCCCGCTCTACGCCGCTTTCGGCGGAGCGGATGTTGTTTTCCGCGTCGGTGGGGTCCAGGGTGAAGAGCACCTGGTCCTTTTCTACCAGATCCCCCTCCTCAAAGGGAGCGGTCATGATCTCCCCTCGCAGTAGAGTGGTGGCCCGGTAATCATCGTTGGGCTTGATGGTGCCTGTGCCCGTGACGGTGACCGACAGGTCCTGCTTTTGGACAGTCTCGGGGAGGTACATCCCCGAAAGAGACTGCACCGCGCTGTTGCCGCAGGCCCGTAGGAGCAAAAACAGCGCCACCACGATCACAGTGAGGATAATGACGGGCTTGACCCACTTGCGCTTTTTCTTCGGCGCTTGGAAGGCGGGGGCGGCGCTTTTGACGGCGGCCGTCGGCTCCCCGGCATCTCCCTTGGTTTTTCCCTTGAAGATGGACATGGAAGGACCTCCTTTTGGAGAACTGCCCAGAGTATACCATAGAAATATGGATCATTCATGAACGGGGACTTAAGGAAAGGTAAAAAACAGGGAAAAATCTTTCCTTTGCGGGTATAACCTGCCAAAGGGTAGGCAACAATAGGCTCATCGGAGGTGTTGTCACTTGCAAAACAACAACAAAAAGGGCGGTCTCAGCCGCCTGGGCGACTTTCTCGCCGGAAAAGGGTTCTACATCGTGCTCTTCCTGTGCGTCGCCGCCATCGGAGTTTCAGGTTATTTCCTGCTGGCTGATTCTATGGGGCCCACCCAAAGCGTAGCCAATCCCACCCAGGTGGTGGTCACGCCCCCGCCCGCCCTGCCGCCGGTGACCCAGGAGCCTGCCCCCACCCCCACGCCTGTCCCGGTCACGCCTGCGCCTACCCAGACGGCAACGCCGACCCCGGTGCCGACCCCAACGCCGACCCCGGTACCTACCCCCGCGGCGCTGGTGTTTACCTGGCCGGTGAAGGGAGAGGTGCTGGCGGCGCACAGCGTGGAGACGCTGGCCTATGACGAGACCATGGGTGACTGGCGCACCCATGCGGGCATGGATATTGCCGCCACCCTGGGGACCCAGGTGGTCGCCGCCGCGCAGGGTACCGTGATCGACGTGTCCTTTGATGAGCTGATGGGCGCTACCGTGACCGTGGAGCACCAGGACGGGCTGGAGTCCAAATACTGCAACCTGGCCGCCAAGCCGACGGTGGCGGTGGGGGACGAGGTGGAGACCGGCTCGGTCATCGGCTCGGTGGGGGCAACAGCCGCCGCCGAGGGAGCCCGTGCCTCCCATCTGCACTTTGAGCTGTCCAAGGACGGCGCGGCGGTGGATCCGCTGGACTATTTGCCCGAGCTGCTGTAAGGAGCAAGGTACGGGAAGACCGCCTGAAATACAGGCGGTCTTTTTTTGGAAAAATGCCAAAAGTCAATAGTAAAATGTAAAAATTTTAGAAAAATTTTAGACGATGGCGGACAGCTCGGCCATAAATAACTCTTCGGAGGTCGCCCAGCCCAGTATTTCCCGGGGGTAGCGGTTGAGCCATGCCACCGCCACCTCCACCTCGCCGTCGTTTACTTTTCTGAAATCCGTCCCCTTTGGAAAGCGGCGGCGGAGCATTTGATTTTGTTTTTCGTTTGAGCCTCTCTCCGATGATCGGTATGGATGGCAATAATAGACCCTTGTCCTCCGTCCTGGGTGTAATATTGACCGCTCCATTCCCTCGGTATCCGAAAACTCCGTCCCGTTGTCGACGGTGATTGTTCTAAATACCTTGGAGAAGCTGGGGCCGAATTTCCTCTCCAATGCGTCCAGCACGGCGACCACGCTCTCCGCCGTTCCGTCCTCTACCTTTACGGCAATTTCGTGGCGGGTCTTTCTTTCCGTGAGGGCCACGATCCCCGGTTTTGTCCTTTTCACGCCCTTTACGGAGTCCATCTCCCAGTCTCCGAAAACCTCCCGGGTGTCGACCTCGGCGGGGCGCTGCTCTATGCTCGTCCCGCTCGGGGCCCTGGTGGACTTTGTGACCTTCTTGTAGTGCTTTTTTCTTTTCTTCTTGAAGGGGAGGGCCTTATTTGTGAGGTTTAGAAATACCCCTTGATCTATGTATTTGTAAAGCGTCCATTCGCAAATTGTGACGGAGAAATGGAGGTCGGGGTTTCTCTCTATCTCCGCAAGGACGGCAGCGGGGGAGTAGTCCTCATAGAGGATTTTTGCTTCAATGTAGGCGGCAAGAGCGTGGTCTTTCCCGATTTTGAGCCCCGGGCCCTTTCCTTCCATGTTCCGCTCATATTTCGCTTGGGCCACGTCTGCACAATATCTTTCCTCCATTATGAGGTCGCTTGTCATTTGCACACATAGGCCCCGCTTGATCTCACGGTATATGGTAACACGAGAAACGCCCAGATCGGCAGCGATCTCCCGGACGGGGATTTTTCTTTTGAGGTATTTCTCAATGATGGCCCGATCCGTTGGGGTCAGGTGGTGGAATTTCCGCTCTTTTTTCTCTTTCATGGAATACCGCCCTCCTTGGAAAGCAAGGCCCCGCTCGGCTCTTGACCGGGCGGGGCGGGTTGCTATGTCTGTAAAAAATTCTCTATGGCCTTTTTGATGATCTGCGCCTGGGGAACGCCCTCGGCGGCGCATTTCTCCCGAAATGCCCCGGCGAGTTCTTTTGGGACTCTGGCCGAGATTACGTCGTAGACCTTCTCGTTATACCTTGCCTTGACCGCCGTTGAGGTCTTTGTTTTCCTCTTTGCTTTTTCCGTCTCCATTTTTCCGCCGCCCCCTTATGGTGATTATGATGGAACAGGTCGAGAGAATGGCACTCACGCCGCATAGGATATAAATAATTTTGTCCATGTGTTTGACATTGAGCCTCTCTTGTGTTATCCTTGGAGGGCAAGGGGGATTTCTCCCCCCTGCCCCTACTCGATCAATCTTTCTAACAGTATTAGAATGATTGCCACGAGGTTCAGGATTGCGGCGACCAGATTGATTTTGCTTGTGAGGCGGTCGGTCTGGTTGCCGTTCTTCTTTTTTCTCCGGCTCAATGCTGTTACCTCCTTTCTGATACTATAATAACATACTGCTTGCAGTATGTCAATCTTTTTTTCAACAATTTTTGAAAAAATTTGCACCCCGGGTTTTCCCGGGGTGCTTTATTTGTCCGCTCCCACGATCCAGTCAGTGGAGGTGTCAAATAGCTTTGCTATGGTTCGGAGTTCGTAGTCGGTGACAATCCTTGCGCCCCGCTCGATCCTGCTTATGGCGTCCTGATCTATCATTACGCCCCGGACTTGCATTTGGGCGGCGAGGGCCGATTGGGACAGGCGGGCCTTTTGTCGGAGTTCTCGTATTCTGTCCCCTGATATATTCCCCTTGCCCTGATATGTAAAAAACCTCATAGACCCGCCCCTTACTGAAATATTGAATAATTTACTCAAGATTACCATAAAAAGGCGGGTTTATTACTGGAATATCCATTAGACAGAAAAAAGGCCGGGTTTTCCCCGGCCTTTTTTCTGCTTATTCCTCGGCGGTAGACTCTTCCTCAGCGGAGGGTGGGTCTGCGACGGCCTCGTCCCGCTCCCGGCTTTCGTGGTAGATCATAGCCACCACGGCGGCCTTGATGGTCTCTTTGCGGATATTGAGGTCGGTTTTGTTGACCTCGGCGGGCGTCCCGCCGTTTATTGCCTCGGCGTCCAGTAAGGCAGCGGCCACCCCTCGCCAGTATTCAGGTACGTCCTTGAGGTCGGCATAGATGGGATTGACCTCGTTGTAGACCTCCGCCACCACTTCACGGATTAGGGGGCGGAGCTCCTCGGCCACGACCTCCCGGAGGGCGGTCTTGATCTCTTCCTTTGTCACGGTGTAGTCCTCCTCTTCGGTATATTCATATTCGATGTACGGGAGCTTTCCCCACTTTGTCCAGCTCCGGGCATTATGGCCCGTCTTGGCTCCCACGTTCTTGACGGCGGTGATCTGCACCCGGTTCTCAAAGGCAGGGGAGGACTCCACGGCGAGGCCGTCCCCGATATATACGCCGATATGGCCGGGGATCCACACGACCGCCCCGGGAACGATCTTTGAAAAGTCGGTTGAGGACTCCGGGCAAATTCGGATCATGGTGTCGGCTCCTATGTCCGGGCAAGCTCCGGCGAGAACGGCGGCGGTCGTGGGGTAAATGGCCCCTCCGTAGACCTCTGAGGCAAGGCCCGTCCACCCCCACAAAATCCCCTTTATGAGGTTCACACAGTCAAAGCCATAAACGGGCGGGGTCTTGTCTGCGGCGGCCTGGATCATGGCCGTCCGGGCGGGGCGGCGGTTGTACTCGTGGTTATTGCAATACCGGGTCACGTTGCCCCCGGTCATGGGGGCCCCAAAGCACCCCATGACGTAAAGGGTCTTGTGATCTTCTGCGACCTCCCGGACTCGGGCCACGAACTCCGAGGCGGGCATTTTCCCGGTCACACTTCCACCCCCGCCCCCCGGAGGATTTCACGAATGGAGGCGGCCTGGTAACTGTCGGCCTCCGGGCCATTCAGGGCGGCCACGATGGCGGCGAGGATCGAGGCGGCATTGTCCGGGGGCGGTTTGAGTTCCTTCTCCGGGGTCATGGGGGCAGCGGCTACGGCCTCCGGCTCCTCGTCCGGCACGTCCTCCATGATTACGTCAATGGCGGTCTGGATGGCCTCGGCAGAGTGGCCGATGGAGGCGGCGTCGAGGCGGCCCTCTGTAACGATGTAGGCCACAGCGGAGGCGGTGGCGGTGATGGCTCCGGCCACGGTGGCGATCTCCGCCTCCCCGGCCCCCATGATGGCGGCGAGGCCGACGACCACCCCGGCAAGGGCGACCCAAAGTTTACGACTGGTGAGCTTTCTTTTGATGGTGTCCATAAATATTTCCTCCTTTTATTTTTTGGGAGTGTCGCCCGTCTCGGGCTCCTCTCCCTTTTTCTCGGTGGTGCATTTGAGCTTTTCAATGACCTTTTGCAAAAACGAGGGCACTTTTACACCCATACGGGCCACATTTTCGGTGATGGAAATACACTCGTTGAGGGTGATCCAGACGGTGACGAGGAGGCCGAAATAATAGAAATTGACCGAGGGCCACCCCAGCATTTCAGCGGCGTAATGGATTACCCAGTCGACCACGATCCCCACCACTACGAGGAGAGCATAGCCCACTTTCTTGATGATCCCCACGATCCCCACCCGGGAGGAGAGCTTGTTCGTGATCCAGGCGGCAGCTACGCCGGAGAGCCAGTCGCACAGCATAGCAAAAAAGAGAAGGACAGCCGGGAGGGCGAGGGTTTGGCAGTAGGCAGCGGCGAGGGCAAGGGTAGTAGAGAGTACTGCCTTGAGGCCGGTCGGCGTGGTGTTGGGTGTCATTCCACCACCTCCCACCCATAAACTCCGGGCTCCCACGCATTGTTGTCAACGGTGGAAATCCACCGTTTCCCGTTGTGCGTTACCTTGTCCCCGGTGTTATATGCGTCATGCGCCCCCACTGGCTGGGCCCATGTAGGGAACTCCTCGGCGGGGTCTGCGATCTTCACCCACAGAGAGGGGGCCACGTCCGGCGTCCAGTCGCTTTGTGAGGTGTGGGCGGAAATGCAACGGTAGATGACGCCCTCATAGCGGCGGATTTCCCCGGCCTTGAAGTCGAGGGGATAGGCCCACTCTGCGAACTGCCGGGAGTTCTCCGTAATCGTCACGTCGTCAATCTGGCCCGCTTGGGCGAGGGTGACAAAGGTAATGGCGGCCACATTGGGGGCGGCGGCCAACGCCTCAGCTTGGGCCCGCTCCGCCTCCTTTTCCGGTGTGGTGAAAACTTCTCCGCTCCCGGCAAGGTAGAAATAGCCGGGAGCGAAATCGGCGGGGAGCTGGGTCACCTCCTCCACCCGGTATCCGTCCCACGATCTGGCCCCGACTCCGGCGAGGGTGTAGATGGTGTCAGTGTCCGGGAGATAGACTCCCTCGGCCTCCTCCTTGGAACAGGCCATAGGCCGCCCGCTCGTGGCGGTCTTGATGTACGTTACCGCCTCCACGGCGGCGACAATGAGGTTTGCACGGTTCAAAAGGGCAAGCATATTCCCTCAAGCTCCTTCCTGAATAGTGTTTTTAGAAGTGTGTCCATGCGGCGGAGGGTCTTGTAGGAACGGGCCCGGGCGGCGTAGCTCCTCCACGAGGCGTAGGACTGGATCACGGCGGCAATCGTCATTTTCCCGTCGTCCACCCTCTCCCGGAATTTACGGAGGATGCGACGCCGCTTTTTGAGGTTGTCCCGGGAGAGGCGGCGGATCACGGCCCCGGTCTCTGTGAGACGGAAACGCTTTTTGAGAAATGTAAATTGATGGGTCAGGCGGACGATCTTCGTCTTGTTCTCGTTGAGGGTGAGGCCCAGCTCCTCGGCAAGGGCCCGGAACTGTCGGAGGCACTCTCTCAGGAAATCCATATCGGCGGAAATGATATATCCGTCGTCGGCGTAGTGGGCGTAGCACTTCACCCGGAGGCGGTCTTTGAAATAGTGGTCTATGGGGTTTACCACAAAGACGGCGGAGGTCTGCGAGACCTCCGAGCCCAGGCCGAGGCCCACCTCTCCAAAGTCCCCCACTAACTGCTCAAATAGGGCGGCAAGGCGAGGCTCTACTATTCGGCGGCGGGCCGCCTCTGTGAGTGCCCTGTGTGGGATGGTGTCGAAAAAGCTCTTGAAGTCCCATAGGAGAATACCTCCCTTTCTTCCGTGGTGGCGGTAGTGCCGGTGGAGGTGCGCCTCCAAAATCTCAAGGTGGAGGTCTGTACCCTTCCCGGGCTGACAGGCTCCGTTTGCGTAAATCAAAGTCGGAGTGACGGCGGGCCGGAGAACGTGGGTATTGAAAACCTTCTGGACGGCCCGGTCTGTAATGTGGACGCTTTTGATCCGCCGATGATGTCCCCGTTCATAGAGGCCGAACTCGTGAAAGCCCCGGCCCTTGTAGCGGCCCGACAAAAGCTCACGGCGGAGGTTTGCGGCATTGGTGAGGAGGTTCGCCTCAAAGCGTTGGGTCGAGGCTTTCCACCTCGTCCCGTTGCAACACTTCTTTCCCTCGGTATATAGTCTCTCAAAGGAGAAAACCTCCTCAAAGGCTCCACGCTGGGCGGCCCGTTCAAGTTCCCGGGCCCGTCTTGCCGCTTTTCTTCGTTGATAACGGGCCTCCCGTCTCTCTGTGCTGTTCATGGTGATCTATTTCCCCCTCGTAGAGCGGTATTGTAAGGTGTGGGTTGTAGCTCCGTAACGGCGTACCCATGAAATCGGGGGAGCACACACTCCCGACCATGCAAGAAGCGTCCGGGTTTCCGTATCGAGGCAAGTCCGCCACGGTCACCTCATGGCGGTGGGCATTTTAGTCCCGTAGTCCGAGACAGGGTTCAGGCTCTCCCTCTGCGAATGTACGGATTTCACCCCCTTAGAGGGGCTACTTTGTCTCACATATCGGCGGCGGAGCCGCCTTTTGGCAGAGTCCGAGGCACACGCCGTAGGTGTTGCTGGCGTTGTTGTTGTTGTTACTGCCCGACGAGTTCACAAGTTGGAAGTTCGTCGTATCGCTGGTGTTTGGAGAGCGAGACCACCAGTGGGAAGGGGATCCCTCCCAGCGCAATTTACAGAGCTTGACCCAAAATATAGCAATCAGAAATCAGGGAGATTTTTATACCTCTTTCGGTCGGCGTCCTTTACGCCGCTTATGAGCTTTGCCTCCTCATTGAGGAGGCTTGCGAGGCGTTCTGTAGCGTTCCAGACTCTTCGCTTACCCTTGCTCACTTTCTTATCCTTGGCCCGCCTCTGGTCTTCTGTCTCCTCTTTCATGCCCTCGGCGAAAATCTCCGGGTTCTTCATGAGGTGATTTCGGATCGTGGTAATATTCCCGATCAGGGCTTGGATGGCGTCGTTTGCCTCATTGAGGAGTTCCCGACGTTTTTGGGCCTCTGGTCGGTTGACGGGATAGCGGCCATTCGCCGCCCGGACGCAATTCGCAAGGCGGAGGGCCTCGTCGAGTGTTCCGTGTCCCATATACCCGCCGAGGCGTTTCGGGAGCTTCATGCAGAAGGAGAGCACCTCCTCTTTGATCTCCTCGGCGTTGGCGAGATATTGTACGACGCTCTCCCCTCGATCTCTCACAGGTACAGACATTTTTCATCCCTCCACGATCCCGCCCCACACAGGGGGCGGGATTTCCAGATTTCGGATTAAACACAGAGGCCGAGGCACACGCCGTAGGTGTCGCTGGCGTAGTAGTTGCTGAAACTGCCCGACGAGGTCACAAGGAGGAAGGCCGTCGTATCGCTGGTGTATGGAGAGCGAGACCACCAGTGGGAAGGGGATCCCTTGACCTTCTTGATCCGGGAGGCGTTGTCCGTAAAGAGGGGATATGTCTCACCCTCCTCGGAGTATCCTACCGTTGTAGTGTAGAGGCCGACCTCCTTGAAGGAGGCAAGCCACAGGGAGTCGTTTGTGGTCTGAATGGTAGTGGATTTGTTCCCGGAGGTGGTCTTTTTCTTGACGGGTTTGATGATGGCCCTCCATTCAGCGGGGAACTTGTTGAGGTATGCCACCATACTCGACCGCATGGCCGAGGAGTTCCACCCTCCGACGTTGGTATTGGTGGCGTTCATTTTGGCGGTGGTATTGAGGCAATCGACCATCATAAAGGACATTTTTGCCTTGCCTCCCGCCACGAGGTCGTCATGGTCGAAATCCTCCAGGCGGAGGGTGATGGCCTCCCCATCCGTGAGGGTGACGTTCACGGTGTCCCCGATGTTGAACAGTTCCCGGGCGGCCCCAGCTTGTCCCACGGCGTTGATGTCTGCGGGCTTCATTGTGGAAAGGCCCGGGAATACCTTACGGAAAATGCCGATCACTTCCACGGCAAGGGTATCCGTATAGGTGGCGTTTGCGGTCTTGATGGTGATTGTCCAGTTTCCGAGCTTGCTCGGGTTCATGGTGAGGCTACCCTTTGCGTCCGCCGTGCCGGTGAGGGTAATATCCCCCTGCTTGAGGGTCACGGCGGCCCCGGGGACGGTCTTGAGGTTGAGGATGGCGGGTGTGGAGTATTCGCCGTTATCCAAGTCCTCCCGGAGGGAGGTGATTTGCTGTTGGAGCTTGGTCGCCGTGTTCTCGTCCAAAACTTCCTTGAGCATATTAAACCAGTCGTCGAAATCCTTTTGGCAATTCTTCATAAAGGCCGTAATGTCCAGCTTTTCCACGAGGCAGCGCACCACGCCACAAATATTGTCGTCTGGGCGTGTGTCCCTGATATTGCTTGTGGAAATGGAAATGGCCGAGGCCGGGACGGTGATCTCCGCAAGGCCGAGGTCGTAATAATCGGCGTTGCGGAGGAGAGCCGGGGCGGCGGGGGTTGCGGCGGGGGTTCCCCTGACAAGGACGGCCCCGATTTTCCGCTCTGCGGTGTCCATGCGGAGGACAAGGCGGTCGATCCGGGGTTGGGCGGCCCCGGCAGCGACGGAAAAGCTCATGGTAGCGGTGTTCTCGTAGAGGTGGCCCTTGATCCACGCTTTCCCCACGCCCAAGGAAACGGCAAGGCCCCCCGCCGACGTTACAGCGAGAGGGTTCTCGGTGGCGACAGAAACGCCGGAGGTGATAACGTCCCCAAAAAATGAGGCGAAATCCTCGGCCCGGTAGACCCGGTCTGCGTTCACGCTGTCAAACGGAAAAAATTTTTCTCCCATACTACACGATCTCCTTTTCCAGTTTTTTATAAATTGAGGGGACTGCGTCCCCAAGGGTCACGTCATAGGAGGCCCCGCCCTTTTCGTAGTAGGCGGTGATCTCCGAAATATAGGTCTGTGCGGTGAGGTTATATTTCTTGTCCAGCACCGTCACCTTGTCCCCCAAGCCCAGGCGGCGGGTAATGGTCGGGTCGATCTCCGCCTCAAGGGAGAGTACGTCTACCTGTTTTGCCAGTTGCTCCCGTCCCTTTTGGAGGAGTTCTTTGTCATACTCGGCGAGAACTTGGGCCTCTGTCTCCCCGGCCTCCTCGTTCGGTTTCGGGCGGGAGGTGGAGCCCCGGACAAAAATTTCCCGGCGAGAAAGGCCGCTCCCGGCCACAATGGACTTTTCGTATCGTTGCCCGGTCTCCTCGTCGGTAAAGCCTGAGATGAGGGCAGTATTGCGGGCGGAGGAGCCGGAGCGGGTATAGACCTCCGAAACGACGTTGTTCCTGTCCCGGGAGACCACCACCCACGGCGTCGCCTTTTGGGTCGTGCGCCGGTCTACGCCCGCAAAGGCGGAAAAGTAGAGGCGGCGGGCCTCTTTATCCAACGTCACCTCAAAGCCCACCCCGGAGGCGGCGGAAATGTCATTGAGGAGCTTTTCGAGGTTCTCATTCTCCGTCGTCCTCTGGATCGTGGCGGGGATGGCCGCCCGGGCGGCAAGGGCAAGGTTGGGGATTTTCCGGGAGGCGTCAGAAGGGGCGACGGCGTTCTCATTCACGGCCCGCCTTGCGAAATCCTCCACAGTCCCGGAAAAGGCGGTAATGTTGTTCCATACGATCCTCCGCCCGAGGATGGCCCGGAGGTTCTTCCCGCTGGCCGTTATCGTCTCCACGTCCTCGGAGGTCTGACATATCACGGAGTCGATGTAGACCGCCCTGGGGCCGCCGTCCTCCCAAAAAATGATATTGTCCTCCTGAAGGAGGGAAAAGAGCTTTTCCGTAAACGGGGCCTTGAGCTTGAACGACCCGCTCCCTGTGAATTGCCTGGTATGGACGAGAGAGTCAAAGTTGTTTATGATCCCCAGCACCTCAAGGGCGGGGGAGAAAACGTAGAAATCCATAGCCTACACCCCCAAATAGCGTTGATAGTAGAAGATGTTGACGGTCATGGCGTCGGTGTTATCGTCGGCGGAGAAATGGAGCTGGATTTCCCCGACCGGGGCTTGGATGAAGGTCGAGGAAAGGTCGAGGTCGTTTATCACGTCCTCCACGGCGTCGCCCTTGTAGCTATAAACGCTCTCTTGCCCGTAGTTTGTGTTTACCACTACGATTTCCCCGGCCTCCATTGTGCGGTTGATTCTGATAAATTCCCCGGTGTCCGGGTTTGTGAGGACGGGGTTCGGGATGGTGGCGGCAGCGGTAAAGCGGATCATGAGGCCGGTCGCCACGTCCCCGCCGTTTTCCAGCGTGGCAATCAGTCCCGCCGTTCTGTCTGCAAAGGTAAAGCCGTGATAGATTTCAAGGGGCCAGATGAAATTAGGCTCCCACTCGACGATCTTCCGGGCCTTCTCCACGGCGTCCCGGAAAAGGGGATCGTGGGAGGTGGCGTCGATCACAAATTGAGCGACCCGGGCGTTGTTTGTGAGTCTTGAGGCGGTAAACTTTACCGTCTCGTCCGCCCTGCACTCAAGGGCCCGCTCGGGGGATGGGTAGACGGTAAAGGACTCCCTTGGGTCACACATTTGGTAGAGGGCGGCCTTTTTCCTCTCCATTTCCTCCGCCGACTTGGCCTTGATAAAGCCGATGATCTCCACGGGCCGGGTGTCGAGGGTGGAGCTTGATACCCGGTCACCGATCTGGCCGGTTCCCTTTGCGGTGGCGTGGGAGGCCCCGATGGAGCCATATTGGGCGGCGATCTTGTAGTAAAAGGCATAGGCCGTCATGTAGGGATTGGGGGAAATCTGCAAAATACGATCTATGTTATCCTTTGCGTCCACCCGGGCCCCGCCCGACTCCCGGATATGCCTCGGTTGGATTTTGGCAGCGTTGCGGGCGAAAGCGTCCACAGCGGAGCGGACGGTGGACAAGTCCCACGCCCGCCCGGAGAACGGCGTGAAGCTGCTGTCCCACGTTGAGAGGAGGCGGTAGGCCGGATAATTCGCCCCGGTGCTCTGCGCCCCTTTACCGAAAATGCTTTGAAAAAGTCCTCGTAGTGTCATTTTTTCACCCCACGCTATACATGAAATCCTCGTAATACTTGACATAGATAACCCAGGCATTGAGGAGGGAGACTGTGCCGTCGATTCTGCGCTTGTCGGTGATCTTCACCGGCTGAATGTTGTTGAGCCCGGACTTTTTGACCGCCGTATTTGTGAGGCACCAAACAAGGATTGGGTTTCCGTTGTAATTGACCGTTTTCCCGTCCAGGGCGGCCCCCATTTCCCGCATTGCTTGAGACCATGTAAAAGGCCCTTGGGCTACGGCCTCCATTTCAAAGCCGTTTGAAATCATTTCATCCACCCAGTACCCGGCAAGAGCCCGGTCGTAGCCGACCTTGATCGTGGTGATCTTGTGCTTATCCCGCATTTCGCAAAACCACTCCGTCACGGCGGAATAATTGACCCGGTTCCCCTCGCACACGGTCAGGAGGCCCTTTTGCTCCCACAGGCGGTATGGGGCCTCTGCGGTGTTCTTCTCCTCCAAGTCTTTGATCCGCTTCTCCGGGAGGAAATATTGTTGGAGGACATAGACCACGGGATCGTCCCGTTTTCGGATCAGGAGGGTGGCGCAAGTTAGGTCAGTCGTGGCGGAAAGGTCGCACCCGCCCACGGCGTAGGTATCAAACACGTCCTCAATGGAAAAGCGGAGGTCGCTCTTGATGGCCTCATAGGAGAGCCATACCGTAGCGGCCACCTCCCGGATATTGAAGTCCTTGCACAGGACGCCGGGTAGATCGTCCGGGGAGGCTTTGGCCCGCTCGACAAAGGCGAGGAGGGTCTTGTACTGCTTAATCGTCCCGAGGCCCGGGTTTGCCTTGGGCCACATGGCCGGATCTGTCCATTCCTCCCGCTTGTCCAGCTCATAGAGCACAGGGAGGAAGGTCGGCTCCTCCATTTCGCCGTCCGCCACCTTGCAAGCGATCTCATAGAGGCTATCAAATACGCTCTCCCGTACTGTCCCCGCCGTGGTAATCATAATCACGAGGGGCTGACGGCGGGAGGAGGTGGACTGCTTCATGACCTCGTAGAGATTACGGTCACGGATGGCGTGGAGCTCGTCAATGATAACGGCGTGGGAGTTGAGGCCGTCCAAGGTGTTAGAGTCAGAGGCGAGGGCCTCAAAGACGGAGGCGGTGGCCGGGAAAAATAGGTCGTTGCGCCGCTTTTTCAGTACGGCCCGGAGTTCCGGGGACTGCTTTACCATGTTCACGGCCTCGGTGAGGACTTTCTTTGCTTGATCCCGTTTTGTAGCCACGGAGTATATTTCCGCTGCGCCCTCTTGGTCTGCGACGAGGAGGTAGAGGGCGATTGCGGCGAGGAGGGTCGACTTGCCGTTTTTCCGCCCCACAAGGAACATGGTCTCCCGAAAGCGGCGGTAGCCTGTCTCCTTCTCCCGAAAGCCGAAAAGGGCTTGAATGTAAGCCTTTTGGAAAAGCTCAAGGTGAAGCGGGGCTCCGATCACGCCCTGGGACTGCTTGCAAAACCTCTCCGCAAATTCAATGGGCCGCTCCCCGGCCTCCTCGTCGAAAAAATATGGGGAGTTTGCCTTGGGCTTTGCGATTTCCCGGGCGAGGCGTTTATAGACCTCCCGAACTCTGCGGCTTACTACGATCCGACCGGCCTTGATCTCCTCGTAGTAGGCGAGGACGTAGTTCATTTTTTCGCCACCCCCGGGGCGTTGGTGATAAATCCCATAAGTTCCTCCCCGGCTTTGCTTTGTGTGGTGTTGGGGAGGAGATCGAGGAGGCTTTTTGAGAGGGTAGCAAATGACTTGATCGTGGCGTTATAGCTCTTGAGGGCAGGATTTTCACGGCGGAGCCGCTGGGCCCCTTGAATGAAATCCTCTATGACCTCGCCGTTATTGATCTCCTCGGCGAGGCGTTCCAGCGTGACGGCGGTGGTGGCGAATTGCTGGATCAGGCCCTCGGCAAATTGCTTCTTTTCAGGGGGTAAATCTTTGAAAAGTTTTTTGATTTTACGCTTTTTTTCTTCGATTTTTTCCCCGGTAGGGAGGGTTTCATAGTCTTTTTTCGATTTTGCCATATAAGGTAGTCCTCCTCTCCTTGGCGGCTTATACCCCCCCTTATGTGTGCGCCCGGGGGGTTACAAACAGGAATGGGAAGCGGTTACGAAATCCCCGGGCGGGGTGTTGAGGGTGGGGGGGAGGTCAAAGGCCACCATTCGCCGGTCGCCACCCTCAAGAAAGGATCGGCCCCGTTGCCCGAGGCACGAGGTTTCCGTCCTCGTCCCACATAAGGCTTTCGTCAATCGGTAAATCCTTTGTGTGCTCTACTCCATGACAATCTCTGCAAAGCAATTCAAGATTGTCCTCGTTGAGCGTTACCGTTGGATCGTCTATGTTCTCCGGCGTGAGGTGTGTCTTGTGGTGAACGATCTCGCCCGGACGGCCACACTTCACACAAAGTCCTTTGTCTCTCTGGAAAATAAACTCTCTTGTCTGTCTCCACTCTTTGGAGGCGTAGAAGGAACGGGCGAACTCTCTCACGGGCTCGGCCCCCTTTGCAAAAAAGAAAAGCGGCCCGTTTTGTCTACTTGCTACCCTGCGTAGGAACGTAGGGCTTCAACAAAACAGGCCGCTTGAGGCTTGGGTTATCCCCTCGCCGCATTGGCACGATATAATAATACCACGGGAAAACGGACTTGTCTCTACACGTTTTTTTCAATTTCAGGTGGAGCCCAGCGCACCGGCCCCAAAGTAGAGCACGGCAAAGGCGGCGACGCCCCTATTCTTGAGCGTGTAGACGGTGGTGGCGGAGGCGTAGTTGAGGCGGTCTGCGATCTGTTCCTTTGTGGCCTTGTCGATGTACCACGCCCGGAGGACGGCAGCCTCGGCCTCTGGGAGCTGGTCGAGGGCTCGGTCTATACCCTCAATGGTGGCTTGAGTGGTAGCAATCTCCCGGTCGAGCTCGGCCAGTTCCACGCATGACGAGAGGGTGTCGTTCACCCTGCCCTCCGAGATATAGGGGCGAGTGGTGTCCGCCGTCCTCATGCCTTGAGGCCGTCCTCGCAAGAGCACGGCTTCTTTTCTGGCTTTGAGATTTTCAAGGGCCCGGTCAAGGTCTGGTCGGGCAGAGAGCGTCCTCTCCGCCGACTTGTAGTAATTTATCATCGACAACGCCTCCTTGGTTCAGATTTTAGACGCCCCCCCCCGCATTTCCGGGGCTGTGGCCCTCATAGGGCCATCCCTCCGTGTCTGTATTCCCGGCTCTGGTTGTATCTGTGCTTTGCCATGACAACGGCGTCAATGTCCACTCCGAGGGCCTCCATGAGGTCGAGGGTTCGGAGGAGCACGTCGGCAAGCTCTACCGCCACCCCCTCCGGCTTGCAAGAGCCCGGGACTCCCGGCTCGGATGGATGGCCCACCATTTCACAGTCGGAGGAAAAGGCGCACCCTTCCGGGCCGAGGGCGCACGTTCCATAAACGAGCGGCTTCCCGTCCCGGTATTCCTCCAACGCCTCCGATACCTCCGCATGGATCAGGCAAAGGGCCTCCGGGATGGAGGGTGGCTTTTCCCACCACCCATGAGCGACGGCGTTGGCGTGGACTTCCTTTGCGAGTCGGTTTATGTTCATTTCCCTTTCTCCTTTTCTGGTGAGGGTTGGTTGTAAAACTTTACGCATTTACAAGGCTATAAAAGGCCGATTTATTCAATCGGTCGGGGAGGCCTTTTCCGGGCCTTCTTCTTGGGCGGCTCCACGACATACTTAAAATAAAGGTATCCCCAGCTATTCGAGGACGCCTCGACAAGGATATAGCCCTTTGGCGGCCTGGGCGGGCGACTCTCGGTATATTCCCGCTTGATTTCGGTCGGCTCCTCCCGCTCCGGCTTCCTTGCGTTCCGGGTCTGCTTCCAGCGGTGGCCCCCTTGCTCCGGCGTCCAGTGGTCGAAAAGGTAATTTGCGAGGCCGGTATAATCTTGACCGTAGTCCTTGCCGTCGTAATAGTTGTGTTCCCTGAGGTTCTCGATCCTGATAATGGGCCCGAGGCCCCACTTCTTGAGAATGGCGTCCTTTGGGACTCCTTCACTCACCATGTGGAGGTGTATCCGGGCGGTGGACTTGCCCCGGCCCATGTAGACAAAGATTACGGCGTCGGGATAATCATACTTGAGGCGGCGGACGTAGAGGTCTGCAATATGGTCCGCCTCGTCGAATGTATGTACCTCATGCTCATTATCAAGGGTCAGGGTGCTATATAAAGAGGTAGGGGAGAAATTCTCGTTGAAAAGTTCGTTGTGCTTCCTCCGAGAAATAGCGATTTTGTGGGCCTCCCGCTCCGCTTCGTTCTTAAACCTCGGCCTCGGCTCTGCCTTGTCGAGGTTTTTCAAGCGGTCAGGGATAGAAAAAACGATCTGCTCACATACCACCCCGGAGAATATTCGCCTTTTTGCTCGTCTCATGGCAAAAACCGCCTTTTTTCTTGGGCCGTGGCCCTTGCATTTTTGCCCAGTAGGTGATATTATATATAAGGTATAGCAATCGACCTTCTGGCGGTTGTGCCCCCGACGCTCTCGTCAAGCGTCGGGGGCTTTTTCTATTTCGTAGATGGCTTGAAAGATGGGAAAGAACATGGGCGGGACTACGGCATTTCCGAGTCCTTTAAGTCTGTCCACCCGATGGGAAATCCCATAAGCCACTCGACCCACGTCGGGTTCAGTTGCCCACCACCCCCCGAGGCCATACTCCGGCGTTCCTCCTCCGTGATCTGGCCGGATTTTTCCAAATCCTTGAGTTGCTTGTAATTCCCCGCTCCGCCGCACAGCCCCGCCCCGGTCGTCGGGGTTGGGTAGAGGCGGACGGCGTTTGCAAGCTGGCCCGTGTGGTTTTTCTTGTGCCCCTGCCTCGTGAGGTGTTGGAGGCTGTTCGCCCCCTTGTGATCCCTCGCCGTTGGCGTGGGCCAAAAAGCCGCCTCGGCTGGGTTTTGAGCCCTGCCCGCTCGGAACTTTTTCGTCCTTGGTCTCATGCTGGCGGTTGGAGTGCCCAACAATGACGCACCGATCCCGTCTATGCGGGGCGTCGACGGCGCAAGCTGGAATAATAAACGCCTGGACGGTGTAGTTTTGGGCCTCCAAGTCAGAAAGCACTTGGTCGAGCTCCATACTGACGATCCCAACAACATTTTCACCAACGACCCAAGAGGGCCGGATTTCCGATATAACTCGGAGCATTTCAGGCCAGAGGAAACGGTCGTCATTCTTGCCTTTTCGCTTCCCGGCAGTACTAAAAGGCTGGCATGGGAAGCCTCCCGAAATAACGTCAACTGTTCGTAGGCCAGTTCTTTCATAAAAGCCCTCCTTTGTCAGCGTCCGTATATCCCGCCACCTTGGAACGGTGGGCCAATGCTTTTCGAGGACTTTTGTCGGGTAGTCGGCCCATTCACATTGTCCTACCGTCTCAAAGCCCGCCCACTCGGCAGAGAGGTCAAGGCCCCCTATCCCGGAGAATAGGGAAAGATGGGTAAGCCCCCCCCCGCAATTCTTGCGGTCATACATTGTTTCTCCTTTTCTGGTATCAAAATAAATCGCTTTTCACACCCAGTCCTCCTCACGGCTCATGTCTTTTTTGGGGATGGGCGTTTGAATTTTATACCGAGCCCTCGGGGTCGTTCTCTCTAACTCCACACGGGAAGGAAGAAATATTTTGTCGGAGGTTCCGTCCCTCATACGCTCGTACCTTTCCCATGACTGGATGGCTTGCTGATGGCGGATTTCCTCTTGATCGGCGAGGTAGTCCTTGAGCACGGCCCGGAGGAGGTAGTAGAGCACCGGGATGGCGAGAAAGAGGTATTCTCCTCCGATGGCCTCATAGCCCCGCTCCCGGAGAGCGTGGGCTTGTCCCACAAAAAAGAGGGCAGCGGAGGCGAGGATCACGACCACGGCCTCAATGGCCCGGAAGAGGGAGGAGCGTCGTACGATTAGCGTCCACCCGCCCACGACCACCTTATACCGGGTTGGAGCGTCCTTTGAGCGTGAAATTGTCATGCCATGATTTCCCCTTTTACGAGCTTAAAAGACTCCCGGAGAATCTTCTCTCCCCGGTCTGCCTCAAAGGCCACGATACAGAAGCGGCCCTCTGGGTGGATATATACGATCCGCCCCGGTTTTGGAGCTGTTGGTTTTCCTTTCTCTCCGCTTTCCGCAAAAACGGGGCGGAGGAGGACTCTGTCTCCCAGCTTTACCATGTCACAAGCCCCCTTTCTCGCATATCTCGACGATATGGTCGCATAAGGCCCGGGGTATGATTGACCTCTCCATAGCGCCCTTGAGTCCCTGCGTTCCTGTTTTTGCTCCCCGAGGAGCCCGCTCGTGGCAAGGGTCGCCATTGTGGCACATTGGCAAAAAATCCGGGTCTGGGTGATTTGTCCATATGTCGGTCGGCTTCATCCTTGTATCTCCGTATTTGCAATAGGTCACAGTGTACCGAGGGAGCCCGCTCATAAAATCCATTTTTCTCATGCCGCCCCTGGGGTTTTCGATAAACCAAAACCTCGGAGAGAGGGCCATTATGAGGCCGTGGACGTGGAGGTTCACCCGGTCGCAAAACTTCGCATAATCTGAGACGGCGTCGAGGTTTGTACTGCCCCCCCCCCGCAAGTCTTCTGTGGTGGCTTATTGCCGCTATGCTGTACGTCGTGCAATCCGGGGAGGCCCATATAACGTCAGGTCTACCGAACTTTTCCAGTACCTCGGCAGCGGAGAGGGTGAGAATGTCTTTGTATAAGTTTATGTTCTCAAAACGCTTGTCCCACTCTACGGAAAAAACCTCATGTCCTCTGGTCTCAAAAGCCTTTCCGATAGATCGGGTTCCGGCGAACAATTCAAGGACTTTCATCTTGCGCCCCCCACTGTGCCCGGAGGGTGCTCATGCGGCAAATGGGCTCCCCGCACTCTTGGCAATAAGCGATTTTCCCTTGTTCTATGGTCGCCTCGTCATACATTTCATAGTTTTCTTGTTCTTCGCCGTCAAATCCGATGTTGTGGATCACATTTCGATATACCGTTTTCGTGAAAATGCCCTCTGTACTCCCACAGTGTGGGCAACGAGTGATTTTCTTTTTCATGTCCTTGCCTCTTTGGTGGGGTAGACAAGGCGGCCCAGCTCATCAAAGGCCAGGATTTCCACCTCCGGGCTGAGGATCAATGCCCCGGCTTCAAGTCCACGCTCCACCTCTTTCTTGAAGATAAGCACTTCCTCACGAGGTAGAAGTGCTCCCGGCTTGAGAATGAGTAAAGGTTTCATCGGTCTACCTCCCCGCCGCCGATGGCCGGGAGAAGGGGCGGCATGAGTCCCGACCGATAACTCTCCTCTACCTGGGGGAGGACGTATTCCCCGACCGTCCGCCCGTCAGGGAGGACAATGTCGGAGAAGAACTCCCGCTCGAAAATGGAAATCCCGGCCTCCACTGCTTCGAGCTTGGCCTTTACCACGAGAGCCAGAGCCCGCCACCGTTGCCGGACGGCTTGCTCGTATGCCTCCTCTTGCTGGGCCGGAGAACGGATGGTTCCCCGGGTGGGGGTATGGGTGAACTCCCGGGCCGACCGATCCGGGAAAGGGACGGAGAGGCGGACTTGCTTCCCATTGAGGACAAAGCCGATCATTCCCCGGCCCTCCGCCCAGGCGTAGGCGAATTGAGTCGCCCCGTACCGGGAGAGCGTCCGCTCGATCTCGTCCCGGGAGCGGGAGGAGGAAACGGCGGTGTTTTCTGCATATTTAGGCATTTCCTCTCCTCCTCACACATACCATTCCCCGGCAATTCGGCGGGCTTCAAGGGCGGCGGCATTATCTTTAAGTATTGCGTCGGTTTTTCCTCTCTGGCTTTTCGTATCTAGGGCGTTCACGATGAGGGAGCACAGCTCCTCATGCTCCTTTTGGAATTTTTTGGTCTCCTCCCTCAACCGCCGCTCGAAAAATTCCTTTTCGTTCTGGTAGACCCGGAAAAGGTCGTATTCTTCCGGCGTCATTTTGACGGTTATCTCCATAAGGCCCTCCTTACTCCCCGGCCTCAAGGTCGCAAGACTTGACCTCACTCCGGGAGACCTTGATCTTTCCCTTGGTGCTCACGGTGAGTTTTGCCTTGCACCGGCCCCGGACGTTGATAGTGGCGGAGGAAATGGGCCCGGTGGCAATCAGGGCGGCGATCTGCTCCAAGAGTTCCACGGCGGGAGCGTCGGCAAGGGGGACAAAGCCCAGTTCCTCGGCCCTCTCGCCGAAAAGCTGACGTACCCGGTCTTTTGCGTCCTCCACCTGGGCGGCCCGCCTCCGGGCAATCGTGGCGGAGGTACACTCGCACAGCTCGGAGGCGGCCTCGTCGGCGGCCTCTTGGGTGTCATAGGCTTGGCCCAGCTCGGCGGTCTGGCCGCAATACTTACACGCCCCCGTTGTAAATTTTGCCGTCAGGAGACCGGCGTCGATGGCTTGGGCCGTGTCCTTGTCAATGAGCTGGAGGGTGAGGAGCCAGTCTCCCCCGGCCTCCGTGTAGGTGGCGGCCACACTCTCCACCCGAGCATAGCGGGCGGCGGCAGCGGTGGGCATGGAGACGGGGGAGTTCCATTTCCCGAGGTCTTTCTCCTGTTCCTCGTCGAAATCAGCCCGGAGGAGGAAGTCTTTGAGGCTTACGCTTTCGTCCTCGTTGTACCGCCACGGCTCCCGAATCATAACGGCGTCCCCAGGGCGGACGGGAGGAACGAACTCGTCGGCGGTAATGGCCTCACCGTCCGGGCCCTTGATATACCATGCCCCGAGGGTATTCAGGGCAAATACCGCACCCTCCACATAGGGTGGGGCGGGCTTTATAGGCTTTGTGATCGTAAGGGCCCCGAGGCTTTGGAGTTCCCGGGCGTCCTGGGCGGTCAAGATAAGGTCTTTCATGGTATAGCAATCTCCCTTCCGTCTTATTTTTTGTTCGCTTCTTCAAATCCCTTTTTTACGGCTTCGGTGATAGCCTTTGCCGCAATAAAAGCCGGGATTCCGTGCTTTGTCATGGTCTCCATGAGGTTCATAACGATAATGGAGAGTAGGGCGAGGAGGGCACCCCCATGGCCCGACAATGTCGTTTGGACGCCGTCTGTGCCCTCTTCGTGAACGGAGTGAATTTCGGCACGGGCTTCATGTAGGGCGTTCAACGCCCCCCCCCCCGCATTTCCTGGGCCTTGTCGGTCTTTTTGTCGTTTTTCTCAAACATGGTATAACAATCTCCTTTCGGTTATTTTCGCCGGAAGTCTCCGGCGTTTGGGCACGTTTTCCAATGTGGGACAAAAGCGACGGGGAGGTCATGGGACTCCTCCTCCGGGAGAGCCCGCCGCCCGAGGATAACCTCGCCCTCGTCTGTGACAAAGCGATCTTTTCCCGCTCCCTCAATGATGAACACAGGTTCAGGGTCAACGGGCATTGACTTTCCCTTCGTAGTGGTAATCCAGTCAATAGAGGCCCCACAGCCTCGACAAATGCTCATTTCTTTTCCCCCTTATTTCTCTTGACCGGGACAAGTGCGACGGTGAGGTCGCAATATTCCTCGAACGGGTCGGGGGCTATTCGTCCGATAATTTCTTCCCCTTCTCCTTTGGTGAAAAAATGGTCTGTTCCCCCTCCTTCCGCAATAAATACGGGCTCCGAGTAGACCTCAACGCTTTCTCCCTTCGTGGTTGTGATCCAGTGGGTCGGGTCTCCCTCCTTTGGAATTTTCCTTTTCCATCGGCTCATTTTTCTGCCTCCTTACCCTGTCTCTCTGAGATCAATTTCGGGCACCATGCGGGAATAAACGGAATGGGGCGGACGGTTCCCATCATGTACCCCTTACGTGGGCCCGGGTGGCCGCAACGGTAACATGACGCCCCGGTGCTCCGCTCTTCATAGCAGAGAGCCTCACAGTCTTTACAGGTTCGGGAGAAGTCGGGGGAGGGGTTCATGTTGCCGCCTCCCTCCCGATGGTGATTATCAGGACGGGGGTTGTTGCCCACGGGTAGCCGTCAGAGTCGACGGTGATTTTCTCAACTGGGCAGCCGCCGCAAACCTCCACACACCGGGCGGCTCCGATCTCCCAGGCGGGCCCGGTGGCGACCGCCTCGTAGCAGTTCGCCCCCATGTGGTGGATTATCAGGACTTGAGCCTCCGGGTCTACGGCGGTAAGGAGGGCGGAGAGAGTGATTTCCCGCTTGTTGGGGCTTGCCGGGCTTTTCGGGGTGTTTGGCATGATATAGCGGCCTCCTTCCTGCGTTATCTGGCGAAAGAGCGGCCGCGGCGGCGGGTGGCGGCTTGGGCTACGTCTGCGCTATAAGACGGTCGCCCGTCGCTTTCGTCCCCCGTGTAGCCCCGACTGATTTCGAGGTACAGGGTTGAGAGGGCCACGCCGAGGGCGGTAGCGATTTCTTTCGGCTCTTTTCTCTCGACCATATAAGCCCGCTCGATGGTGTGACGGTCGCTTTCTGTTATCGTTTTGTACTTCTTTCTCGGCATTTTTCCACCTCCGACGGCGTTTTTCTCTCTTTTTGTGTAAAAAAATAATCAATGCAACAGGCTTTGACTCCTGTTGCATTGATTATCACACTTTGCGTTTTTTGGAAAAATGCGCCGTTTCCCTTGACACCGGAGAAATGGGGTAGTATAATCGCAATAACCTATCAAACAAGTAGGAATAAAATCTGGGGGATGGATATGGAAAAGCTTTATACCCGCGTGGACCAGATGATCGGCAAAACACCTTTGTTGGAGCTGACCAATTTGGAGAGAGAGCTGGAGCTGGGGGCCAGGGTGCTGGCCAAGCTGGAATATTTCAATCCCGGCGGCAGTGTGAAGGACCGGGTGGCGCTGGCCATGCTGGATGAGGCGGAGGCGTCGGGTAAGCTGAAGCCGGGGGGCGTGATCATTGAGCCCACCTCGGGCAACACGGGCATCGGCCTGGCCGCCGTGGCCGCCGCCCGGGGCTACCGGGTGATCATCACCATGCCCGAGACCATGAGTGTGGAGCGCCGCCGTCTCATGGCCGCCTACGGCGCGGAGGTGGTGCTCACCGAGGGGACCAAGGGTATGAAGGGGGCCATCGCCAAGGCGGAAGAGCTGGCCGGGGAGACACCTGACAGCTTTATCCCCGGTCAATTTGTCAACCCTGCCAACCCCGCCGCCCACTACGCCGCCACCGGACCGGAAATTTGGAACGATACCGGCGGAGGAGTAGACATCTTTGTGGCCGGGGTAGGCACCGGCGGAACCGTTACCGGGGTGGGGAAGTACCTCAAGGAGCGTGATCCCGCTGTGAAGGTGGTGGCGGTGGAGCCCGCCGACTCCCCGGTCCTCAGCGGCGGAAAGCCTGGCCCTCATGGCCTCCAGGGCATCGGCGCGGGCTTTGTGCCAGATGTGCTGGACACCTGCGTCTACGAAGAGATCGTCACCGTGACCAGTGAGGAGGCCTACGCCGCCGGGCGGCTCCTGGGCCGCCGGGAGGGGGTGCTGGTGGGCGTCTCCTCCGGGGCCGCCCTCCATGCCGCTCTTGAGTTGGCCAAGCGGCCGGAACACAAGGGCAAGACCATTGTAGCCCTCTGCCCGGACACGGGAGAGCGGTATCTCTCCACCCCCATGTTCACGGAGTAAGCCGGAGTAATATTCTGAAAGATGGACATACTATGGGGGACAGGAGGTCGATGGATATGGAGCCGAAATATTTTGTTTGTGAGCACTGCGGTGAGCTGGTGGAGCTGATAAAGGACGCGGGGGAGCCGTTGCTGTGCTGCGGCGAGAGGATGAAGGAGATCGTCCCCGCCACCACCGACGCCGCCGTGGAAAAGCATGTGCCGGTTTACCAGGTGGAAAACGGTGTGGTGAAGGTCCGGGTGGGAGAGACCGCCCACCCCATGCTGCCCGAGCACTGGATCGAGTGGGTCGTTCTTCAGACAAAGCAGGGGATCCAGCGAAAGATGCTGAAGCCGGGGGATAAGCCAGAGACCTGCTTTGCGCTGTGCGAGGGGGACGAGGTGGAGAAGGTCTACGCTTTCTGCAACCTTCACCAGCTCTGGAAGGGCTGAGAAACAAAAAGAGCCGGTTTCCGCAGAGGGAACCGGCTCTTTTTGCATGCGGTCTTCTATTTCGTACCGAAAATGCGGTCACCGGCGTCGCCCAGGCCGGGGACGATATAGGCGTGGTCGTTGAGCTTTTCGTCGATGGCGGCCAGGTAGATTTCCACGTCGGGGTGGTCCTTGCGCACCCGCTCCACCCCCTCAGGGGCGCCGATGATGTTCATGAGCTTGATGTGCTTACAGCCGTAGTTCTTCATGAACTGGATGGCGGCGGAGGCAGAGCCGCCGGTGGCCAGCATGGGATCCAGGATAATAATGTCCCGCTGGCTGATGTCGTCGGGCATCTTGCAGTAATACTCCACCGGCTCGTGGGTCTGGGGGTCCCGGTAGAGGCCAATGTGGCCCACCTTGACCGAGGGGATGAGGGAGAGGATGCCGTCCACCATGCCCAGGCCCGCCCGGAGGACGGGGACAATGGCCATCTTCTTGCCCGCCAGCACCTGTACCTTAGCCTTGGCGACCGGGGTCTGGATCTCCACCTCCTCGGTGGGCAGGTCCCGGGTGGCCTCGTAGCACATGAGGGTGGCGATCTCGCTGACCACCTGGCGGAAGTCCTTCACGCCGGTATCCTCCCGGCGGAGGATGGAGAGCTTGTGCTGCAGCAGGGGGTGGGACAGAACATGTACCATTTCATCCATTGTTAAACGTCTCCTTTATATTAATTTTCTTGGGTTTTCGTATTGTGTTCCCGTTCCAGCCGTTCCCGCTCTGCCTGGGACAGCCGGTGGTAGTCGGGGGTCAGAGCGGCGGCGGTGGTCAGCTCCCCCCGCGCCGCCAGCGCAAGGGCGCACCGTGCGACCCCCCAGGCGGAGGGATAGCGCAGATGGGGCGGGGCCACCGAGCAGGGCAGGCCGCGCCCAATAAACTCATTATAGCACAGCTCCCAGCCATCGCCAACCAAAATCTGCGGTTTTTGGCGAGTTTCCGCCTCGTCGGCCAACTGGGTGGCGGAGATGGCCTCGTCCGCTCGGAGACGGGTGGGGACGCCGTCTTGGATAACGAACCGGGCGGCGTAGACCTGGCCGCGCCGGGCGTCCATAGCGCAGCAGACGTCCGAGCTATCCAAATGACTAAGGCTCCAGGCCATGGACTCCAGAGTGGAGCACCCCGCGCAGGGCAAGCCCCTCGCCCAGGCCAGACCCTTTGCGGTGGAGACGCCGATGCGCAGACCGGTAAAAGAACCGGGGCCGTTGGCCACGGCGATGAGGTCGATGTCGTCCAGGGAGAACTCACTGTTTTTCAGCAGATCCTCCACCATGGGAAGGAGGGTGCGCGAGTGGGTGAGGCAGCTGTGCTGGTAGGACTGGGCCAGCAGGAACTCATTCCGGCACACACAGCAGCTTGCCGCCTTGGCGGAGGCCTCCAGGGCGAGAATGTTCATGGCTCCACCCCCTCAATGGTGATCTCCCGGGTCTCGTCGTCCACCCGGCGCAGGGTGACCATGGCGGCACCCGCCAGCAGGTCCCCTACCCGCTCGCTCCACTCCACGGCGCACACGCCGCCCCGGTCCATGTAGTCCTCCCAGCCGATGTCCCACAGCTCATCTGCGCTCCCCAGACGGTAGAGGTCAAAATGGAACAAAGGAAGACGGCCCCCCTCGTATTCATTGACAATGGTGAAGGTGGGGCTGGTGACCGCGCCGGGATAGCCCAGTCCCCGGGCAAGCCCCCGGGTGAAGGCGGTCTTGCCCGCGCCCAGGTCTCCCTGCAGAGCCAGAACGGTTCCTGCGGTCAGTGCGTTAGCCAGAGCTTCGCCCGCCTGCTCGGTCTCAGCGGGGGAGTGGGTCAAAACGGTCACGGTCCTTCACCTCCTTGGTTTTTTGTAAGCATACCACAACAGGGAAAAATCCGCAAGTTCGCCCTTTCTTTTTTTGCTCTGGCATGCTACAATATTTACAATACAGGCAACCATTTTGTTGCCGCGGCGTCTAAAGAGCAAAGGGCGGGGAGGTGACGCTTGATGAAAAAGACCATTCAAGATTTCTTTCACAAGGGGGACATGGTCCTGCTGAGCCTGTGCCTGGCCGCCAGCGGCTTTGGCCTGCTACTCATCTACAGCGCCACCCGCTACCTCCGCAACGGCAACCGCTATGTGATGATCCAGGGCATCGGCATCCTCATCGGCGTTGTGGCCTATGCGGTCTTTACCTTGGTGGATATCGAGCTGTTCACCGAAAAGCTTTGGAAGTGGATGTTCCTCTTTAATGTGGCTATCCTGCTGGCCCTCATCCCCTTTGGCCGGGCGGGGGATTCGGGCAACAAGAACTGGATCCCCATCCCCGGTCTGCCCATCAACATCCAGCCCGCCGAGGTGGTCAAGCTCTTTCTGGTGCTTCTGCTGGCCTATCAGTGCGCCAGACTGAAGGACAAGGAGCTGCTGGCCCACCCGCTGAGCGTGATCCTCATTGCCGCCCACGGCCTCTTTTTTGCGGCGCTGAACCTGGTCATCTCCAAGGACTACGGCATGTCCCTTCTTTATGTTCTTATGCTTATCATCATCATGTGGTGTGCCGGGGTGAAATGGGGCTGGTTCGCTCTGGGCTTTGGCGGGGTGGTGGGCGCGGGCGTCCTGCTTTGGGGCAAGCTGCCCGCCTATATCCGCAACCGGGTCACCATCATTTTCCTGCGCAACGATCCCGGCGGCGCGGGCTGGCAGCAGGAGCACTGCGTTATGGCCATCGCCACCGGCGGCGTTACGGGGCAGGGATACCTTCAGGGTAGCCAGACCCAGCGGGGGATCATCCCCGCTCAGTACACCGATGAAATCTTTGCCGTCTGTGGAGAAGAGCTGGGGCTGGTGGGCTGCGCTGTCATGCTCCTGCTGCTGTGCGCGATCATTTTCCGCTGCTTCTGGGTGGGGCGGCACGCGGCCAGCCGGATGACCGCCCTGGTGGCCTTCGGCTTTGGCGGAATGTTCCTGGCCCAGACGGTCATCAACATCGCCATGACCCTCTATGTGTTCCCGGTGGTAGGGTTGACCCTGCCCTTCTTCAGCTATGGCGGCACCTCCATCATCATTTTGTTCGCCGCGGCGGGGCTGGTGTCCGGGGTGAAGGCCAAGGACCTGCCCAGTTGGCTTCAGGACCGGGGGAGCGCCCTATGACGGATATGGTGAAGTGCCGGGTCTGCGACTGCCTCGCCCCGTTGGGGACGGTGGAGTGCCCCGACTGCGGCGCGCCTCTGCCCCAGGAGATTCCCAAGGAGCCTCCCCAGCCGGTGGAAGCCGCGCGCCCTGCGGAGGGCGAAGGGCCCAGAGAGCAGGCGGCGACCAAAAAGCGAAACGAGTTTTTGACCCGGCATCCGGTCCTGCGCCGGGTGGCCCTTTTGGTGGCGGTATGTCTGGCGGTCCAGGGAGCGGTCCTGTGGTGGCCGCAAAAGCCCACGCCTCCGGGCGTCTACTGTGACGGAGAAAACCTTATTACCCCGGAGGGAGTTTGGAATTACGAGGCGGAGGGTTTTGTCAGGAACAGCGCCACGTCGGACTGGCGGTATGTCCTGCTGCAGCGGGCAGGCGACTCGGACGTCCAGGCCAGACTGCGGGGGGTGGCCGAGGTGCTGGACAGCACCCGGAGCAAGCTCGGCAGCTCCATGAGCTACACCTACGCCTTGGATGGGGACTACTACCTCTTTGACGGCCGCGCCCTGGAGCGCACCGACTGGACGCAGGCGACCCTCACCAACGCGGGCACGGTGTTTTACACCCAGGAGGATGAGAGCGGCGCCACACTGGGCTGGCGGGACCTGAACACCGGGAAGGAGCATACGTTCCAGACCATGGGGGAGGGGATGGAGCTGGATGCCATGAGGGTCTCCGACGACGGTATGGCCGCGGCCTACCGCTGGAGGGCGGAGGACGCGGAGGAGGCGGGACCCTACCGCCTGTGGCGGGCTAAGGACCGGAAGACGGTGACGCTGGACGCTCCCGGAGAGCTTTTGCAGGTCGGCAAAGAAGGAGAGACCTGCCTGTTCTGGCAAGGGGGAGTGGATGTTCTTTATGGCTGGGAGTATGAGTACGTTGACGGCGACTATAACGGCACCTTGCGGGGCAGCGAAAGCGGCTACTACCTCTGGCGCGACGGGGATATCGTCCCGCTGCCCAATATGATGGCGGTGTGGGTCAACACCGACTATACCCAGCTGATCTTCCGGGACTACCGGGAGGACATGGCGGGGGACTGGTACTATTTTGATCTGAACGCCATGGACGCGCCCCGCAGGCTGGACGTGCCCGGTGACTGCTACCTTTCCTCCGCGGGACTGTATCAAGACTACCGGTTCGATACCCTCACCGGTCACTTCTATATCGCCTATGGGAACGGTGACGTCAAGCTCTACTATCTGACCCGTAAGGGGGAGCTGGTCCATGCGCTGGACGGCTTGGAGGGAAGTTTTTTACTGGACAGCGAGGGGAGAAACGCCGTCTACCTGAAGGGCGGCGACCTCTACCGGCTGAGCGTCCATTCTGATGATACCCTGGAGACCCAGCGGCTCACCTACACCGACAGCGACAATGCCATGTCTTTTGCCGGGGGCTCCGGCGCGATCACCGCCTTTGCCGCCAATGAGGACCTGAGCCACATCTATTATCAGATGAGGAACGACCCTGACTTTTACGCCAGCAGGGTTCTCTTCCACTGGCACAATGGCGAGAGCCATATGCTGGAGCTGGACATCAATTCCAACTATGGTACCGTTCCGATGACTGTCACTGCTGACGGCGGATGCTATTTCACCTATACCCGCAACCTCTACTACACCAAGGGAGACGAACCGCCGGTCATGCTGCTGGAGGAGATTGGTATGAACGCCGCCGTCCAGCTGGTGGGACCAGAGCGGTGGCCGCTGCTGCCCGGCGCCCGCTGGGAGGACGGCAAAAATCAGCGCTGCTACTGGCGCCTGAACGGCGCCGATGGACCGACAGAGTTGATCGAATGGTACCCGCAGGAGGGAACAGTATGACACTGGATCATCTGAACACCACACCCATGCCCCCAGACCAGCCCCCGGAAGACGGACTTCCCATGGACAGCCCGCCGGAGACCTCCGGTGAGCCGCCCAAGAAAAAACGGCCTTGGCTGCTCCCTGCCATTCTTGCGGCAGCAACGGCGGCGCTGGTGATCGGAGCGGCGGTGTGGATCGGCGTGGGAAACGCCTTGCCGCACCCTGACGAGGCCGCCTGTAAGGCGGTGGACAGCCTCCGGTCCTTGCCCGATCCTGTCACCTTGGGTGTGCTGGGCCAAGGTGAGGTAAACGGCCTCCGCTTTGGCGTGTCCGGGAACCTGAATTTGCAGACAGACGAGGACGGCCTGGCCCTGTCACTCACCGACTGCACCCTGGGCTATGAGGAGGGCTCCGTCGATCTTGAGGTTAACATAAATCGGGAGGCCGCCGCGCTCCGTCTGCCGGAACTGTCCGAAGGGTGGTATGGCGTTGACCTGGGAAAGGCGCTGAAGGGTCAGGCCGCTGAGTCGGTGGGGGAGGAGCTGGCGGATTGGTATTTCACCCCCGAACAGCTGGAGGAAGGACAGCGGGTCATGGACGAGCTGCGCGCCGCCCTGGCGGGGGTGCGGGTGTTGGGCCTTTCCGAGGAGGATCGGACCGCCATCAAGGAGTTTATCCAGACCCAGGGCACAGCCCTGTGGAAGGAGAACCGGGGCTACGGACTGAGCCTCACGGTGCCTCCGGCGGATATGAACGCCTTGCTGGAACAGCTGGGCCTGCCCCAGATGGAGCTTTCCTCCCCCTTGACGCCGCTGGATGAGCCGGGGAATGTCTTGATCCGCGGTTCCTTGGACTGGGAGTGCCGTCTGCTTTCCCTGGACGTCACCGCCGACGATTTTCTATTCTCCCTGGACCTGGGAGATGTGGACGAGCCCTCCCCCCGGTTGGAGCTAACGTGGGGAGAGGACAAAGAGAATTCTCTGGAGCTGGCCTTTATCGTTTCGGAGGGAGCGGCAGTGGAAATGCCGGACTTCCAAAATGTCTTTGCCCTGCTGACTGTGCTGGCGGAGGCAGGAGAGTAGGTTGACATAATTAAGACGGGCATGGTTTCTCACCATGCCTGTCTTTTTCTGCTCTAAAAAGGGAACTCACATCTGTCCCTTGAACACATCCTTGTTTTTCATGAAATACTCAATGCCGGAGTAGACGGTGGTGACCAGAATGACCGCCACACAGGCAAGCTCTACCCCGCGGAGAGTGGCGGCGGGGATAAAGGTCATTTCACTTAAAAGCATGATGAGGCAGATGCACACCATGGTAGAGGCGGTTTTCACCTTGCCCGACCACCCTGCGGCAATGACCCGCCCGGTGTTGGCGGCCACCAGGCGGAGGCCGGTGACGGCGAACTCCCGGGTCATAACGATGAACAGGCACCAGCCGGGCATCTTGTCCGCCTCAACAAGCCAGATGAGAGCGGCCAGCACCAGGATCTTATCTGCCAGGGAGTCCATGAATTTCCCGAAGTCAGTAATCAAGTTCAGTTTTCTGGCCAGGTAGCCGTCCAGAAAGTCGGTGAGGCTGGCCAGGATGAACACCGCCAGGGCGGCGTACATGTGGCAGGGGAAGGTGAGATAGGCCAGCACCATGAACACAGGCACCAGCGCAATACGTAACACGGTCAGTTTGTTGGGTAGATTCATGATTCAGTCCTCCATTTCTCCGGTCAGGTCGCCGTCTGTCGTTCCAGTGATACGCACCCGGACCAGCTCACCTTCGGGGACCCTTCCCGCAGCGGTGAAGTAGACGTGACCATCCACGTCGGGGGAGTCGGCATAGCTGCGGCCCGCATAACACCCGGCGGCGGCGTCAAAGCCCTCACACAGGACCTCCAGGGTCGTTCCCAGCCGTTGCTCGTTATATTCGTCCATGACCCGGCTCTGAAGCTCCACCAGCAGCTCGGCGCGCCGGACTGCCTCCACCTCGCCCACTTGACCGGGCATATCGAAGGCGGGGGTGCCCTCCTGGGGAGAGAAGGGGAAGATACCCGCCCGCTCCAGCTTGGCCCACCGGAGGAAGTCGCATAGCTCTTCAAACTCGGCCTCTCCCTCTCCGGGCAGGCCGGTGATGAGAGAGGTGCGGATGACCAGACCGGGAATGCGCGCGCGCAGTATCTCAAAGAGCGCCATGATCTCCGCCTTGGTCCCCCGGCGGTTCATAGCGCGCAGGAGTTTGTCGTTGGCATGCTGGATAGGAATGTCCAGATACTTCAAAATTTTCGGTTCGTTGGCAATGACCTCAATGAGCTCGTCGGTGAACTCATCGGGGTAGAGATAATGGAGCCGGATCCAGGGGAAAGGGAGTTTACATAATTCTGTGAGCAGCTGGGGCAACATCCGCTTTCCGGTAAGGTCCAGGCCATAGCGGGTGATGTCCTGGGCCACCACGATAAGCTCCTTTGTACCCTGATCGGCCAGCGACTTGGCCTCCGCCACCAGGGACTCCACCGTCCGGGAGCGGTATTTGCCCCGCAGGGAGGGGATGACGCAGTAGGCACAGCGGTTGTCACAGCCCTCGGCGATCTTTAAGTAAGCGGAGTAGAGGGGCTTGGTGACAATGCGCGCCCCGTCCTCTAAGGTATGATGGATGTCGCCAAAGTAGGTGGGCACATCCCCCGCCGCCATGGCATCCAGGGCCTCTAAAATATCGGTGTAGCTTCCGGTGCCCAGCAGACCGTCGATCTCGGGCAGCTCCTGGAGCATCTCGTCTTGGTAGCGCTGGGAGAGGCACCCGGCCACCAGGATCTTGCCCAGACGGCCCTCGTCTTTGAGGGCGGCCAGGGACAAAATTTGGTCGATGGCCTCGCTTTTGGCGGAGTCGATAAAGCCGCAGGTGTTCACCACCGCCACGTCCGCGCCGTCGGGACTGTCTGCCAGAGTGTGTCCGCTCTTGACGCACAGGGCCATCATCTGCTCGCTGTTGACCAGATTTTTGGCGCAGCCCAGGGAAATAAACGCGATCTTCAAAATTCCTCGTCCTCCCATTCCACCTCGTGTTGGCGCTGATAGCGGCGGATGGCCGCTGAAATGTCGCTCCAGCCGTAGCCTCGCCGGGCCAGGGCGTCGCTGACCTTCTTAAAGTCCGCCCGGTCAGGACGGGCGATCCGCCGCAGACGGGCCTCCACCAGGGCGTCCAGAGCCTCATCCGGCTCATCCAGGTCCTCCAGGGCGGCATCCCAATATTCCCGGGGCACGCCCCGGCGGTACAGCTCGTCGCGGACCTTGCGGGGGCCGTAGCCCTTGGCGGCATAGTGCTCGGAAAGCAGCTTGGCGTAGGCCTTGTCGTTGAGGTAGCCCAGATGCTCCATATAGTCCGCCGCCGCGGCGGCGTGGGCGGGGGTCTCTCCCTTTTCGGTCAGCCGCTTTTCCAGCTCTTTGCGGCTCAATGGCCGGGCGGAGAGGATGTTGGCCGCCCGCCTGCGGGCGGCGGACTCCCCGGCGGCGTCACGGAGCTGTTCCAGCGCCGCCTCGGGCACATCCAGTCCGGCGTAGAGAGAGAAGTCCACCATTTCCCGGTCGGTGAGCTTCAGCCTGGAGCCGTCGGCAAAGACGGCGATCCACCGGCCCTGTACCTTCTGGGAAGGGGTGAGGGACTCAAGCCTCATCGTCCAGGTCGTCGGCGGCCACGTCCACAGCGCGGCCCGCGGCCTTGGCCGCCACGCGCTCCTGGGAGCTCATGAGCTTGTAGGCGTTCTTGCGGATCTCCGCCTCCAGGGCCGCGGCCTCCTCGGGATTGTCCTTCAGATACTGCTTGGCAGCGTCCCGGCCCTGGCCGATGCGCGTTTCGCCCATGGCGAACCAGGAGCCGGATTTTTGCACTAGGTCCAGCTTGACCCCCAGGTCGATGAGCTCACCTACCTTGGAGATGCCCTCGCCGTACATGATGTCGAACTCGCCCTCCTTAAAGGGAGGCGCCACCTTGTTTTTGACCACCTTGGCACGGGTGCGGTTGCCGATGACTTCGCCGCCTACCTTGATGCTCTCCACCCGGCGCACGTCGATACGTACGGAGGAATAGAACTTCAGCGCCCGGCCGCCGGTGGTGACCTCGGGGTTGCCGTAGACCACGCCAACCTTTTCCCGCAGCTGGTTGATGAAGATGACGATGCAGTTGGTTTTAGCGATGGAGCCAGCCAGCTTTCTGAGAGCCTGGGACATGAGCCGGGCCAGCAGGCCCACGTGGCTGTCGCCCATGTCCCCCTCGATCTCCGCCCGGGGGACCAGGGCGGCGACGGAGTCTACCACCACCACGTCCACCGCGCCGGAGCGCACCAGCATCTCCACGATCTGGAGAGCGTCCTCGCCGGTGTCCGGCTGGGAGATGAGCATGGAGTCGATGTCCACCCCCAGGGCACGGGCATAGCTGGGATCCATGGCGTGCTCCGCGTCCACATAGGCCACCTCGCCGCCCCGCTTCTGGCTCTCGGCCACGATGTGGAGGGCCAGGGTGGTCTTGCCGGAGGACTCGGGGCCGTAGACCTCGATGATGCGCCCCTTGGGAACGCCGCCGATGCCCAGAGCCAGGTCCAGGGCCAAAGAGCCGGTGGGGATGGCGTCCACCACCACGCCCTGGTTTTCGCCCAGGCGCATGATGGCGCCCTTGCCGTAATCCTTCTCGATTTGCGCAATGGCGGTCTCCAGAGCCTTGCGGCGGTCGGCCGCTGGCGCGGCGGTGGGGACGGTCTTTTTCTTGTCAGCCATATGTGATTTCCTCCTTTTATGCTTTCAGGCGGCCTTCTACGACGCGCCAGATCTCTCCTGTGTCCTGATAGGACTTGATCTCATCCAGACCCGCCTTGGCAAACAGCTCTTCCACCTTGCCCACTTGGCCGACGCCCACCTCGCAGAGAAGCCAGCCGCCGCTTCGCAGGGAACCGGTCCACTTTTCGGTGATCGCCCGGTAGAAGTCGAGGCCGTCCACGCCGCCGTCCAGGGCCAGATGGGGCTCAAATTTAGCCACCTCCAGCCCGGCCAGGTCCTCGGTGGGGATATAGGGCGGGTTGGCGGCGATCACGTCAAAATCCCACAGGGCGGCGCCGGGCTTTTCCAGGGCGTCCAGCTGACAGGCGGACGCCCGCGCGGTCAAATTATGTCGGCGGGCATTTTGGCGGCAGACGCGCAGGGCGGCCTCGGACACGTCCCCCAGCAGTACCTGAGCGTTGGGACAGTGCTTGGCAATGGCCAGACCCACACAGCCGCTCCCGGCGCACAGGTCCAGCACCCGGGGCTCGCCGGGGCAGGCGGAAGTCCGCTCTATGGCCTGGCGGGCCAGGATCTCCGTGTCGTCTCGGGGCACCAGCACATCGGGGGAGATGTCCAGCGTCATGCCGTAAAACTCCCATTCGCCGATGAGATAGGCCACCGGCTCTCCCGCCAGCCGCCGCTTCAAAAGTCCCTCAAATCGCTCTGTCACAGGGGCGGAGGCATAGAGCGCCATGTCGCGCAACAGCTCCTGGCGGCCCTTTTCCGCCGCGAAGCACAAGAGCTCCTGCGCCTCCAGCTGAGGGTTGTCACTCCCCGCGGCCTTCAGGGTGCGGCGGGCGTCCAGATACAGATTGTTGTAGGTCGCTGCCATGAGATCACCTCACCATTGATCCGCGCCCTTTTCCTCGGGCAGTACCTCGCTGAGGGCCCGAATGCCCACCTCGATCATGGAATCGTCCGGTTCGGCGGTGGTCCAGTTTTGAAGCCACAGCCCCGGCGCTGTGAGGATCTTGGTAAACCAGTTGTCATGCCGGCCCACAAAGCGGTTGATTTCATAGGTGATGGACACGATCAGCGGGAGGCTCAAAAGCCGCACCCCCAGCCGCAGCCAGGTGTTGTCCCAGCCCACCCCCAGCACCGCGTGGATGAGGATGGCCACCGCCATGATCACGAACAGGAAGCTGGTGCCGCAGCGGGGGTGGTGGCGGGGCATCTTGCGGACGTTTTCCACCGTCAGCGGCAGGCCGCTCTCATAGCAGAAGATGGTCTGGTGCTCCGCGCCGTGGTAGCGAAACACCCGCTTCATCTCCTTCATCTTGGACATGAGGATGATATAGCAAAAGAAGATGACCATTCGCACCACGCCCTCAATAAGACTGAGCACGAGCCGGCTGCTGATGAACCTGGTGAGCAGTCCGGTGATGAGGGTGGGCAGGATGAAGAAGAGCAGAATGGAGAAGCCCAGGCCAAGGATCACCGACAGGGTGACCACCACGCTCATGGCCTTCTCGCTGCCCAGGTGCTTTTCCATCCAGGCGTCCAGCTTGGAGGTCTCCTCCGGCTCGTCCTCATCCTCGGGATAGAACTCCGCGGAGTACATCAGCGCTTTTACTCCGTGGATCATGGAGTCCACAAAGTTGATGGGCCCGCGCAGGAAGGGAAGACCCAGGACGGGATGTCTGGTCTTGACCAGCGTCAGAGGCTCGACCTTCACCTCCAATTCGCCGTCCGGCTTGCGCACCACGATGGATTCCTTCTCGGGACCGCGCATCATGATGCCCTCAATGAGGGCCTGACCGCCGCAAGTGGTCTTGAATTTGGTACAGCAGTCTTTTTCCTTCGACATAGGGAAACTCCTTTTCAAAACGAACAAATGTTTCAATCTACGAGGGAGTATAACACAACCCCAAATAAAAAGCAAGAGGGAAAACCTAAATTTTCCCCCAAAGCTCGGAAAGCGCGTAGATCATTGTTCCTTGCCAGCCAACGGTGGTTTCAGCGGCCAGCATGGCGCGCAGGATGGCCTCCTCGGCGCACTCCGCCGCCGCGCGGAAGGGAACGTCTATGTCGTCCTCCCGGAAGGACAGGGAGGGAACGACGGGGGTCTTGTCCAGCTCCTCATAGAGGTTGGCGGTGGAGAAGGCGAGGAATACCTCGCCGCTGCCGTGGCCGATATAGGACCCCAGCCGGGCCAGACCCACCGAGCACCGCTTGGCGACCCGGGCGAGCTGCCGGGCGTCCAGGGGCAGATCGGTGGCGACGAGCATGATGCACGAGCCCTTGTCCGGCTCATGCCGCCCGGCCAACTCCGCCAACCGGGGACCCACGAGCCGCCCGCCGATGGTCAGGTCCTTGAGGGAGCCGTGGTTGGTTTGGGCTAAAACGCCCAGGGTATACGTCCTGCCGCCAAATTCCATGGTGCGCGAGGCAGTCCCGATGCCGCCCTTCAGGTCGTGGCAGATCATTCCCGCCCCCGCGCCCACGCACCCCTCGGCGCAGTGGTCCGAGGCGTTGGCCAGCGCCTCCAGTACTTCCGTCTCTCCTATGGGGCGGGAGCGGATGTCGCTCAAGGTCCCGTCGTTGCACTCGCACACAACGGGATTGATGGAGCGCACATCCGGGTGGCCGTCTGCGGCGCACTTTTGAAGGGTCCAGCCCACCAGGGCGTCGTGGACCTTGCCCACGTTCAGCGTCCCGGTAAGGGCGATGGGGGTCTCAATGCGTCCCAGATCCTGAAGCTGCATGAGCCCCGTAGTCTTTCCAAAGCCGTTGTAGACGCACACCCCCGCGGGAGGCTTGTGGAGAAAGGGGTTCTCCACGCCGGGGAGGACCACCGTCACCCCGGTGTGGAACCGCTCGTTGTTCAGGGTCACGTGGCCCACCTTCACCCCCGGCACATCGCAGATGGAGCCCTTGGACCCCGAGGGGAGGGAGCCGACGGTGACGCCTAGGTCTTGCAGAGTCATATCAGCTCACCCGGACGATGGCGGTGAGCTTGACGCCGTCGGACAGGGTGCAGGTGATGGTGGCTGTGCCCTTGGCAACGCCGGTGACCAGGCCGCTGCCGGACACGGTGGCCACCTTCTCGTCGCTGGAGGACCAGCCCAGGGCGGTGCCGCCGGTGACGGTAAGTTGGGCGGTGTAGCCCCACTTCTGGGACAGGGTGAAGTCGGTGGTGCTCAGCTTGGCGCTGCCGGTGCCGGTGTTGCCGCCGGAGGAGCCGGAGCCGCCGTTGTCGGTGGGGGCGGGGGTCTCAGCCTTGGACATCCCGGACACCCGCACGTCGCACTTGGCGGTGGCACCCGCCTCGTCGGTGACGGTGAGCACCGTCCAGCCGTTGGCGACCGCGGTGACCAGACCGCTGTCAGAGACGGTGGCCACGCTGGGACTGCCGACGGAATAGGTCACCTTCCCCGTAGCGCCGGTGACCTTCATCTGGTAGGTGGGCCACTTGGGGGAGAGGGTGAAGTCGATGGAGCTGAGGGACAGGGAGGACACAGGGGTGGAAGAGGTAGAGGGAGCGGGGGGCTCGGTCACCACCACAGGCACGGTGGGGGTCACGTCCTCGGTGGGCAGCACAATATCGCTGGGCTCCACCGTAGGCGCAGGCGGCACGGTGGTGGGGGTGACCGTCTCGGTGGGCGAGGGGGAGGGGGAGACGGTGGTCTGGTTGGAGAAGAACTTGGGCAGCACTTTAGTGGTGATGATCCACACCGCCGCCAGGATCACCAGAGCGGTGCCCACGTACAGAATGATCTTGCCCCAGGGGATGTCGCTGCCCCGGCGGCGGTAGCCGCCTTCGCTGCCGCCCCCGGCCAGACGCTTGCCGCCGCCGGCACGGAACACGGGGGGATCGTCATAGGTCGGCTCGTAGTCCACCGGCCCGGTGGCGTCGTCAAAGTCCATCGTATCGTCCCGGCTCACGCGCTGGCCGGGCTTGGCATTGCAGAAGGGGCAGCGGCGGTAAGCTGCGGCGAAATCCTCTCCGCAGTTGTCGCAATGGATCAACTCTGTGTGGCTCTTGGGCATGAAAACCAGCCTCCTTACAGATAAGTACTCATCTTGTGGGAACATGCTCTATTATTCTACAACATCTTGGGGTTTTCGTCAACGGCAAAAGACGGCGGGAAGATAATTTCCCGCCGCCTTTTTTGTCCGTTGTTAAAGTCAAATACCGCCCATGGTCATGCCCGAACTGCCCAGACCGTCGTTGTCCAGCATCCGCTCCAGCACCGCCACATCGCTGGAGATATCCAGCACATCGTTTTGGAAGAGCTTGTCAAGCTGTTTTTCAAAGCCCTCCACCACCTTGTCCATCATGCCCTCAATGCGGGCCTTGGCGGCGGAGATATTTTCTCCCTCGATGCCCTGCTCCTCCAACTGAGCATAGGCTCGCAGGATCTTCAGGGTGGTGGGGAGGTAGTAGTTGAGGAAGTTGCGTAGCTGCCCCGCCTTGGCGGGGTATTTGCGCTGATAGTCCAGGATCTTTCCGGTGATCTCCTCGATGCGGGCGATCTTGGCGGACATCACCGGATCGGGGATAGAGTCGTTGACGGCGCGGATCTCTGCCAGAATGCTGTCGTCCGGCCTGGCCTCCTCCGCGGCGTCCTCCTCGTCTTCCTCGTCCAGCTCGTCCTCGATGCCGTTGGTGGTCAGGACCAGCTTGTCGTTGGAGAGGTCCAGATAGCCGATGGGCAGGATCCCTTGGTCCAACATATCCTGAAGATCATCGCATACCTTTTTGTAGCTTCGGCGGGTGGCCTTGGCCAGGGTGGAGATGGAGACGCTTTTTCTCATCCCGATAAGCATGAGGTACTTGCGGAACATCTTCACCTTTTTGCGGCGGAAGAGACCCACATAGAGGAAGACCAGGCCGATGCCGGTAAAGCAGCCCAGCGTGGCCAGCGCGGGAAGAGCCTCCCAGGTAAGGCCGCCGGCAATGAGGGCGGAAAAGAGGATGAGCAGGATGGAGAGGAAGGTCCCGGCAATGATGCCGCCGGTGACGATAAAGCCCCGGCCCGCCTTGGGGTTGACAGGCTTCTGGGCCATGGTCCCCGGCATGGGCTCGGCCTTGGCGGCTCGCTTCTGGGCCACCTTGGACTGGGTGGGACGGACGGAGGAGGCGTTTTGCGTAGCGCCGCGGACCGTCTGGGCGGCTTCCTTGGCGGTGGACTGGACCTCCTGGGCGGCCTCCTTGACAGCGGAGCGGACCTTGTTGTAGGTGTAGTTGTAAGTATAGCCCGAGCGGGTGGCGGAGGTGCGGCCTGTGTTGGAGCGGCTGGAGGTGGAGGCGCTCATCAGCTTGCGAAACAGCAGGAACAATCCCAGAGGCCAAAACACCGCCAGGGCGATCACAATGATGATCCACGAGACCAGATCGTCGTTGCTGTTTTCTCCATTGGAATTGTTCCCCCCGAGACCGTCCGGAGCTTTGCCGCTCCGACCGGATCCCTTGGAAGGGTTGTATTTGTAGTGGTACTCCGCCATATCCCTTTACTCTCCTTGCGGTCATAAAATCACAGTGTTGATTATCATACACCCCCCGGGTGCAAAAGTAAAGGAAAAATCCAGGAAGAAAACCTTAAAATTTCCTAAAAAGATTCCAAGGTTGTTACCGTTTTGTCATTGCTTTTTTACTAATTTTAACATATAATGAAACCTACTGTGCGAAGTAAAGGGAGAACCCCGCGAGGAGTTGAGATACCAGTGGAAGAAATGGAATTTACCCCCCCGGTGAACGACGGCGTTTTGACGCCGGGAGAAAACGCGGCCAGGCAGGGCAAACGGTTGGACCCCAATGCCAATGGGGGTGGCTGGAAGCTTCCTGTGCTCATTGTCGCCATCGTCGCCGCCGTGTTGCTGGCGGCGTACTTAGGGCTGTGCGCCTATGCGTTTACCGGGCATCGCACGCTGCCTAACACCATGACGTACCGAGGCGTGCGCATCGGCGGCATGACCGCGCGGGACGCCGCCGCAAAGGTGGTCGAGACCGCCCCTGAGACCTACGAGAATATGGAGTTTCCCATTCGGGTAGGGGACCGGGGAGAGGTCATCATGAAGGCCAAGGAGGCCAAGCCTGTCATAGATGCGGCAGAGGCAGAAAGCAGAGTCTCCTGGTGGACGCAGACGAGCTTTGTCGCGGCGGGCTGGCGCTATCTTTCCAGTGCTTTTGGCGGTCAGAACTTGGTGTACTGCCCGGCGGTCATTGAGAACGGCGCTTATGTCGAGCGGGTCTTGGATGAGGCGGAGGCCTTGGTGGGCGGAAGCGTGACCGAGGCGACCTGGACCGTAGAGGAGACGGAGGAAACCGCGCAGCTGCGTCTGACGAAGGGCGTGACCGGACAGGGGATCGACCGGGACGCGCTGCGCGTGCTTGTGATGAACAATTTGGCGCAGGGGGCGTCCGTCCCGGTGGAGATCGATGTCACCACCACCCCGCCCCAAGAACCCAGCTTTGAGCGTATGGCCGCCGAGGTGGACCGGGAGCCTCTGGACGCGGCTCTGGATGTGGAGACCGACGAGGTCATCCCCCACCGCCTGGGCCTCAAGCTGGACCCGGCCAAGGCGAAGGCGATCTATGACACGCTGGCGGAGGGAGAGAGCGGAACGGTAGAGCTGGAGGTCACCCAGCCCGGCGTGACCACTCTGGAGCTGCGGGCGACTCTCTTCCGGGACATTCTGGGCGAGGGCTCCAGCAAGATCACCGGGGACGCGGCCCGGGTGAATAATGTGCGCCTCTCCGCCGCGGCCTGCGACGGCATTGTGCTTCTCCCCGGACAGCAGATGTCCTACAACCAGACCACCGGCCAGCGCACCGAGGCCAAGGGCTACCGGGAGGCCACCGGCTACACCTCCAAAGGCCAGGAGCTGATGGTGGGCGGCGGCGTGTGCCAGCCCTCCAGCACACTGTATCAGGCCTGCCTTCACGCCAACCTGGAGATCGTCAACCGCAAGAACCATATGTACACCGTGTCCTACATGCCTGAGGGCATCGACGCCACCGTGAGCTGGCCCAACCTGGACTATGTGTTCGCCAACAACACCAAATATCCCATCAAGATATCCATGACCATTGAAAACCGGGTGCTCACCGCCCGGATCTACGGCACCAAGACCGACGACACCTATGTGAAGATGGAATCTGTCCGCCTGTCCACCACTCCTGCCGGGGTGTCCTATGAGGCAGACCCGGAGATCCCCCGGGGTACCACCAAGGTGGTCCAGGGGGCCCATACGGGGAAGAAGGTGGAGGTCTATAAGAGTACCTACGCCGGGGACGGTACCCTCATCCGTCGGGAGTGGGTCTCCACTGACACCTACCGTCCCAGCGACAAGATCATCGGCTACAATCCCCTGGACGGTGTGCCTGAGGCGGGCATTGCCCCTCTCCCTGACCCCAACCTGCCGCCCGTAGAGCCGGCGGTCCCGACCATCACCCCCACCGCGCCGCCGGTGGTGGAGCCTACGCCGGTCCCGCCGCCGGTGGTGGAGCCCTCTGCTCCGCCAGTGACGCCCGCTCCGTCTCCCGCGGTCCCCTCGATGGAACCGGGTATTCCCACTGAAGAGCCGGAGGCCCTTCCCACGCCCACGCCCACTCCCATGCCGCCTCCGGTGGACATCTCCCTTCTGCCTCTGGGTGTGTCAGCGGAGTGAACAGTCCCAATATACGAAGGAACGCACCGCGCGAAAGCACCGGTGCGTTCCTTTTTGCTATACGAGAAGTGCCGCCAGCCGGGCCAGGAGAGCGGCCGAGCCGACCCAGTAGCCGCCTCCGGCGTAGTGGCAAAGGCCATCCCACCCCACCAGAGCCAGCAGGGGCAGACTCTCCGGGTCCAGTCCCAGCACCCGGGGCAGGTCGGTGGGGGGAGCATCTGTTCGTGTCTCCACGGGGATGGGAAAGGGGACGTCCAGGGCGGCCAGCTCGTTCAAAAAGTGGGCGGTGGGCTCCTCTCCGGGCCGGAGCCAGGCCAGCAGGCGGGGGCCGGAGACCGTAATTGGCATGGGCTGGGGCCGCAGAAGCTCCTCCGGGGCGGCGGCGGGGGGAGTCAGCTCCGCCCCGGCGGGGCCCATGACGAAAAGCTGGTCGCCGCAGGGCAGACGGGTGGCGGCCACCGCCCGGTCCGTAAACGGGGCGGGGAAGCCCTGTCCCCCCGGACGGTCCGGGGCGTCGGCGGCGTCCCGGTGGGCCTCGGTCCAGAGGCGGCGGCGCTGCGCCGCCTGGGTCAGCATTTCCTCCCGGCGGCGTTGTTGGACGGCGGTGAGGGGAGGGGGGAAATCCGGGGGCGGATCGGGGGCCTCGAACCGCAGGACCCGCTCCGGGCAAAGCTCCGGCCTGCCCAGGGGAATGGTAAACTCGCTGCCCTCCTTGCCCTTGCACAGCAGCTCTCCCCAAACGCCTGGGGCCTCCACGGTGGCCAGCAGATCGCCCAGGCCCAGCTCCAAAGCGGCGTCGCCCCGGTCGTCTGTGGTCATGGTCCAGATGGGATGGAACGCCCCGTCGTTGAGCATCCACAAGGTGAGCGTCCCGCCGGGAAGTCCGGTGTGGAACCGCCAGGTCCGGGTGGGAGCGTACCGGGGGGTCAGGTTTTCATAGCCGCCGTCCACCCCGCGGCCACGGACCAGCATGGCCCGGCAAGCGGGGGAGGTGAACCATCCCCGGTCCAACACAGGCTCCGGCTCACAGGCCCCTAAATAGTGCCAGCCACCGTCCACAAACACCTCCACCCAGGCGTGGTTGTCGTCGCAATGAGACCAGCGGGGAACATATACCTGCCGGGCGGGGATGCCCGCGGCACGCATGGCCGCCACGGTGAACACCGACTGCTCTCCGCACCGCCCGTGCCCCCGATAATAGGTGGTCAACGGGTCAGAGGTAGGGCTGTCGTTGAAGCGGTAGGTCACGTGCTCGGCGCACCAGAGGTTGACCTCCAGCGCCGCCTCCACCGGGGACAGGCCCCGCAGACGTGGAGCCAGCGCGTCGGCAAACACTGGGCGGTAGTTTGACGCGGGCTCGTCGTTCACCCGGTCCTCCCGTACATAACGCTCCAAAAATTCCTTCTTCAAAGGGCTCCCTCCTGGTCCGGCCTCGTTGACAAGGGCCGGTATTGTTGATATGATAACACGGAATAGGAAAAAAGAAAAGAAGGGTGGGCGATCCGTATGGAGCGAGGAGCGTTTACAAGGGAACAGCACTATTTGGACCATGCCGCCACCACCCCGGTCCTTCCCGCCGCGGCCAGGGCGGTGGGGGCGGCCATGGAGCGGTGGGGGAACCCCTCCGCCCAATACAGCTTGGGGCAGAACGCCCATAAGGAGCTGGAGGAGTGCCGCCGGACTGTGGCTGGGGCCTTGGGCTGTCAGCCGGAGGAGGTGGTCTTCACCTCCGGTGGGACCGAGAGCGACAACTGGGCCATCCTGCGGGGCGCGGGCCGCCGGGGCGGACACATCATCACCACCGCTGTGGAGCACTCCGCCGTGCTGGAGCCGGTGAAGGAGCTGGCCCAGCGGGGATTTGAGGTGACCTATCTGCCTGTGGACCGCGCGGGCCATGTGCGCCTGGAGGACTTTCAGGCGGCCCTGCGGGAGGACACGGTCCTCTGCTCCATGATGCTGGTGAACAACGAGCTGGGCAGCGTTCAGCCCGTGGCCGAGTGCGCCAAGGCGGCCAAGGCATTCAAGAAGGACGTCTTCTTCCACTGCGACGCCGTCCAGGGCTTTTTGAAGATGCCCTTTACGCCAAAGGAGCTTGGGGTAGACGCCCTCAGCGTCTCCGGCCATAAGCTGGGCGCGCCTAAGGGGATCGGCTGCTTGTATCTCAAGAAGGGCGTGAAGCTGCCGCCTCTCATTCTGGGCGGCGGGCAGGAGAGCGGCCTGCGCTCGGGCACCGAGCCCCTGCCTATGATTGCCGCCTTTGCCGCAGCGGTGGAGGAGAACGCGCAGGAGCAGGAGGGGGCGCGGGCGCGGCTGGCCGCCCTGCGGGACTACGCCGCCAAGGCCCTTCAGGAGAATATCGCGGATCTGAAGCTCCTCTCTCCCGGCGACGCCCCCCATATCCTGGCGGTGACCCTGCCGGGATATAAGAGCGAGGTGGTGGTGCGGTTTTTGAACGGCCTTGGGGTGTATATCTCCTCCGGCTCCGCCTGTCACAAGGGCAAGCCCAGCCACGTTTACGCCGCTCTGGGCCTGCCCAAGCCCTGGCTGGACGGGGCCCTGCGCGTCTCCTTTGGACACACCTCCACCAAAGAGGATGTGGATGCCCTGGTCCACGGCCTCCAGGAGGCCAAGGCCATGCTGTTTACCACGTTATCGTAAGGGAAAGGAAGTCGGCAATGTTTTCTTACATGCGGCAGGGAAAGGAATTTTACCGCAATATGTTCCGCCTGGCCCTGCCTATCATTTTGCAGAATCTGGTGACCACCTCCCTGGCGCTGGTGGACACCTTCATGGTGGGGATGCTGGGGGAGGGGCCGCTGGCCGGGGTCACCAACGCCAACACCCCCATCTTTGTGGTCCTGCTTCTCATCTTTGGGGTGCAGAGCGGCTCCACAGTGCTCATCAGCCAGTATTGGGGCCGCCGGGACGAGGAGGCCATCAACCGGGTGCTGGGGGTGGGGATCTATGTGGCGGGGGCGTTGAGCACTCTCTTCGCCCTGGTCCTGTGCTTCGGTTCAGGGCCGTTCATGGCCCTCTTCTGCAACGACGCGGAGGTGGCCGCCTACGCCGCTCAATACGGGCGCATTGTGGGCTTTTCCTACGCCTTCAACTCCGTGACCCAGGTGTATATTGCCGCCCAGCGGTCCATGGGCAACCCCGAGCTGGGGCTGGGGGTGCTGTCCATCTCCATGTGCGCCAACACCTTTTTGAACTGGGTGTTCATCTTCGGCAATCTGGGCGCCCCTGCTCTGGGGGTGGAGGGGGCGGCCCTGGCCACCCTTTGCTCCCGGATCATCGAGTTTGTGGTCACCGTGACCTACGCCCTTTGCAACAAGCGCTTCAAGCTCCGTCTTCGGGCGGTGCTGTGCCCGGGGCTGGAGACGGTGAAGCGGTTTGCCCAATATGCCACCCCTGTGGTGCTCAACGAGACCCTGTGGGGCCTGGGCACCTCCCTCTATCCCACCATCATGGGCCACATGGCGGGCTCCAAGGAGATCCTGGCGGCCTATGCCGTGGCGGGAAATGTGGAGAAGGTGTGCACCGTGGCGGTGATGGCGGTGGCGGCAACCACGGCTATCATTATCGGGGAGACCGTAGGGGCGGGGGAGACCGAGCGGGCCAGGGAGCTGGGGAAGGTGACCGACACAGTGGCCTTCCTGCTGGGGGCGGCCTTCGGCGCGCTGGCCATCGCCCTGGTCCATCTGGTGGTGGCCCCGGTGGTGTACCCCCTCTTCAAGCTGTCCGCCGCGGCGGGACGCATTGCCACCATGATGCTCACAGTGACCTTTGTGATCCTGCCCATCCAGGGCTTTAACACCACCAACGTGGTGGGCGTTCTCCGGGGCGGGGGCGACGTGACCGCCGCCGCGCTCATCGACCTCAGCCCTCTGTGGGTGGTAGGCGTGCCCCTGGCGGCGGTGGTGGGGCTGGTCTGGCGGCTGGACGTGCTGTGGGTGTGCGTCGTTCGGGCGGTGGAGCAGTTTGCCCGCGCCACCCTGGGGGCGATCCGCCTGCGCTCGGGGAAGTGGGTGCGGGATGTGACCCGTCGGGAGGTGTAGCGTATGACGCTCACTGTGTTAATAGAGAACACCGCCCCAGATGGACTGGTCCGGGAGCACGGCCTGTCAGTTTACATAAATTATAACGAGACTCCCATCCTTTTGGACGGCGGGAGTTCCGGGAAATTCTTAGAAAACGCGAAGAATGTAGAAGTTGACATAACTGATATTCGTCTGGCGGTCCTCTCCCACGGCCACTATGACCACGCCGACGGCTTGGTGGCCTTTTTGCGGACAAACCGGACGGCGGAGGTGTGTCTGCGGCCCGCCGCGCTGGACGAGCACTGGTCGGACAACGGGGGGCGGCATTACATCGGCCTGTCCGAGGAGGTCAAGGGCCTGCTGGAGGGCCGCTGCCGCTTTGTGGACGGCCTCACCCGGCTCCTGCCGGGGGTGTGGCTGGTCCCCGACGGGGTGGACCACGAGCAATCCCTGGTGCTGGAGGGTGAGAACGGCCTGGTGATCCTCAACGCCTGCTGTCACGCCGGGGCGGGCTACATCGTCCGGGGGGTGAAGGAGGCGTTTCCAGGGAAGCGTGTCCGCGCGCTCGTGGGCGGCCTGCATCTCATGGGCCAGAACACCCACTGCCTGGGGGTGGCCCCGGGCATTGTGAAAAACCTGGGCAAGTGGCTCTTTGACGAGCTGGAGGTGGGGACGCTGTACACCGGCCACTGTACCGGCGACCCGGCCTTCGAGATCTTAAAGGAGGCGCACCCCGACCGGGTGGTCCGCCTCACCACCGGGCTGACGGTGGAGCTGTGACGGGGGAGGGGGGCGGCATGCTTTGTTATACAACATATCCCTCGCCGGTCGGGACGCTGACCCTGGCCGCCGACGAGACAGGCCAGGCCCTGGCGGGGCTTTGGCTGGAGGGGCAAAAATACTTTCCCGTGTGTCTGGAGAGGCAGGCGGTTTGCGGGGGGTTCCCCATTCTTGACCGGGCAAAGAAGTGGCTGGACCGGTATTTCGCAGGGGAGCGGCCGGAGAGCGGCGAGCTGCCCCTGGTCTTTCGGGGGAGCGAATTTCAACAGGCGGTCTGGGAGGAACTGCGGCGCATTCCCTACGGCGAGACGGTCACCTACGGAGACCTGGCGGCGGCGCTGGCGCGGCAGGAGAGAAGGACCTCCGCCCGGGCGGTGGGCGGCGCGGTGGGGCGCAACCCAATCTCCATCATTGTCCCCTGCCACCGGGTGGCGGGCGCTGGAGGCCGACTGACCGGTTACGCCGGCGGCCTGGAGCGCAAGACCTGGCTCCTGCGCCACGAGGGCGTCTGATAAGATAAAAGGGGGACGGTCCTCTCACAGAGGACCGTCCCCCAATGTATGGATATCATGGAGACGTTGTTCAGTCCAGCTTCAGGTCCCCCTCCTTGATCCAGCCGAGCTTGCGGAAAAAGAGACCAAAGGCCCAGGTGAGCACGGCGGGGAGGATAAAGCAAATGAGGGCCAGCCCTACCCAGTCCATGGCGGTGATGGCGGACTTGACCCCCAGAGCCACGTCGCTGACCCACCCGGCGTACACCCCGATGGGGCCCACCATGCCGCAGGTGCCCATGCCCGAGGCCACGGCGGAGACGGGATCGTTCATCTCCAAATGGAACACACAGGTAGCCAGAGGCCCGGTGATGGCGGAGGTGAGGATGGCAGGGAGCCAGATCCGGGGATTCTTTACGATGTTTCCCATCTGGAGCATGGAGGTGCCCAGCCCCTGGCTCACCAGGCCGCCCCAGCGGTTCTCCCGGAAGGAGAGAACGGCGAAGCCCACCATCTGGGCGCAGCACCCGGCCACCGCCGCGCCTCCCGCCAGACCTGTAAGGGCGATGGCGGCGCAGATGGCTGCGGAGGAGATGGGCAGGGTCAGGGCAACGCCGATGACCACCGAGACTAGGATGCCCATGAGGAAGGGCTGGAGGATGGTGGCCCATTTGACAAAGTCGCCCACGGCGGAGGCGGCGGTGCCGATGGCGGGGGCGATGAGGGCCGCCAGGCCCACCCCCGAGAGGATGGTCACCAGAGGGGTGACCAGAATGTCCACCTTGGTCTCCTTGGACACCAGCTTGCCGATCTCCGCGGCGATGATGGCGATGAACAGCACCGCCAGCGGTCCCCCAGCTCCCTTGCCCCCGGTGAGGGTGGTGGAGCCTAGGGCGTTGGAGGCATAGCCCACAGTGGACAGAGAGAAGAGCACCAGCGGCGGCGCCTGGAGGGCGTAGCCGATGGCCACGGCCATGGCGGGGCCGGACATGGCAGAGGCAAAGCCGCCCACCGTCACCAGCCAGGCAATGCCCAGCTGCTTGCCCAGGGTGTCCAGAATAGTGCCGATGAGCAGGGAGCAGAACAGACCCTGGGCCATGGCGCCCATGGCGTCTACGCCGTACCGCCTGGGAGTGATGATAATGCTTTTACGCTTCAAGAAATCAGAAAATTTACTCATAACGAAGACCTTCCTTTTCCGCAGGGAGCGGATATTAGGCACATTATCCCACCCCCGGCCCCAAATGTCAAGGGAAAGCATATTTGTCCCATAAAGGGCATAAGGTGCCATGAAAGGGGGCTGTCATATGGATAGCAGTGGGCACAAGATCGCTTTGGTGGGCAGAGAAAGATTGGAGATCACCGGGGTGGAGGAGGTAGAGAGCTTCGACGAAGGCACAATAATTATGTCAACTAATTTGGGGGCGCTCATCGTCCGGGGCGAGGGACTGCACATTGAGACGCTGAGCCTGGACGGGGGCGCGCTGAAGGTGGAGGGCAGGGTAGAGAGCCTGACCTATGAGGAACCGCGCGAGGCCGGAGGCGGTCTGCTGAGCAGGCTGTTTCGCTGATGGAGCTGATCGCGCTGGGGCTTGGAAACCTGCCCTCCCGGCAGGCGGCGGCCTTTGCGGGGGCGGTGTGCATGGGGGCGGGGGTAGCCCTGGCCTACGACTTTTTGCGCCTGTTTCGTCTGCTTTGGAAGGGAAAAGTGTGGGGAAGTGTGCTGGATGTGGCCTATTGGCTGATGGTGACGGCGTCGGTGCTGGGCTACACCTTGGAGCTGACCGGCGGCGAGGTGGAGGTCTATGTGGCCGTGGCCATGCTGCTGGGCGGCTGGCTGTACTTTTGTCTGCTCAGCCCGCTGGTGCGACGCTGGGAGGGGCTGATCGCTGCGGTTTGCGGGAAAATATGGCGGCTTTTTACCCTGCCTTGGCGGGCGCTCAAGGGGCTCTTAAAAAAATTTTGGGAAATTGCGAAAAAACACTTCCATTTTCAAGAAAGATGGTTTACAATAATAGCGCAACTTGGGGCCTTGTTCCGAAAGCCGCAGGGAAATAACGTGAGGAAAGGGGGCGGAGGCTGGCATGAAGTTCAAGCGAGCGGGTATGATCACCAAGCTGCTGCTGCTTATTTTGCTGGTGGCCTCCATGACCACCTTCCTCAACCTTCGCTCCCAGGCCAAGGACCTGGCGCAGCAGCGGGCGGTGCTGGAGGAGGCAAACGAGCGCCAGCGCCGGGAAAACGAGGCGCTCAGCGCCGCCATCGCGGAAAAGGATGATCCCGAGCGCATCGCTGAGGTCGCCCGCAAGCGGCTGGGGCTGGTGTCGCCGGGAGAGATCGTGTTCTACGACAGCGGCAACTGAGCCGCGGCCCCAAAAATTTGGAGAGAGAGGAACAATAGCAGCTTATGGAGTTCGGAGTCGGTTCGGTGGTCCAGGGGAAGGTCACGGGGATCACCAAGTTTGGCGCGTTTGTGTCGCTGCCGGAGGGAAAGTCGGGCTTGGTACATATCTCGGAGATCGCTTACGCTTACGTCAGCGATGTTTCAGAGCATCTGCAGGTGGGACAAGAGGTCACGGTGAAGGTCATCGGTATCGATGAGTCGGGCCGTATCAACCTCTCCATTAAAAAGGCTCTGCCACCGCCTCCCAGACCTAGCGGCGCGCCCATGGCGCAGGGAGGAGCCCGGCCCCAGGGCCGCGGCGGCTTTGCGCCTCGCCCGGCGGCTCAGCCGGCCGGACCGGCCAGCTTTGAGGACCGGCTCAAGCAATTTATGCAGCAGAGCGACAGTAAGCTCTCTGAGATCCGCGCCGCCGACCGGCGCAACACCCGCCGGGGCAACGGTCGGGGACGGTAAACAGCCAGCGCGCAGGGAGAGGTTCGCCTCTCCCTGCTTTTTACAAAAGGAGGAATGGCGCATGGTCATCATCAACGGTATTATCCACCCCGTGGGCGGGGCAGTCATCCAGAGCGGCTTCGTGGCTTGGGAGGGAGGACGGATCACGGCGGTGGGGGAGATGGCCCGGTTGCCCCAGGGGGACCTGGGCGAGGTCATCGATGCCCGGGGCGGCCATGTGACCCCGGGCTACATCGACGCCCACTGTCACCTGGGCGTGTTTGGGGATTCTCTGGGCTTTGAGGGGGAGGACGGCAACGAGTGTACCGACCCCATTACCCCCCATCTCCGGGCGCTGGACGCCCTCAACCCGCAGGACCGTTGCTTTGCAGAGGCACGGGCGGCCGGAGTGACTACCTTGGTCACCGGCCCCGGCTCGGCTAACCCCATCGGCGGGCAGATGCTGTGCGTCAAGACCGACGGGGCCATCGCGGACCGCATGGTGGTGGCCGAGCCGGTCTCCATGAAGATGGCCACTGGGGAGAACCCCAAGACGGTCTACCATGAGCGCAAGGAAAGCCCCACCACCCGTATGACTACGGCCGCGCTCATCCGCACCGCGCTTCAGAAGGCCCAGGAGTACGCCGCCAAGCGGTCCAACGGCAAGGGGGACTTCGACCCCAAGCTGGAGGCGCTCCAGCCGGTGCTGAAGGGGGAGCTTCCCGTTCACATCCACGCCCACCGGGCGGATGACATCGCGACCGCTTTGCGGCTTTCCAAAGAGTTTGGCCTGCGCTGTGTCATCGTCCATGGCACCGAGGGCCATCTCATCGCAAAGGAGATCGCCGCCGCGGGGGTGAGCGTCATCACCGGGCCCAGCCTCACCGACCGCTCCAAGCCTGAGCTTCAAAACGCCAGCTTGACCAACCCCGCTGTGCTGGCGGCGGCGGGGGTGAAGGTGGCCATCTGCACCGACCACCCGGTCATCCCCATTCAGTATCTGCCCCTGTGCGCCGCCCTGGCAGTGCGGGGTGGCATGAGCGAGGAGGCGGCCCTGGCCGCTATCACCAAAAATCCCGCGGAGCTCCTGGGGTTGGGTCACCGGTTGGGTACCTTGGAGCCGGGGAAGGACGCGGACATCGTGGTCACCCCGGACAGCCCGTTCAGCGCCACCTGTGTGCCCACCGTAGTGGTCCTGGAAGGAAAGCGGGTGGTATGACATGAGAGAGATCCCGGCCGGGGCCATCACCGAGCTGGTAGCCAAGCTGTGCGTCGAGGCCAATACTTATCTGCCTGAGGGGCTGAAGCAATGCATCCGCGCCGCGCGGGAGGTGGAGGAAAACACCCTGGCCCGGGCGATCCTGGGCGACGTGGAAGAAAACTTTTCCATCGCCGCGGAAAAGGGCCTGCCCATCTGCCAGGACACGGGGATGGCGGTGGTGTTCCTTGCTCTGGGCCAGGAGGTCCATGTGACGGGCGGCGGCATCGAGGAGGCGGTAAACGCTGGGGTGGCCAAGGGGTATGTGGAGGGGAAGCTGCGTTGCTCGGTGGTGGCCGACCCCCTGCGCCGGGTCAACACCGGGGACAACACCCCTGCCGTGCTTCATGTGAGGCTGGTCCCCGGCGACGCCTTTCAGGTCACGGTAGCCCCCAAGGGCTTTGGAAGCGAGAACATGAGCCAAATGAAGATGTTCACCCCCGCCGCCACCAAGGAGGACATCGTGGACTTTGTGGCGGAGTGCGTCAAGAACGCCGGGTCCAACCCCTGCCCGCCGGTGGTGGTAGGCGTGGGACTTGGGGGCGACTTCGAGAGCTGTGCTCTGGCCGCCAAGGAGGCCCTTTGCCGTCCGGTTGGTTTACATAATGAAGATGACCTTTACGCGGAACTGGAGGAGGAGACCTTGGCGCGGCTCAACGAGCTGGACGTGGGTCCCCAGGGCTTTGGAGGGCGCACCACCGCCCTCTGGGTGTCCTTTGAGCCCCGGCCTACCCATATCGCGGGATTACCCTGCGCGGTGAATATGGGCTGTCACGTGACACGCCACGCCTCGGGGGCTCTGTGAGGTGTTTAGAAAAAATTCACAAAATCTCGCAAAAAGAGCGTGACTTTTTCGGCGATGTGTGGTAACATACAGACAAGGAAGGGGCGCCGCGTGGGCGCGCCGACCGTTCAGCCTAGGAAAAGGAGTGACCGCTATGAAGTTCACCTACACAGACAAGAAGATCGATCTCCCCAAGAGTGTACACGCTTACGCGGAGAAAAAAGTGGCGAAGCTGGAGCGCTATTTTAAGCAGGAAATGGAGGCCAACGCGGTCTTTAGTGTTCAGAAGGGACAGAATAATGTGGAGTTGACCATCCGCAGCGGCGGGACCATCATCCGGGTGGCGGAGTCCACCGCCGATATGTTCGCCACCATCGACGCCTGCGTGGCCTCGGTGGAGCGGCAGCTGCGCAAGAACAAGGCGCGGCTGGAAAAGCGTCTGCGTCAGGATGCCTTTGTCCCCGCCGCCGAGCCCACCTCCTTTGCCCTCGAGGAAAGCGAGGACGAGCTGAAGATCGTCCGCACCAAGCGCTTCCCCATGAAGCCCATGACCGCCGAGGAAGCTGTTTTGCAAATGAACTTACTGGGCCACACCTTCTTCGCCTTCCGCAACGTGGACCAGGACGGCGCCTTCGCCGTGGTCTACCAGAGAAACGACGGCGGCTACGGCCTCATCGAGGACGTGGAGGGATAAAACCGCTGCCTGCATAGAGCATAGAATAGGGACGGCCTTTGAGAAAAGGCCGTCCCTATTTGCGTTCGGGTGGGGTTGGGACCCGCCCTTACTGAATGCCCGTGACCTGGTAGCCCGCGCCGGTGACGGCGGACTTAAGAGTCTCGTCATCGGCGGTGCCGGTGACCTTGGCGCACTTGTCCTCCAGGCTGACCTCTACGCTGTCTACGCCGGGTACGCCATGGAGCGCGGCGGAGACATGGGAGACGCAGTGCTGGCACATCATGCCCTCGATGCTAATGGTTTTCATAGTTGTTTCCTCCTTTTTGGTTTCGGTAGCTGTAATATGACCCTCAGGGGCGGGAGCGTCCCTGTGAAGGGGCTTGAAAAAGCGTAGGCGCAGGGCGTTGGTGACCACGCACACCGAGCTCAGCGACATAGCGGCGGCGGCAAACATGGGATTCAGCTGCCAGTGGAGCAGATTGTAGAACACCCCCGCCGCCAGAGGGATGCCCAGGCAGTTGTAAAAGAACGCCCAGAACAGGTTCTCCTTGATATTGCGGATCACCGCCTTGGAAAGGCGCACTGCCGTGGGAACGTCCCGCAGATCGCTTTTCATCAGCACCACATCGGCGCTCTCCAGGGCCACGTCCGACCCCGCGCCGATGGCGAGGCCTACGTCGGAGCGCGCCAGGGCGGGAGCGTCGTTGATGCCATCGCCGACCATGGCGACCTTGTGGCCCCCGGTCTGGAGCCGGGCCACCTCCCGCTCCTTGTCGGCGGGGAGGACCTGGGCCACCACCTGGGTGATGCCCAGACTGTCCGCGATGGCGTGGGCGGTGCGGGGATTGTCTCCGGTTAACATAACTATATTTAAGCCAAGCGCCTCCATATCCCGGACCGCCTGGGCGGAGGTGGGCTTCACCTGGTCGGCCACGGCAATGAGGCCCAGCAGCTTGTCGTTTTCCGCGAAGTAGAGGGGGGTTTTGCCTTGGCCGGCCAGGATATGGGCGGCCTCCTTCAGGGGAGAGATATCCACCGATGTGGTTTCCATAATTCCTGCATTACCGGCCAGGAACCGCTCCCCGCCAATGGTGGCGGAGACCCCTTGCCCGTGGGAAGCCTGAAAATCTTCCGCAGAGGGAAGCTCATAGCCTAGTTGGTTTACATAATCTACAATGGCCTTGGCCAGGGGATGCTCGCTCTTGGCTTCCAGAGCGGCGGCCAGGGTGAGCAGCCGCTTTTCGTCCACCCCCTGGGCGGGGGAGACGTCGGTGACCTGGGGCTTCCCCTGGGTGAGGGTGCCCGTCTTGTCCAGCACCACTGTGTCCACCTTGTGGAGGGTCTCCAGGCTTTCGGCGGACTTGATGAGGATGCCGTTTTCTGCCCCCTTGCCCGTGCCCACCATAATGGCCACAGGAGTGGCCAGACCCAGGGCGCAGGGACAGGAGATGACCAGCACCGCCACGGCGGAGGTGAGGGCCATTTCCACGGTGCCGCCCACCAGGAGCCAGACGGCGGCGGTGACGGCAGAGATGACCATGACCACGGGAACAAACACCCCGGCCACCTTGTCGGCCAGCTTTGCAATGGGGGCCTTGGAGGCGCCCGCTTCCTCCACCAGGGCGATCATTTGGGCCAGGGTGGTGTCCTGTCCCACCTTAGTTGCCTCCATAGTGAACGCCCCGGAGGTGTTGATGGACGCGGCAATGACGGTATCGCCCACAGCCTTGTCCACGGGGATAGATTCCCCTGTGAGGGCGGATTCATCCACCGCCGACGCCCCCTCCCGGACAATGCCGTCCACGGGCACCCGCCCGCCGGGGCGCACCACCACCAGGTCGCCCACCCGCACGTCCTCTATGGGGATCTCCACCTCCACGCCGTCTCGTAGCACCTGCGCGGTCTTAGGCCGCAGGTCCATGAGCCGGGAGATGGCCTGCCCGGTCTTGCCCTTGGAACGGGTCTCCAGGAATTTGCCCAGGGTGATGAGGGTGAGGATCATCCCCGCTCCCTCGAAGTAAAGATCCATGGAGTACCGCTCTACACGGGTCAGATCGCCGTGACCCAGCCCCCAGCCGATCTGGTAGAGGGCGACGACCCCATAGACCACCGCTGCGGCGGAGCCCACGGCGATGAGGGTGTCCATGTTGGGGGCGCGGTTCCACAGGGACTTAAAGCCCACCCGGTAGTATTTTTGGTTGACGGCCATAATGGGCAGTACAAGAAGAAACTGGGTAAAGGCAAAGGCAAAGGCGTTGGCCGTGCCGTGGAAGAAGTGGGGGATGGGAAGACCCATCATGTGACCCATGGAGAGATAAAAAAGGGGCAGCAGGAAGCACAGGGAGGCCCAGAACCGGGTCTTCATGCTCTTCAGCTCATACTCCATAGGGTCGGCTGCGGGGGCCGCAGCGGCCGTTTTTGGGGCGTTTGCGAGGGCCGCGCCGTAGCCCGCCTTCTGCACCGCGTCGATGACGGCGGCGGGGGTGACGCTGTCGTCCCCGGCCACAGTCATGGAGCCGGAGAGCAGGTTCACGTTGACCTCGCTGACGCCGGGGAGCTTGCACACCGCCTTGTCCACATGAGCCTGACAGGCGGAGCAGGTCATCCCCGTGACGGTAAATTTTTCTTTCATGTCAAGCCCTCCTTACGGCAGCAGCTTACCCAGCAACGTCGCCAACTCTGCCGCCTTTTCCTCCCGCTCCGCGTCGCTTTTTGCGTTGCGGACGCAGTGGGTGAGGTGGGCGGTCAAGATCTCCTTGTTGGCCCGGCCCAGCAGAGCCTGAGCGGCCATGACCTGTTGGGACACGTCCAGACAGTAGCGGTCGTCCTCGATCATGGTGAGAACGGCGTCGATCTGTCCCCGGGCGGTTTTCAACAGCTGAGAGACCTTCTGTTTGTCGCCTTGCATAGTCTTTCCTCCTGAGATGGAAAATATGGATAACCCTCCCCCTGAGGGGTAGGGGTATCATATCACAGTCGGGACCGGATGTCAATAGGGGCTGTGGGGTGGAACACACAGGGGGCAAAAAGAGGGAGAACGGCACGGCTGTTCTCCCTCTTTTTCCATCAAAACAGATTCAGTTGAACTTATAGATCTTTCTCGCCAGACGGTAGCCGGGGATGGCGATGGCCTTTGGCAGATTGCCCACCGCAGAGAGGGCGGCGTATTTCATCTTGCGGTAGAGCTTGACGTCCTTGGCCTTTAAATATTCCCACAACGCGGTCTTGACCCCCATTTTCTCCGGCGAGCCATCCAGCATCAGGAAGATGGAGGAAATGGTCATCATCATGGACAGATAGTTGGTCATGTACGCCCCTAGCTTGGGTTTTTCCGCCTTAATAGCGTGGAGGTCATGGGCGTCGATCATCAGCTTGGTGACCCGCACCTGCTGGTCCACCCGACCCACCATGACCGATTCCTGCACCGACTGGTTGGCCCGGCCGATGAAGTAACGGTAGAGGTCCACATCCATGTAGTAGAGGGTCTTGACGAAGGGGAGAGGCTGGTAGACGAAGATATTGTCCACATAGAAGGTGTGCTTGGGCAGCTCCACGCCGCTTTGGCGGAGCATCTCCGTGCGGTAGATCACCGAGTGCATTAGCAGATACTGGGAGGGGCCGAAGCGGCCAATGTCCTTCCAGGTGAACACCTTGTTCGTGGGAAAGACATTGGAATAGCCCATGACCTTCTGGGTGTTGTCCTCCGCGTGCTCATAGACATAGTTGGCGATCATCAGATCCAGAGGGTGGCCCTTGCCCACGAACTCCCGTAGCTTGTTGAGCACGGCGTGGAGCGCTTCCTCGTCCAGCCAGTCATCGGAATCCACCACCTTGTAATAGACCCCGGAGGCGTGGCGCAGGCCCTGGTTGACCCCTTCGCCGTGGCCGCCGTTCTCCTGGTGGATGACCTTAACGATATCGGGGTGCTCCGCGGCGTAGCGGTCGCAGATGGCGGGGGTGTCATCCTTGGTGGAGCCGTCGTCCACCAGGATGATCTCAATGTCGCTGCCGCCGGCCAGCAGGGAGCGGACACACTTGTCCATGTAGTCGGCGGAGTTGTAGCAGGGAACGGCAAAGGTGATGAGCTTTTGGGGCATGTCGGTCACCTCTCTCTTTCTATTTCAGTCCTTGGCAGAGCTGAGACGGTCCGCCAGCTCCAAGGCCCGCTTGACGATGGCGTCCATGTTGTAATACTGATACTCCGCCAGCCGACCCAGCAGATGGAGGTTGGGATATTCGGCGGCCAGGGCGGCGTATTGGCCGTAGAGGGCCTTGTTTTCGGGGTTAATGACAGCGTAGTAGGGGATCTGGCCGTCCTCTCCGGTGAACTCCTTGGAAAACTCTTTCATGATGGTGGTTTTCTTGGGAAGGACCTGCCCGGTGAGATGCTTGAACTCAGTGATGCGGGTGAAGGGCTGGTCCACAGTATAGTTGACAGTGCCGTGGGTCTGGTACCACTCCACCGGGTGGGTCTCAAAGACGAAGTCCAGGGTGCGGTAGGGCAGGCGGCCAAAGCGGCGGTCAAAGAGGCCGTCCACCGCGCCGGTGTAGACGATGGGACCCTTGAAGGGTTCACCGTTCACCAGGGTGGTACCCACCTGGGTGAGGGTGAGGACGTCCGCGGCGTCGGTGTTCAGGCGCACCTCAATGTTGGGGTGGTCCAAAAGCCGTTCAAACAGGGCGGCGTAGCCCTCCAGAGGCATCCCCTGGTAGAGGTCCTGGAAGTAACGGTCGTCCCGGGAGAGGAACACAGGTACCCGGGCGGTGGTGGCGGGGTCGATCTCCTCGGGGGTCTGGCCCCACTGCTTCATGGTGTAGGTCTTGAAGATGTTTTCATACACGTAGTCCGCCAGCTCCGCCAGCTCGGGGTCGTCGCTCTGCCGCAGCTCTAAAATGGTCACCTTCCGCTCCGGGCCATAGGCAGCCAGCAGCTTTTCCGCCAAGGCGGCGGAGCGCTGCTCGTAGGCGATGTCCAGGCTGGTGAGGTTGAAGGGCACGGGCATGAGCTGGCCGTAGACATTGGCCACCACCCGGTGGGAGTAGTCCCGCCAGGCGGTAAAGCGGCTGAGGAAGTCGTAGACCTCCTTGTGGCCGGTGTGGAAGATGTGGGGGCCGTATTTGTGGATGAGCACGCCCTCATCGTCCAGGCAGTCGTAGGCGTTGCCGCCGATATGGTCCCGGCGCTCCACCACCAGGACCTGCTTGCCGGCTTCGGCCAGCTTTCGGGCCACGGTGGCCCCGGCAAAACCGGCGCCGATGACCAGTGCGTCCAATTGAGACATAGTTTCACCTTTTCCTTCTGCAAGAGAAGTGAGGGGAGCGGCGCTCCGCCATCACAGAAGTTTCTGCTTTGAGTAGAATTATTATAGACCTATTATCTGGAAATTACAAGTCAAATTTGTATTGCCACCGCTTCCGCCACCCGGATGCCGTCCACCGCCGCCGAGGCGATGCCTCCCGCCCAGCCCGCGCCCTCGCCGCAGGGATAGAGCCCGCGCAGGGGGGACTGGAGGTCGCCCCCTCGGAGAAGACGCACCGGGGAGGACGAGCGGGTCTCCACCCCGGTCAAGAGGGCTTCAGGGGTGTCAAAGCCGGTGAGCCTGCGGCCCAGAAGCGGGAGGGCCTGGCGGAGAGAGTCGGTCACGAAGGGGGGCAGGCAGCCGTCCAGGGCCGCCGCGGTTACCCCGGGGCGGTAGGTGGGGGCAATGGAAGCGGACAGGGTAGGCATGCTGCCCGTCAAAAAGGAACCCACCGTCTGGGCAGGCGCGTAAAAGTCCCTGCCGCCCAAGGTGTAGGCAAGCTGTTCCCACCGCCGTTGAAAGGCCATTCCCGCCAGAGGGTCGTGGCTCTCAAAGTCGGCGGGGGTGACGCTGACCAAAAGTCCGCCGTTGATGTTTTTGCCGTCCCGGGCATAGCAGCTCATGCCGTTGGTGACCACGCCCCCTGGTTCGGAGGCGGAACAGACCACCTCGCCGCCAGGACAGACGCAAAAGGAAAACACCCCCCGGCCGTTTTCCAGATGGCAGGAGAGCTTATAGGACGCGGCGGAGAGCTTGTTCCACGCCGCGCCGTACTGTTGGCGAGAGAGGGTTTCCTGGCTGTGCTCAATACGGACCCCCACGGCAAAGGGCTTGGCCTCCATGGGCACGCCTACACGCTCCAGCATCCGAAAGGTGTCCCGGGCGGAGTGGCCGGGGGCGAGGATGAGGCAGTCGCAGGGGAGGGTATATGCTCCGGTGGACCCGGTGACCTCAATGGCACGCAAGGCGTTCCCGGCGGCGTCCAGGCTGGTGAGAGTGTGCTGAAAACGGACGTCGCACCCCAGCCGCAGCAGCTCCGCACGGAGGTTGGCTACCACCCGGCGGAGGTTGTCGGTGCCCACATGGGGCTTTTGGACGTAGAGGATATCCTCCGGCGCGCCAAAGGCCGCGAAGGTCTCCAGGACGGCGGTGAGCCGGGGATCATGGGTGCCGGTGTTCAGCTTGCCATCGGAGAAGGCCCCCGCGCCCCCCTCGCCAAACTGGACGTTGGAGCTTTCGTCCAGCGCGCCGCCCGACCACAGCCGCTCCACATCGCGGGCGCGTTCCTCTACGGGTTTTCCCCGCTCCAACACGATGGGGGGCAGTCCGGCACGGGCGAGGAACAGCGCGGCGAACAGTCCCGCCGGACCCATGCCCACCACCACGGGGCGCAGGGCGTTGGGGGAACGGTGGGGGGCGGGGAAGACGTAGGGTTGGGGGGTTACGGAGACGACCTTCCCCTTGACGCGGGCCGGGAGCTTGCGCTCCAGATCGGAGGGAAGGGTACAGCGCACGGCGCAGACGTAGTGTACGTCGGACTTTTTGCGCGCGTCGATAGACTGGCGGACCAGACGGAGGTCCTGAAGTTGTTCCGGCGCGACGCCCAGAAGGGCGGCGGTCTTGGCACGCAGTTCCTCCAAGCCGCCCTCCAGGGAGAGGCGCAGATCATTCACTTGAAGCATGGAAAGCGCCTCCTTTTTCGGGCGGGGATGACATGGAAAAACGCCGGTTCGTAAGGAACCGGCGTTTTATGCGCGGGGAGGGGGGAGAGCTTACAGCTTCTCCTGGAGCTTGGCGCTCTTGCCCACGCGGTCGCGCAGGTAGTAGAGCTTGGCACGGCGGACCTTGCCGTGACGGACCAGCTCGATCTTTTCAATGGAAGGCGCGTGAACGGGGAAGACCTTCTCCACACCGATGCCGAAGGACACGCGGCGGACGGTGATGGTCTCGGCAATGCCGCCGTGCTTCTTGGCGATGACGGTGCCCTCAAAGACCTGGATACGCTCGCGGGAGCCCTCCTTGACCTTGATGTGGACCCGGACGGTGTCACCGATCTGGGCGGTGGGGGCCTCGGCCTTCATGTTTTTCTGGTTGAAGAGATCAAGTGTGTTCATGGGATTTTCCTCCTAATTTACAGGCGTTCGTAGGCGTTTTTGGAAAACCCCAGAGGACCACCCTTTATTGAGACTGTGGTATTATATCACCCCATGGCAGAAAATGCAAGCTATTTTTTGTCTTCCCTTTAATATTGCAGGATCAGGTCGTCGATGTCCTGAAAATCATTGGGGGAGAGGGTGTAGACGCCGGTGCGGTCGGGGGTGACCAGGGCCAGCTTGGTCACCGCAGGGCCGGTGGTGATGGCGTCCAGCCGGGCGTAGAGGTAGTCGTAGACCTCCTGGGCCCACTTGGTCTCAAAGTTTTCCTCCGCCTCTCTGATCTGGGCGTCGGTCATGTCCTGGCGGGCCTCTTCGTCGGGGAGGGAATGGGCCTTTTCAAAGTCGGCGCGCAGCTTGGCGTAGCCGTCGGCGTAGGCCGCCTGGAAAAAGGTGACGGGGGTAACGGACACCTCCACGCAGTAGCGCCCGTGGTCCAGAGATGCTGCCTGTACCACGGTATAGGACGCCTTGGCATAGACCGCCTCCAGCAGCTCCAGGTAGTCGGCGCGCAGGTCGTTTTTCAAGAAGGTCTCGTCAAGCTCAAATCGGACGGCCAGACGCTGGGAGAGCTCGGCGGAGAGGTTTTTCTGGTAGGTTTTCCCGGCGTCCTCGGCGGTAAGGTCCATGAGCTGAAGGTAGCCCTTGGAGGGGGCGCCGGTGTAGGTCTCGTCCAAAACGCCCTCCACAAACAGCACCGCGTTATACTGGTTCATCTGGGCCTTGGTGGTGGAGCAGCCCGCGCAGGCCAGCAGGCAGAGGCACAGGACGATGGCAAGCAGTCGTTTCTTCATGGCGCTCACTCCCCGCACAGGTCGAAAATGGCCTGGGTGAACATTTTGGCGGAAAGGAGCAGATCTTCCACGGCGATGCGCTCATTGGCGGCGTGCATCTTGGTGTCTACGCCGGGGAACACACAGCCGAAGGCCACGCCGCCGGGGATATCGTGGACATAGGTCCCGCCGCCGATGGCAATGGGTTGGGGGTCGGCCTCGCCGGTATACATGCTGTAGCAGCGCAGGAGCGTTTTGACCAGCGGGGAGTCCGCGCTGACGCAGTGGACGCTTGTCATCTCAGGGTCGCCCAGGATGGAGATGCCGTGCCGGCGGAAGGTCTCCTCGCACACGCCCTTGCAGTTGAACTGGTTGGCGCACAGGGGGAAGCGCACGTCGAACTTGGCCTGGAAGCGGGTGGCGGTCATGGTGAGAAGGGCCAGATTCAGCGTCAGCTCGCCGCTCTCCGGGTCGGACTGGGCGATGCCCAGAGCCTTGCCCCGGTTGTCCCCAAAGGGGAACAGATGGTGGAGCGCGCGCAGGTATTTGGTGCTGTTGCAGTCCGCCAGAGGCAGAAGGGCAAGGGCCTCCAGCAGGGCCTGGATGGCGTTGACGCCGTCGTCAGGGGAGGCGGCGTGGGCGTTTTTGCCCGCGCAGTGGATGGCGACGCCGTCCGCCGTATCCTGGGCGGTGAGAAGGGCGCTGGTGGCGGCGCTGACCCGGGCGCATACATCGCCCACCTGCGCCGCGGTCATCCCTAAGATGGTACATTCCGCCTCGGGCGGGACCACGTTATGGCGGAAGCCGCCCTGAAGGGCGGTGACCCGGGGGAGGGCGGTCTCATCTGTCCAGGCCGCGCCAAAGTCGGGGTGGTAATGGCCCTTTTCAATGTGGATGACGGGGAAGTCCGCGTCGGGAGTGAAGGAATAGGGGGCGAAGGGCTCCCGGGCGTAGTAGTAGGCAATGTCCTCGCTGCCCGACTCCTCGTCGGTGCCCATGACCAGCTTCACGTTCTTGGCCGTGCCGCCCAGGTCCTTCACAGCGGCCATAGCCATCAGAGCGGCGCAGAGAGGGCCTTTGTCGTCGCTGACGCCCCGGCCGTAAAGGACGCCGTCCTTTTCCACGCAGGTGTAAGGGTCGGTGTCCCAGCCCTTGCCCTCGCCCACCACGTCCAGATGAGCCAGGATGTGAAGCTGGGTGGGGCCGCCGTTCAGGTCTGCCAGACCCACGTGATCGTCATAGTTGCGGGTGGCAAAGCCCAGCTCGCTTGCCAGAGCCAAAGCCTCCTCCAGCGCGGCCTTGGGGCCAGGGCCAAAGGGAGCGCCAGGCTGGGCGGGGCCCTTCACGCTCTTCACCGCCACCAGGCGGGAGACGGCGCCAATGAGCCGGGCGCGGACGGCGCTGTCCGCAAAATATTGGTCGATCCTCTCTTTTTCCATGGGTGATACCTCCATGCTCAGGATTCTTCCTGCTGTGCGCCCAGCTGGTCCAGATATTTGTAAACGGTATAGCGGGAGACCTGGAGCCGCTTGGCCACATAAGGGACGGATTTTCTGAAGGAAAAGGCATTTTTCTGGTCCAGCAGTGCTACGATCTTCACCCGGTCTGCCTTGGTCAGGGCGTTGACCGGCTTGCCAATGGCGGTAAGGCATTCGTCAAAGATCTGGGTAAGGCCATTGTCGCCCCCCCGCCACAGGGCGGACTGGAGATCGGCGTCGGCGCTCATCAGGTCCACCAAAATGCGGTTGGCGAACACCAGGGAGGAATAGTCAAAGTCGATGCCCAACGCCAGGTTGTAATCCTCGCCGATCATGTGGAAGGTGGAGGACTTGATCTGGGCCCCGGAGGGGGTGGTGGCGTAGAGGTTAACAAAGTCGGTGGTCATGGCGGTCTCGTCGATCAGCCGGGTGGAGCCCATGATGTCGGCGGTGGAGCCTACCTCGCGCCCGGAGACCTGGCCGTTGTAGATGGACAAAATGGGGTGGCTGGGGTCGGACATGTTCTGTACCAGCGTCTCGCAGGAGGAGCCGAACATCTCGGCAATGCCCCGGGCGGTGCGGTCCAGAAATTCAAAGGCCTCGTCTCGGGTCACAGGCGTCCCCTCCCATAAAAATAGTATTTTTTCTATTTTACAACATTGACGCTTGAAATGCAAGGGAGGACTTGCGGGGAGAGAAGGAGCAGGGCGGTCAGGTTGGGCAGGGCCATCAGGCCGTTGGTCAGGTCGGCCAGCTGCCATACGGCGCCTACCTCTCCCAGACTTCCCATGACCACACACAGGAGAAACACGCCCCGAAAGAGGGGAACAGCGCGGGAATTGCCCCAGAGGAAGGAGAGGGCGCGCTCTCCGTAATAGCCCCAACCTAGCAGGGAGGTGTAGGCAAACAGCAGCAGAGAAACAGAAACCAGCAAGGGACCGACCTTGCCCAGGGTGACCCCGAAAGAGGCGGCACACAGCGGCGCGCCCAGATATTCGGGGGGGATAACGCCGTCTGCCAGGGCAGAGAGAGCGTCAGCGGGGGAATATACCCCGGCAGTGAGAATGACCAGAGCGGTGACGGTGCAGACCACCAGGGTAGAGATCAGTACCTCAACCATTCCCCAACAGCCTTCCTCGGAAGGCGTTGAACCACCTGCGGCAGCATGGGCCATGGCGGAGGAGCCAAGGCCCGCCTCGTTGGTGAACACCCCCCGGGCCACGCCGTAGCGCAGGGCCAGAGCGGCGGTATAGCCCCCAAAAGCGGCACGGGGGCGAAAGGCCCCTTGAAGGATGGCGGAAAAGGCGGCGGGGAGGCAGGAGCGGCGGAGGAATAGCGCTGTCAGGCCTCCGGTGAGAAACATCCCAGCCATCAGGGGGACCAGGGTCTCGCTGACCTTGCCCACCCGCCCGATGCCGCCCAACAGGACCACCCCCACCGCCAGGGCGGTGAGTAGGCCGGAAGAGATGGGCGCGACCCCGGCGGCCGCGTGGAGAGAGGTGGAGATAGAGTTGGACTGCACCATGGCGCCGCCTGCCAGACTGGCCAGCACACAGGTCAGGGAAAAGGCGGCGGCAAGAGGCTTTCCCACCCGCTTCAACCCCTTGGCCATGTAGCACATGGGCCCGCCCTGGAAGGAGCCGTCAGGGGCGGGCTCCCGGAAGGCGGCGGCGAGGTATTTTTCCGCAAACCCGGTCATCATTCCCAGCAGGGCAGAGACCCACATCCAGAACACCGCGCCGGGCCCGCCGAAGAAAATGGCGGTGGCCACTCCAGCGATGGAGCCGGTGCCGATGGTAGAGGCCAGGGCGGTGGAGAGAGCCTGGGCCTGGGTGAGACCGCCGGTGCTGGGGCGGCGCAGAGAACGCTTCAGCGTCCCCAGCCAGCGGTGGGGGGTGAGCTGGAAAAGGCCGGAGCGCAGGGTGTACCACCCTCCCACCAGCAGGAATGCCCCTAGCAGCCAGGGATTCCAAAGGGCGTTGGCCCACGTCTCCACAAGGGATAAAAAAGACACGCGCACACCTCCATAACCATGCTGTTAAAGAGGTATGCGCGTGGGGAGACAAGTAGAAGGCTGTTACCAATCAATGAGGCGCGCCCGGCGCAAAATGGGCAGGAGCGCGGCGAAGAGGACGCAGAGGATGACGGTCTGGGGGATAAGAGTGATGGCGTTTTTGACGAGGCGTTCCATCATAATGACGCGGTATGCTTGGCCACCCAGGATGTAGCTCCACAGCGAGCCGAGGACCACGTTTTGGGCGTTGGTCAGCAGCTTGGCAAAGAACACGCGCGGAACGGAGGGCTTGGCCCGGTATAGAAAGAGGGCGTAGGTGAGGTTGCCCAGCATGGTGGTGAGCATATAGCCGGGGAAATACGGCCCGGTGGGATGGAGCAGATAGGTGATGGTGTCCTCTGCCGCGCCAAACACCAGAGCGTTGAGCGGACCGCCCACCATAGAGCACAGCGCCCGGGCCATAAATCCCCAGGAAATGCGGGCCGCGCCCATGTGGATGGAGGGGATCAGACCCAGGGCCCAGCACGCGGCGATCATCAGGGCGGAGAAGGTGAGGATGCGGGGCTTTTTCATGTCGTCCAGGGCCTGTCGCCAGTAGCCGGCGGAGAAGGGGTGGGGATAGAGGGTAGAGCTGGGCATAAAAATACCTCCCTTATTTTGGGCAGTCCGCACAGAAGTGTGACAAAGCGGAAACGCCGCATAAAGGGAGATGAAAGACCCGGTATGCGGCAGCGGGATGCGGGACACATACTGCAAGCCTTTGGCTTTTCGTCCGGCGGGCAACTCCCCGTCCCTCCGGCACTGGCCCCCTTGGGGGGCGCCGCACATGTGGCCCTACTCTGCCTGGGTGAACACATCATAGCACAGTTTGATGGGAAAAGCAAGACCCGGCACACCAAAAGGATGCGATCACGTTTTCGTAGGGGCGGGTTCCAAACCTGCCCGCATGTAGGGCGCGGCTTCCCAGACGCGCCACAAGAAAAGAGCCCCGGCGTAAGCCGGGGCCCTTTGATACGTTGCGCGGTTTGTTCGCGGCAAGACAGCAGGGACGGTTCTCCTGCCGGATCGGGCTCGGCAGAGAAAACCGTCCCTCTGTCGTTGCCACTACGAAACGTTCTTACTTCAACAGTTTTATGAACCGATCGAGCATCACAGCCACCTCCGCGCGGGTGACTTCCGCTGTGGGAT
>CAJTUE010000008.1:90634-100838 GCA_910579775.1 uncultured Oscillospiraceae bacterium | reverse complement strand
TCACCGGGTATACCGAAGAGATCTTCGCCCCCGATGACATCATCACCCGGGAGCAACTGGCTGTGATGATGGCGCGCTACGCCAAGCTGGTGGGCCTTGATACCAAGGCAGATGCCAGCCGCCTCCACGTCTTTGCCGACGGCGAAGACACCGGCGCTTGGGCCGAGAACGGCGTGGCCTGGTGCGTCCAGAATGGCATCCTCAAGGGCAAGGGCAACGATACCCTTGATCCCACAGCGGAAGTCACCCGCGCGGAAGTGGCCGTCATGCTCGACCGGTTCATTGCCTTGTTGAAATAATTAAACGATCTGCGCACAACGTATCAAAGGGCCTCGGCGGTAAGCCGAGGCCCTTTTGTTGCGGACCGCCGAGGACGGCGGTCCCTACACATTCTACCGAAACCTCTCGTTTTTATTGTAGGGACCGTCCTCCTGGACGGTCCGCCGTCCACCGCCCCACGTTCCGGGAGGGGCTTGACCCGCCCGCTCTGCTGCCTGGGCGCAAACAAGCCAAAAGATAAATTTGAAAGATGTTAGATGAAAAGTTGCATAAACAACAGGCTGCATCGGGGCGCTACGCCGAAAAATGCAACAAAACAAAAAGTGACTTGCAGAATTTTCTTGACTTTTTGGGTAGGAGAGACTATACTGAGGGCAATTTCAGCGCGGACGACGCGGAAAAGAGGCGTTTGCTATGTGTTCTATCATCGGTTACTGCGGTCCGGCGCCCGACCTTACCTGTGTGGAAACGGCCTTTTGGCAGACCAAGTCCCGGGGGCCGGACGACACCCGGTTTGCCTCCGCGGGAGAGGGCCTGCTGGGCTTTCACCGGCTGGCCATTATGGGCCTCCACCCCGAGGGGATGCAGCCCTTCTCTCTGGACGGTAGCTGCTGCGTCTGCAACGGCGAGATATACGGCTTTGGGTGGCTGAGGACAGCTCTGGCGGCCAAGGGCTATACCTTCCAAAGCGGCTCGGATTGCGAGATCCTGCTGCCCCTGTACCGGGAGTACGGAGTGGACATGTTTGCCATGCTGGACGCCGAGTTCGCCTGCGTTCTCTACGATGGGCAGACGGGACGGTTCATTGCCGCCCGGGACCCGATTGGCATCCGCCCGCTCTACTATGGCTATGACCCCAAGGGAGTTATCGTCTTCGCCAGCGAGCCCAAGAGTCTGGTGGGCCTGGTCGCTGAGATCGTACCCTTCCCGCCTGGGCATTATTACAAGGACGGCCAATTTGTCTGTTACCGGGACGTGGCCCATCCCTGCCGGGTCATTGACGGCGAGCTGGACAGCCTCTGCGGCAACCTGCGCCAAAAGCTCATCGCCGGAGTGGAGAAGCGGCTGGTGGCAGACGCTAAGGTGGGCTTCCTGCTGTCCGGCGGGCTGGATTCCTCTCTGGTGTGCGCCATCGCCCAGCGCAAGAGTAAAACGCCCATCCGCACCTTTGCCATCGGCATGAGCGAGGACGCCATCGACCTGAAATACGCCCGCCAGGCGGCGGACTACATCGGCAGCGACCACACTGAGGTCTACATGACCCCGGCGGATGTCATTGCCGCTCTGGAGCCGGTGGTAGCGCTGCTGGGCACCTACGACATCACCACCATCCGGGCCTCCATCGGGATGTACCTGGTGTGCAAGGCCATCCATGAGAGAACGGATATCCGGGTGCTCCTCACCGGCGAAATTTCCGACGAGCTGTTCGGCTATAAATACACCGACTTTGCCCCCTCTGCCCAGGCCTTTCAGGCAGAGGCGGAGAAGCGGGTCTCTGAGCTTCACATGTATGACGTGCTCCGGGCGGACCGGTGCATCTCGGTGAACTCCCTGGAGGCCCGGGTGCCCTTCGGTGATCTGGACTTTGTGGAGTATGTCATATCCATCGACCCGGCCAAAAAGCTGAACACCTATGGCAAGGGGAAATATCTTCTGCGCAAGGCATTTGAAGAGGGCGGATATCTGCCTGAGGAAATTTTGTGGCGGGAAAAGGCCGCCTTCTCCGACGCGGTGGGCCACTCCATGGTGGACTACCTGAAGGAATACGCCGAGAGGCAATACACCGACGAGGAGTTTAAGGCCGCCTGCAAAAAGTACGGCCACGCCAGGCCCTTCACCAAGGAGTCCTTGCTCTACCGGGAGATTTTTGAGCGGTACTACCCCGGCCAGAGCCAAATGGTGGTGGACTTCTGGATGCCCAACAAGGAGTGGGAGGGCTGCGACGTCAACGACCCCTCTGCCCGCGTCCTGGCCAACTACGGCGCCAGCGGGGAGTAAAAATTTTTGCACATTAAAAGAAACACAAAATGCAAACAAAAGGCATAGATTCCCTGTGGAATCGAGGCCTTTTGGAGCTAATGATGTGACTTACACATTTCAACCGTGCGGATCAGTGGAGGTATGATCTTATCGGTATAGATGAGAACAAACTTTAACATTCATATGGGCGGTATTGACATTTTTAAAGTTAAATAATATAATCCTTTCGTATATATTGCCTAGAGAAAGGAGCAAAAGGCAGGCCTTTTGCTTGTTTGGCCTTGCCAAACAAACGATTCCTTTGGGCGAAGCTTGCAAAACGGAGGGATGATTTCGATGAAACACACCACCAAACGCTGTATGGCACTGCTGTTGGCAACAATTTTGATGTTTGGCTTGCTGCCTGTCACTGTGCTGGCCGCAGGGGAAAACGGACCCGCTCTGCCCACGGGCAACATGTGGGTCTATGTCAGCAACCACGGCAAGTGGGGCGTGGGTACGGAGTCCCATGCGCTCAAGCTCTATAAGCTAGTGGACCAAGACGCTGTTTCGGGCAGTGCGGCTACCGAAATTGAGAGCGGTGGTATCTATATCATCGGGGACACGGAGCCGGTCGGCTCCACTAACAAATACAGGAAGATGTATGCCCAAGCGGCAGCTACGGATTCCTGCGGGGAGGATGCCGTGCCCGGGGATCCCTACACCCTTACCAACGGCTGCCTGGAACACAAGACCAACCATATGTTCCGGCTGACTGTGGATGAAAGCGGCTGGTACACCATCCAGAGCGTGGATAACAGCAAGTATCTGGACATCGGCTCCGTCACGGTGGGTAGCTACAACCAGATAAACCTTACTACCACTCCCACCAAGTTTGCCGTGGTAAGCACTGGAGAGAGCGGGATGTTCACCATCGCTGCCGCCGTGGTGGACCCTGACGCGCCGCCTGACCTTGAAGATCTCACCGAGCCGCTGTACGGCGCCATTGTGGACGACGACCTTCAGTATGTCCAGGCAAATTTTAGCGCTGCTTTGGCCGCGGATGCCAAGAGCGCGACCCTGAACGCGTGGCGCAACGATGCCGCCATATCCCAGATATTCCTGGCAACGGGGAAAACCGCTCAGACAGGCGTCGTTGCCACCGCTGGGGCCTTCTCCGACGGCAACGGCAACACCATTGCCGCTGAAAACGTAGATCTTTCCTTTATAAAAGTAGTGCAGGCGTATACTGGGATGAACGGCTGGGGAGACTCCCACGGTGTGGCCGTGCCGGAGGGCAGCCGCAAGGACGCTGCCGAGGTGCTCATGGGCGACGCACCTGTGAACATGGAGGCGGGGAAGGTGCAGGGCCTTTGGGTCACGGTCAACGTTCCCAAGGATGCCGAGCCAGGTACATATCAGGGTGAAGTTACCGTGACGGCGAGCGGTCTGACCGACGCCCAAAAGCTCACCTTTACGTACACCCTTAACGTAGCTTCCCCCGTCCTTCCTAATGCTACGGAATTTAAGGACGGCTTTGACATCGAGCTGTGGCAGAATCCCTACGCCTCTGCAGAATACTACGATGTTACGCCTTTCTCCCAGGAGCATTTTGCCATTTTGAAGCCCATCATGGAGAAGTATCGGGACATCGGCGGACACGCTATTACCACCACCATTGCCGAGGACGCATGGGCGCGGCAGACTTACAGCCAAAATGAGGTCCATATCCCCAGCATGGTGGCGTGGAGCAAAAACGCGGCGGGGGAGTGGGTCTTTGACTACACCGACTTCGACGCTTGGATCCGTTTTAACATCGATGAGATCGGTATTGGAGACAAGATCGTGTGCTACAGCACGGCTCCATGGACCAACGAGATCCGCTATCTGGACAACAGCGGGGCCAAGCAGGTCATCAGCAAGAGCGACACCGCCGCCTGGAACGAGGGCTGGACGGCCTTCCTCACCAATCTGATGGCCCATATGGAGGCCAACGGCTGGAAGGAACGGACCTACATCGGCATCGACGAGCGGGGGATCGACGACGCGGCGCTGACCCTGATTGAGAGCGTAAAGGGGACCGACGGCAAGTCCTTCAAAAAAGCGGGAGCCATGGACTCCATGGACGCCAGCCATCAAGCTCTTGCCATTCGCATCGATGATCTGAACGTAGGATCCATGGCGATTAAAGGTAGTCGCAGCAACTTTGACAGTATGTTGGCCGCGCGGAAGGAGACGGGGCTGCGCACCACCGTTTACTCCTGCACCGGTCACAAGCCCGGAAATTTTTCCCTCAGCGCCCCCGGCGAGAGTTATTGGACCATGCTCTACTCCTACTCCGTAGGCGGAACGGGCTTTTTGCGCTGGGCCTATGATTCCTGGGTGGCCGATCCCTTGCGGGACACCTCCCACGCCAAGTTTGAGGCCGGGGACTGCTTCCTCATCTTCCCCGATGAGAAGACGGCCCAGAATCCTGTCATTCACTCCAGCCTCCGTTTGGAGAAGATGGCCCAAGGCGTGCGGGACGTGAACAAGCTCATGATTATCAAGGGAAACTGCCCCGCCATGGAGAGCGCGGTGGCCACTCTGGCGGCCACGGTCAGACCCACCTATGATTCTTCGGGCTATTATCTCACTGACGCGGGCAAAACCGCCTTGGCCAACGATATGAAAGCGTTGCGGCAGGGAATCGTCACCCTTACGGCGGAGTATGAGGAGCGGCTTGCCACCGGAGATACCAAGAAGCTGAACCTCCAGCCCCAGGACGTGCCGCTGGTGAACCTGCCCGAGCAGTACCAGGGGGATGTGTACGGCCCTATTCTGGACGCCTCCAAGCAGTATTATGGCCAGCCCGATACGATCACCCTCACCGACGGTACACTTGTCACCGCATTTCCTCAGGGGCACGGCTGCGGGCCGCTGCTCCTAATGAAGAGCGACAACCGGGGAGAGAGCTGGGAACAGATTAAAGACACCCCGGCGAGCTGGGAAAACTCTCTGGAGACTCCCACCATGTACCGCCTCAACTTTACCGACGGCAGTGTGAAGTATGTTCTGATTGCGGGACGGCCCCAATGGCACCACAATGTAGGCGCCAGCGCTTCTGGCGGTTGGGACGTCTCTATCAGTGATGACGGCATCCACTGGAGCGAGTACACGCAGTATCAGCGGGATTCCGGCTTATACTCTGTCGTGGCAATGGCGAGCCTTGTGCAGCTCAAGGATCAAAACGGTAATTTCATCGACAAGTGGATGGGTGTTTGCCACGACTTGGGCTACAACAACTACAAGACTTATCTGACCTTTGACGAGCAGGGCAATATGCAATGGTCCGCGCCGGAACGTTATCTGCAAGAATACGATTCTGTGGAAAAGGCCAAGCAGATCTGCGAGGTGGGAATGTTCCGCTCCCCTGACGGCAACCGGATCATGGCTCTGGCCCGCACTCAGGCCCACAACTGCATGTCGGTGATGTTCTGGTCGGATGACGAGGGAGAGACCTGGAGCAAGCCGGTGGAGATGCAGGGCGCGCTGTATGGCGAGCGGCACAAGGCGCTCTACGACCCCGTCAGCGGACGGCTGGTCATTACCTTCCGGGAGATGATCTGCGAAAGCGTGACCGCCAACGGCGGTTTCGGCAATTGGACGTGCGGTGAGTGGATGGCCTGGGTGGGCACCTATGAGAATCTGATGGAGCGCAACGAGGGTCAGTACCGTATCCGTCTGGACTATGACTGGGCACCCAGCACAAAATCCGGCGACACGGGCTATACAGGTATGGCGGTCTACCCCGACGGTACCTTCGTGCTGGACACCTACGGCCACTGGGACCAGGATTTTTCGCAAACACAATCTAACGTCACGATGGACCGCTGCTGGATCCGCCGGGCCAAGTTCACTCTGGCGGACATCGACGCCCTTTACAAGCATCAATTGGAGACGGAGATTCCCACGGAGGAACTAAATGCCGCTGTCCTGGCGAAGAACGCCAAGGCTAACTCCTGGATGGAATCTGCCTCCGGCGCTGACGGCGGCCCCGCCTGGGCCTTTGACAACGCTGTTCATTGGTGGCACGGGAACTACGGCACTGCCACAGACGAGAATATCAACGGACAGAATCCCTCTGAAGAAAAGCCCATCTGGATCCAGACTGGCTTTGACGAGGAGCGGGAGATCGTAGCGGTGAGTTATCAGCCTCGCAGCAGCAATGGCTGCATTATCAACGCCTATGAGTTGCAGTTTGCCTGCCTGGGCGATCCCACTGCCCAGCCGGCCGACGCTGATTTTACAACCGTGAAGAGCGGTAATTTGCAAAACACCACGGCTACGCAAACCATTACGCTGGATGAGCCTGTCGCCGCCACCCATATGCGTTTGGTGGCGGTGGGGCCGGTTCAGGGCGGCAACTCATACCCCACCGCCCAGCGCATCCGGATCTACGCGGTGGGCGAGGCGGCGCACCGTTCGGACGCGGCAACGCTGACCTCCCTGTCCGTGGGCGGACAGAGCGTGGCCGTCAGCGGCACGGACACGAACCTGGGGGTCTTGACCGTGAGCGGGAACACCGCGGACCTGCGTGCGACGGTCAGCGACAAGGCCAAGTGCAACGTACTGGTCAACAGCTACCCGGTGGCCAAGGACGAGGAAGGAAACGTGAAGATCGCCCTGGCGCAGGACGTGACTCTTGTAAAGCTACACGTTGCGGCGGAGGACACGGTCACCACCAAGGACTATTCGCTCGCGCTGGTGAAGGAAAACGACGCCAACGCTCAGCTGCGCGCCCTGTCTCTGGGGTCGATGAAGCTCTATCCCGCCTTTGACCCCGCCGTGACCGAGTACTACGCCGTGAACTACGGAAACCGTACCGCTGGGTTGACCGCCGTCGCCGCCCAGACAGGCGCGGGGCTCTCCTTTGAAGCCGTCGCTGACGCAGGGGATGGGACCGGAGCCTTGAACAGCGCGGTCTGCCGCTTCTTTAAGAGCGAAAACGAGACCGCGGCCGGTGGAAAGCTCTATACGCAGGATGGTAAGCTCTACAACAAGGTCGCTGTGACCGTCACCTCTCCTGATGGGAGGAATACGGCCACCTACACCGTACATGTGGAGGTGCGGGAGTCGGCTTATCTCTCCGACCTGGGCTGGTTTGCTATCGTGGGCAACACCCCGATCCGGGACCGGGCCTGGGGCTACAACGCGCTGTCCTTGATTGGGGAAAACGGCAGCGAGATCATCTCTGATTCCCATAAGGGCCTGGGTGTTCGTGCCAACACTGTTGTGGAGTATGACCTGTCTGACACGGGCTTTGACACCCTGTCCGGCCGGGTGGGCGTCAGCTATGCACAGCGTAGCTCGGCCAACACTCCTGAGCTGCAGTTCCGTGTGATTCTGGACGGTGAGGAAGCGATGCTGTTATCCTCCACAAAGGACGCGGCGGCTCCGGAGGCTTTTACCGTAAATTTGGACACTGCAAGAAAGCTGGCTCTGCGTACTACCGCTGTTGGCACGTCGGTTACGGACGCGGACGGAAACTGGACGGATGTGAAGCTGTCCACTATCATCCCCCTGCTGGAGAATTTGGACGCGAAGCCCATTACAGCCCTGGCCTTTGGGGAGGGCGAGACCCACACCATCTACGTCAATGAGAACGATCCCGACCATACCGTTACCCTGCGGCCCCAGGTGACCCCTGTAGATTCCCCTGAACTGCTGGTGTGGGAATCTGACAACGCCGCTGTAGCCACGGTCAGCGATGGCGTGGTCACCGCCGTTGCGCCCGGTATGGTTACCATTACCGTGAGCAATCAGGCCGGTGATATCTCCGCCACCTGCTCGGTTACCGTCAAGCGTACCATTGAGGGCAGTGTAGCCATCGATGCCGATGGAGACGGCGAGGTCCGTTTGGGCTCTATGCTTACCGCCAACGTTAACAACATTGTGTCGGAGTTTAAGCAGGCGGGGTTGAACTACACATGGTCGGTCAGCGACACTGAGGATGGCGAGGGCACGGTCATCTCCGGCGCGGACACGGATCAGTTTACCGTTCCCATGGACAAGGAATATGTGGGCAAGTTTATCGCCGTCACCGTCACCCCCAAGGGGCAATACCATGAAGGCGAAGCCACGGCTGTCACCGCCGCGGTGAAAAAGGCCATCGGCCCTGCGCTCCAGGCGGTTCCTACTTTTGAAAACGCCTCTGACGAGGAAGTTGAGGACGGCGCCATCACCGGGTTGTTCCTGGGCCGCGCCTATGAATATCAGAAAGTAGCCAACGCCACCGATCCCGTGGACGAGACGAGATGGACGCCCTTCTCCCCGGAGGGAGACGACTCCGGCGTGACGGGCACCTTTGGCAACGCCCGGATCGAGAACCTGGGGGTGGGAACATACATCATCCGCCGGGCGGAGACAGACATCCACGAGGCCGGCCCCCACCGCACCGTCACCATTGCCGTGCGGGGGGCAGCGAATGTTGTGGTCAATAACCCCCAGACCTTCGAGGGTGGTCGGGTCACCGTAGGCCGCACCCAGATCCCCGCGGGAGACGCGGTCCGTTTGACTGTGACGCCGGAAACGGGGTATGAGCTGGAACCTGATTCTTTAAAGGCTACGGCGGATGATGGCAGTGAGATCGTGGCTGATGCCACATCGACCGAGGGGCTTTACACCTTTACCATGCCGAACGGCATCACCGACGTGACCATTTCGGCGGTGTTTAGGCGCAAGACCTACGTCATTGAACACGACCTTACCCACATCACCTGCAGCCTGGGTGCAGAGGAAAACCACACCGCCACCCATGGCGAGGAATTCACCATCACCCTCACCCCTGACGAGGGTTACGCCATGCCGGTGCGGATCACTGTCACCAACACCGATACCGGTGCAGCCTTCACCGATTTTACCTACCGTACCGATGCAAGCGACCCCAACGCCATGGTGGTGACCTTCCGTAACGGCGTTATCTGCAACATCACCATCTCCGGCGCGGCAGTTCCCAGGACCTATACTGCGGTCTATCATCTGACCAACGGTGTTACCGCTCCCGGCGCGCCCCAGACCGCCACCCACTTTGCAGACTTCACCGCCACCATTTCCGCCGCCCGGGGCTATGCCCTGCCTGACAGCATTACCGTAACGGTGGGTGGCGAAGAGCTGGCGGACACCGACTATAAGTACGACGCGGAGAGCGGCGAGCTTACCATCCCCGGCGAGCGGGTCACGGGCAATGTGGACATTACCGCCACCGGCGAGGCCAGCGCCCTGACCCTCCAGACCATTGCGATGGTCGGCCCTGCGCGGGTGGGCCGCAAGCTGACGGTAAACACTGTGCCTGTCAACGCCACGGTGGAATACCAGTGGATCATGGTGGACGAAAACGGTGCGGAGACCGAGCTCGAAGGAGCCACCGGACAGGAATACACCATCCCCGCTGAGGCGGTCGGAAAGCAGATCAAGGTTCGGGTCACCGGCACGGGAAGCTATGAGGGAACCCTGACCTCTGAGCCGACGGCTGCGATCCTTTCGGCGGCTGAGCCGTTTATCTTTGTGGATCAGGTTGCGGTGGCGCCGCAGGACGCCTCTGTGCCCGTTGGCAGTTCCTTGCGTCTCAATGCTGTTGCTACGCCCGATGATGCTACCAGTCCCATTCTCTTTTGGTCCTCCAGCAATGAGGCCATCGCTACCGTGGATCAAAACGGCGTGGTCAGAGGTGTGGCCGAGGGCGCGGCCACCATTACAGCCGTGTCTACTGACCGGATGGACAATGTTTCCGCGTCCTGCCGGGTGACCGTGACCCCCAAAACCTCCACCGGCAGTTCCAGCCGCCCCTCCGCCCCCAGCACGACCACCACCTATGAGACCCGCGAGGACGGCAGCAAAGTGACTACGGTGACCAAGCCTGACGGCTCCAAGACGGTGACCGTGGAGCAGCCCGACGGGACCAAGTCTGAAACCGTCACCACCAAGG
>CAJTUE010000008.1:86478-90344 GCA_910579775.1 uncultured Oscillospiraceae bacterium | reverse complement strand
AAGTACTACACCGAGGGCGTGGCCTGGGCGGCAAAGGTGAAGGTGGTCACCGGGTATACCGAAGAGATCTTCGCCCCCGATGACATCATCACCCGGGAGCAACTGGCTGTGATGATGGCGCGCTACGCCAAGCTGGTGGGCCTTGATACCAAGGCGGACGCAAAAGCCCTCGACCAGTTCGTGGACGGCGATACCACCGGGACCTGGGCAGTGGACGGCGTAGCCTGGTGCGTCCAGAATGGCATCCTCAAGGGCAAGGGCAACGATACCCTTGATCCCACAGCGGAGGTCACCCGCGCGGAAGTGGCCGTCATGCTCGACCGGTTTATTGCACTTTTGAAGTAAGCTTTTCCTAGACGTAAGTAAAAGAAGGGCCTCGGCAAAAGCCGGGGCCCTTTTCAAGCTCTGTGGGTGACTTTCTTGCACTATTGACAAACGATAGCGTCGAAGGTATAATAAAATTGATTATTTTGTACAAAGGACTTGAGAGAGTCCGGGTTCTCTGGGGTTCAGGTTTCCTGCGCCCCAATAAGATTAAGGGAGGATGGTCAAAATGAAACACGCTGGGAAACGGTTTGCCGCCGTGCTGATGGTGGTGGTGATGGCACTGAGTTTGCTCCCGGTTGCCGCGCTGGCAACACAGGAGACCGTGGACCTGACATCCGGTCTGGTGGGATACTGGACCTTTGACGGCGACACGGAGCAAGAAAAGTTGTCCAGCAAAACCACCGGTGGTCCAGCCGCCACATTGGCCAGCGGCGTGAGTCTGGTCAACAGCGACCTCAACGCCGAAGCTGGCGGCGGCGTTCAGTTTAACGGCGCGAGCAACGGTTACCTGAAGCTCGAGCTGGCCGGAGAACACGCCCTGTCTGCGGAGAAAAGCTTTTCCGTTGGTGCGTGGCTCAAGCATACCGACTGGACGCATACCAACACAAGCGCCCAGCAGATCCCCAGCGTGTTTCATTTGGGCGGCGGCCAGGCCATTCTAGGCTTTCAACACAACGCGGCGGAAGGCGGACGGTACAGCTCCTATCTGGGCGGCGAAAACAAATATGACGGCAGGAGCATCGGACTGGACACTTGGCACCACGTGATGCTGGTGTTCACCACCGACGGGTCCGCCCGCAGCATCCGCATCTATGTGAACGGCACCTCGTCCTCCTCGGTGAATGTGAACGCCCCAGTCTTTCAGGCGGGGAACGCCAACACAGACATGGTGGGGAAGCTCCTGGTCGGTGCCCACAGAAACGGGGAAGCCGGCATCAAGGCGGTTATGGACGAGCTGCGCTATTATGAGCGCGCCATCACCGCCGACGAGGTAAGCGCAATTTACGAAAAAGACAAGCCTCCCGTGGAGCCGACCGCCGTTACGGTGAACCCGGAGGACGCCGTGCGGGAGATCACCCCCGCTATGTTTGGGATCAACCACCGCTACCACAAAAATGCCTATGGCACTTGGGACAGCGCTGCGGAGGCAGTGAACGAGTCCTTTAGCGACATGGTCAAACTGACGCAATTTGGCTCGGTGCGGTATCCCGGCGGCACGGTGTCCAACCTCTTTACTTGGAAGGACAGCATTGGCCCGATGGAGGAACGCACTCCCACCATTGCGGGCAATAACTTTTACTCCAATGCCGGAGAGGAGCCGGTGGCTCCGGGCTTCGGTTTGGATGAGGCGGCCAGATGGATCTATGATGAACTGGGCGCGGAGATGATCTACGTTTATGGAATGGGCCGGGGCAGCGCCCAAGACGCGGCGGACCTTGTTGAATACCTCAACGCCCCCAACGACGGCAGCAATCCCGGCGGCGGCACAGACTGGGCGGCGGTGCGGGCGGAAAACGGCCACCCGGAGCCCTACGGCGTGACCAAGTTTGAACTCGGCAACGAGTTTACCGATGTGGGGCAGAACTACTGGGCCACTCCCAGAGGGAGCAATGCCGCTCAGGCGGTGGAGGACTACATCATGGGTGGTCAGCGAACCTTTGCCGGGGAGACCCAGTACTACCAGCACAATGACTACGTGGTGAAGAAAGGCGACTGGCGCGCCGCCGCCTCCCTCAGCGATGGGAATCCCAACGAGGAACGCTATTTGTGCTACGTCCCGGTGATTGAGGATAGCGCCACCATCTATGTGAACGGAGCGAAATGGGAGATCGTGGACACGCTGGAGGACGTCGGGGCGGCCAACGTCTGCACTCTGGACTGTAAGACAGGGAAGATCACCTTCGGTGACGGGACCAACGGCAACATCCCGCCTCGGGGTCAACGGATCACCGCCCATTACAGCTCGAACCGGGATGGCTTTGCGGCCTGCTCCGAAGCCATGAAGGGCATCGCTAACGAGATCGGCGCGGAGATCGAGGTCTATTCCGGCCTTCACCACGCCTGCCAGGACAGCTTCATCGACAAAATGCACGAGAAGGGGTATGATGACCTGTATGACGGGGTCGTCTACCATCCCTACACCGGCAACGTCACATACAACGGAGCTTTGAGCGTGGTGGCTGGATACGCGAACGAGGTGACCAGGCTGCGGAATAAGATGCAACAAGTCACAGGGGAGGATACACGGAAGGTCGCGGTGTCCGAATTCGGCATCAACAATAGCGGTGACGCATCGTCGACGGGGACAAATTATGCCTCCACCATGGGCAACGCCATCTATACCGCCAACTTTATGATCGACTGCGTCAACGCCGGGGCGGCCTATCTGAACCGGCACTGTCTGGTGGACTTTACCGTGGGCGACAATCTGGGGGCGTGGAATCAGTGTGTGATCCAGTGCTTGGGCAGCGCCGGCAGTGCGGTAAGTGAGAACAGCTATATCGCTACCCCGTCGCTCTATACCTTCCAGTTGTTCAACACCATGACCGGCAGTGTGGAGGTGAGCCAGACGATCACCGGGAGCGCGGCATCGACGGTCAAGGTATATTCCACCAAGGACGCCGACGGGAACGTTTACGCGCTGGTGGTCAACAACAGCGAGACCGATGAGAATATCTTGCAGCTGGGCGTCAATGAAGTATCGCTCGGTGGCAAGACGGTGGCGGTGCAGTATTTGACCTCTGACGAGGTCACCGATAAGAATACAGAAGCCGAACCGAATCAGGTGACCATCCAAACGGCCGAGGTCACCGTGGATAACGAGGCGGAGGTGCTGACTTATACTCTCCGGCCCCACTCCATCTACGCTTTCCGGATTTCCGATGCGGCGGAGCCGGCGCCTGGGCCGGTGCCTGTGGACAAGACCGCGCTGGAGACGGCCATTACCGCCGCTACTGCCGCCAAAAAGGATATTGAGGCCATTGACGGAAAGACTGAAGCTGAGGTGGACAAGGGCACGAAATTTGTTACCACCACCGAGCTAACAGAGCTTGAGACAGCCATCGCCGCCGCCCAAGCTGTGCTAGAGTCCGCCGAAAGCCAGACCGCCGTAGACGCGGCTGTAGAAACGCTGGAGCAGGCGGTGAAAGACTTTAATGCCGCCATCAAGACGGGAGCCAAGGATAATTCCGGCAGTTCCGGTTCCACGGGTAGCTCCCGTCCCTCTACCAGCACCCACACCGAGACCACCAAGACCGAGACCTTGGCCGATGGCTCGAAGGTCACCACCAAGACCGAACCTGACGGCACGGTGACCGTCACCACCGAAAAGCCCGATGGAACCAGTGAAGCGGTGGAAACGAAGAAGGACGGGACTGTGACCCAAACGGTCACCGCTCCGGACGGAGGGAAGACCGAGAAGGTCACTACCCCGGACAAGAACGTGACCATCACCGTCACTGATGAGAGCGGGGAGGAACTGGTGAAGGCGGAGATCCCCGCCGCCATCCCCGAGCCGGAGGTCGCGTTCGACGACGTGG
>CAJTUE010000008.1:30107-86469 GCA_910579775.1 uncultured Oscillospiraceae bacterium | reverse complement strand
GAAGGCGGAGATCCCCGCCGCCATCCCCGAGCCGGAGGTCGCGTTCGACGACGTGGAGGCCGCGGCTCCGTGGGCGGTGGAAGCGGTCAATAAGATCGCCGGTCTTGAGCTGGTCAACGGCACAGGCGGCAACAAGTATAGCCCCGCCGCCCCCATGACCCGCGGTTCTCTGGCTACTGTCCTCCACCGCCTGTCTCAGGGCAAGACGGATTACGAAGTGACCTTCCAGGACGTGGCCCAGGGTAAGTACTACACCGAGGGCGTGGCCTGGGCGGCAAAGGTGAAGGTGGTCACCGGGTATACCGAAGAGATCTTCGCCCCCGATGACATCATCACCCGGGAGCAACTGGCTGTGATGATGGCGCGCTACGCCAAGCTGGTAGGCCTGGACACCAAGGCAGATGCCAGCCGCCTCCACGTCTTTGCCGACGGCGAAGACACCGGCGCTTGGGCCGAGAACGGCGTGGCCTGGTGCGTCCAGAATGGCATCCTCAAGGGCAAGGGCAACGATACCCTTGATCCCACAGCGGAAGTCACCCGCGCGGAAGTGGCCGTCATGCTCGACCGGTTCATTGCCCTGATCCGTAAATAAGCGTTGTCGCGCTCGTGTTGGACGCATGGCCGCTCCCGCTTTCCGGCCTTTGGCAAAATGCCGCTCACGCCTTCGGCGTTCGCTTGTTTTTGCCGTGCAGGCCGGTCCATCGGTCGCTATGTGTCTACCCTCGCGCTTCCCATCCATCCTTCCTTCCTGTGAAAGCCCCCATGGTCGTAAGGCCATGGGGGCTTTCCAGTTCAGTATGCGAAATACCAAAAACAGAACAGTCAATTCGTGCAGGTCTCTAAACTTCAAAAAACTTTTCAAAAAAGTTGGTCAACCACATCAAAACGAGCCGTATGCAAGTGGAGGAATTTTTCTCCCAAAATACAGGAGGTGCAACATGAAAGAATCCAAGTACAAGTCCTACGACCTGCCGTTGTTTCTGGATGTGACCTGCACCCAGGTGGGCGCCCACGGCAAGGAACGGCGCAGGAGTCGGGAGGACCCTATCATTGGGGAGTACAAGCGGGTCTACAACCGCCTGAAGACCAGAAAGAACCGGGGCCAGCTCTCCCCGGACGACTGGAACCGCCAGGTGGCGGTGATACAGGAATTGAAGGAGAAGGCGCAGAGAGGAGAGATGAACTTAAAAAAGCTGCAAGAAGAATTAGTCGAGGTCCACGGTGTGGCTGCCGTTGTTGGTAATGGTGATGGTGACGGGGTCCACCTTGTCTCCCACAAAGCAGGAGCCAAAGTCCACATAGCTGGGGCTGATGGAAATGCCATACTGGCTTTTGGCCTCGCGGGGGGAGAGGGTACCGGCATCACCGCTGGTGCCGCTGCTGCCGGAGGAGGACTTAGCTTCCACCAGTGTGAATTGGGGCAGGAACTGGATCATAGTTTCCACAGGTGCATCGTCAAAAAGAATATAGAAGTAATCCTCATACGCCTTATAGTCCCTGCCTGCGGGGACGGTGTACTGAATGGTCACATCGGCGCTGTCCCCAGGCTGGATGGAGATGGCGGGCAGATAGTAGACAAGGCCGTTGGCCATGCTCGTAAAGGCTTCGGAGGCCAAAGTCTGGGAGCCGGTGTTCTCAATGGAGATGACAAAACTGCCGCACTTGGCCTTTTCCGTCCCATCATAGGAGATATCTCCCAGGTCAATGACTTTCTCGCTGGTAGTGTAACCCCAGCCGTCGCCGTCCGGGCCATAGCGGTTCCCCGCCGCCAGAGCGGAAACGGGCAGCAGGCCAAGACACAGGGTCAGGGCCAGAAGGGTGGATAGGATACGTTTTTTCAAGGTAGTGCTCTCCTTTCTGCCACACCGCTGGAAATCCTCTGTCCGGACGGGGCTTTCGATCTCTTATTTAATAGAGGTGCCGATGTCCAGATTGTAGGTCTGGCCGGGTTCCAGATCAAAGATAAGGGCCTCCACATTGCGGAACTTATCCCCAGCGGAGAGGATGGGGGAGTAGGCGGAGCCGCTGTCGATCTTGTACCCCTCGTCGTCCGTCAGCGTCCAGATGACCTCGCAGTTGGTGTCGGTGTTGGTATAGCGGCCCGTGCATTCGCCGGTGAAGGACAGGGTCACGGTGACCTCGTTGCTGTACTCGTAGTATTCCTGCTTCACATCAATGGCAGTGATCTGATAGGTGGCTACCAGCTTGTCGTTCCAGTCGTGCTCCTGCACTGTGATGGGGGTGGAGGGCAGATTGATGGTGACGCCGTGGGTGGCCAGGGTCTGAGCCTGCTTGGCAGCGTCAACGGCGGCCTTGGTGGTCAGTTCCACACTGCTGGCCCGGATATTGGCCACGGTGTGGGTCTGGTTGCTGATGGTCTTGTAGGAGTAAGGGCCGATGACGGTACCGCTGATCAGGACGTAATCATCCTCGGCCAGGTTGGTCTGAGCGTTCAGGGTGATGTAGGTGTTGACCTCGTCAGGGCCGGCGTTGACCTGGAGGTACATTCCCCCCTGAGGAATGTTGAAGATCTTGGCGGGCATCTTATCCACATACTGGCCCACGTAGTAGTTGGGATTTTTCAGCATCCGGCCGATCTCATTTTCGGGAACGGTGACGGGAGCGGGCTCGGGAGTAGGCTCAGGGGTGGGTACAGGAGCCTGGCTGGAGCCGGTCTCGATGAAGATGCCCTTCTCCGCAGTCCAGTCCACATGGAAGCCCAGGGCGGTACCCAGATCCCGCAGCTTGTAGTAGGTGTAGGCCCCTCCGTTGTCATCCAGAAGGACGATGGCCTCCAGAGCGGCCGGGGAGCCGTTGATGTTGGTAGGGGCAGTGGCGGGAGAATAGGCCCGGTTGCCGGAGAAGGGAGTTTTCATTTCGGAGCCATTAGAAGTGTAGCTTTTCCCGGTCTCAATGTTCACGGACCCGTCCCAGCCCACCTCAAACTGGACGGCGGTGCCATTGAGGACCTGGGCCACATCCCGGAGCTTCACGTAGTTCGTGTCATTTCCATTGGCGTCCTTCAAGGCATACGCCTGAAAGGTGACCGCCTTGCCGTCCACCAGGACAGCCTGAGTGGACGCGTAAGCGGTGCCCCCTCCGGTGGCTCCGGCGGGTACGGTCAGCAGGGAAAGGCTCAATGCGAACGCAAGGGTGAGAGAAAGGGTCTTTTTCATGTTGTGTTTCCTCCTGTTTAAAATAAAGTTTTTTCGCCCTCGGCAAACAGCTTGTCGTTGATGGCATCCAGGCTGGTACGGTGGACGATGCCGTGGATAATGACGGCGTCCCGCTTGTTGGCGGGGTAGAGCTGGGCGTAGATGGCCTGCTTCAAAAGCCGCTGGGTCTCCTCCAAAGTGGCCTCCAGGCCGATGCACAGGCACAGAAGCCGGTCCCGGCTGGGGGTCCGCCGGCCGGAAAAGACCTGGTGCACGTAGACCTCGCTCATCCCCGCCTGCTTGGCCAGAGTGGCCTTGGGGACGGACTTGCGCTGGTACAGCTCTCCCAGCAGTTCGACGACCGTCTTGTCCACAAAAAAGGCCTGGTTTTCCTTGATATAGGCGTCGATGTCGGCGGCGTTCATCAGCTCCCGCTTCAGATCGTCGGTGGTTTTTTCCTTCATTTGCATCACCTCCGCTTTACTTTTTATTTGGAATCTTCTATAATAATTTACAGGATTTTTCAGGGCAAGACAATATGCTGACTGCATAGTAAAACGTTTTTTTTGAGGTGATCCCTATTTATACCTGGCTTTCACAGACGATTCAGGCGGAATACGAGGAGATTGCCTTACTCAAGGAGAGCACCCGGGGGAGCGTGCGCTCCATCCGCCATAAGGCTACCGGGCGGCAGTTCATCCTCCGGCGGTTCGCAGGGAACCCGGAGGTCTATCAAAAGCTGCTGGAGGTCTCTTGCCCCAACCTGCCCACGGTGTACGAGGTGGCGGTGGGGGAGACGGACAATCTGGTGCTGGAGGAGTTTATCCAGGGGGATACCCTGGGCTTTCTTTTGGGAGAAAGCCTGTTTACCTCCGAGGAGACCCGGCGGATCGTAAAGCAGCTCTGCCGGGGGCTGTGGGTCCTCCATTCTCTGGCCGCTGTCCACCGGGACATCAAGCCGGAAAACGTGATCCTCCGGGGGAAGGACGCCGTCCTCATCGACTTTGACGCCGCCCGTCTCCACAAGGAGGGGAACACCACCGACACCCAGGTGCTTGGCACCACCGGCTTTGCCGCCCCGGAGCAGTACGGCCTTTCCCAGTCCGACCTGCGGACTGATATTTACTCCCTGGGTATCCTCATCAACGTGATGCTCACCGGGGAGCACCCCTCCAGAAAGCAGGCGGAGGGCAAGCTGGGCCGGGTGGTGGAGAGGTGTACCCATGTGAACCCGGAAAAGCGGTATAAAAACGTGCTTCGGCTGATGGAGGAGCTTTGAGATGGAAAAGAACTGTCCCTACTGCGGCAGCGTCCTTCCCGGGGAGGCCGCGTTCTGTCCCCACTGCGCCCAAAGCGTCAACCGGCGGGCCCAGGCGAAGGTCCCTGTGCCTTTTCCATGGCGGAAGGCCCTGCGGGTGGGGCTGCCCCTGCTGGTGGTGATCGGGCTTTTGCTGGGGTGGTACCTCTGCACCCGGCCCAGGACATACGACGACGGCGGCACGGCCACAGTGACCTATACGGACAAGGACGGCAGCTATCAGCTTCTGCTGGGCTGGAGCGATACCCGCTTTACCCCGGCCCCCAGGCTCTATCAGGAGGCCGAGGAAAACGGGGAGTACCGTTTTCCCACCTGCCTGTTTATCAACTACACCGAAAATGACGCCAATGCCGCCAACACCTTTCTCGGTAAGGTGGAGAGCGTCACCGCCCAATTTGGTCCCCCGGAGGACGAGGACGGCTACATCACCTACACCGACCCTGCGCCCCACGGCTACTGCCCGGAGGCGGCCATGGTCAGCTTTATCGACTTTCTGGGCCGGGACAACCGGGCCCAGGGCACATGGACCATCACCATGAAAAACGGAGATGTGATCCGGCTGCACCAGACCCTGGAGGTTCGCCTCATCAGGACGCTGGATTACTACCCGGAGGACTATGCTATGGGGACCGCCGGGGAGCTGCAGGCCCTTATCGACGAGAGCGGCGAGACGGTGGATCCCTCTACGGTGGTGAATATCCATCTTCCGGCGGTGGTCTATGCGGGGGAACTCACCATCGGCAAGCGGCCGGTGAACCTGCTGGGCAATACCGATGGGGAGGGCCGGACCGTTTTCACCGGCACGCTGCGCATCACCACCGGGGCCAACGGCTGGATCAATGAGATCAGCGACATTGACTTTGTGGGCAGTGGCAGAGAGAATGTGGGGATCACCGCTGCCGCCCGGGTCCACCTGACGGGCTGCACCTTTACCGGCTGGAAGACCGCTGTGCTGCCCCACGGCTATTCCTGGCTGAATTTCCGCTATTGCGCGTTTACGGACAATGAGGTGGGCTTCCACTTCAACGCCAGCCAGAGCAGTGTGAGCCACTCCCAGTTTGACGGCAACCGCTTCACGGAAAACGGCACCGCCATTCTCTGGGAGGGAACGCCGGTGGATATGGCCATCAGCTTCCATGAGAGCGTCTTTGCCCACAATGGCACGGACATCGATAACCGCAGCGGCCAGAGTATCGACATCTCTCAGGCAGTATTTGAATAAGAGGGCAATGCCTATACAAAAACACCCAGAAATCTTTTGATTTCTGGGTGTTTTTGGAGCTACTGGCCGGACTTGAACCGGCGACCTGCTGATTACGAATCAGCTGCTCTACCAACTGAGCCACAGTAGCAGATGGACACTGGCCAGCGTAGGATAACTCTGAACGCCAAAATATTTTACCACATCCTTTGTCCCTTAGTCAAGACCCTTTGTGGGGCAAGCTACATATTTGAAGGAGTTGATCCCAATGCTGTTTTGGGCCCTTGCGGGCACAACATTTACCTTTTTGATGACCGCCCTGGGTGCGGCCACGGTTTTCTTCTTTCGCCGGGAGATCACCCCGGCCATCCAGCGGCTCTTTTTAGGCTTCGCCGCCGGGGTGATGATCGCCGCGTCGGTGTGGAGCTTGCTGATCCCCGCCATTGAGGAGGCGGAGGAGAGCGGCGTTCCGGGCTACTTGCCTGCCACGGGCGGCTTTATCCTGGGCGTGGCGTTTCTGCTTTTGCTGGACAAAGCCTTGCCCCATCTTCACCACGACGACCCCCGCGTCCCCAAGGCCAAGCGGTCCAAGCGCACGGCGCTTTTGATGATTGCCATGACCCTTCACAACATTCCTGAGGGGATGGCGGTAGGGCTGGCCTTTGCCCGGGCGGCGCAAAACGAGGGGGGCGTGCTCTGGCTCTCCGCCGCCGGGGCGCTGGCCCTGGGCATCGGCATCCAGAACTTTCCCGAGGGCGCGGCCATCTCTCTGCCCCTGCGCCAGGAGGGAAACTCCCGCTCCCGGGCGTTCCTGGAGGGTTGCCTCTCGGGCAGTGTGGAGCCTATCTTCGGCGTGCTGGCCGCCATCGTGGCGGGGAGCGTCGCGCCGCTGATGCCCTGGTTCCTCTCCTTTGCTGCCGGGGCCATGATGGTCGTGGTGGTGGAGGAGCTGATCCCTGAGGCCCGGCTGGACCAGTCCGCTCACGCCGGGACCCTGTCGGTCATGTTTGGCTTCCTGCTCATGATGGTCCTGGACGTGGCGCTGGGCTAGGCTGAGAATACGCGAAAAGACAGCTCCAAAGAGCTGTCTTTTTGTATATCCATATGTTAGAATAGCAATACTACCACAGAGAACCCAATGAAAGGGGAGAGCGTCATGCCCGCCGCGAAGATCGCTAAGCCCGAGGAGATGACCCACCTCAATGCCCACCGCGTTGTTGCCAAGGACCACCCCCGCATTCGCTTCCGGGGGCAGCTGGACCAGCTCCAGGCCCGGATCGTCCTGGTTCAGCTTGAGTTGGAACGGGAGGCGGACCACCGGGAGCTGATTGATGAGCTGGAGGACATCTTATCCTTGCTGCGCCGGGTCATGCGAAGCGAGGTGTTGGACGAGCCCCTGGAGGATGAACGGATCCTGGGCTTGACCCTGGAGGAGCTGCGCGCCCAGTCCCACGACCCCAAGGCCGCCTTTGGCGTGGATCCTATGGCCCCGCCCAGCCGCCGCTTTGGTCGGGCCTGGGCGCTGATGAACCTGCTGCGCGCGGAGAGCCGTGTGGCGGAGGAGACGGCGGTGGCGGCCTTTAAGACCGGCCCCAGCAAGGCCCAGCAGCAGCTCCTGCGGATCATGAACCGCCTGTCCTCCGTATTCCATATCCTTATGTGCCGTCTGCAGGCGGACGTGGAGCATGGCGGTTAAACGGGTCTTTCTGTCCCATGTGCCCGGCAATCCCCGGTCCGACTACCTCCGCGCGGTCTTGCCCCTGGCCGAGGACTGTTCAGAGGCAGACGCGGTGGCGGTCCCACTCCTGGCGGAGGAGACGGCAGGGGCGCTGGCGGCGGCGCTGGCGGCGGGAAAGCCCGCGCTGCTGCCTTATGAGGCCCTGCCCAAACGGTTGTCCCGGCAGGCGGGGGAGAGCTTGTCCGCCCTGGTCCGAAGCGGCCTTATCCTCTGCCCCCTGACCGAGCTGCCCGGCTGGGCGGGTCGGGGAGCCAGTTGTCCGGTCCTGCTTACCCTGGCGCGGCTGAAGGAGCTGGCGGCACGGGGGATCGAGCGCGTCTTTTTGGCCAACGTCCCCGGGGCCACGCCCCTGGCGGTGACGGAGGCAAGGCGGCGATATATCCACCTGACGGGAGGGAATTACCCTGGAATTGGCCAAAGTTATCGGTTCGGTCTGGTGTACGCGGAAAAGTAATGCCCTTACCGGCAACAAGCTCCTGCTGGTGGAGCCTTGGAAGGCGGGGGAGGGCGGCGGGAGCGGCAGCCGGGTGGCCGCGGACCTGATTGGCGCGGGGCTGGGGGAGGTGGTACTTCTCACCACCGGCTCCGCCGCCCGCCGGGCCCAGGGGGACGACCAAAGCCCCATCGACGCCGCTGTAGTTGCCATCGTGGACAATTGGGAGCTATCCAAATGAATCTTTGGATCTTTTTGACCTACAGCTTTTTCGGGTTTGTGTTGGAGGTGGTCTACGCACGGCTGACCAGGAGCGAAAAGCCGGACCGCAAATGTCTGCTGGTCCTGCCCCTGTGCCCGGTGTACGGCCTGGCGGCGCTGGGGATCCTGGCTTTGCCAAAGGCTGTGGAGGCGGTCCCTCTTCTGCTCTTTTTTGCGGGGGGCGGCGTGGCGGCGCTGGCAGAATATGCCGTGGGCTTTTTCACCCGCTATGCCTTTGGGGTAGACTTCTGGGACTATTCCATGTTCAAGGGAAACATTCACGGCCTGGTCTGCCCGCTGTTCGCCCTCTTTTGGGGGGCGCTGGCGGCGGCGGGGCGGCTGTGGCTCCACCCGGCGGTGTCACCTCTTCTGGAGACACTGCCCGGCTGGCTGGGAGCGGCCGCGGCGGCGGCGCTGGCGGTAGATGTGACCGTCTCCGCCCTCCTGCTGCGCCGCCGCCGGGACCCCGCTTGCCTGCGGTGGTACGACGGACTGCTACAGCCGCTCTAGGTCCTGAAGGGTGTCGTTTAGCATTTTTTGGGGCAAAAAGCCCCCCACCAGCGCCACCAGCTGCTCCAGAGTAACCGTTTTTGCCGTGTCCGAAAAATGCTTGCCGCGAAAGACCATGGGAAAACGCCTTTGGAGCATGGTCCGGGTGCCCGGATGCTCCAAGAGCTCTCCGATGGTCACCTTTCCGCCGCGCAGATCCATACCGTCCACCTCCTTTCAAACTATTCTATGCGCCATGGAAAACCATGTATGAGCGCCAGCGTGCGGGACATACTAAGTAGCGTGAAAGGAGTGGACCACCATGAACAACAATCAAAACAACACCATTAACCAGTCCATCAAGTGTTCCGTCAAAAGCTGTGCCTACCATGGCTGCGATAAGGACTACTGCACCCTCAATGAGATCAAGGTGGGCTGCTGCGACCCCACCGTGGGCTGCTGCGACCAGACCCAGTGCGCGTCCTTCCACCTGGGCGACCACGGCACCAACTGTTGCAAAAACTAAACCAGGCCAGACATAAAGCAGCCCCGGCCTTCAGGAAAGGCCGGGGCTGCTTTATGCGGTACTTTGTGAAACCCTTGACGTTTTCTTCCAGAAGGAGTATAATTAGGAATCATTCCTATTACATATAGGAGAAGGAAGGTTTGACCATGAAAAAATTGCTTGCGATGGCGCTGTTGTGCGCCCTGTGCCTTACCGCCTGCGGCCCTAAGACACCCGCTCCAACCCAGGAGCCGTCTCCCAGCCCGTCTCCCACGGCGGAACCCACGGCGACCCCCACTGCGGAGCCGACGCCCGCAGACAAAACGAAGGTGGAGCTGGCGGTTCTCCCCGGTCCCACCGGAGTGGGCGCGGCCAAGCTGATCGATGACAATGAGGCGGGTCTGGCCCAAAACGACTATGTGGTCACTGTGGCCGCCGACAACCAGCAGGTGACGGCGGGACTTTTGAACGGCGATTTTGACATTGCCGCTCTGGCCACCAACGTGGCCTCCAACCTCTATCACAAGTCGGAGGGGGCCATTCAGATTGCCTGCGTCAACACCCTGGGGACCCTTTATATTTTAAACAAGGGGATCGACGATACCCTCAACTCCATGGCCGATCTGAAGGGCAGGACCATCTACGCCTTCGGCCAGGGGGCAAACCCGGAGTATGTTTTGCGCTATCTGTTGGAGAGGAACGGCCTGGACATGGACAAGGACGTGACGGTGGTGTGGCAGACCCTGGAGGAGGTCACGGCCACCATGCTCACCGGCAAGGGGGAGCTTTGTATGCTTCCCGTTCCCGCCGCCACCGCGTTGAGTGCCAAGTCGGAGGGGAACATCCAGCCGGCCTTTGACCTTTCGGAGGAGTGGGACGCAGTCTCGGAGGGCGGCCGCCTGGCCATGGGGTGCATTGTGGTGCGCACCGCCTTCGCGGAGGAGCATCCCGAGGCGGTGGGCCGCTTCTTGAATGAATACGCCGCCTCCATCGACTATGTGCGCTCTAATGACGATGGCCCCGCCGCCCAGATGGTGGCGGACGCGGGACTAGTCCCGTCGGAGGCCATCGCCGCCAAGGCTATTCCTCAGTGCAATCTCGTCTATTTGGATGGGGAGGATATGAGAAACGCCATCCAGGACTACTTCTTCGCTCTGGCGGAGATCGATCCGGCCGCCATCGGCGGCTCCGTCCCCGACGATGCGTTCTACTTTATGCCGGACGCCGTGGTGGGATAAATGAAAAAGGTCGTCCTTCCTCTGGTGGTGTGGCTGGGGCTCTGGTGGGCTCTGGCCGTCTGCGTTGGTCAGCCTCTGCTACTGCCCACGCCCTGGCAGACGGCGGCGCGGCTGGGGCAGCTGGCGGTGACGGCGGAATTTTGGACCTCCTCCCTGACCACTCTGGGGCGGGTGTTTCTGGGAGGCGGATCGGGCATCGTCATCGGCGTGGCCGCGGCGGCGCTGGGAGCGCGGTTTGACTGGTGCGCCGCCGTGTTGTCGCCAGCGGTGAAGGTCATTCGAGCCACGCCGGTGGCCTCCTTCATCATCCTGATCTGGCTGTGGGCCAGCGCGGCGTGGGTGCCGGTGGTCATCGCCGCCCTCATGGCAGTCCCCATCGCCTGGTCGTCCACCCTGCAGGGGCTGGGGGAGGCGGACCCTCAACTGGTCGAGCTGGCGGCGGTGTACCGCTTTTCACGGTGGAAGACCGTCCGGCTGGTTTATCTCCCCGCCATGAAAAACGCCGTAGCGGCGGGATGCCGCTCCGCCTTGGGCTTTGCCTGGAAGGCGGGGGTAGCGGCGGAGGCCCTGTGCCGTCCCCGGCGGGCCATGGGAACCGCCATCTGGAACGCCAAGACCTACTTAGAGACCGCCGACCTCTTCGCCTGGACGGCGGCGGTGGTGCTGTTGTCCATCGCCGTAGAAAAGCTGTTATGGGTGGTCTGGCGGACCGCGGAGGGGAGGGGACGCCGTGGAGCTGCGTGACCTCACCGTCGCCTTTGGCGACAAGGTGGTCTTTGACCACCGGGACTTTTTCTTTTCCGACCGGGGCCTCACCATGCTTATGGGACCATCGGGGGTGGGCAAGACCACCCTGCTGCGGGCGGTGCTCAAACAATACCCGGACAGCGGCTTTCTTTTTCAGGAGGACCGGTTGTTTCCGGGGAGGACCGTTCTCCAGCACCTGCTGGACGTGATGGATAAGCCCGACAGGGACAAGGCGGAGGAGCTGCTGGAGCTGGTGGAGCTGACCGGGGAGGAGGCGTCCTATCCCGCCTCTCTCTCCGGCGGCATGGCGAGAAGGCTGGCCCTGGCCCGTTGTCTGGCCCTGGGCAGCCCTCGGTTTTTGCTGGACGAGCCTTTCACCGGGGTGGACGAGGTCCGGCAAAGGCGTCTGCTGGCGCGGCTCAAGGCCCTGGGCAGGCCGGTGGTTCTTTCCACCCATCATCAAGGACTGTTGGAATACGCCGACGCGGTGGTGGCGCTTTGAAACATTAAAATTTGATAAAAGAACGGCCCATGTTCTTGACAATATCAGGTAAGGGTGCTATTCTCAGGGAAGTAAAGTGAACTTTACACTTTCGCGAGTTTTAGAAAAGGAAGGATCGATGAATGATGAAAAAACTGCTTTCGCTACTGCTGGTGTTCTGCTTGTGCCTGACCCCCGTGCTGGCCGCTGAGGACACCCCCGCTCTCCCCGAGGCCACTGCTGAACCCCAGCTGCCATCGGCCTGGACGGCGCCCTATCTGACGGATGCCCGGGCGCTGAAGCTGGTGGGGGACGACTACACCGGGTACATCACTGCTCCCATTACCGCCGAACAGTTGGTGGAGATGACTGAGCAGGTCTATGCAAAGCTGGCCCTGCTCAATGGTGATGAGACCGCGACTCCCGTGTTTGAGCCTACCGGAAACACCAGGGGCCACGTGATCTATGCACTGGGACTGGCCCTGCAGGCCTCCGGCTTTGACGCCGCTGACTGTGTTACCGCTATGCAGAAGCTGGGCGTCCTTAGGGGGGACGGGGTCTCTCTGGCGCTGGAGCGCACCTGCACCTATGAAGAGGCCATGGTCATGGCCACCCGTCTGGTGTTGGCCGCCTATGACAGCAAGAACGCCGGGTCCAAGGGACTTTTGTGGAAGGCCACCAACGGGGAGAACACCGTCTACCTCCTGGGCACCGCCCACATGGACCGGGGCAACCTCTACCCCTTCCATCAGACCCTCCGCAACGCCATTGCCTCCGCCGACACGGTGGTGCTGGAGCTGGACTTCCAGGACCAGGCAGGCATGGCGGAGTTTGTGGCCATGCAGACCTACGGCGAGGGGGACGGGCTGAAAAACCATATTCCCGCCGAGCTTTACGCTCGCACCGTCAACGCTTTTGACGCTCTTGGCCTCACTGAAGAGCAGACCAACACCTATAAGCCTTGGACGCTGGCCAACACCGTGACCAGCCTTATGGCCAGTGATGAGACCACCGGAGACGCGCCCTTGGCCATTGACCTCTATATCAACGCCGCCGCTGTCAACGCGGGCAAGACAGTCACAGGCGCGGAGACCTACGCCCTCCAGGGAGGTATCTTCGACACCCTTAGCGAGGACTACCAGACCGCCTATCTGAACAGCGCTGTGACGATCCTGGAAGCCACCTTCGCGCCCCCTGCCGACGTGCCTCAGGAGGTGGACCCGGAGGTCCAGGCCGCCCTGGACGCCCAGACGCAGATGCTCACCGACATGATGACCGCTTGGCAGACCGCCGATCTGGAGCTGTTCAACAAGACCTATGACAAGTCTGCCATCGTCACCTCCGACGACGAGCTAAACGCCCGGCTGTTTACCGACCGGGACCCCGGCATGGTCAAGGTGGCCCAGAGCTACCTGGAGAAGGAGGGGAAGAACACCACCTTCATCGCCTTTGGCGCGGGCCATATGGTGGCTCCCGGCGGCATTGTCCCCGAGCTTGAAAAGCTGGGCTACACCGTGGAGCAGATTACCGACTATCAGGCCGTGCCCCCCGTGCCCGCTGCCTCCATCACCACCTCCGCCGCTGATGCGGCGGAGGTGAGTGAGCCCGTTGTTGTTACGATGACCTTTGCGGGGAACACGATCCTGGGGAGCTACCCTGTTTCAGCCGCTGCCAACAGCTTTTATGGATATGCCGCCGCGCAAGGTTCCGACTATTTTCTGGCGGGCGTAAAGGATATTTTCGAGCGGGATGATTTCACGGTCCTCACGTTGGAAAATGTTCTTTCTGACCGTGCGTTGAAGCCGGTGGAAAAGGACTACGAACCGGCCTACTGGTACAAGTCCCCCACCGCCTACACCGACATTCTCACCGCCTCCCACGTGGAGGTGGTTTCTTTGTCTAACAACCATACTGAGGACTACGGCGAAGAGGGCTTGAACGACACCAAGGCGGCGCTGGACGCCGCGGGGGTAAAGTGGGGCAACCGGGACCAGACGGTGTATCTGGAGAAGGGCGGCTATGTGATCGCCGTAGTCTGCGGCGGGATGTGGAACGGGACCTACCAAAAGGATATCCTGTGCCAGCGGGTAAAAACCGCCGCGGAATATTCTCACTTTCAGGTGGTGGTCTTCCACGGCGGAGACGATGACCAAAGCCATGCTCCCGAGTGGTGGAAGAAAAATGCCTGCCACGCTCTGGTGGACGCGGGGGCGGACCTGGTCATCGGCGGCCACCCCCACAAGCTCCAGCCCAAGGAGACCTACAAGGGGGTAGACATCCTCTACTCACTGGGCAATTTTTGCTACGGTGCGTCCCTGCGCCCGGAGAATGCCTGTGTCCTCTACCGGCTGACGCTGACGGTGGAGGACGGCGTTCTAACTGCCAAGGAGGGGACGCTGATCCCATGCTACGTCTATACCGGGAGTCGCAACAACTTCCAACCCATGGTCATGGCCGACTCCCCTGAGAAGCAGGCCGTGCTGGACTTTATGAACGGACGCCGGAAGAGCCCTATTTGAGCCAAACGAAAAAGCGCCGCCTGCCGGAAATGGCAGGCGGCGCTCTTGTTAGATGTGTAGGAAAGCTTACAGCTCCAGGTCGTCGTCGGGGTCGTCCAGGGACAGCTCGGCGTCCATGGCGGCGATGTCGGCGTCGGCCAGGTTGGCGGCGGACTTGATGTCGGTGATGCGCTCGTCGTTGTAGGCGATGCGCTCCTTGCTCTCTACGATCTTGGCGCACAGGGCGGCGTAGGCGGGTTCGGGGTCCATGCCGTGCTGGGCGAAATAGAGCTTGCCGATCTCGGCGTAGGCCTTGCGGATGGCGTCGGCCTCGGTGGCGTTGTTCACCTTAAGCTTGCCGATCTCCACCATTTCCTTGGCCTTGGACACGCCGCTCTGGGCCATCTCGGTCACTTTGCTTTTCAACGCTTCAAAATCCATGGGTCATACCTCCTTGTTAGTGATCGCTCGGGATATCTTACGCGGTTATTGTACTATGGGTTCCCTAAAGATACAAGAGAAAAGAGGGAAAATTAATTTCCTTTAGAGAAAACTTTAATTTTGCGTTTGTGGGTCGGGCAGGGGGAAGGTGACCACAAAGGCGGTGCCGGGGCCGCCCTCCCGGGGGCGGGCTTCCACGGTGCCGCCGCAGGAGCGTACGGTGTCCTGGACGATGGACAGGCCCAGACCGGTGCCCCCGGCAGCCCGGGAGCGGGCCTTATCCACCCGGTAGAACCGTTCAAAGATGCGGTTGAGGTCCTCCTCGGGAACGCCCACGCCGGTGTCCTCCACCTTGAGTACCGTTCCCTCCCTCGTCCCTGCCAGAGTGACAATGACCGTGCCGCCGGGGAGGTTATACTTTACGGCATTCTCCATAAGGTTAAAGGCGATCTGGTAGAGGTCGTCCTCACTACAGGGGACGGAGCAGTCCTCCTCAAGATGATACACCAGCTTGACCTCGCTCTGGGCGGCCAGAGGCTCCAGCATGTGTCCGGCCTTGCGGATGACGGGGGCCGGCTTGGTGGGGGCAATCGGCTCGGGGGAGGCGGGGGCGCTGTCCATGCGGGTGAGGGTGAGGAGCTTTTCGGTGATGCGAGTGAGCCGCTCCGCCTCCTGGTTCACGTCACCGATGAACTCCCGCATAGTGTCCTCCTCCATGTTGTCCGCCTGGAGAATGGAGTCGGTGAGGAGCCGAATAGAGGCCAGAGGGGTCTTCAACTCGTGGGAGGCGTCGGAGACAAAACGCCGCCGCACCTCCTCGGTGGTCTGAAGACGGGTGGTAAGCTGGTTGAACTCCTGGCCCAGCTGGGCCAGCTCGTCGTGGCCGGAGGTCTTGACCCGGTGGGAGCACTCCCCCTCCCGCACGGTGCGGATACCCTGCAGCAACCGCCCGATACGGCGGGTGAGGGCCTTGGAGAGGAAGAGGCTCACGGCGATGGCCAAGGCGCACACCACCAGGGAGATACTGCGCAGGTTGCGCTGAAGGTCCAGCAGCAGGGAACCCTGGTCGGCGTCGTATTCAAAGAGGCAAACGCCGCCCACTACCTGTCCGCCCACCGTCACCGGGACGGCGGCACGGCTTTGAAAGGCACCGCCGTGAAAGGCGGGGTGAAAGACGTCTACCCCCTGGGCGAGGGCGGTGTTCAGCTCGGGCCAGGCACAGGGGATGCCGACGGACTGGGCGGATCGGTCGGTGTCGTAGACCACTGTGCCCGCGCCGTCGGTGATGACCACCTGGGTGAGGTTGTGAAGGGAGAGCTGCTCCATCAGCTGCCCCGCGCCGGAAGCGGTGATCTCGTCCAGGCCACTGAGGCCGGAGGAGAGCAGGGAGGCCTGGCTGCGCAGAGTGTCCCGCTTGCCGCGGAAGATCAGCTCCTGACTGGAGAGGACGGGGTAGGTGTTGAGAAAGAGGAGCACCGCGGCGATGAGCAGGATATAGGTGGCGGCAAATTTGAACTGGAGGCCCAGATGGAGCCGCCGTCCCTCCTGCCGGGATTCAGTTGTTTTTGAGGTAATAGCCCACACCCCATTTCGTCAGAATCAGCTCCGGGTTGGCGCTGTCCCGTTCCAGCTTTTCCCGCAGACGGCGGATGTGGACGTCCACGGTGCGCTCCTCCCCGGCGTACTCGTAGCCCCACACCAGATCCAGCAGGGCCGAGCGGGCGTAGACCTTGCCGGGGTTGCTCATCAGAAATTCCATCAGGTCAAATTCCTTGGCGGTCAGCTCCACTGCCTCGCCGTCCTTCCATGCGGCTCGTTGGGAGGGGGCGAGCACTACATGGCCCCGAACCAGTCGTTCGTCCTCCGGCTTTTCCTGGCGCTGGGCGCCGCCCCGGCGGAGGATGGCCCGGATGCGGGCCTTCAGCTCCAGAAGGTTGAAGGGCTTGGTAATATAGTCGTCCGCACCGCTTTCAAAGCCGATGAGCTTGTCGGCGTCCTCGCTTTTGGCGGTGAGCATGATGATGGGCACAGTGGAAAACTCCCGAATGGCCAGACAGGCCTGAAGACCGTCCAGCTTGGGCATCATCAGGTCCAGGATGATGAGGTCGAAGCTCCCCTCCCGGGCCAGCTCCACGGCGCGGCAGCCGTCGTAGCCCACCTCTACCTCGTAGCCCTCGTTTTCCAGGTTGAATTTGATGCCCTTGACCAGCACTTGCTCGTCGTCTACCACCAGGATCTTCACGGCGTCTGACCTCCTTCGTCAGTAAGGGTGATGTAAGGCTCCAGCTGTTGGAAGATGCCTTCCCCGATCCCCTTGATCTGCATGATATCCTCCACCCGCCGGAAGGGACCGTGCTCCCGGCGGTAGTCCAGGATGGCCTGGGCTTTGGCCTCACCAATGCCGGGCAAGCCGGTGAGGTCGTCCAGCTGGGCGGTATTCAGATCCACCAGAACGTCGGAGACAAAGGTGGACTGAGGCGGCGCAGGGGTAGCGTCGGCGGGGAAGAGGGCGTCGGAGGTGACGGTATAGGACTCGTCCCGGCGCAGCTCCCCGGCAAACCATCCGGCAAAGAAAAGGACAAAGGCGGCGCACAGGGCAAGGGCTGCCTTTTCGGCCTTGGAAACTGTCACCGCTTTGTCACCTCCCAAGCGTTGTCAAATCAAGCGGGGAATGATATAATCAATTATTCGCCTCCGGCGGACCCGGAAGACAGAGACATTATAACATATAATCGGAGAATTTACCATGAGAAAATACATTGCTTTGTTTTTGACCCTTTTGCTGTGCCTGACTCCGCTGAACGCCCTGGCGGCCAAGGAGCCGGATCCAACGCCTACCCCCGCGCCCACCCCAAAGCCGGTGCAGGTCAGCGAGCTGCTGACCGCCCTGGAGACCCCGGCGTGCAAGGCCGCCCTGCTGATGGATGCCGAGACGGGGACGGTGCTCTATGATCTCCACGGGGAGGACAAGAACTACCCCGCCTCCATCACCAAGATCATGACCGCTCTGCTCACCTTAGAGGCGGTGGACCGGGGAGAGCTCTCCCTGGACCGGGTGGTCACCGTACCGGAGGGGTTTGACGCAGACCTGGAGCTGGGGGGCACCAGCCAGAACCTGAAGGTGGGGGAGGAGATCAACGTCCTGGAGCTTCTTTACTGCGCGCTGGTGGCCTCCGCCAACGACGCCTGCAACGTCCTGGCCGTGGCGGTAGCGGGAGACGTGCCCTCCTTCGTCTCCCTGATGAACCACCGCTCGGAGGAACTGGGGCTGACGGGTACCCACTATGTCAACGCCCACGGCCTCCACGCCGAGGAGCACTACACCACCGCCCGGGACATCGCCGTTCTGACCCGGCTGGCGCTCCAGAACGAGACCTTTGCCACCCTGGTGTCCACCAAGAACCACACCGTGCCCGCCACCAACCTCAGCGGCGAGCGGCGGTTTTCCAGCACCAACGCCCTGCTGCTGCCCATCTACGACGGCAGGTATGTCTATCCCCGTGCCATCGGCGTGAAGACGGGTACCACCAGCGCGGCGGGGAAGTGCCTGGTCTCCGCGGCGAAGCGGGGAGAGCGGACCCTGATCTGCGTTTTGCTGGGGACGGAGGACATCGTGGACGAGAGCGGCAAGCGCACCCGGGTGGTGTTTACCGAGAGCAAGCGGCTGCTGGAGTGGGGCTTTGACAGCTTTGCGGAGTGCACCATGCTGGACTCTGCCGTCCCCCTGGCGGAGGTGGGGGTGACCCTCTCCAGCGATATGACCGCCGTGGCGGTGAAGCCCCAGGGCGCCATCACCGCTATTCTCCCCAAGGATCTGGACCCGGCGGAATTTCAGCGGGATGTGACCTTGTATCAAAGCAGCGTGGAGGCCCCCGTGAAGACGGGGCAGGAGCTGGGAGAGGTCACCGTCCGCAACGGCGACATGGTCTACGGCACCGTCAAGCTGGTGGCGGCGGCAGACGCGGAGCGAAGCGAGCTGTTGAGCAACCTGAAGGCGGTGAAGGATTTCTTTGCCAAGCCCCTGGTACGGATCGCTCTGGTGGTGCTGGGGGTGGCGCTGGTGCTGCTCACCCTCCGCTTCGGGGTGCTGGGCAAGCGCAGGACGCGCTACGAGGGCCATGCCAAGGGCTACCGTGGCCGCTCCCGGCGAAATCGGCGGTAAACCAGGGGATTTTTACTTGACGGCGGGGGATCGCTGTGCTATAATACCAAATTGCGCTATGGGGTTATTGCGCCCATTTGCGTATACTATGGTTTTAATGGAATAATCCTCTGGATTTTCCGTTAAAATAAACAATAAAAAGTGAAGAAAGGAGGAGAACTATGCCTACGTTCAACCAGCTGGTGCGTAAGGGACGCAAGAGCGCCACTTACAAGTCCACCGCTCCCGCCATGCAGTTTGGCCTGAACACCATCAAGAACCGGGAGACCGACCTGCCCAGCCCTCAGAAGAGAGGGGTGTGCACCGCCGTTCGTACCTCTACCCCCAAGAAGCCTAACTCGGCCCTTCGTAAGATCGCCCGTGTGAAGCTCACCAACGGCTACGAGGTCACCGCCTATATCCCCGGCGTCGGCCATAACCTGCAGGAGCACAGTGTGGTCATGATCCGCGGCGGCCGTGTCAAGGACCTGCCCGGCGTTCGTTACCACATCATCCGCGGCACTCTGGATACCCAGGGCGTCAACGGCCGTATGCAGGCCCGCTCCAAGTATGGCGCGAAGCGTCCCAAGGCCGGTAAGAAGTAATTCAGCCGCCCAAAGCCACAAGTTTATCCCCGCGCAGCCTAAGCCGCGCGTACTCTATATAGGGTACGTCCTCGGCTTGGCATCCACGAACCATTGACCAAGTATCGTTGTGCCAGACAAGGCGCGCTGACCCGAGCAAGGGGAGCATACTTTGTGTATGTGACCCGCGGCGAGGGGCCACGCAACGCAGTATGGCACGACGAGACGCAGGTCAACGCTTCGAGTACCTGTGAAATTCATCTTTATATGAAGGAGGGAAGCGAAGTGCCCAGAAGAGGAAACGTACCCAAGCGGGAGGTTTTGCCCGACCCGCTGTATCAATCCGTCTTAGTCACCAAGCTCACCAACAGCATCATGCTCGACGGCAAGAAGGGCGTCGCCCAGAAGGTCGTCTACGGCGCGTTCGACATCATCAAGGAGAAGACCGATAAGGAGCCCCTTGAGGTGTTTACCGCCGCTTTGGAAAACATCATGCCGTCTCTGGAAACCAAGTCCCGCCGCGTGGGCGGCTCCACCTACCAGGTGCCTATGGAGGTCCGCCCTGAGCGGCGTCAGACCCTGGGGCTCCGGTGGCTGACCACCTATTCCCGCGCCCGGGGCGAGAAGACCATGAAGGAGCGGCTGGCCGCTGAGATCATGGACGCCGCCAACAACACTGGCGCCGCCGTGAAGAAGCGTGAGGACACCCATAAGATGGCCGAGGCAAACCAGGCGTTTGCCCACTACCGCTGGTAAGTCGAGGAGTTTGCGATATGCCTAGAAAAGTTAGCTTAGAGAACACCAGAAATATCGGCATCATGGCCCACATCGACGCGGGCAAGACCACCACCACCGAGCGCATCCTGTTCTACACCGGCGTGAACTACAAGATCGGTGAGACCCATGATGGCACCGCCACCATGGACTGGATGGCCCAGGAGCAGGAGCGCGGCATCACCATCACCTCCGCCGCCACCACCTGTTATTGGAAAGGGACGAAGGATCAGTTCCCCCAGACCCGTCTGAACATCATCGACACCCCGGGCCACGTGGACTTCACCGTGGAGGTGGAGCGCTCCCTGCGCGTGCTGGACGGCTCTGTGACCGTCATGTGCGCCAAGGGCGGTGTGGAGCCCCAGTCTGAGACGGTGTGGCGTCAGGCGGACACCTACAAGGTGCCCCGCATGATCTACGTCAACAAGATGGACATCATGGGCGCGGACTTTTTCCACGTCCTGGACATGATCCATGACCGCCTCAAGTGCAACGCCGTGCCCATCCAGCTCCCCATCGGCAAGGAGGATACCTTCAAGGGCATCATCGACCTGGTGGAGATGGACGCCGACATCTACTACGACGAGATGGGGCAGGACATGCGGGTGGAGGAGATCCCCACCGACATGGTGGACCTGGCCAACGAGTACCGTGAGAAGCTCATGGACGCCGTATCCATGCTGGACGACGAGGTCATGGAGCTGATGATGGAGGACAAGCCCGTTCCCCAGGAGCTGATCCGCAAGGTCATCCGCAAGGCCACCATCGCCAACGAGATGGTGCCCGTCACCTGCGGCACGTCCTATAAGAACAAGGGCGTGCAGAAGTTGCTGGACGCCATCGTGGACTATATGCCCTCCCCCGTGGATATCCCCGCCATCGAGGGTGTGAATCCCGAAACCGACGAGACCGATTCCCGTCCCGCCTCTGACGAGGCGCCTTTCTCCGCTCTGGCCTTCAAGATCGCCACCGACCCCTTCGTGGGCCGTCTGTCCTTTGTGCGCGTCTACTCCGGTATCCTGAACACCGGCACCAGCGTTCTGAACTCCACCAAGAATCAGAAGGAGCGCATCGGCCGCATCCTCCAGATGCACGCCAACCACCGGGAGGACATCGAGCAGGTCTACGCCGGCGACATCGCCGCCGTCATCGGCCTGAAGAACTCCACCACCGGCGACACCCTGTGTGATGAGAAGCATCCCATCATCCTGGAGTCCATGGAGTTTGCCGATCCCGTGATCCAGATGGCTATCGAGCCTAAGACCAAGGCCGGCCAGGAGAAGATGGGCATCGCCCTCAGCAAGCTGGCTGAGGAGGACCCGACCTTCAGGACCTGGACAGACGAGGAGACCGGCCAGACCATCATTGCCGGCATGGGCGAGCTCCATCTGGAGATCATCGTGGACCGTCTGCTCCGCGAGTATAAGGTGGAGGCCAACGTGGGCGCGCCCCAGGTCGCCTATAAGGAGACCATCCGCCAGAGCGTCAAGCAGGACACCAAGTATGCCCGCCAGTCCGGCGGTAAGGGCCAGTATGGCCATGTGGTCATCACCGTGGAGCCCAACGAGCCCGGCGCCGGCTATGAGTTCAGTAACGAGATCACCGGCGGCGTTATCCCCAAGGAGTATATCCCCGCCGTGGATCAGGGCATTCAGGGCGCTATGCAGGCCGGCGTGCTGGCCGGCTATCCCGTGGAGGACGTGAAGGTCCACCTGACCTTCGGTTCCTACCACGAGGTGGACTCCTCTGAAATGGCCTTTAAGATCGCCGGTTCTATGGCTTTTAAGGAGGCCTGCCGCAAGGCCAACCCCGTGCTCCTGGAGCCGGTGATGAAGGTGAGCGTTATCGTCCCCGACGATTACCTCGGCAACGTCATCGGCGACCTCACCTCCCGCCGCGGCATGGTCCAGGGCCAGGAGAACCGTTCCGGCGCGACCCAGGTGGACGCCCTTGTCCCCCTGTCCGAGATGTTCGGTTACGCTACCGACCTGCGCTCCCGCACCCAGGGCCGTGGCCAGTATACCATGGAGCCCCACAGCTATGTGGAGATCCCCAAGTCCATTGCTGAGAAGATCATTGCCCAGCGTGGTAAGGGCGGCGAGGAGTAATTGGCAAGTTTTCCTGAAAAGGGGCTTGCTTTTTCCCGAAAAGTGTTATACAATCAGCAGTAACGTATGCTGACCCCAAAACCCCCAATATTTTCTTTGGAACACAAGGAGGAAACAAAAATGGCTAAGCAAAAGTTTGAACGCACTAAGCCCCACGTCAACATTGGCACCATCGGCCACGTTGACCACGGCAAGACCACCCTGACCGCCGCCATCACCAAGTATCTGGCGATGAAGGGCCAGGCCGAGTACGAGGATTATTCCAGCATCGACAAGGCCCCCGAGGAGCGCGAGCGCGGCATCACCATCAACACCGCCCACGTGGAGTATGAGACCGACGCGCGTCACTACGCTCACGTCGACTGCCCGGGCCACGCCGACTATATCAAGAACATGATCACCGGTGCCGCGCAGATGGACGGCGCCATCCTGGTCATCGCCGCCACCGACGGCCCCATGGCTCAGACCAAGGAGCACATCCTGCTGGCCCGTCAGGTGGGCGTGCCCGCCATCGTGGTCTTCCTGAACAAGTGCGACCAGGTGGACGACCCCGAGCTGCTGGAGCTGGTGGAGATGGAGGTCCGCGAGACCCTGTCCAAGTACGAGTTCCCCGGCGACGACATCCCCATCATCAAGGGCTCCGCTCTGAACGCCCTGACCAACGAGTCCAACAACCCGGACGACGCCGACTTTGCCTGCATCAAGGAGCTGATGGACGCTGTTGACAGCTATATCCCCACTCCTCCCCGCGACGACTCCCTGCCCTTCCTGATGCCCGTCGAGGACGTGTTCACCATCTCCGGTCGCGGCACCGTCGCCACCGGCCGTGTGGAGCGCGGCCAGCTGAAGGCCGGCGAGGAAGTGGAGATCATCGGCCTCACCGAGGAGCGCAAGAAGACCGTCGTCACCTCCATGGAGATGTTCCACAAGGTGCTGGACTTTGTCGAGGCCGGCGATAACGCGGGCTGCCTGCTGCGCGGCGTCGCCAAGACCGACATCGAGCGCGGCCAGGTGCTCTGCAAGCCCGGCTCCATCCATCCCCTGACCAAGTTCACCGGCCAGGTGTACGTCCTGAGCAAGGACGAGGGCGGCCGTCACACCCCCTTCTTCAACAACTACCGTCCTCAGTTCTACTTCCGTACCACCGACGTTACCGGCGTCATCACCCTGCCCGAGGGCACCGAGATGTGCATGCCCGGCGATAACGTGGACATGAAGGTGGAGCTGATCACCCCCATCGCCATTGAGAAGGGCCTGCGCTTCGCTATCCGTGAGGGTGGCCGCACCGTGGGTTCCGGTGTTGTTATCGACATCCAGGAGTAATTCCTGCACGTTGAACACCCAAGGCCGCCAGTCGTATCCCGACTGGCGGCCTTTTTACAAAGAGACGTCCCCAGAAAGAAGGAATGGCCATGCCTATTGATACCCAAGGGGCGGGGGAGACCGCCCAGGAGGCCCTCTCCGCGGTGGAGGTTTTTTTTGACGATCTGAGCCTATGGGGCGTGGTGAGGATCCTGGCACTCATCGTCGGCTGTGTGCTGGTGAGCCGTCTGCTGATGGCGGCGCTGGACCGCTTTTTGAAGCGTAGCCATCTGGAACGCAGTCTCCACACCGTCATCAAATCCCTGGCCCATATTGCCCTGATCTTTGTCTCCATCCTCATCGTGGCCGACGCCATTGGTATTCCCGTGACCTCTCTGTTGGCAGTGCTTTCCATCGCCGGGTTGGCCTTGTCATTGGCGGTGCAGGGGGTGCTGTCCAATCTGGCGGGGGGCATGATGCTCCTGTGGGCCAGGCCCTTCCAGGTGGGAGATACCATCGAGACCGACGGCACCGTGGGCAAGGTCGAGGACATCACCCTGGTCTACACCAAGCTGCTCACTCCGGATAACCGGGTGGTCTATCTTACCAACAAGGCGGTGTCCGAGGCCAAGCTGGTAAATATCACCGGGGAAGAGACCCGGCGGGTGGAGCTGACTGTCTCCGCCTCCTATGATTCCCCGGTGGAGAAGGTCAAATCGACAATACTCGACGTTATCGGACAGCACCCCAAGACTCTGCCCACACCCGCGCCCTTGGCCCGGGTGTCCAATTTCGGCGCCAGCGCCATCGAATATCATGTGCGGGCCTGGTGCGCGGCGGGGGACTACTGGGATGTGTTCTACGACCTGAACGAAGGGATCAAGGCCGCCTTTGACCAGGCGGGTATTGAGATGACCTACGACCATTTGAATGTTCACATGGTGGAGGAAAAGAAGGATTAAAGCTCCGCCTGTGTACATAAGCTGTTGAAGAGTCAATTGAGAAAGGAAGGATCTTACATGGATGAACGTTTTGCTTTGGCAGGGAAGGGCCTGTGGTATCTTTTCCTGTCTGTGATCTTCGTGCTGGGGGGCGCTGTAGCGCTGATCGTTCCCATTATCGGATGGATCGCCTGCCCGTTTCTGATGATTGCGGGGTTTGTGCTCCAGTTTGTAGGACCCTATACCGCCCGCACCGCCCACGCTAATTTCCAGAATGCGTTCTACCTTTCCCTTGTCGCTCTGGTGCTGGGGATCGTCTCTGCCTTGGTGCCTGACGAAGGCTTTTTGGCCGGACTGGTAAGCATCATCTCTGACGCGCTGGGCTTTGTCTTCACGTATCTAATCTGCACTGCCGCGGGTGAACTGCTGGCGGAAAAAGGCGACGCAGAGCAGGCGGCCCGGGCAGAGCTCCTTTGGAAGCTGGCTGCCGGCTGCGCCGTGGTCTCCATCCTCTGCACGCTGACCGGTTGGGTGCCCGTCCTGGGCGCTGTTGTCGGTGTGGCAGGTGTGATTGCCTCCATTGTGAGCTTTGTGGCCAGTATTTTGGAGATCATCTTTTACTACAAGGCATCCAACTCTCTCAAGGCCGTGTGATTGGGAGACAATTGCGAAGGCGGGACGGTGCTTGCACTGTCCCGCCTTCTTACTTTTTGGTCCGCTTGCGCCAGATGGTAATAGCAACCTTTTTGAGAAGCAGACCGAAATCGCCCCAAAGAGAACGCCGCCGTCGAACGACAACAACGTGCTTCCACTGTCCGCAACCTTCGCAGAGATCTAAATCGTCAGACAGGATAAAGTCCATTTCATCATAATGTCTGCCATTTATTTTTTGCATACACTCCAGGCAAAATTCTGCCATCGGCAACCCTTCCTTCCGGTATAGCCGATATTGCCTATAACGCTACATTACAATTATAGGCAATAATAGAGCTATGTCAAGGGGGTGAGGCGGATGATATCATACGCGCCATTGTGGGAGACCATGAAGCGCAAGGGGGCTACCACGTATACCTTACAGGTAAAGGGGGCGATCAGCAGCTCTACGGTACGCCGCCTCAAGGCCGGGGAATCTGTCTCCACCAATACGCTGGACGCGCTGTGTACCCTGCTGGAATGTGACTTGACTGACATCCTCCTCTATTTGCCAAGAAATCAAGAGTAACGTGAAAAAGCCTGGGCCGCGGCCCAGGCTTTTCTTATTCTATGATCTCTCCCAACAAGCTTTCCTCGCCTGGGCCGGTGATGCGCACCTGCCGCACCTGGTTGTGGAGGTTTTTGCCTTCGGCCCGCACTGCCACATAGTTGGGCGCGTGGCCCTGCCAGAGGCTGTCCTTTTCCTCCTCAAAGAGAACGGGGAAGACCTTGCCCACCTGACGCCGCCAGTAGGCCAGCCGCAGGCTCTCGGCCACCTGGGCGGCCTGGGCGACCCGCCGCTTCTTTTCAGCGTTGGGTACTTGGCCAAGCAGCTTGTCCGCCGGGGTGCCGGGGCGGCGGGAGTAGGGGAAGATGTGCAGGGCGGAGAAGCCGCATTTCTCCACAAAGGCCAGGCTCTCTTGGTGATCCTGTTCAGTTTCCCCTGGGAAGCCTACGATCAGGTCGGTGGTGACGCCGGGGTCGTCAAAATACTGCCGCAAAAGCTCCACCGAGCGGAGATAGCGTCCGCCGTCGTACTTGCGGTTCATGGCCTTCAGCGTCCTGTCGCACCCGGACTGAAGGGACAGGTGGAAGTGAGGGCACAAGCTGGGCAGGGCGGCGGCCCGGCGGCAAAAATCCTCGTCGATGGTGCGGGGCTCCAGACTGCCCAGCCGCAGACGCACGCCGGGGGCGGCGGAGCTCAGGGCCTCCAAAAGGGCAATGAGCGTGGGCTTGCCGGGGAGGTCCCGGCCCCAGGAGGAAATCTCAATGCCGTTGACCACCAGCTCCAAAAATCCCTCGCCTGCCAGCTTGGCGGCCTGAGCCGCCGCCTTGTCCAGAGGCAGGGAGCGCACGGGGCCGCGGGCGTAGGGGATGATGCAGTAGGAGCAGAAGTTACAGCAGCCGTCCTCTACCTTCAGGAGCGCGCGGGTGCGGCCGGACAGCCCCCCGGCGGGCAGCTCCTCAAAGACCCGCCGCTTCATGGCGTCGTCCATGTGAGTGACAGCGGGGCCTTTGCGCGTGAAGACCCCCTCCAGCGCGGCCCAGAAGCCGTTTCGGTCCCCGGTGCCGCACACCAGGTCCGCCCCCTGCTCCTCCGCCGCGCCGGGGTGGGTTTGGGGAAAACAGCCGCAGACAGCCAGTACCGCCTCCGGGTGCTCCCGGCGGAGCCGCCGGATGAGCTGGCGGTTTTTTTGGTCGCTCACCGCCGTAACGGTGCAGGTGTTGACAATATAGGCGTCCAGACCGCCGGGGTCGTCCGGGTCGCCCAGGGTGTGCCCCCGGGCGGTCCCCGCCTGCTCCAGTGCCTGACTCTCGTATTGATTTACCTTGCACCCCAAGGTCAAAATGGCAAACCGCATGATAAATACCCCTTGCACTTGCGCCAAAATTTGATATAATGATAACTTAGGTTTTATTGTACTAAAGAATCTGGAATTTTGCAAGGAGAGAGACCCTTGGACTACCACTTTTTTGCCCTCATGTCCCGGATGCGCTACATCGGCCGCTGGGGCCTCATGCGCAGTGTCCAGCCGGAGAACGTCAGCGAGCACTCCCACATGGTGGCGGTGCTGGCCCACGCCCTGGCGGTCATTGAAAATGAGAAGTTCGGCGGCGCGCTGGATGTGGGGGAGGTGGCGGTGGCCGCCCTCTACCACGACGCGCCGGAGATCCTGACCGGAGATCTGCCCACTCCGGTGAAGTATTATAACCCGGAGATCAAGACCGCCTACAAGGCGGTGGAGCAGACCTCGGCGGAGCGGCTGCTGGCCCTGCTGCCTCAGGAGCTGCAAGGCATCTACCGCCCCTACGTCAGCGAGACCTGCGTCCCCGAGGTGGAGCGGGTGGTGAAGGCCGCGGATAAGCTCTCGGCCTACATCAAGTGCGTGGAGGAGACCAAGGCGGGCAACCACGAGTTTGACGACGCCCTCAGGCAGGTGGCCGCCGCCCTGGAGGCCAACCCCCTGAAGAGCCTGCATTACTTCATGGACCACTTCCTGGATTCCTTTGGTCTCACCCTGGACCAGCTGCAAAGGGGAGAGTGACCGGGCGGGTTTGGAACCCGTCCCTACAATATCAAGGAGGTCAATATTATGCGAGCCATTGTTACCGTCATCGGCAAGGACCAGGTGGGCATCATTGCCGCCGTCTGCGCCAAACTGTCCGACCACGGCGTGAATGTGCTGGACATCAGCCAGACCGTTTTGCAGGAGTATTTCACCATGATCATGCTGGTGGACGCCTCCCAAAGCGACCTGCCCTTTGCCCAGCTGGCCGAGACGCTGGAGGCCGAGGGCGCGGAGCGGAACCTCTCCATCCGCATCCAAAGAGAAGATATTTTTAATGCGATGCACCGTATCTAAGCGCGAGGGTAGACGCGCCGCCGGGCTTGGAGCCGCCCGCACCCGAAAAACAGGCGAAGGGCGCGGCCCTGAGCGGCATTTTCGGAAGGGCGGCGAAAGAACTGGCGAAAGCGCGTCCAACCCGAGCGTGATACCCAGGAGGTAGCGCCATGCCAATGTTTAACCAATCTGAAATTCTGGACACCATCCGCATGATCGACCAGCAGCATCTGGACATCCGCACCATCACCATGGGGGTGTCTCTGTTGGACTGCGCCGACCCGGATCCCAAGCGGGCCTGCCAAAAAATCTACGACAAACTGTGCGCCAAGGCGGAAAAATTGGTCCCCACCGGGGAGGCCATCGAGCGGGAGTTTGGTATCCCCATCGTCAACAAGCGCCTCTCCGTCACCCCCATCGCTCTGGTGGCGGCGGCCAGCGAGACAGAGAGCTATGTCCCCTTCGCCGTGGCCCTGGACAAGGCTGCCAAGGCCGTGGGGGTCAACTTCATTGGAGGCTTCTCCGCTCTGGTGCAAAAGGGCTTCACCGCCGCCGACCGCAAGCTCATCGTCTCCATCCCCGAGGCCCTGGCTACCACCGACATGGTGTGCTCCAGCGTCAACGTGGGCTCCACCAAGGCGGGAATTGACATGGACGCGGTGGCCTTAATGGGCCGCGTGATCAAGGAGACCGCCGCCAAGACCGCTGACCGGGCGGGCTTTGGCTGCGCCAAGCTGGTGGTGTTCTGCAACGCCGTGGAGGACAACCCCTTTATGGCCGGGGCGTTCCACGGCGTAGGGGAGGCCGAGTGCGTCATCAACGTGGGGGTGTCCGGCCCCGGGGTGGTGCACCACGCCCTCCAGGCGGTGAAGGGGGAGCCCTTCGACGTGGTGGCCGAGACGGTGAAAAAGACCGCCTTCCGCATCACCCGCATGGGCCAGCTGGTGGCCCAGGAAGCCTCCCGCCGCCTGGATGTGCCCTTCGGTATCGTGGACCTGTCCCTGGCCCCCACCCCGGCGGTGGGAGACAGCGTGGCCCGCATTTTGGAGGAGATGGGCCTGGAGACCTGCGGCGCCCATGGCACCACCGCGGCGCTGGCCCTTTTGAACGACGCGGTGAAAAAGGGCGGCGTGATGGCCAGCTCCTCCGTGGGCGGCCTCTCCGGGGCCTTTATTCCCGTCAGCGAGGACGAGGGGATGATCGCCGCGGCCCAAAGCGGGGTGCTGACCCTGGACAAGCTGGAGGCCATGACCTGCGTGTGCAGTGTGGGCCTTGATATGATCGCCGTCCCCGGCGATACCACCGCCGAGACTCTTTCCGCCATCCTGGCCGACGAAGCGGCCATCGGCATGGTGAACTCCAAGACCACCGCCGTGCGCCTCATTCCCGCCCCCGGCAAGAAGGTGGGAGACATGGTGGAATTTGGCGGCCTGTTGGGCAGCGCCCCGGTCATGCCGGTCCACACCGAGAGCGCGGCGGCCTTCATCGCCCGGGGCGGCCGCATTCCCGCCCCGATGCAGAGCTTGAAGAACTGAGTACAGACACACAAAAAAGGACTGAACGGCAGCGCCGTTCAGTCCTTTTTTACGGGGATGTAATCAGCCCTGGGAGATGGCGCCCACGGGGCAGTTGGCGGCGCAGTTGCCGCAGTCGATGCAAGCACCGGCGTCGATGACGTACTGACCGTCGCCCTGGGAGATGGCGCCCACGGGGCAGCCGCCCTCACAGGTGCCGCAGCTGACGCAGTCACCGCTGATCTGATAGGCCATTGGAAACACCTCCGTTCCATTCTGAATGAGTGCTCGTAAAACAGCACATGCTGTTCAAGGTCATTCTACAACAACCGTGCGAAAAAATCAACGATAAATTTTGGTGCGGTATACACAAAGGCGGATTTGGCAAAACTGGAAGGGAACACCCATGCCAAGGAGGCCGCCTATGTATCCCGAATCCAGCCGCTATCCCGCAGGAAATCCCTACCAGCCCGCCCGCTCCGGCCAGAGCACCGCCGACACCCGCCTCACCGACCAGTTTTCCCGAGACCTGACCGCTCTGGCCCGTCTGGGCCGTTTGGACCCGGTGGTGGGCCGGGACAGGGAACTGGAGCGGGTGATCCAGATCCTCTCCCGCCGCACCAAAAACAACCCCGCCCTCATCGGTGAGCCGGGGGTGGGCAAGACTGCCGTGGCCGAGGCGTTGGCCCAGGCCATGGCCAACGGCGCGGTGCCTCCCGCCCTCAAGGGCAAGCGGCTGCTGAGCCTGGATCTGGCCTCTATGGTGGCGGGGACCAAATACCGGGGGGAATTTGAAGAGAGGGTGCGCAATATCCTGGCCGAGCTGCGCCGGGTGGGGGATGTGATCCTCTTTCTCGACGAGCTGCACACCGTGGTGGGCGCGGGGAGCGCGGAGGGGGCCATCGACGCGGCCAACCTGCTCAAGCCCGCCCTGGGCCGGGGGGAGCTGCAGGTCCTGGGGGCCACCACAGTCTCCGAATACCGCCGCTACATTGAAAAGGACGCCGCCCTGGAGCGCCGCTTCCAGCCCGTCACCGTCAACGAGCCAACCCAGCGGGAGACCCTGACCATTCTCAAGACCCTGCGGCCCCGTTATGAGCAGCACCACGGCCTCAACATCCCCGACGCCGCGCTGGAGGCGGCGGTGGACCTGGCCGGCCGATATCTGCCCCAGCGCCGATTTCCCGACAAGGCGGTGGACCTGATGGACGAGGCCGCCGCTCTCACCCGCACCACCCACAAGGGAGGAACTCCCTTTCCTTGGCAGAGGGGCTGGAAGGGAGAGGTCACGGCCCGGACGGTGGCCAAGGTGGCGGCGATGTGGACGGGCATCCCGGTGGAGGAGCTGACCCTGGGGGAGCGAGAGCGGCTGGCAGGGCTGGAAGCAGAACTGAGCCGGGCGGTGGTCGGCCAGCCCCGGGCGGTCCAGGCGGTGGCCCAGGCGGTGCGCCGGGGGCGGCTGGGGCTTCAGGATCCACGCCGCCCGGCGGGCTCCTTCCTCTTCCTGGGGCCCACGGGGGTGGGCAAGACCCAGTTGTGCCGGGAACTGGCCAAGGCGCTGTTCGGCGGCGAGGACCGTCTGCTACGCTTCGATATGTCGGAGTACACCGATAAGCACACCGCCGCCCGACTGGTGGGCGCACCGCCGGGCTATGTGGGCTATGACGACGGGGGAGAGCTCATCGAGCGCCTGCGCCGCCAGCCCTACAGCCTGGTGCTCTTCGACGAGGTGGAGAAGGCCCATCCCGGCGTGCTGGACCTGCTGCTGCAGATCCTGGAGGAGGGGACTCTCACAGACGGACAGGGCCGCAAGGCGGACTTCCGAAACGCCGTGATCGTTCTCACCTCCAACCTGGGGGCTCACAAGCTGGGGGAGCGGGCGGTGGCTCTGGGCTTCGGGGACGGGGACGCCGACGGGGCCAAGCGCCGCCGGGAGGCGGCAATGAGCGCGGCAAAGGAGTTCTTCCGCCCGGAGTTTTTGGGGCGGCTGGACGAGATCGTCCTCTTTGATCCCCTGGACCTGACCGCCATGACCGCCATTGCCCGGGAGCTGTTGGATCAGAGCGGCGCGCGGCTGGCCCGCCATGGGGTGCGGCTGGAGCTGCCACCCGGCCAGGTGGAGGCGCTGGCCCGCCGCGCCGCCCGGGAGGGAGCGGGCGCCCGCCCGCTCCGGCGGCTCATCGCCAGAGAGGTGGAGGACCGGGCCGCCCGTGGGCTGCTGGAGGGAGAGCTGCGGTCGGGAAGCTGTCTCTGCCTGCGGGTGGAACAAGATGAAAAAGTGATCGTCTAAGAAAAGGCTTTTGAAAAATTGGCTCAACTTTCCAAAGGAGGAATTGAAATGAAACTGATGAAACGACTGCTGCCCCTGCTGCTGGTTCTGGCCCTGAGCCTCACCGCCTGCGCGAAGAAGCAAGGGGGGAAGCCGGACGCTGCAAAGACGCCCGAGGAGTACGCCGCCGCCTATTCCGACGCTATCCAGGCCGCCCGGGACAGCGAGATGAACGAGTATTTCCCCGTGATCACCAACGCCAACGGCTTTACGGACGAGATGGAGGAGGAGATGACCTTCACCGTGCTGGGCTTTGCCGAGGAGGACGTGGACGCCTACGGCGTCTCCCTGTCCCTGATGAACGTCAACGCCTACGCCATCGTGGCGGCCAAGCCCGCCGAGGGCAAGGAGGAGACGGTGAAGACGGGGCTGGAGAATTATATCAAGTCCCAGAAGGCGGCCTTTGAGAACTATTTGGAGGACCAGCACGAGATCGCCGCCTCCGCCAAGCTGGAGACCCTGGACGATGGCACCCTTCTCCTGGTCATGGCCGAGGGGCAGGACACCCTCTTTGACGCCATCAAGGACGCGCTGTCCGAGTAAACCAGTTAGAGAAAAATACTCCGCCGGGAGTGCTCCCGGCGGAGTATTTTTATACCTCTGTTCGGTCGGACCGCCGGGGAGCGGAGAGGTCTCGAAGCCCCACCCGGAGGGCCAGAACGGTCTTGTCGTCCCCGGCGGCGTCGCTGTGGTCCGCCACGGCCTCGGCCAGGGCGGCAGGGGAATCTCCCTCAAAGCGCATCAGGTCCTCCCGAAGCCAGCCGTCCTCCCCCTCTGGATCGTCCAACACTCCGTCGGTCAGCAGGACCAGACAGTCTCCCGGCCCAAGCCGCAGAGCGAGGGGGGCGGGCGCAACGCCGCCGCCCTCGGTGGACAGTCCAGGGGGAAAGCCTCTGCCGCGCAGAACGCGGACGGTGCCTCCCTGTTTGAGATAGCTTGGGGCGGAGCCCAGCTTGTAGAGGGCGGCCTCGCCGGAGCAAAGGTCCAGAGTCAGCAGATCCACCGTGGAAAAGCCCATGGCCTCGTCCAGCCGCAGACAAAAAGCCTGGTCCAAGGTCTTCAGGGCGTTTTCGGGGGAGAAGCCCGCTTTAAGGAACTTTTCCAAAAGATCGATAGCCAGCTCGCTCTCCTTTCGGGCCTCCCGCCCCGAGCCCATACCGTCGCACAAAAGGAGGCAGAGCCTTCCACTGTCCTCCTTGAACCAGGAGCAGGCGTCGCCGGAGACTGTTTCCCCCGCCTTTTTTCGTCCCGCTACCCCCACCACCGCCGTCAGTATCTGGCGGCGGGTCTTGGGTGGAAGGAGGGTCAGGGAAGGGGCTATGGCCGCCGCCGCGTCTTCCAGCACCTCCGCCAGCTGGGCATATTGGCGGCACACCGCTCGGCGGCTCTGGCCCACCTGGCGGTCATACTGGCGGCGCAGAAGATAAGCCTGCAGCTCCTCGTTCACCGCTGTCACAAAGCCGGGCAGGTCTACGCACCGGTCCCGGAAGCGCTGGGGAAATCCGGCGGCGGAGGCCCGCCGGGCCTTCAGCAGGCCGGGAAGGGCGGCGTTGAGCAGGTCATGGGTGTCCTGATAGAGGCTCTGCCAGCACTGGTCCCGCAGGGCGCAACGGCCGCAGACCCGGTTGGCCGCCCGGTCGTAGATGACGGCGGGGTCCTCGTCCCCGTCGGCGGCTCTGGCGGGGAAAACGCTTTTCAGAGAGGAAAACACCTGCTGAAAGGCGGCGGCGGCCTGGCGGAGCCGACGCTGGGCGGACTGGACGGCGGTGTGGTCGGGGGTAGGCGGGGACTCCCGCCGCCCTCGTGGGCGGGCGAGGGCCACCCGAAAGGCGTAAGCGGACAGGGCGGTCAGGATGGTCTCCAGGATGAGGGCGGGGAAAAAGACGGCGGGGTGAAGGCGGGCCTGCTGCTGTAGACTGACCAGACCAGTCAGGGCGTTGAGCAGGGCGGCGGAGAGGGGCATAAACCAAGACCTTTGATAAATGGGAAGGTCGTAAAAGGCAAAGGACGCGGAGAACACAAGGATGCCGCACGCGGCATAGCGCAGGGCCTGGTCCAGTCCCCAGCTCAATAAGTATCCGCCCACAGCGCCCAGCAGGGTGGCAAAGCCCCCCGCACCGGCGCCGCTGGCGGCCACCAGGGCGACGCCAAAGGGACTGCCTCCCCCCGGTATCCGTCCGGCGGCCAGCGCTGCCGCCAGGGTGAGGCGGAGCGCCCACTCCAGGCCACGCCGTGCCGCAGTGGTCCGCCACACCGGGCCTGGGACCTCCCGGGGCGGGAGCTTGCGGGCCTCCTGCCTTGGCGCCAGAGTTTTTCCCTCGTTTCCCTTTTCGTCGGACATGACAGTCCCTCCTTGGTACAAGCTTCACGTGTTTCAGAGAGTATATACCAAGTTTTGAGAGAAGAATGTCAAAGGAGCGAGGCTAACTGCAAAATCTGTGCTTTCCGATGACCTTGATAAGGGGTCGGGACCAGATCCAGGAGGAAGTGGCGGTGGCGGGATTGAAGTAATAGATGGCTCCGCCCGAGGGATCAGAGCCGCCCAGAGCCTCCTGGGCGGCCCGGCGGGCGGACTCGGCCACCGGCTGGTCGATCTGTCCGTCCACCATACAGGTGAACGCCCCCGGCTGATATACCACTCCGGCGAGGGTAGAGGGGAAGGAGGGGTGCTCGATGCGGTTGAGGATCACCGCTCCTACCGCCACCTGGCCTGCGTAGGGCTCTCCCCGGGCCTCGGCGGAGATGACCTTGGCCAGCAGGGCTGCGTCGTGGTCCTGGGCGGAGGTCCCGGAGGAGACGCTGCCGCTCCCCGAAACGGGCATCCCCAGGGCGCGCAGGGTGTTGGGCCCTACGATCCCATCGGCGGCCAGACCGTTTTTCTTCTGAAAGGACACCACGGCCCGGCGGGTGGCCGAGCCAAAGATCCCGTCCACCGCGCCGTCATAATAGCCCCAGCGCTTCAGCTTCTGCTGAATGGTGCGCACCTGCTCACCCGCGGAGCCCTGACGGTAGGTGACCGCCAGAGCGCCGGGGACAGACAGGAGCAGCAGTACGGCCAGAGTGAGGCAAAGCGTTCGTTTCCACATAAAATGTCCTCCTTTTTTGTTAGCCTGTCCCAGAGGTGGGAAGACTATCCGCGGGGTTTGGAGAATTTTCAGCAAAGTTTTAGAAAGTCTTAAGAAAGGAAGCAGGGTTTTCTCAAGATTGTCATGCTATCATTTTTTCATACGAAGACAAACGAGGTGAGACAGCGTGAAGATCCTGATCCTGACGGGAAGATTCAATATGGGCCACTGGTCGGTGGCCCAGTCTCTGAAACAGGAATTGCTTTTCTCCGGCCACGATGATATAGTGGAGGTGGAGGACGTGGTGTCCTACGCCGTCCCCGGCATGGAGCGGGCGGTCTATAAGCTCTTTCAGGCTTTTGTCACCTGGACCCCGGCCCTTTATAACCTGGTGTACCGTCTGACCGAGCGGGGGACGGGGGATCTGCTGCCCATCCACGCCCGGCCCTTTTTGCAGGCCACGGAGGAGCTGCTGGCCGAGCGTCGCCCCGACATGGTCATCTCCACCCATCCCCTGTGCACCCAGCTGGTGGGCCGGTGCAAAAAGCTTGGGAGCTACCGTGGCGTCTTGCTCACCTGCGTTACCGACGTGACCGGCCACGGCGAGTGGCTGTGCCGGGAATGCGACGGCTATCTGGTGGGGGCGGAGGCGGTGCGGGACGCCTTTGTGGCCAGGGGGGTGGACCCCCGGCGCGTCTCGGTCACCGGCATTCCGGTGCGGCGGGAGTTCAAGGAGGCTGCCGCCCGGGCCGGAGACGGGGAGCGGAGGCTGCTCATCATGGGCGGTGGGCAGGGACTGCTGCCCCGGGACGAGGATTTCTACACCGCGCTCAACGCCCTGCCCAACGTCAAGACCACCCTCATCACCGGAGGAAACAGGCGGCTGTTTGAACGTCTGGTGGGGAGATATCCCAACATCCAGGTATTGGGCTACACCCCGGAGGTATACGAATATATGAAGCGCAGCGATCTGGTGCTTTCCAAGCCCGGCGGCGCCACCACCTTTGAAGCGATTTTCTCCGCCACCCCTATGCTGGCCTGGGAACCCTTCTGGGAGCAGGAGCGGCGCAATGCCGACTTCCTGGTCCGGGAGGGCATGGGCCGGGTGGCGGGGAAGGAGAAGGCGGCGTGTTTGGCCGCGCTGGAGGAGCTGCTGGCCGATCCTGCGGCTCTGTCCGAGATGCGAGGACGTATGAGAGCCTTGCGGGCGAGACTGGATGACAAGGGGTTGGAGGAACTGATGGATCAACTGACCGAGGAGCGAAGGTATGCTTAAAAAACGGGATCTTGTGAGCATGGCGGTGATGGCCGTCATCGTGTGCGCCACCCTTTGGCTGGTGCTGGGCGGCGGAAGAGCCGGGCAGGTCTGGGCGGCAGTGAAGCTGGCCCGGTGGCCCTGGCTGGTGCTGGGCGGCTGTCTGATGCTCTGCTACACCGGCATGGAGGGGGTGCAGAACAAGCTGGCCCTCTCCGCCATGGGCCACAAGATCCCTTACCGCCACTGTGTCCAGTTTGCCGCCGCCGGGTTTTATTTCAGCTCCATTACCCCTTCCTCCACCGGGGGACAGCCTGCCCAGGTGTTTTACATGGCCCGCCGGGGGGTGAGCGCGGCCCACGGCACCCTGGTGATGCTTTTGTTCACCATCGTCTACCAGGTGGTGGCGGTGGCGTGGGGGATTGCGGCGTGTTTTCTGGCCCCGGAGGCCCCGGCGTCGCTGGGGACGGGACTTGGGGTGCTGTTGGGGTACAGCCTCACCGCCACCGCGGTGCTGACGGCGGGAATGATCTTTCTGCTGGTGAAGCCGGGGCCCGCGGAGCGGTTTTGCCGCTGGTGTTTGAAGCTGGGGGCGCGGCTGCGGCTGGTCCGGGACCTCCCCAAGGCGGAGGCGGGGCTGGAGCGGCAGCTGGAGGACTACCGGAACGGCGCGGCGGTGATCCGAAGCCACCCCGCACTGGTGGGGAAACTGCTGCTGGCGTGCACGGTACAGCTGACGGTGCGTTACCTCATCCCCTGGACGGTATACCGGGCGCTGGGGCTGACGGGGTGCACCGCCCTGCGGCTGGTGAGCACCCAGGCGCTGGTGTATCTGGCGGTGAGCTGCGTGCCTATCCCGGGTACAGTAGGTGCCGCTGAGGGGGCGTTTTTAAGCGCCTACCGGGGGATCTTCGGCGGCGACCTGGTGGCGGCGGCTATGCTGCTGAGCCGGACGCTGGCATTCTATCTCCCTGTGCTGGTCACCGGGACCGCCACCGCCATCCTTCACCGGCAGACGGCAAAAACGTGTTGACGAGTTGGAACAAATGTGCTAGAATGTATCCGTTCAATTGACAGGAACGGATACATTTTTGCGATACGGGAGAAAAGACTATGCTGGATCATATTTTTGTCAAGGGCGCCCGGGAGAACAATCTGAAAAACGTGGACGTGACCATTCCGCGGGACAAGCTGGTGGTCGTCACCGGCCTGTCCGGGTCGGGGAAGTCCTCGCTGGCCTTCAACACCATCTACGCCGAGGGCCAGCGGCGGTATATGGAGTCCCTATCCTCCTATGCCCGCATGTTCATGGGCCAGATGGAGAAGCCGGATGTGGACTATATCGAGGGGCTTTCTCCCGCCATTGCCATCGATCAGAAAACCACCTCCAAAAATCCCCGGTCCACCGTGGGCACGGTGACCGAGATCTACGACTATCTGCGCCTTTTGTGGGCGCGGATCGGAACGCCCCATTGTCCCAAGTGCGGCAAGGAGATCCACCAGCAGACGATCGATCAGATCGTGGACCAGATCTTGGCCTTGCCCGAGGCCACCCGCATCCAGGTGATGGCCCCGGTCATCCGGGGGAAGAAGGGGGAGCACGCCAAGGTGTTGGAGGACGCCCGCAAGTCGGGCTATGTCCGGGTGCGGGTAGACGGCTCTCTCTATGAGCTGACCGAGGAGATCAAGCTGGACAAGAACAAGAAGCACAACATCGAGATCGTGGTGGACCGCCTGGTGGTGCGCGACGACATCCGCCGCCGTCTCACTGACTCCATCGAGACCGCCTCCGCCCTGGCGGGAGGGCTGACGGTGATAAACGTGGTGGGGGAGGACCGGGACATCTCCTTCTCCCAGAATTATGCCTGCGAGGACTGCGGGATCTCCATCGAGGAGCTCACCCCCCGCATGTTTTCCTTCAACAACCCCTTCGGGGCCTGCCCCACCTGCACCGGCCTGGGGTTCCAGCTCAAGTGCGACCCGGACCTGGTCATCCCCGACAAGAAGAAGTCCCTGCTGGACGGGGCCATCGCCGCCTATGGCTGGAACAATGTCCGGGGGGACAGCATCGCCCGGATGTATTTCGACGCCCTGGCGAAAAAATATCACTTTAATCTGGAAACCCCTGTGGGGGAGCTGTCTGACGAGGTCGTGGACGTGATCCTCTACGGAACAAAAGGGGAAAAGCTTCGTCTGGAATATGACCGGGCCAACGGCAAGGGGGTACTCAACCAACCCTTTGAGGGCATCATCCCCAACGTGGAGCGCCGCTACCGGGAGACTCAGTCGGACGCCTCCCGCCGGGAGCTGGAGGAGCTGATGAGCCAGGTGCCCTGTCCCGACTGCCAGGGCCAGCGGCTCAAAGCGGAATCGTTGGCGGTGACGGTGGGGGGCGAGTCCATCTACCGGTTTACCACCAAGTCGGTGACCAAGGCCTTGGAATTTATGGAGGGGCTTGCCCTTACCCCCACCCAGGAGATAATCGCCCACCAGATCCTGAAAGAGATCCGCTCCCGCCTCCATTTTTTGCAGTCGGTGGGGCTCCAGTACCTTACCCTCAGCCGTCAGGCGGGCACCCTGTCCGGCGGGGAGAGCCAGCGCATCCGTCTGGCCACCCAGATCGGCTCCTCTCTCATGGGGGTGCTGTATATTCTGGACGAGCCGTCCATCGGCCTTCACCAGCGGGACAACGACATGCTGCTGAGCACCATGAAGCATCTGCGGGATCTGGGCAACACCTTGCTGGTGGTGGAGCACGACGAGGACACCATGCGCCAGGCGGACTACCTCATCGACGTGGGTCCCGGCGCGGGGGTCCACGGGGGGCGCATTGTGGCCTGCGGTACGGCGGAGGAGGTCATGAACACAACTGGATCAGTCACCGGCGACTATCTGGCCCGGCGGCGGTTCATCCCCGTGCCCACAGAGAGGCGCAAGGGCAACGGAAGCTCCCTGGTAGTGCGGGGGGCGAGGGAGAACAACCTACGGGGGGTGGACGTAGCGTTCCCCCTGGGGACCTTCATCGCTGTCACAGGTGTGTCCGGGTCGGGGAAGTCCTCTCTGGTGAATGAGATCTTGTATAAGTCCCTGGCGGCCCAGCTCAACCGGGCCAAGACCCGGGCGGGAAAGCACGACGGCATCGACGGGATGGAGTACTTGGACAAGGTCATCAACATTGACCAGTCCCCCATCGGCCGCTCTCCCCGGTCCAACCCCGCTACGTATACGGGGCTATTTAACGACATCCGGGACCTTTTTGCCGCCACCCAGGACGCCAAAAGCCGGGGCTACGGGCCGGGGCGGTTTTCCTTTAACGTCCGGGGCGGGCGGTGCGAGGCCTGCCAGGGGGACGGCCTGCTGAAGATCGAAATGCACTTTTTGCCGGACATCTATGTCCCCTGCGAGGTCTGTAAGGGCAAGCGGTATAACCGGGAGACCCTGGAGGTCAAGTACAAGGGCAAGAACATCTACGATGTGCTCAACATGACGGTGGACGAGGCCCTGCCCTTCTTTGAGAATCTGCCCAGGATCTACAACAAGCTCAAGACCCTGGCGGAGGTGGGGCTTTCCTATATCCGCCTGGGCCAGCCCTCCACCGAGCTTTCCGGCGGCGAGGCCCAGCGGGTGAAGCTGGCCACGGAGCTCTCCAAACGCTCCACCGGCTCCACCATCTATATCCTGGACGAGCCCACCACCGGCCTGCACACCGCCGACGTTCACCAGCTCATCGACGTGCTCCAGCGGTTCGTGGACGGGGGGAACACAGTGGTTGTCATTGAGCACAACCTGGACGTGATCAAGACCGCCGACTACCTCGTCGACCTGGGCCCTGAGGGGGGAGACGGCGGCGGGCAGATCGTCTGCACCGGCACGCCGGAGGATGTGGCGAAGTGTAAGGAGAGTTATACGGGACAGTATTTGAAGAACGTGCTGTAGCCGCGAGGCGGTGTCCGGCGGGCGGATGAGGACATCCGCCCCTACGGGACAGATAGATGGCGCCCGTGAGAGCGGGGACGCGCCAGCAGGCGCGTAAATTTGAGGCCGACAGGCCGAGAATTTGCGGAAGGCCGGGTCCCCCGGCCTGAGCATTTTGATGACAAGGAGGTGGACCCTATGCAGGCCCTTCAGCTCTGGCTGGAGCAAAATTTCTTTGGCGAGCTTTTATACACCGCCCTCATGGCCATGGCGCCGGTGGTGGAGCTGCGGGGGTCGATCCCCTTTGGGCACAACGTACTTGGACTCAACATCTGGCTGGCGGCGGCGGCGTCCATTGTGGGCAACCTTCTCCCCGTGCCTTTTATCATCATTTATGTGCGCCGGGTGTTCGCCTTTTTGCGCAAAAAAATACCAAAGCTCAACCGCATGGTGGACCGGCTGGTGCGCAAGGCGGAGGGAAAGCGGGAGACGGTGAACAAATACGGCTTTTGGGGCCTTTGCGTTCTGGTGGCCATTCCCCTGCCCGGCACGGGGGCGTGGACGGGAGCCCTGGTGGCGGCCTTTATGGATATGCGCATCAAAAAGGCCTTTCCCGCCATTGCCCTGGGGGTGGTCATCGCGGCGGTGGTGGTCTCCTTTCTCACCGCCGGGGTCACCGCGATCTTTATCTAGGCATAGACTGGCCCAGAGGTGAGGACCATGGGCCTGTTTTGGGACAGTATCTTGGCGTTTTTTGCCGCCGTAGGTGTGGTGCAGACGGCCCACTGGGCCTGGCGGCGCCTTTGGCGGCGGAGAGGGAAAGAGAAGTGAGGTGGAGGCGTGGACGTTGAGGCGCCACGGTTGGAGGGGAAGGTAGACAGCGTGGTCTACCGCAACGAGGAAAACGGTTACACGGTCCTCCGCCTGCTGGCAGAGGGCCTGGACGAGCCTGCCACCGTGGTGGGCTGTATGCCGGGGGTGTCGGTGGGGGAGACCCTGACCGTTACCGGACTTTGGGGTCACCACGCCACCTATGGCGCGCAATTCAAGGCGAAGACAGTGGAGCACTCCCTTCCTCAGGGGGCGGACGCTATCTTGGAATATCTGTCCTCCGGGGCGGTGAAGGGCATCGGCCCAGCCACCGCCCGGATCCTGGTGGAGGCCTTTGGAGACAAGACGCTGGAGGTGCTGGAGGAGCACCCCCAGCATTTGCACGCCATCAAGGGCATCAGTCCCAAGCGGGCCAAGGCCATTGGCGAGGCGTTCCGGGAGCAGATGGGGATGCGCCGTCTGCTGGATTTTCTGCGCCGCCATGAGCTGTCCGCGGAGCTTGCCCTGCCCCTTTACCGCCGCTATGGGCTGGACGCGCTGGAGCGGGTAAAGGACGAGCCCTATCTGCTCACCCAGCCGGGGCTGGACGTGGTTTTTCAGACCGCCGACGCTCTGGCGGTTGAGCTGGGGGTGGAGGCCGCGGATCCCCAGCGGCTGGAGGCGGGCCTGCTCTTTGAGCTGCGCCACAACGCAGGCAACGGCCACACGTTTCTTCCGGTGGACAAGCTCCTGCCCGCCACCACCCGCCTTTTGAATTTGGAAAGCCCGGAGGCTCTGCTCGGCTCTTTGGAGGAGCTGGTCCGCCGGGGCCAGGTGGTGCGGGAGACGGTGCGGGGACGGGACAGCGCGTATCTGGCCGAGCTCCATACCGCCGAGACCTATGTGGCGGTCCGCCTGGAGGAAATGGCCCGGCTGGAGCTGCCCGTGCCGCCGGGCTTTGACAAGGTGGTGGCGCGCATCCAAGCGGAGCAGGGCATCGAATACGCTCCCCTCCAGCTGGAGGCTATGGAGCTGGCCGCCAAGCGGCAGGTGATGCTGCTCACCGGGGGACCGGGCACAGGTAAGACCACCTCTCTGCGGGGGGCGCTGGCCCTCTTTGAGTCCATGGGGCTGGCGACCGCTTTGGCCGCGCCCACCGGGCGGGCGGCCAAGCGGCTGGGAGAGACCTGCGGCCAGGAGGCGTATACCATCCACCGCCTGCTGGAGACCCACTTTGACGACGCCACTGGACAGCTGGTCTTTACCCATGACCAATCCGACCCGTTGAAGGCGGACGCGGTGATCGTGGATGAGACTTCTATGGTGGATATCCCGCTCATGGCCGCGCTGCTGGCGGGCCTGCGGAGCGACTGCCGTCTGGTGCTGGTGGGCGACCCCAACCAGCTGCCCTCGGTAGGGCCGGGCTGTCTGCTGGCCGACCTGCTGAAAAGCGGGGTCATCCCCGCTGTCTCCCTCATTGAAATTTTCCGTCAGGCGGCGATGAGCGCCATCGTCCGCTTTGCCCACGAGATCAACCACGGCATCGTCCCCCAGCTGCGCTCCTTCGACGGGGATTTTTTCTTCCTCAAGCGCTACCATCCCCAAAAAGCGGTGGAAACCATCGTGGAGCTGGTGAAGACCCGCTTGCCCGGCAAGATGGGTATTCCCTCCAATCAGGTGCAGGTGCTCTCTCCGACCCGGCGGGGGCTGACCGGAACAGTGAACCTCAACAAGGAGCTCCAGGCGGCCCTCAACCCGCCTGCCCCCGGCAGGCCGGAAAAGGTGTTTGGAAGCGTGACCTTCCGCCTGGGGGACCGGGTGATGCAGGTGAAAAACAACTATGACGTCATGTGGCTGGACCCGGGAAAAGGGGAGAGCGGCCTGGGGATCTTTAACGGGGACATCGGAGAGATTGTAAACGTGGAGCCGGACGGCGCGGCGCTGACGGTGGACTTTGACGGCAAGCAGGTCCTCTATACCCCGGAGGCGCTGGGGGAGCTGGAGCTGGCCTACGCCGTCACCGTCCACAAGTCCCAGGGCAGCGAATACCCCGCGGTGGCGCTGGCCTGCCTGGAGGCCGCGCCCATGCTGCTCACCCGGAGCGTTCTCTACACCGGCGTGACCCGGGCCAGACAGTTATTCATCGGCGTAGGGGACGAGCGGGTCTTTGCCCGCATGGTGGAGAACAACAAGCCCCAGCGGCGGTATTCTGCTCTGGCAGAGCGCCTGACAGGGGCGTAGAGACGGGGGGCGGCGGCGCGTCGAGAGTCGCGCCCTACTGGACAAACGAAAAAAATGTGGTATAATAGGCGGTAACTATGGCATATGCCATAGAAATTGACCTGAAATTTTAGGGGGAATCATTTCGTGGACGACCGATCGTGGCTTATCATCGGCATTGGCATCGGCCTGGGTATCGCTTTGCTGGTCTGGGGCGTTTGGCGGCTCTATAAACGAGGTGTTTTTTACAAGCTGGGCATCGGCAGGACCGACCCCACAGAAAAGGTTTCGGAAGAAGAGATCCGCCAGCTGGTGGACGCGGGGGAGGAAACCGGCGCCATCCAGCAGGAGGAGCGGGAGATGATCGAGAACATCTTCGAGTTCAACAACTCCACCGCCGAGGACGTGATGATCCACCGCACGGATATGGTGTTCCTCCAGGTGGAGGACACCCGGTCGGAAATTTTGAAGACCATCGAGGAGTCCGGCCTGTCCCGGTTCCCCGTTTACGCGGAGGACCCCGACGACATCATTGGCATTCTTAGCACCAGAGACTATCTGCTCAACACCCAGCGCTCGGAGCCCAAGGCTCTGCGGGAGCTGCTGCGCGACCCCTATTTTGTCCCCGAGACGGTCCGCACCGACCTGCTGTTCCGGGATATGCAGAGCCGCAAGGTACATATGGCCATCGTGGTGGACGAATACGGCGGCACGGCAGGTCTGGTGACGTTGGAGGACTTGCTGGAGGAGATCGTGGGCAATATATACGATGAGTTCGATCCCCAGGACACCCCGGATATCCTGGACCTGGGTGGCGGCCGTTGGAGGATCAACGGAGGCGCAGAGCTGGAGGCGGTGGCCGAGACGCTGGATATTGAGCTGCCCGAGCAGGAGGAGTACGACACTCTGGGCGGGCTAGTGTTCGCCCATTTGGCTGTTATTCCTGAGGACGGGGAACAGAAGAACTTGAAGCTGGAGCTGCCCGAGATGACCGTCCGGGTGGAGTCCATCGCTGACCACCGGGTAGAGTGGTGCGTGGTGGAGAAAAAGGCTGCGTCGGAGGACGCCGGGCTGGAAAACGAGTAAGGAGCGCGACATGACCGAGCGGTTTCGCAAATCCATAGAGACCTTAGAGCTGCCCCGAGTGTTGGAACTGCTGGCAGGGGAGGCAGTGACTACAGAGGGGAAGGAACGCTGTCTGGCGCTCCTTCCCCAAACTGCTTTGCCTGAGGTGGAGCGGCTCCAGGATGAGACCGCCGCCGCCTTTTCCCTCACCGTTCTCCACGGCACACCCCCGCTGGGGGATGTGCGGGCGGTGGGGAGCGCCCTGAGCCGGGCGGACCGGGGCGGCGCGCTAAACACACGGGAGCTGCTGGACGTGGCGGGAGTGCTGCGCAGTGCCCGGGGCTGTAAGGAATACGGAGGCGCGGGGGGAGACAGCGTGATCGCCCACCTCTTTACCTCCCTGACGGCCAACAAGTATCTGGAGGAAAAGATCACCGCCTCCATCCCCGATGAGGACACCATCTCCGACGCGGCCTCTACCGAGCTGGCGGACATCCGCCGTCACAAGCGGGCTGCCGCCGGGAAGGTACGGGAGGTCTTGAACAAGCTGATTTCCTCCAACCAGGCCAAGTATCTCCAGGATGCCATCATCACCCAGCGGGGCGGACGGTTCGTGGTGCCGGTGAAGTCGGAGCATAAAAACGCCATTCCCGGTCTGGTTCACGATGTGTCCGGGTCCGGCTCTACCTTTTTTATCGAGCCTATGGGAGTCGTCAAGGCCAACAACGAGCTACGGGAGCTGGAGGCCAAGGAGGAGAAGGAGATCGAGCGCATTCTGGCCGCTCTCTCCGCCGAGTGCGCCTCCTTCCAGGAGGACATCTCCATGGACTATGACCTCCTGATCCTGCTGGACGTGATCTTTGCCAAGGCGAAATTAGCCAGCCGCATGAACGCCATCGCACCGAAGCTCACCGACCGGGTCCTCTCTCTGAAGAAGGCCCGCCACCCTCTGCTGGACCCTAAAAAGGCGGTGGCCAACGACCTCTCCTTGGGGGGAGACTTTGACACTCTGGTCATTACCGGGCCCAACACCGGAGGCAAGACAGTGACGCTGAAGACCATCGGCCTTTTGACCCTCATGACCCAGTGCGGGCTGCACATTCCCGCCGCGGATGACAGCGCCGTGGCCGTGCGCGGCCAGGTGCTTTCCGACATTGGCGATGAGCAGTCCATTGCCCAGAACCTCTCCACCTTCTCCTCCCACATGGTGAACATCGTGGGCATTTTGGAGGAGGCGGACGAGGACAGCCTGGTCCTCTTCGACGAGCTGGGAGCGGGCACTGACCCGGTGGAGGGGGCGGCCCTGGCCGCCGCCATCATTGAGCGGACCCGCCAGCTGGGGGCGCTGGTGGCCGCCACGACGCACTATGCGGAATTGAAGCTCTACGCCATGACCACGCCAGGGGTGGAGAACGCCTCCTGCGAGTTTGACGTAGATTCCCTGGCGCCCACCTACCGCCTGCTCATCGGCGTGCCCGGGCGGTCCAACGCCTTTGCCATCTCCAGGCGGCTGGGCCTTTCCCAGGAGGTCATCGACCGGGCCTCTGCCCGGGTGGATAGCGAGAATGTCCGCTTTGAGGAGGTCTTATCCCGGCTGGAGACCCAGCGCAAGGCCCTGGAGGAGGAGCAGACCCAGGCGGCCTCCCTGCGCCGGGAGCTGGAGCAGTCCGCCGATGCCGCGCGGGCCTACCGGGCGGCTCTGGAGGAAGAGCGGCAGAAGGCTTCCGCTCAGGCACGGGCGGAGGCCCAGGAGATCGTGGACGAGGCCAGAAGAGCCGCCGACGAGGCGTTTAAGGAGCTCAATAAGATGCGCCGTCACGCTGAAGCCGACACCAACGAGCGGCGGGTGGCGGTGAAGTCCAAGCTCAACGCTGTCCAGGGCAAGCTGGCCCAGGCGGTCCCCGACCTGCCCGCTCCGCCCCCCACCCGGCCCGCCGAGGAAGGAGATACGGTGGAGCTGCTTTCCATGGGCGTCCAGGCCCAGGTGACGGCGGTGCGCAGGGACGGGACGTTGGAGCTCCAGGCGGGGGCTATGAAGCTCTCCGCCAAGCAGGAGGAGGTCCGCCTGACCGCCCCCGCCGCCAAGAAAAAGCAGGCGGCGGCCGCCGTTCACCGGCCCCTCCGTATGGAGTCCACCGCCCGGGAGCTGGACCTTCGGGGAATGACGGTAGATGAGGCCCTGGCCTGTCTGGACATGTTTTTGGACAACGCCCTCATGGGCAAGCTGGAGACCGCTGTCATCATCCACGGCAAGGGCACCGGCGCGGTACGCGCCGCCGTTCGCTCGCACCTCAAGGGCAGTCGCTATGTGAAGTCCTTCCGTCCCGGCCGCTTCGGGGAGGGGGAGGACGGCGTGACGGTGGTAGAGCTGAAATAGGGATATCTGGATAATTTGCCGCTGAAACCGCTGAAATGCCCTAGAACTTTGGTGATTTTGACGTTGACGCTGATTGGGGAATTTGCTATGCTATATTTACAATGGGAACTTCGCTGAATACAGGGAGGACAAAGCTATGTACGTCAAGGATGTCACCATTAACAATCAGGTTGGACTCCATGCCCGCCCCGCCACCTTTTTCATTCAGAAGGCCAACGAGTTCAAAAGCTCCATCTGGGTGGAGCGTGAGGACCGCCGTGTCAACGCCAAGAGCCTTCTGGGCGTTCTTTCCCTGGGGATCGTGAAGGGCACCACCGTCTCTCTCATCGCTGACGGCGCCGACGAGGAGGCCGCGGTGGAGGCGCTGGTGGAGCTGATCAACACCGAGTTCGACGACTGAGCAAAAACGAAAAAAGCCGGGTCCTGGACTTCCAGGACCCGGCTTTTTGTGTTATACTGGTAAAAACCGTGGAAGGGAGGAACCGCCGTGACCTTTGACGAGCTGAAGGAAAAAGCCCACGCCCTGCCCCTGAAGCCGGGGGTGTACATCATGCAAAACGCCCAGAATGAGGTCATTTATGTGGGCAAGGCCAAGGCACTGAAAAACCGGGTGAGCCAATACTTTGCCAACCTGGCCTCCCACACGGAAAAGACCCGGGCCATGGTCTCCTCCATCCACCACTTTGACGTGATCGTGGCGGACAGTGAGTTTGAGGCGCTAGTGCTGGAGTGCGCCCTGATCAAGCGGCACCAGCCCAAGTACAACATCCTGCTGAAGGATTCCAAGGGCTATCCCTATATTCGCCTGACGGTGAAGGAGGAATACCCTCGATTTGACCTTTCCAACAAGGTGACCGAGGACGGGGCGCGGTACTTCGGACCATACGGCTCCCGGGGAGCGTCCAACGCCATCATCGACTCCCTGCTGGACACCTTCCGTCTGCCCACCTGCCATAAGAAATTTCCCCGGGATATCGGCAAGGGCCGTCCCTGCCTCAACTTTCACATGGGCAAGTGCGACGGCTATTGCCGCCGGGAGATGGACCAGAGCCGCTACCGGGAGAGCACAGAGCAGATCGTGCGCCTGCTGGAGGGGAAGCAGGGGGAGGTCCTGAAGGACTTGAACGCCCAGATGGCCCAGGCGGCGGAGGAGCTGCAATTTGAGCGGGCGGCGGCTTTGCGGGACCGCGTCCGCGCCGTAGAGCTGCTCTCCAAGCGGCAGAAGGTGGTAGGTCGTCTGGCGGACACCGATGTGGTGGGCTTTTTCCGGGGGCAGGCCAAGAGCTGCTTTGTGGTGCTCCACTTTGCGGAGGGGGAGCTGGCGGCCAAGGATATGGACCTCATCGAGACCCCCATGGAGGGGGAGGAGGAACAGGTCATCTCCGCCCTGGTGAGCCAGTATTACGGTGGCCGGGAGGACCTGCCCCGGGATATCCTGCTCCCCTGTGAGCTGGACGACGAGGTGGCCCTCACCCGGATGCTCTCCGAGGCCGCCGGACGGCGGGTGAACCTGGTCACCCCCCAGCGGGGGGCCAAGCTGGAGCTCATCCGCCTGGCCCGCACCAACGCCGTGGAGGAGGTGGAGCGGGCCACCAGCCGGGAGGAGCGGCAGTCCAAGACACTGGAGGCGCTGGGAAAGATATTGGGGCTGGAGAAGGCCCCGAACCGAATTGAGTCCTTTGACATCTCCAACGAGGGCGCGGACGCCATGGTGGCCTCCATGGTCGTCTTTGAGCATGCCCGGCCCAAGAAGAAGGACTACCGCCACTTCAAGATCAAGTCTCTGGAGGGTCCTGATGACTACCACTCCATGGAAGAGGTGCTGACGCGCCGTCTGCGCCGGTATCTGGACGGGGATACCGATTTTGGCGCCCTGCCCGATCTCTTTCTCATCGACGGCGGACAGGAACACGCGAAGATCGCCGAGGGCGTGCTCAAGGAGTTGGGCCTGCATGTGCCCACGGTGGGTATGGTGAAGGACGACCGCCACAGGACGAGAGCCCTCATCGACGCCCAGGGCCGGGAATTCGGCATCCAGGGCAACCCGCCCCTCTTCGCCCTCATCGGCCAAATTCAAGAGGAGACCCACCGCTTTGCCATCGAGTTCCACCGCAAGCAGAGAAGCAAGTCGGTGAAGGGCTCCGCCCTGGACGCCATTCCCGGCGTGGGGGAGACGCGGCGCAGGGCGCTGCTGCGGCGCTTTAAGAGTATTACCGCTATCAAGGCGGCAAGCTATGAGGAACTGGCTCAGGTGGTAGACAAAAGGACTGCCCGGGCGGTATATGATCACTTTCAACCACCCAAGGAAGGAGCGTGACCGGTATGCGTATCATCTCCGGCGAGGCGCGGGGCAGGAGGCTGAAGGACCTGCCCGGCCTGGACACCAGGCCCACCACCGACAAGGTGAAGGAATCCATTTTTAACATCGTTCAATTTGACATTGAGGGCAGGCGGGTGTTGGATCTCTTCTCCGGCACCGGGCAGCTGGGCTGCGAGGCCCTGAGCCGGGGCGCGGCCTTTGTCACCTTTGTGGACCAGAAGAGGGAGGCGGCCAGGGTCACGGCGGAAAACGCCAAGACGGTGGCTGACCCGGACCGCTTTGAGGTCCTTCAGCGGGACGCCCTGGCCTTTGTTGCCTCCAAACCGGGGAAGTATGGCCTTATCTTCCTGGATCCGCCCTACCGGACGGGGCTGGCAGAAAAATCCCTGGAAGCCATTGCGGGAATTGACATTGTGGCGGAACATGGTATAATAGTATGCGAAACTGGGGTGGAGGAGATCCTTCCGCCCCTGGCCCCGCCCTACGAGATGGGCCGGGAATACCGCTACGGCAAGATCAAGCTCACACTTTACCATCGGCGGGAGGGCTGACGATGAAGACCGCCATCTACCCCGGCAGCTTCGATCCGGTGACCCTGGGCCACCTGAACATCATCAAGCGGGCCGCCCGGTGCTTTGACCGGTTGGTGGTGTGCGTGATGGTCAACTCGGAAAAGCCCGGCGGGATGTTTACCCCCGACGAGCGGGTGGCGCTTTTGAAGCGGGTCACCGAAAAGCTCCCCAATGTGGAGATCGACCAGTACGCCGGCCTGGTGGCGGAATACGCCCGGCTCCAAAAGGCGTGTACCCTGGTCAAGGGTCTGCGGGCGGTGTCCGACTACGAAAAAGAGGTCCAGATGGCCCTCATCAACCGCAAGCTCAATCCCCGGCTTGACACCATGTTCCTCACCTCCAGCGCGAAGTATACCTATCTCAGCTCCAGCGCGGTGAAGGAAATGGGACGGCACGGGGCCGACCTAAGCGATTTTGTCCCCAGAGAGATCATGGAGGACGTACAACAAAGAATGGATCGTGGGAGGTAATGACGATGGCCACTGGCGTAGAAGAACTGTTGGATATGCTCTATGAGATGATCGACGAGGCGAAGGGCGTGCCCCTCACCGTGGACAAGTGCATGGTGGAGCGGGACAAGGCCCTGGATATTCTGGACGACGTGCGGGCGCAGTTCCCGGTGGAATTTGCCGAGGCCCGCAAGCTTCTGTCCACCCGCAACGACTACCTGGCCGCCGCCAAGCGGGAGGCGGAGCTTATCCGCAAGCAGGCGGAGGAGCAGGCCAAGCAGATGGTGGGGGAGAACCAGCTCATGACCCTGGCCAAGCAGCAGAGCGGTGAGCTCATGCGCCAAAGCGAGCAGAAGGCCACCGACGTCACCCGCCAGGCCGAGGCCCAGGCCAGAGAGCTGCGCCGCGCCGCCGAGAGCTACTGCGACGATCTCCTCCGCCGGGCGGAGGAGGCCGTGGCCGAGGCTGGCCGGGAGATTTCCCAGTCCCGGTCTGCTTTCCGCAACGCGGCCGGTGTGACTGCCCCCGCCAAGCCTGTCTACGACGTGGAGATAGACGGCTGATATCCATCAAACACCCAAGAGCCGCTCGGGTTCCTCCCGGGCGGCTTTTTGAGAAGGAGCTGTGACCCTTATGGCAGAAGTTTTTGATCCGATGACAGCGGGTGAGGCAGTCCCCCGCAAAAAGGTGATGCTCTCCGGCATCCAGCCCAGCGGCGAGTTGCACCTGGGCAACTATCTGGGCCCCCTGCGCCACTGGCCGGACATGATCGAGGAGTTTGACTGCTATTTCTTCCTGGCCGATCTCCACACCATCACCGTGCGCCAGGAGCCCGCCCAGCTGCGTAAGCGGGTGCTCACCCTGCTGGCCAACTATATCGCCTGCGGCCTGGACCCGGAAAAATGCACGCTGTTTATCCAGTCCCACGTGCCCGCCCACAGTCAGCTGGGCTGGGTGCTGGACTGCTACACCATGTTTGGAGAGCTCTCCCGCATGACCCAGTTCAAGGACAAGTCCGCCCGCAACGCGGACAACATCAACGCGGGGCTCTTCACCTACCCGGTGCTCATGGCGGCGGACATCCTGCTCTATCAGCCGGACTTTGTTCCCGTGGGGGAGGACCAGAAGCAGCACGTGGAGATCTGCCGGGACATCGCCACCCGTTTCAACGGCGTTTACGGCGACGTGTTCAAGGTCCCCGAGCCCTACATCGCCAAGGTGGGGGCGCGCATTATGTCCTTGAGCACCCCGGAGAGCAAGATGAGCAAGTCCCAGCCCGAGGGCTGCGTGTTCCTCATGGAGAAGCCGGAGGACATCATGCGCAAGTTCAAGCGGGCGGTCACCGACTCCGACCGGGAACATTGTGTGCGCTATGACCCGGCCAACAAGCCGGGAGTCGCCAATCTGATGCAGATCTACGCCTCGGCCACCGGCAAGAGCTATGAGGACATCGAGCGGGAGTTCGACGGCCAGGGCTACGGCGCCTTCAAGCCCGCCGTGGGCGAGGCGGTGGTGGAGACCCTGCGTCCCATCCGGGAGGAGACCGAGCGGCTGCTGAAGGACAAGGCGTATCTCCAGAGCGTCTACCGCGCCGGGGCGGAGCGCGCCCGCCGGGTGGCGGGCAGGACCCTGGGCAAGGTCTATAAAAAGGTGGGCTTTACGGAACCCTAAAGCCAAGTGAGGTCAGGAGAAGCATGAATATCAGTTTGGAAGTGTTGGGGTTGGTGGCCTGTACCCTGGGAGTTTCTTTTATGGTGGCGCTGATCACCACCCCCATTGTGAAGGCCCTGGCTTTTCGGGTGGGGGCGGTGGACGACCCCAACAAGGACAAGGACCCGGAGCGGCGGATGCACTCCCGCCCCATCCCCCGGATGGGCGGGCTGGCCATCTTTTTGGGTTTTTTGGTGAGCGTTCTGATGTTTGGCGCCCTGGACAGTCATATCCGGGGGCTGATGCTGGGCGCGGTCATCATTGTCATCCTGGGTATCTTTGACGATATCTACGATCTGCCCGCCAAGTTCAAATTTCTGGTCCAGATCGTGGCAGCTCTGGTGGCGGTGTTTTCCGGCAATGTGATCGAGCATCTGTTCACCTACCCCTTGGGTTGGCTGTCTATCCCTGTATCGGTGATCTGGATCGTGGGGGTGACCAACGCGGTCAACCTTATCGACGGACTGGACGGCTTGGCCTGCGGTGTGTCCACCATCAGCTCCATGACCCTTCTGGTCATCGCCCTGCTGATGCGGGAGGCCCAGACCCCCATCCTGGTGGCCGCGCTGGTGGGCGGCTGTCTGGGCTTTTTGCCCTATAACCTCAATCCCGCCAAGATCTTCATGGGGGACACGGGGTCTACCTTCCTGGGCTTTGCCCTGGGGGTCATCTCCATCCAAGGGCTGTTTAAGCACTACATGTTCATCTCCTTTGTGGTACCCTTCCTCATGCTTGGCCTGCCCATTTTTGACACCTGCTTTGCCTTTGTCCGCCGCATCGCCCACGGGCAGTCCCCTATGCACGCGGACCGCAGCCATGTCCACCATCGGCTCATCGACATGGGCTTTTCCCAGAAGCAGGCGGTGGCCATCCTCTATATCATCAGCGCCATTCTGGGCTTGTCCGCCGTGGTGCTGGCCACCACCGGGCCCCTGCGGGCCATGCTGGTGCTCTTTGCCCTTTGCGTGGCGGGAGGGATCGCCATGCGGCTCTATCTGAACAACAACGAGAAGCGTATTCACCGGGAAGAACCGGACGGAGAAGTTGAAACCGACGAAGAGGAGGTCGGGGAAGGGGAGGAAGAGCCATGAAGAAACTGCGGGTCCTTTCGGTGTTCGGCACCCGGCCCGAGGCCATCAAAATGATCCCCTTGGTGCGGGAGCTGGCCCGGCAGGAGGCGTTTGAAAGCCTCTGCGCCGTTACCGCCCAGCACCGGCAGATGCTGGACAGCGTGCTGGACATCTTTGGCCTGAAGCCGGATTACGATTTGGATATTATGGAGTCCCGCCAGAGCCTGTTCACCATCACCGCCAAGGCGCTGACCGGGATGGAGGGCGTTCTGGCCGCAGCCAAGCCCGATCTGGTGCTGGTCCACGGTGATACCTCCACCACCTTTGTAGGCGCCCTGGCGGCGTTTTACGGTAAGATCCCCGTGGGCCACGTGGAGGCGGGACTGCGCACTTACGATAAATACTCTCCCTTCCCCGAGGAGATGAACCGTTGCCTGGTGAGTCGCATTGCCGCGCTTCACTTCTGTCCCACCGAGGCCAATGTGGAAAACCTCCGCCGGGAGGGGATCACCCAAGGGGTCTATCAGACGGGCAACACCGTCATTGACGCCCTTCAGACTACGGTGAAGGAGGACTATACCTTTGCCGAGTCGGCTCTTCGTGAACTGGACTTTGAAAAAAAGCGGGTCATTTTGGTCACCTGCCACCGGCGGGAGAACTACGGCCAGCCCATGGAGGACATCCTGTCCGCCCTGGCGGAAGTCGCCCGGGAATTTGACGATGTTGAGCTGGTTTATCCCGTCCACCTGTCCCCAGTGGTCCAGGAGGCGGCCCACCGTCACCTGGACGGTCTGCCCAACGTCCGGCTTATCCCCCCGGTGGACGTGGCGGATATGCACAACCTTATGGCCCGGTGCCATCTGGTGCTTACCGACTCCGGCGGGCTCCAGGAGGAGGCCCCCTCCCTGGGCAAGCCGGTGCTTGTCCTTCGCCGGGAGACCGAGCGGCCCGAGGCGGTCATCGCCGGTACGGTGAAGCTGGCGGGGGTGAAGAAGGAGGACATCCTCGCCATGACGCGAGAGCTGCTTACCGACGAGGGAGCCTACGCCGCCATGGCCCATGCCGCCAATCCCTACGGGGACGGCACGGCCTGCAGGCGGATCGCGGCGGCGATCCAGGAATACTTTTCGTAAAGGAGGCCCAGCGCCATGGACAAACGACACCGCAATCTGGTCGCCGTCTTGGTGGCCGTGGTGATGGCTGTGGCGCTGTTTTCCGCCTTTTCCGTCAACTGGCTCCATAAGACCCCCAGCGTGATCCTCCCCACCCTGACCCCTACCCCTTCAGCGTCCACGCCCGCCAGTACGGCGGGGGACTACCAGCGGGTGGAGGTCACGGTGGATACGGTCCAGCGGGTGGTGGCCACCCTGGAGCGGCCGGAGAGCTACGCCCGTACCCTCACGGTAGAGACCACCGGGGAGGACGGTACAGTGGGCAAGACCACCGCCCAGGTGGTGGTGGACGGCGGCTGGACCCGGGTCACAGCGACCCTGCCGGACGGTCGGGTGCGCCACACCATCGTGGGGGAGGAGAAGCGCTACGTTTGGTACGACGACCAGCGCTCCTGGCAGGAGTACCCCGCCCAGGAGCGCAGTGCCGACCTGTCCCAGCGTCTGCCCACCTATGAGGATGTGCTGGCGGTGGTCCAGAGCGATATCGTGGACGCCCGCTACGCCGCCAGCGGTGAGCTGCCCTGCGTTTATGTAGCCGTGGAGGTAGAAGACTTAAGCTATGTGGAGGAGTATTGGATCTCGGTGGACACCGGACTTTTGGTCCACGCTGAGAGCCGCAAGGGGGAGGAGGTCTTTTACCGCATGAGCGGTTACACCGTGGAGACTCCCGCCACTCCGGGCCAGACCTTTGCCCTTCCCGATGGAACGGTGCTCCACACTACCGCTCTCCCAGGCTGAACAGCAGCATCAGCCCCAGGGTGATGATCACGTCCAGGCTGTCTCCGTCCTCCAGAATGAGCAAAAGGACGATGAGGGCCAGCAGGATATCGCCCAGATCCAGATCGTCCAGATGGAAGCTTTTAAGCAGATCAGAGACGGTCTGACTCAGGCCGTCTCCCATGCCTTCCTTCAGGCCGCTGAGCAGGGAGCCCAGACCGCCGGTCTGCCGCCGGGGGGCGGAAGCGCTTGCCTGTTGTTGACCGCTCCGTGGCGGCTGGGCGGCCTCGTAGTGGGCCTGTATAGGGATATAACGGTTATACACCCTGACCGCCTCCTTTGATGCCGTCCAGCACCGCCCGGATGGCCTTGGAGATCCTGGCGATCTGCACTGCCTTATCCACCTTGCTGAACCGTTCCTCCTTGACAAAGGGCCGAAGTGCCTGTAGGAGCGCGGCCTTTTCATCGTTGGGGTCCCGGTAGGCGGCAATGGCCCGCATCCCCAGCTGGAGTAGGCGGGGGTCGATATTGAGCCCCCCGGAGGCGGTGGCGTCCGGGGCCTCCTGCGGTTCCTCGAAGGTCACAGGTTCAAACACCGCCTCTTGAGGCTCCGTCTGCGGTAGGGAGGTGGAGGAGGGGGACGGTGGATGCTCGGTGGATGGAGCGGAGTCGCCGCTCAAAGTGCGGGCCAGCGCCATGATCTGCCCCATTGCCTGGGGATCGTTCAGGATCGCGCCTAGTGTTTCCTCAAATTCCGCCATACTGACCTCCCCTCCGGGCATGGATGTTTCGGGCTCTAACCCCTTCCCCTCTGCTCCAGTGCCTCCATGGCGGCCTTGCCGTCCGCGGTTTTGGAGACGTTTTTCAGAATGTGGCCCAGCGCCTCCGGGTGGCCGGAGACTGCCGCCTGGGCGGCGGTCTGGAGCTGCGTGGCCCCTGCCTGTTGAAGCAATCTGGCGACAGTCTGAGCCTCCTTGCTCCCCAAAAGGGCGGAAAGAGCTTTGGGATCGGAGAGCAGGGCGGCGGCCTGCGGGTCCTGCTTGAGGGCGTTGAGTGGATCGTGGTCAGGCATGAAGATCTCCCCTTTCAAACCCAGTATATGTGACTTTCCAAGGAAGGTGACTTACAAAATGCGGATATTGGTGTTTTCTGACTCTCACGGGCGGGTAGGCCCCATGCAGGAGCTGATGGAACGTTATGTGCCCGACGCCGTGTTCCACCTGGGGGATGTGGTCCGGGACGGAGAGCGGCTGGCGGAGCTGTACCCGCGCACCCCCTTCTATCGGGTGGCGGGCAATTGCGACTGGAACAGCGGCGCCCTCGAGCCGGAAAACGTAGCCTTCCTGGAGGGGAAGACCATTCTCTATATGCACGGCCATACCCAAGGGGTCAAAACGGGCGTGGGTCTGGCAGTGAAGGCGGCGCAGGCAGTCCGGGCGGACCTGCTGCTCTTTGGTCATACCCACCGGAAGTTTTGTGAGGACTACGACGGCCTTCTGGCGGTCAACCCCGGCGCGGCCCAGGACGGTTGCGCCGCCCTGCTCACCTGGGAAGAGGGGGGAGAGATCACCTGTACCCCCCTGTCCGTCTGAGTCGGACAAATTTGAGGAAGAAATTTTAAAAAGGGGGTTGCAAGATGAAGGGGAGTGTGGTAGAATACTAAAGTTCCTACGGGAAAAGTGAATATCCGGGTGTGGCGAAGTTTGGTATCGCGCTTGACTGGGGGTCAAGAGGCCGTGGGTTCAAGTCCCGCCACTCGGACCAAAAAGTGACCAGAAACTTAGTTTCTGGTCACTTTTTTAATGCGTTTCACGATATCTAATTTGAAGTGAATTTAGCTATTACTGACACACTGCTTTCTGAATTTATAGGCCTATTGCGTCAGTTATTTTTCTTAGGTCGGCGTAGCTT
>CAJTUE010000008.1:0-30014 GCA_910579775.1 uncultured Oscillospiraceae bacterium | reverse complement strand
GCGTATCCTGACTTTGTAGAGACAACAGGATATGGAACAGGAGAAGGACTTTGCGGGTGGAATTGTCGGCACAACTTCCACGCCGTAATAGAGGGTGTCAATGAGCCGACTCACACGGAGGAAGACCTTGCGAACATTGACCCTCCGCCCTTTGAGTATGACGGGAAGACGTACACGGCCTATGAGGCCACGCAGATGCAACGTCGGATTGAGGCACAAATACGCAAAACCCGACGTGACAAGGTGGCCTTTGAAGCTGCGGGACTGACGGAGGACGCTACCGCTGCCAATATTAAGCTACGCCGCCTGAATCAGAAGTACAAGGAGTTCAGCAAGGCGGCGGGGTTGCCGGAGCAGCGGGATAGGATGAAAGTGCTGTATCCAGACCAATCGAGTGAAAAGTATGTTCAAAAAGCGATTTCTATAAAGAATCTAAAAAATGAAATTTCAGAAAAGCCGTCAACGGTTCTTCAAACAACTGTTGAAGTTGATTCTCCCCTTGTAAAAGGAATAGTGCCAAAGGGGGTTGAGATAGGGAGTTTGCGAATAATCGCAGGGGGTTCTTCTCAAACGCCAGTAAAAGTAGCGAAATATCTTTCCGAAACTTACGGTGGCGAACCGTTGCAATGGATAAAGATGGGTGGTATAATTAAAACAGACAATTTCCGTTATGATGTTCATTGGTTTGAACTTGATGGAAAACATTATGAAGAAAAGCTGAAGGAGGTGAAGAAGAATGAAGGTTAGATTTGTTGGAGAAACATTTGGAGGCGGCGTTACAGGGTTAACCAATGGGAAAGTTTATGATTGCGTAGGGGTAGAGTACGATTTGCTTCGCATTGTTGATGATGAAGGAGAAGATTACCTTTATTCTTCTAAGTCTCCCGGGCCGTTTTATGATTCATCCATTAAAGGGAAATGGGAAATTGTTGAAGATGATGAAAAAGGAACTTTGAGGAATCTAATTAGTAACTAATAGGAGGCCGCATGGACACATTGCAGATCGCCTATAAAATCCTCCGCAGTCTGGAGGACAAGACCAAGGCCGACTACATGGGGCAGATCATCAGCCCTACCGCTCTGGGCGTTTCGGAGGACAAATGGCTGGAAGTCATTCAATCCCTTCTGGATGAGGGGTACATTGCCGGAGTGAAACTGTCCAAGGACATTTTGGGTAATCAGCTTGTGGACGTAAAGAACGCAAGGATCACCTTGAAGGGCGCAGAATACCTGAAAGAAAACAAGGCTATGAGGAAGTTCGCAAAGGTAGCTACCGACATTATCACTATCATCAAGCCGTGAGGTGCTTATGGTCAAACTCATCAACGGTCAAACATGGTTCTGCTGTCCCCGGTGCGGGAAGAAGATACACCCGGTGAAGCCGGGGGCTTGCGGGGTATATGTGACGTGTAAGCAGAAACGGGAGGACGGAACAAGATGTAATTGGCACGGGGAAATCAAATTTCCTAAGAAAGTTGTTGCAATCTAGTGGAGAATGTGGTATAATCTATGCAGTTGATAACTGAATATTGCGGGGCGTGAACCGCCCTTGATCGTGAGCCGCTGAGCCATCGAGTGATTATCCTTCGGGATAGCCACTCGGTGGCTCTTTTTGTTATATACGGCAAAAATTTGTCCGACCCGGTGACGTAAAACCACGGGCAGCAGGTGGAGGCGACCCACGTACAAAAAAGCGTAGCTGGAGAAAGGAACGATATGAAGCGGGAATTTCTTGAAGGTCTGGGGCTTGAAAAAGAGGTCGTAGACAAGATCATGGCAGAGAACGGCGCTGACTTGGAGAAGGAAAAGGCCAAGACCAACGCAGCAAAAGCTGATCTTGCCGAGGCCAAGGAGAAGATCGCCGAGGTTCAGAGCGAATGTGACCAGCTTAAAGCGTCCAACGGAGATGTGGCAGCGGTTCAGAAGGAGCTTGACGATCTCCGAGCGAAGTACGACGCCGACATTGCCGACCGGGAAAATCAGCTTGCGGCGAGAGACTACGAGGACGCTATCAACCGTGCGATTGCCGGGAAATCCTTGAAGTTCAGCTCCAAGTACGCAGAAAAGGCATTCAAGAATCTTCTGAAAGAGAAGAAATTAGAGGTCAAGGACGGCGAATTGGATGGTCTGGATGACTTCATCAAGGAGCAAAAGGCCGCTGACCCGGATGCGTTTGCACCGGATAAGCCTACCGCCAAGATCGTAAGCCCTACTGGCGGCGGTTCTAATCCTCCCAGCACCCACCAGAGCACCCACCAGACTGTGGCCGAGCAGCTCGCTTCCAGCATTGGCAAGGCCAAGGCAGATAGCGGCAAGGCCGCAAACGATGTAATTTCCATGTAGGCCGGCTGGTCAGCGGCAGACCGGAAAAGGGCGCGGCGGTAGCTGCGGCGGAGTATTTGCAGAGCCGGTATCCCGAAGCGTCCGGCTTCTCTCCTCGCAATGTGCGCCGGATGCGCGATTTTTACAGGCTGTACAAAAATAGCCCGCAGCTCATGGAGCAGGCTCTGCGCCTGAATTGGACGCAGAATGTGGTGGTCATGGAGGCCAACCTCTCCATGGAACAGCGGGCGTGGTACCTCCGAGCCTGCGGCGAGTATAAGTGGTCAAAATCCGAATTGCAAAGCCAAATTGACGGCAGCGCTCATCTGGAAGTTTCTCTCGACGGGTCCCCCAAGTCATGTTATAATGACTTTAACGGCGAACAGGAAACGAGGGTATCCCAGAATGACGAAAGTGCTTTTTATCTGCCACGGCAATATATGCAGGAGTCCGATGGCAGAGTTTGTGATGAAGGATCTGGTGAAGAAAGCGGGGCTGAAGCAGAACTTCCAGATCGCCTCTGCAGCCACCAGTACCGAGGAGATCGGCCACCCGGTCTATCCTCCTGCACAACGCAAGCTGGCCGAGCATGGGATACGGTGCGATGGGCACAGCGCCCGGAAGCTGACCAATCGGGATTACGACGAGTACGACCTCCTGATTGGCATGGATCAGGCGAACCTCCGCAACATGTATCGCATCTGCGGCGGAGATTACGCCGGCAAGATGCATCTCCTGTTGGACTTTACCGACCGTCCCGGCGATGTAGCCGACCCTTGGTACACGGACGATTTCGAGGCAACCTGGCGGGATGTGTGGGACGGTTGCCAAGGGCTGCTTGACAGGCTGACGGCATTGAAGTAAGAATACAGGGAGGCTAATGGTATGGATAATCATCAGCTGGTTCCGAAAAACTCGGAATTAATCATGTACCAAACCGAGGACGGTAAAACAAAAATAGATGTACGGCTGGAAAACGAAACGGTATGGTTATCCCAGGCACAAATCGCTGAACTTTTTCAGCGCGACCGAAGCGTGATCTCCAAGCACATTAAAAATGTGTTTTCCGAGGGAGAATTGGACGAAAAAAGCAATGTGCAAAATTTGCACATTGCAAATTCGGATAAACCCGTGGCGTTTTACAGCTTGGATGTAATCATCTCCGTCGGCTACAGAGTAAAATCCCTGCGTGGCACGCAGTTTCGCATTTGGGCGAACTCAGTACTGAAGGAGTACCTTATCAAAGGCTTTGCCATGAACGATGAACTGCTCAAGCAGGCCGGCGGTGGGAATTACTTTGATGAGCTGTTGGAACGCATTCGGGATATCCGCTCTTCGGAAAAGGTGTTCTGGCGCAAGGTACTTGATATTTACGCCACCAGTGTAGATTATGATCCTCGGGCAGAAGCCTCCATCCTGTTTTTCAAAACGGTGCAAAACAAAATGCATTGGGCGGCTCATGGACAGACCGCTGCCGAAAAGATTTATTTCAGCGCCGACAGTTCAAAGCCCAATATGGGCTTGCAGACATTCTCCGGCATCCATCCTACCCAGGCTGAAGCGCTGGTCGCAAAAAACTATTGCAATGTTGAGGAGTTAGAACAGCTCAACGGAATCGTATCAGCTTAGCGCGCCATCATCACAGCCAGCTGCTCCCGGGTGATGATGTCATCGGGGGCGAAGATCTCTTCGGTATACCCGGTGACCACCTTCACCTTTGCCGCCCAGGCCACGCCCTCGGTGTAGTACTTGCCCTGGGCCACGTCCTGGAAGGTCACTTCGTAATCCGTCTTGCCCTGGGACAGGCGGTGAAGGACGGTAGCGAGGGAGCCGCGGGTCATGGGAGCTACGGGGCTGTACTTGTTCTCGCCGGTGCCGTTGACCAGCTTGAGGGCCGCAATGTTGTGGATCGCCTCATTCGCCCAATGGGTCTCGGACACATCCTCAAAACGGGTCTCAGGGACAACGATGGTGGCCGGGATCTCCGCCTTGACCAGCTCCTCGCCGTTCTCATCGGTGACGGTGATGGTCACGTTTCCGTCCTTGATGGTTAGCTGAATTTGCCTATATAGGAAACCCGCCAGAAATGGCGGGTTTCTTTTATTTTGCAAAGGAGGACAAATCCAATGACAAGAGACGAATATTATGAGGCGCTGAAAGCCGCGCACGAATGCACTGACTGGAACGACCTTGAAAGCATCAAGAAGTACAACGCTTATGCCGCCGAGCTGCGTAAGCAACTGCGAGAGGAGGACTGACCCGTGACGAAGAAGGAATTTATGGCTTGGCTCGAAGCTGAGTTCGCCAAGCACTCCATGCTGGCACGAAGCAATCCCCGCTCCCTCAACGAGCTGTGTTATGTTCTGCGAATGAGCAAACTGGATTTCGCAATTAGCTGGCCGACTCCGGGCGGTTTTACGTCAATACCCTCTGTTCAAGAGACGTTTATCCCGTCGTGGCAGCTCGCGCAGAAAATCGAAGTTGTGGATTATGAGGAGGAATACATCGGTGGCAAGACCTACCCTTGTATCGAACTCAGAATCGTGGATAAGGAGGACTGAATTATGCTTTGCCCGAAATGCGAACGTGAATTTGACAGGCTGCTTGCCTTGTCACGAATTGATAATCAAACGATGATTTGCGATGATTGCGGCACGGAGGAGGCGCTGGACGATTTGTTCGGCAACCCGCACACGCCGTTCATCACTCAAGATGAGGAGGCGAACTGATTATGGCTGACACATTGGAAAAGTGGTTAAACCACACGTTTTCATCCGGTTGTGAGACCGGACAGGATTATGACGCTTTTCAGAGGGCGGCAAGGGCTGACCTCCGAAAGCAAGCAAAGGCGGCGGGATATGAACTGCACAAGTTCAACCCGAACCATTATGAGTTTTCCGCTGTGCTTCGCGATACGATAACAGGCGAGTTCGTTTACATCTCAATCAGTGATGTGCGATACAGCCGCAATGAGTGGTACACTCACGTTTTATATCGCACGATGGCGCACGACAAAGACTGGACCGGTGGCTACAATCAATATTGCCGCTGGCCGGAATTGAGCCAAGCTCTTGAGCGAATGAGAATGAGGAGGTGCGGCTGATGAAAGGCAAAACCATTATTGACGCAGCTTCCGAATGGGTGAACGGTTTTAATGCAGTTCCCTACGGAATGATTGAAACCCTGATGAAAGCAGACCCCGACGCATGGCAGGAGCTTACCAAGCCCAATTATGGCGACCGAGTTTATGTTTACGACGGCGAGTATGCTGGCGAATGCGGCGTAATCATCGAGGATTGCTACGATAAAGAGCGTGATTTGCACCGCATCGAGTTCGATAACAAAGACCTCGGCGACGCAATCTTCGCCGAAGATGAGTTCGAGGTGGAGCGCGATGGTGTTCTACCGATGTGGGGCTGGCTGTGGAGCTTCGGAAACAGCGCCGATGATTACTGGCTGGAAGAACTGGACGGCATTCGCCTGATGTCTCAATGCGGGTTCCGCATTTATGAACACGAGGAATGGGGCTATTTCTTCGGTATCGACGGCGCAGGGTACTCGTTTATGGAAGAACATTGGGCGCCGTTATATCGAGCGCGAGGTTTGAAATGGCACGATGAAAAAGCCGAACACGAATATCAGATGCTCAAGAAGGGCTACCACAAAGGCAAGCTCGGTAGCAGCCAAGTCTGGCTGGACAACGAAAACAATGTCATTGAGGAGGTTCAAAAGTATGAAAACTGAAATAGTGCAGTCGGAGATTTATATTGCACAGGATGGGAAGAAATTTGAGAGCAAAACAGAATGTGCAGATTACGAGGCGTCATTAAAAAAGGCAAGCACTTTCAACAGTCTGAGGGCAAAAGTAGATGCGATTGAATGTATTGGGAACAGTTATCCCCCATTCGGATATAGTTATGTCGATGACGAAAGATACGAATACCGCTGGTACAAACCCAAGAATCAGGAAGAAATCGAAGCCATCAACGACTTCTTTGGTGTATCTGCTGAGCAGGTTGGAGAGTGGATTGGCATAGAAATCGACGGTGACTACGATTCTTTTACAGGCAGGGAAGATGTGTATATCATAACTTCGCTTGAGAGTTCTATCGAAAGGCTTACTCATTTTTACGCTGCTTTCGGCTATGACGTAAAAATCAAGAAAGGCTCGGCAGATAAAGGTGACGGACAGTGAAAAACAATAGCGGTTATGTAAGCCGAGCCGAAATGCTTTTAATCGGCGCCAAGAAAAGACCGACGCAGAAGTTCATTCCGAGGCGCCGAGGGAAAAAGAAAGGCAGGACGAAGAAATGAGCAAGAAGCCCCTCAGAAAAATTACGCTGAAAGTCACACCGCAGACCGCTTATAACTTAGGGAAACTGGCTGCGATGGCGGGCTATAAAACGACAGGGCAGGTCGTTGATAAACTCGTGCGAGAGAAAATGCTTGCCCTGAAAGAAACGGAGGTACGATGATGGAGTTTATAAGATTCATCTTTTCAAGCGTCTGGATTTGGCTCGGCGTGGTTTGCCTGATAGCCGTTATCTTTGACGGTATCGTAAAGCTGGTTAAAGCCCTTTTGCACCGAAGAACCATCAAAATTTATCGCTTTGACGGTGAGAACCCTAAAGCCAAAGTCGTGACTGAAATTGAAAACGCTACCGCCGCAGATGTGGAGCAGCTTACGCAGGAGGTTGACAATGGAGACTGAATACAAAAGCGATGCCGACCTCGTAACTGAAATCCTCCGCGGTGCGGGCTACAAGGTAGAGCGCGGTATCGCAGGGCTGAACATCAGTGACGGCGAATATACCATCGGCGCAGTTCTTGAGCCAGACCCTGACGTTGAAAACGGAACGCTGTTTTACACCGGCAGTAACAACGACAAGGATGACGGCTATTTGGTTCTGTTCCAAGAGGGCTGCCCCGAAGATGAACGGAACGAAATCTGCCGAGTCGTTAAAATGGCGTTCGATGATGAGAAAAAATATGTAGAAGGAGGTATCAGAACATGATTAAAGATTTCATTCCGCATCCGTATGAGGGTCCGAATCCCCTACCGTCCTATGCGACGACGGATGTGACGGAGTACACCCTGCTCGGAACGGTGCAGGGGGGCTATGTCATTACGCTTGCCAAGCTGACGATTGGCGACTCTGTAAGCGCTGGCAACCCGCTCACCCACGCTCTGTTCGAGAGCTTCACCGACCACGGGGAGCGTATGAGTGTCGCACGAACCCGCGTAAGCGGCTTTGACCGTGAATTTACGGCGGTGAAGAATGCTATGTTTGCCGCTGGCGTGGAGTTCACTTCGTCCCCACCTTGCAGCAGCGAGGAGATTCTTAACGCATTTGGAGAGTGGTTCATGTCGCGCAACTCAGAAATCGTGAGTTGCTCCGTCGTGTCACAAACGTGTCATTGAACTGGCATATAGGAGGTGTTATAATGGTATCGTATAACGAAACTGCCGCTCCCATCGAGCAGCATGAAACATTTACCGCAGAGGCAACGCCGGAAGGTACGAATATCGAAGTGCCGGACGCTCCTGCCGCTGCTGATGAACCAAAGAAGTCCAAAGCTGTGCTGCCGTTCTGCCAGTTCCGATTTGGCGATGTCGCGTTCTTCATTTCTCAGGTTGAGCTTGACCGACTGAATGCGAAGTACGCAGAATACATCGACTCCGGCGAGATTTTGAAGGGCAGCTTTGCTGAATATCTGTTGAAGGGGGTTGAGAACTCGTGATTGATTTTGTAGAGAAAGTACCTATTGACAGCGTAGGCAAGCTCATCAAAGCGAGTTAAGGAGGTGACAGTGATGAATTGCGGCAAATGCAAAAACTGCGTTCCCAACGATGTCTGCAACGGCGATTGCCTGTGTAGAGCAAAAGGTCTGGAAGTTTCGCAGGATGACACCATTGAATTTTATGGTGAAAAAGAAAACAGCCCTTGCGAGCTGTTTGAAATGGCGGACTGATTTTTTATAGGCAAACCCGGCAGACCACCTTGGTGGTGACGGTTTCAGACTTGGTCCCGTCGGGCTGCTCCACGGTCACCGTCTTGGAGCCGTCAGGCTTGGTCACCGTAGTCACTTTGCTGCCGTCCTCGCGGGTCTCGGTCTTGTTGGAGGTGCTGGTAGAGGGACGGAAGTTGCTGGGTTTGGTCACGGTCACGGTGCAGGTGGCGGTGTGCCGACCGTTCACGGTCATGACTGTAATGGTCGTAGAGCCTTCGGCTACGGCGGTCACCGTGCCGTTTTCGTCTACGGTGGCAATACCGGTATCTTCCGCGCTCCAAACCACATCCTTGGTGGTGGCGTTCGCGGGCAAAACAGTGGCGGTCAGGCTCAGCGTGCCACCCACGGTCACAGAGGCCTGCGTCCGGTTCAGGGTCACACCGGTCACGGGCACGACCTCGTCGTCCACCTTGACGCCGACGGCGGTGATGACCACATTGTCATAGATCTTACCGGCCGAAATACTGATCTCGCCGGTGTCCTTGTTGTAGAGGTAGTTCTCTGCGCCGATCAGACTGCCGCCCACGGTGACGATGATGGTTTCCGGCAGCTGATAGCCGTCTTCCGTTCCCAGAACGCCTTCGTAAGCGGCCAGATGTCCCACGCTGTCGGGGGCATCCAGACGGTTCAGACCGTTGGTCAGAGTGTAGTTTACCGTGTGAGTGCTCGGCCTGCCCACGGCAACGATGACCAAGTCGCTGGTGACGCCGCCGGTGATGGTAATGACGCCTTCATCGTTGATCGTCCAGCCGGTGACCACGACGCCAGTGCTGTTGGTGACGGTGATGTCCCTGCGAAGCGGAAGCGCATAGCCCTCGTCGGGGACCAGGGTAACGGCAGTGCCTTCGCCGTAGGCCACCCGGTGGCCTTCGGCTGCGCCAAGGCTGCAGTGGAGGTTGGTCAGCTCGTGGGTGATGGTGAACATGCGCTGTTCAAAGGTGGCGCTGACTGTTACTGCCTCGCCGGGCATGGCGAAGGTGTACTCGTTGTCCTGCCCGGCGACCCTCGTCACAGGCACAGAGCTGCCGTTTGCTGTCGCCACGCTCAAACCGTTGGAGGCAAGCCGGTAGCCGGTTTCGGGAAGAACGGTAAGGGTCACGGTGGCGCTTTCCGCCGCAACACTGGCGCTGCGGGACACGCGGCCGTTGGTCATGGCGTCCAGCGCAATGGCATAGGTGGTCACGCCGGCGGGGGGCACGGTCACAACGCTGAAGCCGCCTGCCTTATGGGTCTCGGTCTCCTTGGCGCGGACCTGATAGGTCCCGGCGGCCAGACTGGAGATAGTTTGGCCGGGAACGTCGATCCATTCGTTTTCCACGCCGCCGGTGACCATGAGGCGGTATTCATAGTTGGCCCAATCGCTGCCAAAACCGGTGATCGCGCCGTCTTCGGCGTCCGCGCCGCTGGGCGCGGTCCCGGTGAGACCCTGCGGCCCGGTCAGCGGACCGTCTGCCAGCTCCACCGGCTGATTGCGGGTGGCGGGGCGGGTGCCCTCATAGAAGGAGCCTGCCCCGGCGGTGACGTCCACCGAGAGGATCGCGTCCACATCGTCCGTGGTCAGCACATAGGTCTTGGCGGTTTGGCCTGCGATGCCGGTGGTCACGCCGTTCTTGGTGCGTTTCCACTGATAGGTGAGGGCGTCCTTGCCCGCGTCGGTCATCTGCAGGTTGTTGATATCGGCCTCTAAGGTTTGACCGACCTGCGGGGCTTTGGTGGGATCGTTCACGCCTCGGATACTGATAGACACGTTGCTCTCCAGCTTGCGGATCACGTGGACCTTAAAGGTGGTCTTGATCTCGGGGTGCTCGGCGGAGGCGACCTCCACCGTCACCTCGCCCACGTTTCTCTCGCCGGGGACGGCGGTGATGGTAATGTTGCTGCCGTTTTCGCCCCGGCTGGAGAGGGTGAGCTGGCCCTTCGCCCCTTCGGGACGCGTCCAGTTTAGGACCGGGTGGGTGACGTTGGCGGGCACGGTCTCTGCCGTCAGGGTGACGCTGTGGTCCTCGTCGGTGGCATTGGTATAAACGATGACGGGCTGATTGCTACCGATGGCCACGCCGTCCTTCTTGACGGTGATGCGCTCGATCTTGGTGGTGACAGTCACGGTGCAGGTGGCGAACGCGGTCTCATCGCTGCTGCTGGTAGCGGTGATGGTGGCTGTGCCGTCGCCCACGGCAGTGACCAGACCCGTGTTGCTTACCGTAGCCACGGTGGGAGCGGAGCTGGTCCATACAATGGTCGGCCCGGCCGGAGTAACGGTGGCGTTGAGCTGGACCGTTGTAGCTCCGGCTCCTGCGTTGGTATACAGCGTGGCTGTGGTGGGGGTCAGGCTGACAGTCTGGCTTTGGCTCTCAATGATCTCATGCATGGGGATGGCGCGGTAGGTCATGCCGCAGTAGCGTTCCTCGGCCGGAAGAGCGTTCATGACAGGATCGTTGCTGTCGGTCTGGCTGTTTTCGTAGATCAGGCCGATGTCGCCGTTGGGCAGCTCCGTCATAGAGGAGTAACCAAACCAGTTGTCGGTGTTGTTGACCGTATAGGTGGACACTAGCTCCATGGTTTTGTCGCTCTTCAACTCAAAGGCATAGATCTTGCCGCCCTTGCGCTGGTATCCGGCCGCAGTGCCGGGGCTGGTGGCGGTGGACACCAGGATGATGTCCTTGCCGTTCACCTGCTTGGAGTAGCGCAGGGCAAAGAGCTGGTTGTTGCCCTGTTTGGGGGCGTTGGGAGCGTCCTGTTCGCTGCCGGGGACCCACTCGCCGGCGCTGTTCTTGATGCGGTCAATGTAGTGGATGGTGGTGGTGTTGTCCCGGTAGAACTGCCGCACGGTGGTGGCGTCGATGGGGACGATGCAGCTCTCGGTGCCGGTGCTCAGGGTCGCCCCACGGGTCCAGGTCTCGCCGCCGTCGGTGGAGTAGATGCAGGCCGCCTTAGTCACACTGTCGGTGTAGGTGGGCATGATGATGGTGCCGTCGTCCAGGCAGATACCCGCGCCCGGGCCGGGGCCAAAGAAGCCCTCATTTTGGATGCGCAGCCCGGGATTGAGAATGATGGGATCGCCCCAGGTCGTGCCGCCGTCGGTGGATTTCACCATCCACATGAACTCGGTGGTGCGTACGTGGAGGACGGCGTTTTGGTAGAACAGGTTCTGGTGGACCCAGGCGTTGGCGTTGTCCAACTGGGCGCAGTAGATCTTGTCGGTGGCGGGGGCCTTCTCCAAACCCTTCTTGTAATAGAGGTTGAAGTGCCGGTCGGCGTAGTAGCCGCTCTCCAAACCGTCATAGGCCTCCAGAATGTCGGCGTAGCCAGCCTCGTTAAAGTCGCCCAAATAGTAGGAATAGTTGGTGTCGGTCTGGGTGTTGGTCACGAAGTTGGTATAGATGGCCATGCGCTGACCCGGCACCTGTGTGCCGTCGTGGAGGGTGACATTCACAAAGCCGGTGGACCGAGCCAGGTCCTGGTCGCGGGACATGTGGGTGCAGGTGCCCGCGGGGAAGGCGTTGGTCAGCAGGAAGAGGTTGCCGCTGTTGTCCGCGGTGAGGATCGGGTCGATGAAGATGGCGGTCTTGTTGTTGGTGGCGGTGTTGGAGCTGTCGCCGAAGTAGTTGACGAAGGAATAGTGCCAGGTCTCGCCGTTATCATCGGAATAGCTCACCAGGGTGTCAATGTTGCTGGAGTCCCTGAAGTCTCTCCACCGGGCGTCCACGGCCGCCACCACTCTGCCGTTGACGGCGGTGTTGCTGTGGCCCTTCACGGTGACGATGGAGGGGATGCGGTAGTAGGTGCCCTCGGCGATGCCGCCGTTCTCGCTGATGAAGGGCTGGCCGGCGGTGGCGCCGTCGGCAGGCTTGGGCTCGACCACCTGGGCGGTTGTGGGAACCTCCTGATAGTGGGGCTTCTCCTGCAGGGCGTTCACCGCCGCCTGGAGGGCCTTGAGGGCGTTTGCCACGGGCGTGTATTGGGTGTTTTGGCTGCTGTCTTCAGCGACGGTCTTCGCCGCGGCAAGGGGAGCGGCAAGCCCCGCCCAGGACGCTGCGGTGTAGTCGCTCTGGGTCTTGGCCTCAGCGGTGGCGATCAGCGCACGCAGCTGGTCAAGGGGTACGGGCGGCAGGGTCTCGCTCTTGAAGAGCAAAAAGCTGCGGTTGTCAGGATTACCACCCGACTGGTTGAAGTTCATATCGGTGGGCAAAAAGTGGAGTGCGCCGTGATTGCTGGCGTTATTTCGGAGGGTAAGGCTACCGTCGCTGTTACGAACAAAGAAGGTCACGCTGTCTCCTGATGCGGAGTAAGCAACACCGGTCCCCGCAAATAGCACGTAGTTTCCGGTTCGCGCGGTGACAGAATAGGCTGGATTGTTTTCGTAGGTAGCAGTATTGCTGCTCAGCGCTACCAGATTGTCGGCTTTGGTAAAGTTGGTCTCAAGGGTACCGCTGTCATACCCGTTGGCCTTGGTGCGGTAGCCGGTGGCCTTGCCAGTGCCGGTGTTTACCACCAGCTTGGCGGCATTATTGGCGTTTGCGCCGCCGCCGGTCGCGCCGGGGTAGAGCATATAGAAGTTGCCGTTGTAGGGGGCGACGAACAGATAATAGCCCGGCTCCAGTCCGTCTTCGGGCAGTTCGGTGACTTTGGTGTAGCCGTCGATGGTCAAATTATCGGGCGAGACCGTCGCCTCCCGCGCCACATATTCCAGTTGGCAGATCTCGGCGTCGGCCTTCCACAGGCCCATGTCGTTGATGAGCTGATGGGCGAACCACAGGTGGCCCGCCTCGTCGGGATGGACATTCGACGTGTCACGGGTGAAGACGGCGGTGTAGTTCGAGCGATTCCACGTGGCATGTTGATCCACCACAATGACCTTGTCCGCGTAAGTCTCCTCCGCCGCCACATCCCGGATCAGCTGAGAGCGGGTTTCCAGACGGGTGGTGTAGCCGGAATTGGCGCTGGGGGGCGGTGTGCGCAGGACGGGTACCGCACCCTTGGCGATGATCTTGTCGAGGATCGTATGAAGGTTGGTCTTGTATTGATCGTCGTTTATGCCGCTGCTGTTGGTCCCCAGCATAAGCACCACCACGTCGGGGCTGTATTTGCTCAGCCGCCGGTCCAGGTCGGTGATGGTGGAGGCGGTGTTTGCGCCGGAGGAGCCAGCGTTGATGACGATGTCCTGTTTGCGGTCCAGGTCGTCCTTGACAAATTTTTCAAAGAGCTGGGCCAGGCTGTCGTAGCCGCCGGTCCAGGCCGCGCCGTGGGTGATGGAGTCGCCCATAAAGAGCCAGGTCATGGCATCGTTGCCATCCACCTTGGTCTTGATGGTCTGCTGGGGTGTGGTGGGGGCCTCCGGCGTTCCATAGTCCTCGTGGTTGCCCGTCACAGCGGCCTTTTCGGGCCAGCCCGTGGCAAAGGTGCCGGCAGCGATCGCACCATAGGGCCAGCCGCTGGCGGTGGAGACCGTGGTTCCCGCCACCGCGTCCGCCAGAGCCTTGGCCAGTTGCAGGTGGCCCTGGGCGTTGGGATAGCCTCCGGTCTTCTGCTCGGTGGTCAGGGTGGACAGCACGGGCAGGACGCGGGGCTGCTGATCCTCAGAGAGGGCGTTCACCACCGTGTCCACAGCGGCCTTGTCCTCCGCGGTCAGGGTCTCGATGACGATCATGCCCGTGCCGCCCCGCAGGGCCAGGGCTTTGGCGATCAGGCTGTTCAGGTTGGTGTTGAAATCGGCCTCGCTGCGGCCGTTTTCCTCCACCAGATAGACCACCGCCCGGGGCTTGAGGGCGGCGATGCGGGTGTCAAAGCCGGAGACGATCTGCGCCAGAGTCTGATCCTCGTAGGCGGTGTTGATGACATGCCTTTGGAGGTAGGGCGTGGTGGCTTCGCCGGAGGGCTGGAGCTGCTTGGCGTGGGTATAGCGCACCCATTCCTCAAAGTGCCCGGCCCAGGTGCGCGCACCCGCCACATCGGCAAAGCTGCCCTGGGCGGCGCGGCCGCCGGTAAACACCCAGGAGTTCTGGCCGCTGGGATCGTTATTGGGGCTTTCGGTATTGGCGTCGCCGATCTGGTCGCCGGAGAGCATGCCGGCCAAGGCCATGCCCGGTTCATTTGGCAGCTCGCCCTGATAGAACAAATAGAGCGGCGCGCCGGTTTTGGCAGTCGGACCCCAGAAATCGGAGCCACAACCGGTCCAGTTATAGTGGGTGCTGCCGGATTCAGAGAAGCTCAGGTAACGGCTGGCAGAGCTGTTAAAGACACTTAGCTCGCCGCCGGTGATGGTCACAGTCAGGTTGCCCGCGTCGGAGGCGAACATCCCGTTGCCACCTAGGTTGAATTTTACGGTGGGGGTCGCAGTGGAGATAAACTGATAAGTGCTGCCTGTACCGGGGGTGATCGTCAGATGCAGGCTGGAAATATCCGTGATGGAGGTGTCCAGGGTGGCAGCACCGTGACTGGCGGCGGCGGCAGCGGTGACCGTTTGGCCGTTGACCGTAAGCCGGGCACAGCGCAGACCGTAGGTACCCGCGGGAGTGGGCAACCCTCCGGCAGTGACGTTGGGGCTTAAGCGGGGATATAGGGCGTACAGGCCGGTTTCGCCCTCGGCGACAACGAGAAACTTGGTTTTGTCTGTCAGTCTGTTGATCTGGTTCAGATTGGTCACCTGATTGTAGCCCGGGAGGGGCGGGTCCTTCTGGAAAAGCATCATGTCGGGGAAATAGGCTGCGTTGGTTCCACCAGCTTGGTTGAAGTTCATATGGGACGAAAAGAAGAGGAGATTGGCATTGCTGTTCTCAGGCTTTGTAAAGCGGAAAAGCCCGTTGGAAACCGTGATCTGCAGGGCGCTTTCGCCCTCGGTCCGATAACCCGCTGAGCCAGAGAGCAGACACAGCTTATAGTTTGTGCCGGCGGTGACAGAATACCGCTCCCCGTTTTTGGTAATGGTGTTTTCCGCCAATGAGAAGTCGGTGGCGGTCTCTGTGTCATCGTAGCTTGGCACATTGACCTTGTAGCCGGTGGCCGTGCCGCTCTCATTCACCACCAGCTTGGCGGAGTTTTTTACGTTTGCCCCAGCCCCGATGGCACCGGGGTAGAGCATATAATAGTTGCCGTTATACGTGGCGACGATCAGATATTTTCCCGAAAGCCCATCTGTGGGCATGGCTGTCACCTGAGTATAGCCGGGGATGGTGAGGTCGCCCTCTGCCGCCAGTTGGGCGGGGGCGTCGGCCTCCAGAGGGTCGGCCGGGCGCTCCGCCAGACCGGCAGAGACCGCGTCCTCCCCTGCGGGGGGCTCGGCGACTGCTACGTCCTCTTTGAGCCGGGCCGCAAAGGCAGACGCCGGAAAGAGCCCCACCGCCATGACGACGGCGAGGAGCAAGCAGGCGATGCGTTTTGAGATCAGTTTCATAAGGTGCCCTTCCTTTCTGTGCCCCGGGGGCAAGATGTAATAGAGACGCGCCCGCGGGACATCCCGCAGGAAAGGGCCATGGCCCTTTCCCTATTCTAAACTGCCTTTAGATGAATTTCTAGATTAAAATGAAACGGCAAAGAAAATTTGTGCAATCCACCAAAAGAACAAAAGAAAAGCACAAGGCCAAGACCGTCTGTACCAGTCAGACTGCCGCAGGCAAATAAAACTGAAAATTGACACATTTGACAAAAACTGCGAGGTAGCAAGAAAATTTTTCTTGCATTTTCTCCATACCTGTGCTAAAATACGTGCAGGAAGCGATGGAGGCTTCCGAAAATTAAGATGGGAAGACGGCCGCCCGGGCGGCCGCGCTGTGTCGCAAGGACGCAGCGCAAGGGCTTGCCCGACAGCCGGAAAACCCAAAACCGAAGGAGGAAACCTCATATGAACATGAAGAAGTTGCTTGCGCTTGGTCTGGCCCTTGTGATGGTGTTTGCTCTTGTGGCCTGCACCGACACCGAGACGAAGCCCTCTGACAACCCCGGCACCCCTGACGGCCCTGTGACCACCGATCTGAACGTTGGCGTGTTCTACTACAACTTTGGCGACAACTACATTGCCAGCGTCCGCAGCGCTTTGGACAGCGCGCTGGAGGGCAAGGGCATCAAGTATCAGGATTACGACGCGCAGAACAATCAGGGCACTCAGAACGATGCCATTCAGACCGCTCTGGCCAACGGCGCTAATCTGCTGATCGTTAACCTGGTCACCTCCGGCTCTCCAGACGCCGCGCAGGAGATCATCCGCATGGCCAACGGCGTGCCCGTGATCTTCTTCAACCGCGCTGTGGACTCTGAGGACGACCCCGACGCTACTTTGAACGCCAACGCCGACAAGGCTTGCTTCATCGGCACCGACGCTCCCGAGGCGGGCCACCTGCAGGGCGAGATGATCGGCAACTACCTCCTGGAGCACTATGACGAGGTGGACCTGAACGGCGACGGCGTGATCAGCTACGCCATGTTCAAGGGCGACGAGGCCAACGTGGAGGCCATTTACCGCACCCAGTACGGCCAGGAGGACGCCGACGCCATTCTGACCGCCGCCGGCAAGCCCGCTCTGGCTTACTTCGACGCCGCTGCCGCCACCAAGTATCAGGTCGACCAGCAGGGCGCTTGGTCCACCCAGGCAGCTGTGGACTACATGACCACCAACCTGGCTCAGTACAACGACGCCAACGGCAACATGATCGAGCTGGCCATCTGCAACAACGACGGCATGGCTGAGGGCGTTGTCTCCGCTCTGAACGACGCCGGCTACAACACCGGTTCCGGCAAGAGCATCCCCGTCTTCGGCGTGGACGCCACCGACGCTGCTCAGCTCCTCATCTCCGAGGGCAAGATGACCGGTACCGTGAAGCAGGACGCCGTGGGCATGGCCAACGCCATTGCTGAGACCGCTGCCGCCATCGGCGCGGGCTCCGCTATCGCCGACGCGGTCTCCGCCGCCGCCGGCACCAACGCCGATATGTACACCATCGCTGACGGCGTTTCCAACAAGCTGTTCGTTGCTTACGCTCCCTTCATGTGATCAGGGGCCGCTGACAATTGACAACTGAATGAACGCACAACGGAGGGGCTGCCACATTGGTGGCGGCCCCTTCGACTTTGATTGAAAGGAGGTAGCTTGATATGGCAGAGGATGTCTTACTGCAAATGACGGACATCACCAAGGTTTTTCCCGGCGTGAAGGCGCTGGACAAGGTCTCGCTGACCGTGCGCCGCGGCACGGTCCACGCCCTCATGGGTGAGAACGGTGCGGGAAAGTCCACCTTGATGAAGTGCTTGTTCGGCATTTACTCAAGAGATTCCGGCGAAATCGAGCTGGAGGGAAAGCCCATCAACTTCAAAAGTTCCAAGGAGGCGCTGGAAAACGGTGTGGCTATGGTCCACCAGGAGTTGAACCAGGCGCTGAAGCGCTCGGTGATGGACAACCTGTGGTTGGGACGGTATCCCAAGGTCGGCGGCATCGCCGTGGACGAGCGGAAGATGTATAAGGATACCGTGGAGATATTCAAAAACCTGGGCATTGAGATCGAACCCCGAAGGATCATGAGCGCCATGCCCGTCTCCCAGCGGCAGATGGTGGAGATCGCCAAGGCAGTCAGCTATAATTCCAAGGTCATCGTCTTTGACGAGCCCACTTCCTCGTTGACCGAGACAGAGGTGGAGCATCTGTTCCGTATCATCAATATGCTTCGGGACAAGGGCTGCGGCATTATTTATATCAGCCATAAAATGGACGAGATCCTGCGCATCTCCGACGACGTTACCATCATGCGCGACGGTCAGTATGTGGCTACCAAGGCGGCCAAGGACCTGACCAAGGAGGAGATCATCAAGCTGATGGTGGGCCGCGAGCTGAACAACCAATTCCCCCCCAAGACCAATACGCCCGGGGCAGAATATCTGCGGGTGGAAAACCTCACCGGGCAGTATAACCGTCTGCGGGACGTGTCCTTTACCGCCCGACGGGGCGAGGTGCTGGGCTTGGCCGGTCTGGACAGCTCCGGGCGAACCGAAACGCTTGAGAGCATCTTCGGCATCCGCACCCGCAAGGATGGGGTTATCACCCTGGACGGCAAGCGCTGCAAGAACCGCAACGCCCGGGAGTCCATCAAGGCGGGGTTTGCCCTCATCACCGAGGAACGCCGGGCCACGGGTATCTTCTCCATTCTGAATATTCGGGAAAACACGGTGATCTCCAGCCTCCGTAAGCATCTGCGCGGCGGCGTCTATTTGAGCGACGCGTCCATGCAGAAGGACACCCAGTGGTCCATCGACGCCATGCATACCAAGACTCCGAGCCAGGACACCAAGATCCGCAATCTGTCCGGCGGCAACCAGCAAAAGGTCATTATCGGTCGTTGGCTGCTCACCGAGCCGGAGGTCCTGCTGATGGACGAGCCTACCCGCGGCATCGACGTGGGCGCAAAGTACGAGATCTATCAGTTGATTTTAGATCTGGCCAACCAAGGTAAGACGGTGCTGATGGTCTCGTCAGAGATGCCGGAGCTGCTGGGCGTGTGTGACCGCATCATCGTCATGTCCGGCGGACGAGTGGCCGGCGAGGTGGACGCCAAGACCGCCACGCAGGAAGAGATCATGGCGCTGGCCGCCAAATACGCATAAAGGAGGTTGCGAGAATCATGAGAAACCCTGTGAAAAGCATTCGGGAGGCCTCGGCAAGGTATAAGACGCTGGACGGAAAGGATCGTCGCCGCTTTTGGATCGACGGGATCCTGAACAATGCGCTTTATATTCTGATGATAGTCTTTGTGGTCTATACCATTATCAAGAACAATAAGTTTTGGAGCTGGGGCGCCGCCGCCACCATTATCAGTCAGGTAGCCAGCTATCTGCCCATTGCCTTGGGTATTGGTGGCTGTATTGTTCTGACCGGCACCGACCTTTCCGCCGGCCGTGTGGTGGGTCTGACTGCCGCCGTTTCTGCCATCCTGCTCCAGCGCGCCGATCTGCCCAACCGGATCATGGGCGCGTTCCCGGAACTGCCCGCAGGCGCAGCGATCGTTCTGGCTATCCTGGCCACTATGGTAGTGGGCGGTATCGTGGGCTTTATTAACGGCTTCTTCGTGGCCAAGTTTAAACTCCATCCCTTCATTGTCACCTTGGCGACCCAGCTGATGACCTACAGCGTGATCTTGCTGGTGTTCATGCTGGGTGGCAACAACGGCCAGCCTATGAACGGTCTGCGCCCCGAGTACACCAACTTTGTCAAGGGAACGATGGTTGAGATCGGCGGCGCGGCGCTGCCCTGGTATGTTCTCTACGCGGTCATTTTTGCTGTCCTTATGTGGTTTATCTGGAACAAGACCACCTTTGGCAAGAATATGTTCGCCGTGGGCTCCAATCAGGAGGCTGCCAGCGTGTCCGGCGTCAACGTCTTCAAGACCATTGTCATGGTCCACACCTTGGCCGGTATTATGTACGGCCTCAACGGCTTCATTGAGGCCGCCCGTCTCAGCTCTGTGAATCAGGCAACTGGTCTCAACTACGAATGTGACGCTATTGCAGCCTGCGTCATCGGTGGCGTCTCCTTCGTCGGCGGCACCGGTAAGATCAGCGGCATTGTGCTGGGCGTGTTCATCCTGCGCATCATCTTCGTGGCCCTGCAGTTCCTCTCCATCAACCAGAACCTGCAGTTCCTCATCAAGGGCGCCATCATCCTCTTTGCCTGCTCCCTGGACATGCGTAAGTATTTGGCAAAAAAATAAGGCTGTTGGCACATCAAAACATTCTGCAAGCACAGGAAAAAGCGGGACGCCGAATTCGGCGTCCCGCTTCATTATGTTCGGTTCGGGAGGGCTTACCTTACGCTGTTCAGGAACCGCAGGAAGGCGGCCTTGCCCTCATCGGTGCGCTTATAGACCCCGGCATGCTCCAGGACCTTGGCAAAGACCACGCCGGTTTCCTTTTGGACGATGTCCAGGGCGTTGTCAGGGGTGACGGTATACCGCTTGGCAAATTCCTCCGCCCAGTCGGCGTGCTTTTCGGTGCGCTCGTCAGCGCGCAGGTCCTTTCCGGCAGCCAGGCAGTCGGCCACGGCGGCCAGCTCCTCCTTCAGCCGGGCGGGAAGGACCGCCAGGCCCATCACCTCGATGAGGCCGATGTTTTCCTTCTTGATGTGGTGCAGCTCGGCGTGGGGGTGGTAGACCCCCAGGGGGTGCTCGTCGGTGGTGATGTTGTTGCGCAGCACCAGGTCCAGCTCGAACTTGTCCCCCCGGCGGCGGGCAATGGGGGTGATGGTGCTGTGGGGCTCTCCGTCGGTCTCGGCAAAGATAAAGGCCACCTCATCGGTATAGCCCCGCCAGGAGGTTAGGATTTTGTCCGCCAGCTCCACCAGCCGCTCGGGCTTGGCGGCGGTGAGGCGGACCACCGACATGGGCCACTTGACGATCCCCGCAGCTACGTCCTCAAAGCCGGGGAAGGTGAAGTCGGTCTCCACGGGGGCCACCGCCATGGGGAAGGTGTAGTGCCCGCCCTGGAAGTGGTCGTGGGCCAGGATGGAGCCGCCTACGATGGGCAGGTCGGCGTTGGAGCCCACAAAGTAGTGGGGAAACTGGCCCACAAAGTCCAACAGCTTGCCGAAGCAGGCCCGGTCAATCTTCATGGGGGTGTGCTCAGCGTTGAAGCAGATGCAGTGCTCGTTGTAGTAGACATAGGGGGAGTATTGCAGAAACCAGGGAGAACCGTTGATGGTGATGGGCACCACCCGGTGGTTCTGCCGCGCGGGATGGTTCACCCGCCCGGCATATCCCTCGTTCTCAGCACAAAGCTGGCAGCGGGGGTAGGCCGCGGCAGGCAGGTTCTTGGCCGCCGCAATGGCCTTGGGGTCCTTCTCGGGCTTGGAGAGGTTGATGGTGATGTCGAGCTCGCCGTATTCGGTGGGCGCCTTCCACTTCACGTCCTTGGCGATGCGGTTCCGGCGGATGTAGTTGGTGTCCTGACTCAGCTTATAGTACCAGTCGGTGGCCGCCTTGGGGTCCTGCTGATAGAGGGCGAGGAACTTGCCGATGACCTGGGCGGGTCGGGGGGTGAGCCGGCCCATAAGTTCGGTGTCAAAGAGGTCCCGGTAGACCACCGAGTCCTCGGTGAGCACGCCGCGGGCGTGGGCGTCGTCCAGCAGTTCCTCCAAAACGGGGGCCAGCTCGATCTCGCCCCACTCCTGGCCGGGGTCGGTATAGCTGTCCAGCTGCAGGGCATCCAAAATGGCGTTCACCGCCCAGACACGCTCGCACTCCTCGATTAGCCCCGCGCGCAGGGCGTAGGTGACCAGCTTGGAAATCGCTTCGTTTACCATGGTCATATCTCTCCTTATTCAAGGGCCGTCCGACGGCCTATTTTGCAATGACGTTACGCCACCACCACGCAGCCGCCCTTTGGACGGATGTGGAGGATGTGGCACTTTCCCTCTCCCAACAAGGCTTCCATCCCTGCCCGGAAGGACTCCAGCTTTTCCAGAGGGACAAAGGCCTGGATCGTTCCGGCAAAGCCGCCGCCGTGGACACGAATGGCCCCTGCCTCACCCAGCAGCTCCCGCCCGATGGCCAGCGCTACGGGGATGGCCTGCTGCCTGGGCGCGGCAATGGACCAGGTGTTTTGCAGATGCAGGGCGGAAGAGATCCCCGAAGCGTTGACCAGAGCCAGGAAGCGGGAGAAATCCCCAGCCTTGAGGGCCTGGGCCTCGGCCACCGCCCGGCGGTCGTCGTCGTAGTAGTGGAGGGCGCGTAGGACCGCCCGGTCGCCGCAGGCTCGGCGCAAGGCAGGAAGAGCGGACCGGAAGTCAGCCTCGGGTACATCCCGGAGGAACTGCTTGCCAAAGTAAGCCGCCACCGCGCCCATCTCCCGGGTGATGTCGGCGTAGTCATCGGTGAGGTCGCCGTGGCTGGAGGCTGTGTCCACGATGCACAGCACGTGGCCGGACTGGGAGAAGTCGAAGTCCGCCCGCTCCACCACAGGGTCGGCGGGATCATGAAAGTCGATAGACACCGCGCCGCCCACCGAGGAGCCCATCTGGTCCATCAGGCCGCAGGGCTTGCCGAAGTAGACGTTCTCGGCGTATTGGCCGATCTTGGCGATGGCCACCGCGTCCAGCTTTTCCTCGCAGCAGAAGTGGTTCAAAATGTTGCCGATGAGGGTCTCGTAGGCGGCGGAGGAACTCAGACCGGAGCCGGAGAGAACGGTAGAGGTGATGTAGGCGTCAAAGCCAGCCAGGGGATAGCCCAGCTCCTGGACCTTGGCGGCCACGCCGCGGACCAGGGCGGCGGAGCCGTTGCGCTCATCCTCCCGGGGCAGCAGGCTGTCCAGCTCTACCTCCAAGGCGGGGTAGCCCTCGGAGAGGACGCGGATGACCTCCTTGCCGTTGGGGGCGGCGCAGGCGAGCATGTCCATGTCCACGCTGCCGCAAAGGACGTGGCCGTGCTGGTGGTCGGTGTGGTTGCCGCCGATCTCGGTGCGGCCCGGGCCGCTGAAGAGGGCGGAGGGGGCGTCGCCGGGGCGGAAGGCCTCTTGAAAGGCCTGGACCACGTGGACGGCCCGCTGGCGGGCGGCGTCCAGAGAGGCTGGGGAGCCGTCTAGAGCGTAGAGGGTGGCCAGGGCCTCGTCGTGGGCTCCGGCCAGCAGGGAAGAGAGCAGGGAATCGCAAGTGTGCATAGAGTGTCACCTCCGCAAAGAATGGGAGCCTGCCTGATCCTTTCCAGTATATCATAGAAGTGCACAAACCACAATCCACTTTCTACAAAAAGAGTGACAATTTACCCAGAGGTGTGTATAATGAAAAGCACTACAATGGGGGAGGTCGTTTTATGAGCGAACAGGGACGCAGGCCCTTCGGCGTAACGGTGGGAGGGGAACAGGTAGAGCGGCTGGAGCTGAGAAGCGGCGCGCTTTCCTGCGCGGTTTTGACCTTCGGCGCTACCCTCCAAGGTCTGGTCGTGCCCGATCAGGACGGCAAGCCGGTGGACGTGGTCCTGGGCTATGACACCCTGGAGGAATACGCGACCCAGGACGCTTACCTGGGGGCGGTGGTGGGCCGCTTCGCCAACCGCATTGCCAAGGGCCGCTTTTCCCTGAACGGAAAAGAGTACGCCCTGGCGGTGAACAACGGTCCCAACCACCTTCACGGCGGGATCAAGGGCTATTCCTACCGGGTGTGGACGGTGGAGGAGCTGACTGCCGATAAGGCTGTTCTTGCCCTGGACAGTCCCGATGGGGAGGAGGGCTATCCCGGCCATGTGACCCTCCGGGTGACCTATACCCTGACGGGGGAGGGCCTGACCATCCGCTATGAGGCGGAGAGCGACGCCGACACTCCCCTCAACCTCACCAACCATGCCTACTTTAACCTCTCCGGTCACGGGGCGGGAGACGTGGGAGATCAGGTGGCGAAGCTCTTTGCCCACCGGTATATCCCCACCGATACTACCTCCATCCCTCTGGGGCAGCTGGTCGACGTGGCGGGGACGCCTATGGACTTCACTGCGCCCACCCCCTTGGGTGAGCGGGTGGATGACAGCTTTGACCAGCTGGTTTGGGCCAAGGGCTATGACCACTGCTACGTGGTGGACGGTGAAGTGGGTCGTCTGCGTCCGGCGGCGGAGGTGGCCTCGCCCCAAACGGGCATCAAGCTGACGGTCAAGACCACCCTCCCCGGCGTTCAGCTTTACACCGCCAATTATTTGAGTGACCGCACCGGCAAGGGCGGCGTCCGCTATGCGCCCCGGTATGCCTTTTGCCTGGAGACTCAGTTTTTTCCCGACTCCCCCAACCAGTCCGCCTTCCCCTCCGCCATTTTAAAGGCGGGAGAAAAATTTGACCATACCACCCGGTTCCTGTTTTCCGCGGGATAATGCCTGAGCAGGCACAGGAAACCCCGGAACTTGACATTTCTCCCGGAAATTGCTAAGATACCCGGGATGTGTTTTCATAAAGGAGAGATGGATTTGAAGCGAGAGAAATTTGGCTCCCGGCTGGGCTTTATTTTGGTCAGCGCCGGGTGCGCCGTGGGCATCGGCAACGTGTGGAAGTTTCCCTATGTAGCGGGAGAGAACGGCGGCGGCGTGTTCGTGCTGCTGTATCTGCTGTTCCTGGCGATCATGGCCCTTCCGGTGCTCACCATGGAGCTGGCGGTGGGCCGGGCCAGCGGCAAGAGCGCGGTGCTGGGCTATAAGGTGCTGGAGAAGCCGGGAAGCAAGTGGCATATTCACGGCTGGTTCTGCGTGGCAGGCTGCTGCCTGCTGATGATGTACTACACCACCGTTTCCGGTTGGATGTTCGGTTATTTTGTGAAATTTGCCTCGGGCACCTTTGTGGGGTTGGATGCCGCTGGGATTGACGCTGTGTGGCCCGCGATGCTGGCGAACCCCGGTGAGATGAGTCTTTGGATGGTACTGACGGTACTGGTTGGCTTTTTGGTGTGCAGCTTCGGCCTGCAAAAGGGCTTGGAGCGCATCACCAAGGTGATGATGGTAGGGCTGCTGGGCCTTATCGCTGTGCTGGCCGTCCACAGTCTCACCCTCCCCGGCGCACTGGAGGGAGTCAAGTTCTACCTGCTCCCCGACTTCGGCCGGGCGGTCAAGGTGGGCCTTGGCAATGTGGCCACCGCCGCCATGAACCAGGCGTTCTTTACGCTCAGTCTGGGCATCGCCGCTATGGAGGTCTTTGGCAGCTACATGAACCGCAAACACACCCTCACCAGCGAGGCCACCCGCATCTGCGCACTGGACACCGTTGTGGCGTTGACGGCGGGTCTGATCATCTTCCCCGCCTGCTTCTCCTTCGGTGTTCAGCCGGACAGCGGGCCGAATCTGATCTTTGTCACCCTTCCCAAGGTGTTCGCGGGGATGGTGGGCGGACGGATCTGGGGGGCGCTCTTCTTCCTCTTCATGACCTTTGCCTCCTTCTCCACCGTGATCGCCGTGTTTGAGAACCTTCAGGCCAACGCCATCGATAACTTCGACTGGAGTCGCAAGAAGGCCAGTCTCATCAACGGTGTGTTTATCCTGATCGCCAGTGTGCCCTGCGTGCTGGGTTTCAACCTCTGGGGCAACGTGAGCATTCTGGGCCGCAATGTGTTGGACTTTGAGGACTTTTTGGTAAGCAATCTGATGCTGCCTCTGGGTTCTCTGGTCTATCTGCTGTTCTGCGTGACCAAGTGGGGCTGGGGGTACGACAAGTACCTTCAGGAGGCCAATAAGGGGGAGGGCATCCGCATGCCCCGCTGGCTCAAGCCCTACTTCCAGTTCGTCGTGCCCGTGCTCATCCTGGTCATCCTTATCCAGGGGCTGCTATAAGGGTGCGCGCGCCGTTTTGAAGCGTCCAGACCTGATCCCCGCCCGGGTTTCCGGGCGGGGATTTCTTACGCTTTTCTTACGGCTCTCTGTCGGCAGCATAACAATTCCATAACATTCCGCAAACCCCCTTGAATCCAAAAAAATTCCCGTTAGAATAGGGCTGTACATTCCAAAAGGAGGAATCAAGCATGGCCATTTTAACGGTAGAAAATGTGGAAAAGGTCTACACCACCCGCTTCGGCGGCAACCAGGTCCAGGCCCTTCGGAACGTGACCTTCTCAGTGGAGGAGGGGGAGTTCGTAGCCGTCATGGGGGAGTCGGGCAGCGGCAAGACCACCCTTTTGAACATCCTGGCCGCCCTGGACACCCCTACCAAGGGCCGGGTCCTGCTGGACGGTAAGGACATGACCCAGATCAAGGAGAAGGACCTGGCGGCCTTTCGGCGGGAGAACCTGGGCTTTGTGTTCCAGGACTTCAATCTGCTGGACACCTTTTCCCTCAAGGACAACATCCTCCTGCCCCTGGTGTTGGCGGGGAAGAGGGTTCCGGAGCTGGAGGCGGCGCTCAAGCCGCTGGTGGAGGCGCTGGAGATCGATAGTCTGCTGAAGAAGTACCCCTACGAGGTCTCCGGCGGACAGAAGCAGCGGTGCGCCGTGGCCCGCGCGCTGATCACTGATCCCCGTCTGCTCCTGGCGGACGAACCCACCGGCGCCTTAGACTCCCGCTCCACCGACCAGTTGCTGGAGCTGCTGGGGAAGGTGAACCGGGGAGGGCAGACCATCCTGATGGTCACCCACTCGGTCCAGGCGGCCAGCCACGCCGGCCGGGTACTCTTCATCAAGGATGGGGTGGTGTTCCAGCAGCTTTACCGCCAGGGCCAGAGCGAGAACCAGTTCTACAACGCCATTACCGCCGCTCTGTCCACGCTCCGCTTGGGAGGTGAGGACCGTGGGTAAGCTCTATCCCCGGCTGGCCTGGCAGAACATCCGCCGGGGCAGGCAGCTCTATTTGCCCTATCTTCTGACACTGATGGTTACTGCCGCAGCCTTCTATGTTGCGGTGGCCTTGAGCCAGCCTACCGTGTGGCCTGAAGGCGTCCGCTATATTTACCTCTCTATGTTTATGGGCATCGGCACCTTTGTCATTGCCGTGTTTGCCGCCATCTTTCTCACCTACACTGGCCGTTTTCTGGCTAAGGGCCGCCAACGTGAGCTGGGCCTTTATAACGTTTTGGGCATGGGCAAGAGGCACATCGGCCTGGTGCTGGGGTTTGAGAGCCTGTTCCTAGGGGTGGCCGGGGTCGTGGGCGGCTTGGCGCTGGGTGTGGTCCTCCAGGGGCTGATGGGCCGCCTGGTGGGCCTTCTTATGGGCCTGCCCCCCTTGGGCACGTGCTTTTCTCCCGCCGCCGCGGTGTCTACGTTGACCCTCTTTGCGGTGGTGCTGGGCGTCAACCTTCTCCTGGATCTGTTCCGCCTTTCCAAGCAGCGGCCGGTGGAGCTTTTGCGGGAGGGTAGCGTGGGCGAGCGGGAACCCAAGGCCCGCTGGCTTCTGGCGGTCTTGGGCTTTGGAAGTCTGGGAGCGGGGTACTTCATCGCTCTCACCACCAAGTCCGCTGTGGACGCTCTGGCGGTATACTTCCTGGCCGTTTTGCTGGTGGTCGTGGGGACCTACTGCCTCTTCACCGCGGGAAGCGTGGTCATCCTCAAGGCTCTGCGGAAAAACAAGGCGTATTACTACCAGACCCCTCACTTTATTGGCCTCTCGGGCATGATCCACCGCATGAAGCGCAATGGGGTGGGGCTGGCCAACATCTGTATCCTGTGTACCATGGTGCTGGTGATGGTCTCGGGCACTCTGGGGCTGTACCTGGGTGTGCGGCGGGGCGTCAACGACGTGTTCCTCCAAGAGGCGGCCATGACCGTGGGCTATGACCCCTTGGCAGAGAAGCCTCTCAACAAGGATGCTCTGAAAGCGGCTCTGGCCGCGTCCATGAGAGCCAAGGGCTACGACCCGAAGGCGGGGGTGGAGACGGAATACCTCTCCGCCCGTTTCCGGGTGTTGGAGGACGGGACTTTTGCGGACACCGCCTCCCATCCCGAGCAGTTTTACGCCACCGCCTCCTTTGATTTTTTTGACTACGATTCCTACGAGCACATTATGGGCCGCGACGCCGTGCCTCGCGACGGTAAGGCCCACGTCTACACCACCGGCCAGCTGCCCGACGCGCAGGCTCTTACCCTGGGGATCGGCCCGGAGGCGATGCCCTGGTCGGTGGAGCTGGGGCAGCCCCTGGCGGCTGCCCCTAAGACCACCACCGCGCTGGTGTATGTGTCCGAGTATGACTACACCGTGGTGCTGCCCCGGGAGACCCTGCTGGCGCTGATGGCTGCCCGCCCGACGGGGGACTATTCCGATTGGAAACTGACTTGGAAATCCTTCTGGGATCTGGGCGGCGACGTGAGTGCCCAGCAGGACGACCTCCAGGAGGCCATGGACGGCCTGATCCGCGCCGATGTGGGAGAGTATACCACCCTGGGGTTGGAGAGCAGGGCAAACTTTGCTTTGGATTACTATGCCATGAACGGCGGCTTCCTCTTTCTGGGGGTGTTTTTGGGGATGCTGTTCCTGTTGGCTACCTTGTTGATCCTCTATTACAAGCAGCTCTCAGAGGGACGGGAGGACCAGGGCCGCTTCCAGATCATGAAGAAGGTGGGGCTGGACGAGGACGATGTGCGCCGCTCGGTGAACAGCCAGATGGGCGCGGTGTTTTTCGCTCCCCTTCTGGTGGCGGGGGTCCATGTGGCCTTCGACTTTCCGATCATCTCCCGGCTGTTCACCCTCTTCGGCCTCTACGATCTGGGACTGGAGTTGGCCTGCGCCCTGGGAGTGTTCGCCCTGTTCACCATCCTCTACGCGGGGATGTACCGTCTCACCACCCGGGGCTACTGTCGGATGGTGGGGTAAGCCAACGGGATTTCCCCTTGCTTTTTTCGCTGTTTTAGGTTAAAATGGAAAAACAAGGAGAGGCGACTTTCCATTTGAAAACAGGGGGTGACCGGGATGGGACACAGGATCATTACCGTCAGCCGGGAATTTGGCAGCGGTGGGCGCGAGGTAGGCAAGCGCCTCGCGGAGCGCATGGGCATTGCCTACTATGACCGGGAGATCATCACCGCCGTAGCCCAGCGCAGCGGTCTGGCGGAGGAATACATCGCCAGCATCTCCGAGCGGGGCGTCAGCGCCTACTATCCCATCACCTTTGGGCACACCTTTGCCCATACCTCGGCTATGCTGGACCCTCACATGGAGGTCATGACCGAGCAGACCAAGCTTTTGAAGTCCCTGGCCCAGAAGGGGGACTGTGTCATCGTGGGCCGCTGTGCCGACGTGGTGCTGCGTGCGGAGGAGCCGTTCAATCTGTTTGTGTACGCTGATCAGGCCAGCAAGCTCAAGCGCTGCCGCGCCCGTCAGAGCGAGGATGAAAAGAAGCTCACTGATGCGGAGTTGAAGCGGCGCATGGCCAAGGTGGACAAGGAGCGTGCCCGTTACCGCGCCCTGCTTACCGACCGCCGCTGGGGGGACGTGCAAGGGTATCATCTGTGCGTCAACACCTCCGGCTGGGACATGCACACCCTGGTGGACGCACTTGTTCCGCTGGCGGAGGCGTACTTCGTCAAAAAATAAGCGCATAGCGAAAAAAAGACTTGACAATCGGCGGCGGCTCTGGTAACATATCATATGTTCAGCGGTCCGCCGCCAAATTTGGGGGTATAGCTCAGCTGGGAGCCCGGCTGGTAGCCAATGCACCCCCGTATTTCCAAAACTTAATATCGTTGATAAGTCCTTCTCCCTATGGGGGTATAGCTCAGCTGGGAGCCCGGCTTGTAGCAAATGCACCCCTCTAAAACAATTAAATATAGAAACCTCTCTCCTATGGGGGTATAGCTCAGCTGGGAGAGCGCTTGAATGGCATTCAAGAGGTCAGCGGTTCGATCCCGCTTATCTCCACCATGAGAGGTTTCTTAACAGAAAACTCGTTTCCTTTCGGAAACGAGTTTTTTGCTTTATGCGGCTTGTTCACTGAAGTCTATTCCCTCCCTGAACTGTTCAAAGTCAATGTTAGTCAATGTCGATCTTATTGGCAAGGTGGGTGACAAAGGCTTTCTGCAACACCTGAACCACGTTGCTCTCGTCAATCGTCCGCACATCGGTCAGGATCATCCTGCGTCCGCACATGGTACGAGCCAAAGTACCCACCTCCCCTCATAATTACTCTACTTCATCTTAGCACACTCGCCAATGCTTGTCAAGAGGAATGTTTACATAAAACCATTCGCCACAAAACGGATAAATCAACAAGGCCGCTGGAATATCTCGATCTTTGCCCCAGACCGCAACCTGATCTCATTTTCCAGT
>CAJTUE010000007.1 GCA_910579775.1 uncultured Oscillospiraceae bacterium | reverse complement strand
GCGTAGCCTGGTGCGTCCAGAACGGCATCCTCAAGGGCAAGGGCAACGATACCCTCGATCCCACAGCGGAAGTCACCCGCGCGGAGGTGGCTGTGATGCTCGATCGGTTCATCAGCCTCATTCAGAAATAATACCGTATAACCGCACAACAAAGGGCCTCGGCTGAAAGCCGAGGCCCTTTGTTGTGGTTTTTTATCCCGGAGAATTGATCAAGCGTACCCAAAGGTCGTTATAGAGCAGGCGAGTGGCGGGAGGGAGGCAGGCGTAGGTCTCACAGTTTGCCTCCATGAATTCCGTGTCTGGGTAGGCGTTGGGGTCCTGCGATACTTCTTCGTCCAGCTCGTCGCGCACGGTGAGCAGGGGGGACGAGTACCATGTTTCCTCGCAATTTTTCAGTCCGGCTTCGGTAGAACACATAAAATTGATGAAGGCCATGGCGTTTTCCTTGTGTTCACAGCCCTTGGGCACGCACATGGCGTCCACGTAGCGGTTGGTGCCCTCCCGGGGAATGGCAAACTCCAAAACAGGGTTATTCTCTGCCATGGTAAGGTAGTCGCCGTAGTAATAGACGCCAATAGCACAGTTGTCACCCTCCATCTTCTCAAAGATCTTGTCCATGAAGTAACCCTGGAGCAGTGGTTTTTGCTGTTGCAAGAGGTGAAGGGCCTCTTCCAGCTGGCCGGGGTCTGTGGTGTTGTAGGAATAGCCCAACTTTTTCAAGGCAATGCCCACGGTGTCACGGGAGTTGTCAAACACAAGGATATCGTGGGCATACTTCTCGCTCCAGAGCACATCCCAGGTCTCCATATCCTCCTGTTCGTCGACCAACTCTGGATTGTAGATGATGCCCAGAATGCCAAACATATAAGGAACGCTGTATCGGTTTTCCGGGTCATATTCCGGGTTCAAAAGTGCGGGGTCCACATCGGAAAAGTTGGGAATGGCGTCAAAGTCCAGGGGCTCCAGCATATTCTCGTCAATCATTTGACCGATCATGTAGTCGGAGGGAATGATGACGTCATAGCCCGTGGCGCCGCCTGCCAGCTTGCCGTAAAGGGCTTCGTTGGAGTCGTAGGTCTGGTAATTCACATGGATGCCGGTGGCTTCTTCAAAATCGTCCAGAACACTCATGTCGATATACTCGCCCCAGTTATAGACGTTGACCACGTTGCCCCCGGAGGGGCCGCCGCCATCGCCGCAGGCGGCGAGGGAGAGCAGGAACGCGGCAGACAGCAAAAGGACAAACAGCTTCTTTTTCATCACATGCACCTCCTCACTTTGCCGTCAGCGCGGCCTGGCGGCGCTTGGCTTGCCGCTCCTGGCTGGCCTGGCGGAGGTTGACGATCACCATCAGCGCGACGACCACGGTAAACATGATGGCGGAGAGGGCGTTGATCTCCGGGCTGACCCGCTTGCGCGCCATAGAGTAGATGACCATGGAGAGAGTCTGGGTCTGCGCTCCGGCAGTAAAATAACTAATGACAAAGTCGTCGATGGACAGGGTAAACGCCATGAGCAGACCGTTGACAACGCCCGGCATAATTTCGGGAAGAATGACCTTGCCAAAAGCGTGGAGTCCGTGATCTCCCAGGTCCTGGGCGGCCTCATAGATGTTGGGATCCAACTGGCGGAGCTTGGGGGACACTGACAGAATGACATAGGGAACATTGAAGGTAATGTGGGCAATGAGCAGGCTCCAAAAACCCAGGTTGAGCTTGGGCAAGCTCTCGCCCAGCAGGGTGCGCAGCGGCCCGTTCCAGGCCTCCACCGCCAGTAGGAGCAGCAGCATCATGGAGACGCCGGTGATAATATCCGCGTTGGTGAGTGGGATATTGTTTACTGTCATGCACACAGAGCGGAACCGACGGCGGAGGTTTTGAAACCCAATGGCGGCGGCGGTGCCGATGACGGTGGAGAGGACTGCAGCCAGGGCGGAGACGGCCAGTGTTGTCCAAAGCGCACCCAGGATCAGTTCATTTTGGAACAATTCCCGGTACCAGTCTAGGGTAAAACCCGCCCACACGGCGGTCGAACTGGTGGCGTTGAAGGAAAAGACCACCAGCACTAAGATCGGAGCGTAAAGAAACAAAAAGGCCAGGACAATGAAAAAGCGGCCGCCGAAAGTGTTTTGCTTCATAACGTCACCCCCTGCTGTTCGCTGTCGCCGAAGCGGTTCACCACTGCCATGCACACCATGACAATGACCATCATCACCAGGGAGATGGCACTGCCCAGATGGGGGTTGTAGGCGTTGCCCAGGAATTGCATATCAATGAGATTGCCCAGCAGCAGGGTCTTGCCGCCGCCCAATAGCCCGGAGATGGCAAAGGTGGACACAGAAGGGATGAAGACCATGGTGATGCCGCTCAAAACACCGGGGAAGGAGAGGGGGAAGGTGACCCGCCGAAAGACCACTGAGGCATTGCCGCCCAGATCCTGAGCGGCTTCAATGACCTTAGGATCGATTTTGTCGATCACGGAGAAGATGGGTAAGACCATATAGGGCAGGAAATTATATACCATGCCCAGTACAATGGCACCTTGGGTGTCGATCATCTGGAAGGGCCCCAGACCCAGCATACCAAAAAAGCGGTTGATGAGACCGTGACGCTCCAGCAAGAAAGTCCAGGAGTAAGTACGCAGCAGAAAGTTCATCCACATAGGCAGCATAATGAGCATGGTGGCCATGCGGTGGAGCCATCCTCGCTCACGGGCCAAAAAATAGGCCAGGGGGTAGCCAATCAAAAAGCAGATCACCGTGGCGATGGCAGCCAACAGGAAGGAGCGGCCAAAGGCAGCGGCAAACTGTGTCATGGTGGCGAAGTTGGCCCAGGTGAAGCTGCCGTCGGCGGTGGTGAAGGCGTAGACGGTGATCATCACAATGGGGGCAACTACAAAGAGCGCCATCCACGCCACATAGGGGTAGGAGATGGCTTTACTCTTCATCTTCGCTTTCCTCCCCGGCGTCCTCATTTAGCTCGTCATATTCAGAGGAATAGGAGCTGTAATCGCCAAACATGCCGGAATATGGGCTCTTCTTCATGATGTGGAAGCCGTCGGGGTCGATCTTGACTCCGATCCGCGCACCAACAGGGGAGTAGTCAGTGGTCTGGATGAGCCATTTAAAGCCCTGGAAGTCTACGATGATATCGTAATGCATTCCCTTGAAGGTGACCTCGGTGACAGTACCGGTGATCTGGCCTTCTGATACGTCCACAATATCGATGTCCTCAGGGCGGATAACAATATCCACCGGCTCGTTGGGGGCAAAGCCGCCGTCCAAGCAGGGGAATTTGCGGCCGTACATTTTCACGACCTTGTCCTGGAGCATCACGCCGTCAATGATATTGCTCTCGCCAATGAAATCAGCTACAAAAGCGTTTTTGGGCTCGTTATAAATGTCTTCGGGAGTACCGATCTGCTGGATGCGGCCCTCGTTCATCACCACGACGGTATCTGACATGGTGAGGGCTTCCTCCTGATCGTGGGTGACGTAGATAAAGGTGATGCCGACCTGCTGCTGAATGCGCTTGAGCTCCACTTGCATGTCCTTGCGAAGCTTCAGGTCCAGCGCGCCTAAGGGTTCGTCCAAAAGCAGGACCCGGGGCCGATTGACGATAGCCCGGGCAATGGCGACGCGCTGCTGCTGGCCGCCAGAGAGGGAGTCTACATGACGCTTGCCGTAGCCCGCCAGATTGACCAGGGCCAGGGCTTCTTCCACCCGCTGGGTGATCTCCGATTCTGAAACCTTTTTCACCCGCAGACCAAAGGCCACGTTTTCAAAGATATTCATGTGGGTGAAAAGGGCGTACTTTTGAAAGACCGTGTTGATCTCCCGTTTATAGGGCGGAAGATCGTTGATACGCTGTCCGGCAAAAAAGACGTCGCCGGAGGTGGGCCGTTGAAAACCGCCGATGATCCGAAGCGTGGTGGTTTTTCCGCAGCCTGAGGGACCTAACAGAGTTAAAAATTCGTGGTCTTTGATGTACAAATCCAGATGGTCGATGATGACCTCGTCGTCGAACTGCATGACAATGTCCGACAGGCGGATGAGGTCTTGGGACATGTATCCTCCCCCATTTCTTTTGATGTTGCGCCTTTGATAGGCTAAGAGAAGGGCCGTACCCAACCGCCGGTTGGGTACGGCCCTTCTCTTGCACATCACTATATAGGAAAAAGTCTGAAATGTCAACAGGAAATTCGAGATTTTTCTGTTGACAAAGGAGAGCTCGCCTCAGCCGGGATCAGCCGCCCAGAGCGGTGGAGGAAAGCTTCGCGCCAAAGGCCTCCACGTCGGTGGGGATCCAGACCCACTTCGCCTCTCCGTTGACGTCGACCTTCTGCAGAGAAAACTCGGCATCAAAGTCGGTCAGGTCGTCGCCAGGCTCCAGAGCCTCCATGGCCTGGACGATCGTTTCCACCAAAACGCTGATCAGGTTGTCGGGGTCGCTGAGAATGTCGGGGTTGTTGGCGACCAGGTCAGTCATGGCCTCGGTCATGGCAGTCTCCACAGCGTCAGCGGGGAAGGAGGAGATGTGGCAGGTGACCGTAGCGGTCCGCTCTTTATCGTTCTGCTCCTTGGTCTCGGCGGTGAAGGTGAGCTTGCCCATCATGGAGAGGAAGGCATTTACCAGACGCTGGGTATCCTCATTGGTGACGGCGCCCATGCCAAGGGAGTTGAGCTGAGTGGCTACCTCGCCGGCAATCGCCTCATAGAGGCTGCCGTCATCGCTGCCGAAGTCGGCGCGGGCCTCCGCCTCGCTGGGATAGTTCAGCGCCTTGGTGATGGCAGAGGCATCGTCCCGCAGAAGGATGTCAAAAAGAGCCACAGCCACTTCATGAGGCGGGGCGGTATCGATCGGTTTCTTACCACCGCAGCCTGTGAGGGCGGTAAGTACCAAGACAAGTGCCAGCAAAAGCGCGGGGATACGTTTGTTCCATTTCATCTTGATTTCTCCTCCAAAAAATCTATTTTATCTCGGGAGACCTCAAAGGTTTTGCCCCGGAGATAACTGAGACAGCCGGCGTCGGTGGTGAAGGAAAACTCCAGTCGGTAGGCCCACAGGGCCTGAAAGGTGCGGCCATAGCGGCGGTTGAGCCGCCCGTCGCCGTACTTGCCGTCTCCCAGCAGGGGATGGCCCGCATGGGCCATCTGGGCGCGGATTTGGTGGGTGCGTCCGGTGAGCAGATGGCACTCCACCAGGGAAAGACCATCCTTCACCGCCAGGGTGCAGTATTCGGTCCGGGCGGTCTTGCCGCCGGGAACGGGGCGGTCTCGGAGAAAGACCTGCTTTTTGTCCTCGTCCTTCCAAAGATAGTCCTCCAGCAGGCCGCTTTGGGGGGAGAGGACGCCACTGACCACGCAGAGGTAATACTTTTCCAGCTCCCGGTCCTTGATTTTTTGGTTCATCACCCGCAGGGCCTCGGCGGTCTTGGCGGCAATGACCAGTCCGCCGGTGTTGCGGTCGATGCGGTGGCAGAGGGCGGGGATGAAGGCGTTCTCCGCTCTGGGGTCCCACTCCTTCTTTTGATAGAGATAGGCCTGGATGTGGGTGATGAGGGTGTTGACGTATTCATTCGCGTCCGGGTGGCAGAGCAGACCAGGCCGCTTGTTGCAGATAATGAGCTGGTCATCCTCGTAGACGATGTCCAAGCTGGGCTTGAAGACGGAGAGGAAAGCGTTGTCCTCCCGGGGGCGGTCAAAGAACTCGTCGTTGATGTAGAGCTCCAGCAGGTCGCCCTGCACCAGGCGGTAGTCCCGCTGGGAGCCCTTGCCGTTGACCTTGACCCGCTTGAGGCGGATGTATTTCTGGGCCAGAGGGGCGGGAAGCAGGGGCAGAGTTTTGCCCAGCCAGCGGTCCAGCCGCTGCCCGGCATCGTTTTTTTCGACGGTAAACTCCCGCATCTCTCCGCCTCCTGACGGTCAAATAAGGGACCCGCCGCAGGCAGGGCGAGCTTTGCAAGCCCGAGCATCATAAAGTCCCCCAGTCACCAAAAAGAAGAGACACCGAAGGCGTCTCTTCTTTTTGGTGCGGATGGCGGGACTCGAACCCGCACGTCCATCCGGACACTAGCACCTCAAGCTAGCCAGTCTACCAATTCCAGCACATCCGCATATGTAGCCCCGAAAGGCTCTTTCTTATTATAGCGACTGCCGCCCGGTTTGTCAACTGTCTTTTTCCTTGCTGTGCGCGGCGGTCACCGGGGCAAAAGAAAGCCGTCCTTGGCGGCAGAGCGCAGAGACACGCAGTCTGGGAGAAAACGGTAGTAATCCACCAGCCGGATATCCAGTGTTTCCAGAGAGCGCTGAAGTCCCTCCAGAGACGCGCTACGCGCGGGAGAGGGCAGGGCGGCAAGATCCTCGGCGCATTCCGCCAGGACCACAAGGGTGCTGCCAAGCTCCAAACACAGCAGAGCCAATTCCCGCACGTCAAGCTCGTCAAAGGAGGAGACAGGATGGACCGCCTTGACGCAGTAGCGGGGGTCCAGCACGATGACATAGACGTCGCCGGGGACCGGACGGGTGGTGCGCTGCAGCAGGAGAGCGGAGAGGTCATCTGGAGCGCGCAAGGGAGCGCGGGAGGGAGAGAACAGGCGGTATTCAGTCTGGAAGAGCACGTCGGGGATCAGGGTGAGAAAACGTGACACCTTGGGCCCCACGCCACGGATGGCGCAAAGCTCCTCTCTGGGCGCGTCCAGTGCCGCGGGCAGAGAACCAAAGCGTTGGATGAGCGCGTGGGCCATGGGGTTGACGTCCTGACGGGGCAGAGCGTAAAAGAGCAGAAGCTCCAGCACCTCATGGTCGGAAAAGCCGTCCAGGCCGTTGATGAGAAAGCGGCGGCGCATGCGGCCGCGGTGTCCCGCGTGGATCCCTTTTGGAAACTCCTTCATGGCGGGTCACCGTCTTCCCGAACGCCCGGCCAGGGAGAGCAGGAAATAGAGGGCCAGATACAGGGTAATGGAGGCGCCGGTAGAGGTGCCGAGATAATAAGAGGTGAAGAGACCGGCCAGGCCGCACACAATGGCGCCCAGAATGGCGAAAAGGTGGTATTGCCGCACATTTTTTGCCAGATTCCGTGCGGCGGCGGCCGGGAGCACCAGCAGGGAATTGATGACCAACAGGCCCACCCAGGTCATGGACAGGGTGACCACCACCGCCACGGCGGCGGTAAACAGCAGTTCCTCCCAGGCTACGCCCACCCCGCGGCTGTGGGCCAGCACAGGGTGGACGCTGGAGAGCAGGAGGCGGTTGAAGGAGGTGACCCACAGAGCGGTCACCAGCAGCAGAATGATCGCCAACAGGCCGATGGAGGCAGGGTCCACACTGAGGATATCCCCAATCAGGTAGGAGTTGAATTTGGTGAAGCTGCCGCCGTTAAAGGTGGCCACAAAGATGCCAAGGGCCACGGCGGTGGAGGAAAACACGCCGATGACCGTATCGCTGGCCAGGGTGGTACGGTGGCGTACCCAGGTAAACAGAGCGGAGAGGGCCACGGCGAAGGCGACGGAGGCCAGGGTGGGGTCCTTCATGCCGCACAGTACGCCGATGGCCGCGCCGGTAAAGGCGCAGTGCCCCAAAGCGTCGGAGAAGAAGGACATCTTCTGGGTGACCACCATGGTGGACAAAAGCCCAAACAGCGGCGTGATCACCAGCACCGCCAGCATGGCGTTTTTCATAAAGAACATGTGGCCGGGCGCGGCCCACTCAAAGGGAAGTAGTTCCACAAGCGAATACCAGAGGCTCACGGCGTTCCCTCCTTTCCCAAGCGCAGATGGAATACCTGGGCAAACTCCGGACTCTCCATGACCTCCAAGGGCCGCCCCACCTTCAAAACGGTCTCCTTCATCAGTACCACCTTGTCGGCGTAGTCCGCCAGGTTGGAAAAGTCGTGGGTGGAGAGCAGGATAGACAGGTCGAAGGTGCGGCGTAGCTCGTCCAGCAGGCGCAGCAGCTGCAGCTCGCCCTCCACATCCACCCCGGAGAAGGGCTCGTCCAAAATGAGGATATGGGGAAGAGGCTCCAGGGCCAGGGCAAGTAAGACCCGTTGAAGCTCGCCGCCGGAGAGGGAGCCCAGACGCTGGTCGACGAGCCCCTCGGCGTGGACCCGGCGCAGGCAGTCGGTCACCCGTCGGCGCAGGCCCTTGGGGATGGGGAGAAAGATAGGGTAAATGGACACAGCGGCGGCAAAGAAGTCAAGTACGCTTACCGGATCGCCCTTGTCAAAGGTAGGGGACTGGGGAACATAGCCGATGAGGGGGCGGGTCTTCTCTCCGCCGGAGCGCTGGAAGTCGATGGAGCCGGTGTGGGGCCGCTGACCCAGAATGGCTTGGAACAGGGTGGACTTGCCCGCGCCGTTTGGGCCAATGACCGCCACAATCTGGCCGCAATGGATGTGCAGGTCGATGTCCCGGAGGATAGAGCGGCCGTCGGAGACCACCCCCAGGCCGGTGACCTGAAGACAGCAGGAGTCGTGGCAGCTGTCGCCGCTGTGCTTGTGGATGGTCATGAAAACGCCTCCAAAATGGTGGTGAGATTCCGGTCCATGGCGTCGAGGTAGGGCTGGATGCCCTCGCCGTCTCCCGACATGAGCATGTCAAGCTCATAGACCGTACAGCCTGTCTCCCGGGCAATCACGTCGGCGGTCTTGCGCGAGCCGTTCCGCTCCACGAAGATGGCGGGAATGTGGTTCTCCTCAATAAGAGCCACGATCTCTTTGATTTCAGCGGCGGAGACGGCGGCACCTTCCTCCTCCTCGATGGCCTTCAAAAGTTCCAGACCATAGGCGTTTGCAAAATACTGAAAGCCGTCGTGGAAGGTGATAAGGGGCGGCCGTTCAATGGGATAAGGGCCATGGAGGGTCTTGCACCAGGAATCGCCGAAATCCAACAGCTTGTTGGAAACATCAAACGCCCTGGTCTGGTACTCCTCCGAGCCAGTCAAGTCTGCCAGGGCGTTGCCGATGGTGAAGACGGCCACTTCGGGACAGCCCATCCAGTAGTGAGGGTCGTATTCCTCCTCGTGGTCGTGACCGTCGTGGCCTGCGTGCTCCAGGGTGGGGAGGAGGGGGACCTCATCCGAGCAGTCGATGACAGCAGCGGCGGACTGGCTGAGGGCGTCCGCCATAAACTCCTCCATTCCCGCGCCATTCATGATAATGACATCCGCTCCCTCGATGGCCTTCATGTCCTTGACGGTGAGGGTGTAGTCGTGAAGACAGGAGGTCTGGGAATTGACCAGCAGCTCTACTTCCACATTCTTCGCGCCGCCCACCACAGCGGTGGTGAAAAGGTAAACAGGGTAGGTGGTGGCCAGAATGTGGAGGGTATGATCCTCTTCCGGGAGGGTCTGGGCACAGCTGGACAGCAGAGCCAGGGACAGCAAAATGACAAAAGCGCGGCGTAAACGGGCCATGGCAAGCCTCCCTTTCTGTAAGGATTTGTCCAAATATTATACGCCGAAATGTTCCGTTTGTAAATGCTTTGAGACAAAAAACGAAAAAGGGGGAGAAGGGCAAGAAAATGTCTTTACGAGAAGGAAAATTTAGAGTATACTGTAATGTGCTGGAAGTTGGGCTCACACACGAGGAAGACTTTGCCGGGTTTGATAACGACAGGAGGGTCAGGCGTGAAAATTACCGATGTGATCACCATGATCGGCGCCATTGCGGTGTTCCTATTTGGAATGTCCACCATGACACAGGGCTTGGAAAAGGTTTCCAGCGGTCGGCTGGAGAGCATTTTGGAAAAGCTGACCAACAATGTGTTCAAGGGCGTGCTGTTAGGTGCGCTGGTCACCGCGCTGATCCACTCCTCCGCCACCACCACGGTCATGTGCGTGGGCTTCGTCAACGCCGGCATCATGCGCCTGGAGCAGACAGTGGGTATTATCATGGGCGCCAACATCGGCACCACGGTCACGGCGCAGATCCTTCGCCTTTCCAGTATTTCCTCGGACGGCAATATCATCCTGACGCTTCTCCAGCCTGCGGTGTTAGGTCCGCTGCTGGCTGTGGTGGGCATTGTTTTCTATATGTTCCTCTCGGGTGGGCATAAGCGCAACATTGGCGAGATCATCCTGGGCATGGGCCTTTTGTTCATTGGGATGAACACCATGACCGCCGCTGTGGCCCCCCTCCAAAACGAGCCCTGGCTGGCGGGGCTGTTCACCGCTTTCTCCAACCCCGTGCTGGGTATGCTGGTGGGCGCGATCCTCACCGCCGTGCTCCAGAGCTCTACTGCCTTCACGGGCATTTTGCAGGCGCTGTCTACCACCGGCGCCATTTGCTACAATACCGCCATCCCCCTCATCATGGGCCAGAACATCGGCACCACCCTGACTGCCTTGCTCTCCAGCACGGGGGCCAGCAAAAACGCCAAGCGCACCGCCCTCATCCACCTGTTTTTTAATGTGATCGGCTCTGTATTCTTCCTGGTGGTGCTCTATGCGGGCAACGCCATCTTCCACTTTGCCTTCTGGACGGACGTGGTGGACATGGGCAGCATCGCCAACTTCCATCTGGTGTTTAATCTGGCGTGTACGGCGCTGCTGCTGCCCTTCCGCAAGGCTCTGGTTCGTCTGGTGGAGCGGCTGGTGCCCGGCGACAAGGAAGAGGTGGAGGTTTCCGCTATTCTGGATGAGCGCTTTCTTCTCTCCCCGGCGCTGGCGCTGGAAAAGTCCCGAGTGGCGGTGATCCAGATGGGCAAGCTGGCTCAAAGTAATTTTAAGCGGGCAGCAAGGCTTTTAGAGCACTATGACCCCAAGGAGATGGAGAAGCTGGGCGAGGTGGAGGACTCCATCGACAAGCTAGAGGCGGGACTGGACAACTATCTTGTCCGCCTCTCCGACCATGCCTTGACGCCGGAGGACTCCAGCCGGGTATCTGAGCTGTTGCACACTCTTTCCGATTTTGAGCGCATCGGCGATTATGTGGTAAACGTAGCGGAGTGTGCCGAGGCTATGGAAGAACGGGGGATCGTGTTCTCCAAGAAGGCGCGCTTTGAACTGGAGACCCTGAACAAGGCGGTGGGCGAGATCATTGACAAGGCCATCACCTGCTACGAGACCCAGGACACCCGCCTGGCGGCGATGGTGGAGCCGCTGGAAGAGGTCATCGACCTGATGCGTGACGAGCTTCGCAACCGCCATATCGAGCGGCTGAAGGCGGGGGACTGCACCATTGAGACGGGAACCCAGTTCCTGGAGCTGCTCATCAATCTGGAGCGTGTGGCGGACCACTGCTCTAACGTGGCCATGTACATCATCCGGGAGGAGGCCAAGGAGGGCGACCCCATCCGGGAAAACTCCCACCTCTACCTCCATCAGCTCCACGAGGGCGGCAGCGACAAGGGCTTTGACCAGATGTACGGGGAGTACAAGGCGCAGTATTATAACGTCCTCAAGGAGCCAGAGGCCCAGGAGGTCCCGCCCATGTTCCGTGAGGGCGCGACCAAGGCCTAAGGGAAAAGTTTTGAAAAAAGCGAAAAAGCGGTTGCATTCTTTTGCCGGGAATGGTAGTATAAAGGCAGAAGGTCAACTGGGGTTGACCAGACCCACTGAATACTACGAGGAGTGAGTAACAATGGTTAAAGTGATCATGGGAGTGAAGGGCACCGGCAAGACCAAGCAGATGATCGACCTCATCAACAGCGCTGTCGCCAACGAGCACGGCAACGTGGTCTGCATCGAGCGCAGCCGCAAGCTCACTTACGATATCCATTATCAGATCCGGTTGGTGGACGCCGAGCAGTATAACCTCAGCTCGTTCGAGGTCCTGCGCGGCTTTATTTGCGGCCTGTACGCCGGCAACTACGACATCACCCACATCTTCATCGACAGCCTGTGCAAGATCGTCCCCAGCGACTGCGGCCCCGAGGTGGACAAGTTCCTCAGCTGGCTGGACGGCTTCTCTGAGAAGAACAACATCAAGTTCACCGTCACCATCAGCGCGGATGCGGAGCTGGCCTCCGACGACGTGAAGAAGTTCTTCTAAGATCCTCCGCTCCATACAAAACACCGGGAACGCATGCGTTCCCGGTGTTTTTTCTGCTTTGTAAGCCTGCCTTTTACAGGTGGGCGTCGATCATCTGGGCGAAGCTCTCCTTGGGAAGGACACCCACCAGCCGGTCCACCTCATTGCCGCCCTGGAAGAGCACTACGGTGGGGATGTTCATAATACCGTAATTCATAGCCAGGGATTGGTTCTCGTCGGTGTCCAGCTTGAGCACATGGAGCCTGCCCTCGTAGTCGGCGGCCAGCTCCTCAATGATGGGGGCCAGCATCTTGCAGGGACCGCACCAGGTGGCGAAAAAGTCCACCAGCATGGGTTCGCCGCTCTCCAGGATCTTGGAAAAAGCCTCTTCATTTCCGTGCAAAACTGCCATTTTTACTTCCTCCTTGGGTTTTCTATGGATATGGTATTATTTCTTCTGCGCGTCCAGCCACTGGGCCGCGCTGTGGGCGGCCAGTTGTCCCTCTCCCACCGCCTTGGCGATCTGGAGGGGCAGACCGGTGCAGTCTCCCGCGGCAAATACGCCGGGAAGGCGGGTCGCCATGGTTCGGTCCACCCGGATATAGCCGCCGTCTAAGGAAAGGCCTGGAAACAGGGCGGCGGGGGCGATGGTGTCCCGCAGGAGAAACACGCCCTGGCAGGGGAGCGTTTTGTCATCGGTCAGGACGCCTTCCACCCGTTCCTCTCCTAGGATGGACAATTTCCCCGATTTTATAAAGGGAATGGCGGCGTCCAGCTCCTCCGGGCGCTTGGGGGCAAGGTAAGTGACCTTACAGCCGATCCTGGAGAGCATGGCGGCCTCCTCCGGGGCGTCCTGAGCCAAGCCCACCACCACAACCTCACGGCCCCGGTAGAGCATCCCGTCACAGGTGGCGCAATAGCTGACCCCCTTGCCCAGCAGCTCCGCTTCGCCGGGATAGGGCCGGGCCCGGGCCACGCCGGTGGCGAGGATGACCGCGCGGCCCTGGTATACCTCGCTGCCCACAGTGACGTAAAATACGCCGCTTAAGGACATGGCGTTGAGAGCGCGGCCCTCCAGAAGGTCGATCCCCTCTGCCTCCCGGGCGTGGGCGAGAAAGGCGTTCAGCATATCCCTGCCATTTATGCGAGGCAGGCCCAGGTAGTTGTCCACCCGCTCCGCCTTGGAAAGGGGGCTGGTCCGGGGCGGATTGCCGATAACCAGGGCGGTCTTGCCCCGGGCGGCGCACTGCAGCGCGGCGGACAGCCCCGCCGGGCCCGCGCCTAAAATGAGAACGTCGTAGGTCATGGCGGCCACCCTCCTTTGCTGATTCTGTTATATCATATTATGGGCATCAGCACAAGATTTTTTCTTCCGATTGACAAAAGGCGGCGCGGTGTGGTAAAATATTTGCTGTTACAGGCACAGAAGGGGAGGAGTACCCCATGAGAGCCGGTCAAGAGAGGGAGCGGGCGGTGCAAGCTTCTCCGGCGCATGGGCGAAGTGGCCCCGGAGCCGCGAGGGTGAACGTAGGGCGCGACGACCCAGCGCGCCATGATAACTCCCGCCGTTTCCCGCGTTAAGGGACAATGAGACCAAATTCAGGTGGTACCGCGGACTTTTGAAGTTCGCCCTGAGCAAAATGCTTGGGGCGAGCTTTTTGTTTTGCCCCGAAAGGAGAGAGGAATATGAGAAAAGAGTTACCCAAGGCGTATGAGCCCAAAGAGGTCGAACAGCACATTTACGAGGCGTGGGAGAAGGGCGGGTGCTTCAAGGCCCACCGGGACCCGGCCAAGAAGCCCTTTACCATCGTCATGCCGCCCCCTAACGTGACGGGTCAGCTCCACATGGGCCACGCCATGGACTGCACCCTCCAGGATATTCTCATCCGCTTCAAGCGGATGCAGGGCTACGCCGCCCTGTGGGTGCCCGGCGCCGACCACGCGGGCATCGCCACCCAGGCCAAGGTGGAGGAAAACCTCCGGGAGACCGAGGGCCTCAGCCGCTACGACCTGGGCCGGGAGAAGTTCCTGGAGCGTGTCTGGGCCTGGAAGGAGCAGTATGGCAACCGCATTGTGGAGCAGCAAAAGAAGCTGGGCGTGTCCTGCGATTGGGACCGCTCCCGCTTCACCCTGGACGAGGGCCTTTCCAAGGCAGTGCGCCATGTGTTCGTGAGTCTTTATGAAAAGGGGCTTATCTACAAGGGCAGCCGCATCATCAACTGGTGCCCCCACTGCGTCACCGCCCTTTCCGATGTGGAGGTAGAGTATCAGGACAAGCCGGGTAATCTCTGGCACATCCGTTATCCAATTGTCGGGGAGGAGGACAAGTGGGTTATTGTGGCCACTACCCGGCCGGAGACCATGCTGGGTGACACCGGCGTAGCTGTCCACCCCGACGACGAGCGGTATAAGGACATTGTGGGCAAGAAATGTCTGCTGCCGCTGGTGGGCCGGGAAATGCCCATCGTGGCCGATGAGTATGTGGATCTGGAGTTTGGCACGGGCTGCGTGAAGATGACTCCCGCCCACGACCCCAACGACTTTGAGGTTGGCCTGCGCCACAACCTGGAGACCATCCGGGTCCTGGACGACAACGGCAAGGTGGTGGAGGGCTACGGAAAGTACTCCGGCCTGGACCGCTACGAGGCCCGCAAGCTCATTATCGCCGACCTGGAGGCCGGCGGGTACCTGGTGCAGGTGGACGCCCACCAGCACAACGTAGGCACCTGCTCGCGCTGTCACCACGACGTGGAGCCGCTGATCTCCGCCCAGTGGTTCGTGAAGATGGAGCCCCTGGCCAAGGAGGCCCTGAGGGTGGTGAAGGAAGGGGAGACCCAGTTTGTCCCCGACCGCTTCTCCAAGACCTATCTCAACTGGATGGAGAATGTCCGGGACTGGTGCATCTCCCGCCAGCTTTGGTGGGGCCACCGCATCCCGGCGTGGCAGTGTGAGGACTGCGGGGAGATGACCGTCTCCGAGACCGATCCTTCCGAGTGCGCCCACTGTCACTCCAAGCGCATCCGTCAGGAAGAGGACGTGCTGGACACCTGGTTCTCCTCCGCCCTGTGGCCCTTCTCCACGTTGGGCTGGCCGGAGAACACCGAGGACTTTAAATATTTCTATCCCACCGACGTACTGGTCACCGGCTACGATATCATCTTCTTCTGGGTGGCGCGGATGATCTTCTCCGCCTGCGAGCACACGGGCAAGCCGCCCTTCCACACCGTGCTCATCCACGGCCTGGTGCGGGATGACAAGGGCCGCAAGATGTCCAAGTCTCTGGGCAACGGCGTGGACCCGCTGGTGGTGGCGGAGCAGTACGGCGCGGACGCCCTGCGCTTCAACCTGGTGACGGGAAACTCCCCCGGCAATGACATGCGCTTCCTCCCCGAGCGGTGCGAGGCCATGCGCAACTTCGCCAACAAGATCTGGAACGCCAGCCGCTTTGTGATGATGAACTTGACCATCGACAAGTGCGAGCTGCCCGAGAAGTTGGAACGGGAGGACAAGTGGATCTTATCTAAACTCAACCGCCTCATCGCCGAGGTCACCGAGAACATGGACGCCTACGAGCTGGGCGTGGCCTCTGCCAAGGTGTATGACTTTATCTGGAGCGACTACTGCGACTGGTATATCGAGCTGACCAAGGCCCGCCTCCAGGGGGAGGACGAGGGAGCCAAGATTCAGGCCCAGCAAGTGCTTTGCTATGTGCTCACCGAGACACTAAAGCTCCTCCATCCCTTCATGCCCTTCCTCACCGAGGAGATTTGGCAGGCATTGCCTCATGAGGGGGACTTCCTGATGCTCCAGAGCTGGCCTGTGACCTCCGGGGAGATGGACTACCCCGAGGATGAGAAGGCCATGGAGGTCATCATGGAGGCCATTGGCGCCATCCGTACCCGTAGAGGTGAGATGAACGTGCCCCCCAGCCGCAAGGTGAAACTGACCATCGCCAGCGCGGACGCTCAGGTGTTTACTGACGGCGCCGCCTTCTTCGGCCGTCTGGCCTCCGCCAGCGAGGTGGAGGTCATCCCCATGGCGCAGGCCCCCGCCAGCGACGAGGCCCAGAAGCAGGGCCTGGTGGAGATTATTACCCACGCCGCCCGTATCTTCATGCCCTTGGCTGAGCTGGTGGACATGGAGCAGGAGAGGGCCCGGCTGGACAAGGAGATCGGCAAGGCGCAGAAGGAGCTGGCCGGGCTGAAGGGTAAGCTGTCCAACGAGAACTTTGTGAACAAGGCCCCCGCCAACGTAGTTGCCGCGGAGCGGGAGCGGCTGGAGAAGCTGGAGGCTCTGCTGGAAAAGCTCACCGCCCAGCGGGGGGCCATGTAAGTGAACATCCAATGGTACCCCGGCCACATGACCAAGACACGCCGGCAGATCGAGGCCGACCTGAAAAACGTGGACATGGTGGCGGAGATCATCGACGTGCGTATTCCCCGTTCCTCCCGAAACCCGGACATCGACGCCATCGTGGGGGATAAGCCCCGGCTCATCGTCCTCAACCGCGCCGACCAGGCGGACGAGACCGCCAGCCGCAAGTGGCGGGAGGTGTTTAAGCGCCAAGGATGGGCGGTGCTCATGACCGACTCCAAGACAGGGAAGGGCGTGAAGGAGTTTTCCGCCATCATCCAGCAGGCGCTGGCGGAGCAGATTGCCCGCTGGCGGGAGAAGGGCCAGATCGGCCGCAAGGTGCGGGTGATGGTGGTGGGGGTGCCCAATGTGGGCAAGTCCACCTTCATCAACCAGGTTGCCAAGCGCAAGTCCGCCAAGGCGGGAGACAGGCCCGGCGTCACCCGGGGGAAGCAGTGGGTCACGGTGGACGCCACCCTGGAGCTGTTGGACACCCCTGGTATTCTCTGGCCCAAGTTTGAAGATCCCCAGGTGGGGCTGAACCTTGCCTTCACCGGGGCGGTGAAGGACGACATTATGGACATCGAGAGGCTGGCCTGCCATCTGTTGGAGCTGTTGAACGCCCATTATCCCCAGGCCATGACCGAGCGGTATAAGATCGAAGCCGACTCGGAAGCCCAGGGCTGGGAACTACTGGGGCGCGCTGCCCGTAAGCGGGGCTTCCTCATCTCCGGCGGCGAGGTGGACACCCAGCGCATGGCAAATATCCTTCTGGACGAGTTCCGTGGCGGAAAGCTGGGGCGCATTACCTTGGAATGGCCGGAGGAGACACCATGAGCTTATGGGAAGTAGAAAACCTTTACAGAGAAAAAGGCTATACCGCTATCTGCGGGTGTGATGAGGCGGGGGCTGGGCCGCTGGCGGGGCCGGTGTACGCCGCGGCGGTGATCCTGCCCTTTGGGGTGGACATCCCTGGCCTCAACGACTCCAAGCAGCTGACAGAGAAAATGCGGGAGGCGCTGTTTCCCATTATCCAAGAGACCGCTGTAGCTTGGGCCATCGCCAGCGTCAGCGCCCAGGAGATCGACGCCACAGATATTTTAACGGCACGGATGAAGGCGATGGACCTGGCCATCTCTCAGCTCTCTCCCCAAGCGGACTTCGCCCTCATCGACGGCAACCGGGATCATGGAAGAGGATCGGCCATTACGCTGGCCCATCAATGTGTTGTGAAGGGAGACAGCTTGTCGGCCTCTATCGCCGCCGCTTCGATCCTGGCCAAGGTGAGCCGGGACCGGGTGATGGTGGAGCTGGACCGGCGCTATCCCCAATATGGCTTTGCCAAGCACAAGGGCTATCCCACCAAGGCGCACAAGGCGGCCATTGCCGCTCTTGGCCCGTGCCCCGAGCACAGAAGGAGCTACAAATGGACGTAGAGAGACAGGCCAGGGGCGCGGAAAACCACCTGCTGGGCAAGTGGGGAGAGGCGCTGGTGGCGGAGGACCTGAGAAAGAAGGGGTGGCAGGTGCTGGCCGCTGGCTACCGCTGCCGCCTGGGAGAGATCGATCTGATCGCCCGCAAGGGCCGGTTTATCGTCTTTCTTGAGGTCAAGCTGCGCAAGAGCGAGGACTACGGGAGGGCCGCGGAGGCGGTGGATCGCCGAAAGCAGAGCCGCCTGCGCGCCACGGCGCAGCTCTATCTGGCGCAGCGCCCTACCGACCTTCAGCCCCGCTTTGACGTGGCAGAGGTCTATGCCCCCCAGGGCATGGAGACGCCGGCGCCTCGGATCGGCTACATTGAAAACGCCTTTTAGGAGGGGTTTGATGCGTTTTTTTGACTGCCACTGTGATACGGTCCTGCGCTGTTATCAGAAGGGCGGGCACCTGGCGGACAGCGCAGGCCACTGGAGCCTTGACAAGATAAAGGACTTTACAGGTGCGGCGCAGTTCTTCGCCTGCTTTGGCGAACCGGAGGACATGCCCGGACGGGCGCTTTGGGAGGTTTTCCAAGAGGAGGCCGCCCTTCTGCGCCGGGAGATCGCCTTGAGCCGGGACCGTATAGCCCTTTGCACCACCGCCGACGCGCTGGAGGCTGCATGGGAAGAGGGAAAGGCGGCAGCGTTCCTCTCGGCGGAGGGGGCGGAACTGCTGGATTGTGATATAGAAAAACTGCGTCTGGCCCACCAGATGGGCGTCCGCGCCGTCAACCTCACCTGGAATCACGCCAACGTATTGTCCGGCACCAATGTGGAGGAGCCGGACCGGGGCTTGAGCGGGCAGGGGAAGGACTTTGTGGCGGAAATGAACCGCCTGGGCGTACTGGTGGACGTGTCCCACCTCTCCGACCCCGGCTTCTGGGACGTGGTGAGTATCACGAGGGCGCCAATTATCGCCAGCCATTCCAACAGCCGGTCGTGCCATTTCCACACGAGGAACTTGACGGATGAACAATTTACTGCCATAATAGGGCTAAATGGAGCGGTAGGGCTCAATGTTTGCCCCGAGTTTTTGGGAGAGAGCGCTGACCTGGACACCCTTCGCGGCCACCTGGAGCATTTTCTGGACCTGGGTGGCGAAGACACCGTGGCGCTGGGTGGCGATTGGGATGGCGTGAGCCGTCTGCCCCAAGGGATGGAGGATATCACCGGTTGGGCGGTGTTTTACGGGCACTTAAGGGACCACGGCTATCGTGAGACTCTGCTTGACAAGCTGTTCTACAAAAACCTAGTGAGGGTCGTGAGAGAAGTATGTACTATGTAAGCACCAGAGGGACCCAGCGGCTGACCGCGCCGGAGGCCATTACCCAGGGCATGGCCCGCGACGGGGGCTTGATGACCCCCGAGGTGTTCATGCGTCTGCCCACCAGCGCCATGGACACCATGAAGGACATGTCCTATCCCCAGCGGGCGGTCTATGTAATGAGCACCTTCCTGGAAGAGTTTTCCACCGCCGAGCTTAACGACTTCGCCCAAAAAGCCTATGGACCGGATAAATTTGACACGCCCCAGGTGGCGCCGGTGCGCCGGGTGGACGACAGCACCTACTGCCTGGAGCTGTGGCACGGTCCCACCTGCGCTTTCAAGGACATGGCCCTGCAAATGCTGCCCCATCTGCTCACCGCTTCTCTCAGGAAGATCGGGGAGCGCAAAAAGGCGTGCATCCTGGTGGCCACCTCCGGGGACACGGGCAAGGGCGCGCTGGAGGGCTTTAAGGACGTTCCCCAGACAAAGATCCTGGTCTTCTATCCCAAGGACGGCGTTTCTGCGGTCCAGGAGCTGCAGATGGTGACCCAGGAGGGGGATAATGTGGGCGTCTGCGCCGTTAAGGGCAACTTTGACGACGCCCAGGCCGGCGTCAAAGCTCTGTTCTCCGATGAGAACCTGCGCGAGCAGCTGGCCAAGCGGCGTTACTTCCTCTCCTCCGCCAACTCCATCAACTGGGGCCGGGTCCTGCCCCAAATCGTCTATTATGTTTCCGCTTACTGCGATTTTCTGAAGGCGGAGGTGATCCGCCCCGGAGACGCGGTAAACGTCTGCGTCCCCACGGGGAACTTTGGCAACATTTTGGCGGCCTACTACGCCAAGACCATGGGGGTGCCCATCAACAAATTTATCTGCGCCTCCAACGCCAACAATGTGCTGACGGAGTTTATCCAGACCGGCGTTTATGACAAGAACCGCCCCTTCTACAACACCATTTCTCCCTCCATGGACATCCTGGTCTCCAGCAATATGGAGCGGCTGCTGCTGGCGCTGACCATAGACCCGGAGGAGGTGGCGGGATATATGGCGGAGCTGGCGTCCACCGGGCGGTATCAGGTGTCCGACAAGGTGCTGAAAAAGCTCCAGGGGCAGTTTGCCGCCGGCTTCTGTGACGATGAGCAGACCCGTGCCCAGATTTTCAAGACCTGGAAGGAGCACGGCTATCTCATCGATCCCCACACCGCTGTGGCTTTCCATGTGCTGGAGGAATACCGGGCCAAGACCGGGGACAAGACCCCCACCATTGCCGTCTCCACCGCCAGTCCCTTTAAGTTCTGCGCGGCGGTCCTGGACGCGCTGGGCATTCGCGACAAAGCGCCGGGGCTGGACATTCTGGACCAGCTTTCCGAGGTCACCGGCTGTCCCATTCCAGCGCCCCTGGCCGGTCTGCGGGGGAAGGCGCCCCGCTTCAAGACCTGGGTGGAGAAGGAGGACATGATGGACCAGGTGCTGAAGATGCTGAGCTGAGAGGTGACGTCGTGGCCCTATATGCGATCGGAGATACCCATCTGTCTCTGGGGTGCGCCAAGCCTATGGATGTGTTTGGCGGCGTTTGGGAGAATTATGTAGAAAAGCTCAAGGCCGGCTTTGAGGGGGTCAGGGCGGAGGACACGGTGGTCCTCTGCGGCGACCTCTCCTGGGGAATGAGCCTGGAGGAGGCTCTGCCCGACTTTGCCTTCCTGGACGCCCTGCCCGGAACGAAATACATCGTTAAGGGCAACCACGACTATTGGTGGACGACAGCCAACAAGATGACCACCTTTTGGGCGGCCAACGGGCTGACCACTCTCCATCTGCTTCACAACAACTGCGTTTTTTATGGCGACGTGGCGCTGTGTGGGACCCGGGGCTGGTTCTTCGATCCCGCCTCGGCGGAAACGGAGAGCGACAAGGTCTACCGCCGGGAGTTGATCCGGCTGGAGGCGTCGCTGACGGCGGCAGGGAAGGCCAGGGAAAAACTGGTCTTTCTGCACTATCCGCCCAAATACCAGGGCTACGCCTGCCGGGAGATCATAGAGCTATTGGAGAAATTTCAAGTTTCCAGATGCTTTTACGGTCATCTGCACGGCCATTCCCATAAGCTGGCGCTGGAGGGTCCGGCGGGCGGCGTGGACTATCGGCTGGTGGCGGCGGACTATCTGGATTTCGTCCCCGAAAAAATCTTAGACTAAATTGAAAAAAAGAGTGGAAATCTTTTCCCCAATCTGCTAAAATAAGAATGTTGCGGGCCTCTGGCGGCCCAGTCTAGCTGTGACATTGGGTCGCGGCCCAACAGGAGGATGCGGTAAACATGAATGTAAAGAGCAAGAAAAAGGGCGAACACAGCACCGTCGAGTTGGTCATCGAGGTGGACGCCAAGAGCTTTGATGAGGCTGTCAACCGGGTGTATCTGAAGCAGCGCAAGCGCATCAGCATTCCCGGCTTCCGCAAGGGGAAGGCACCGCGCAATATGCTGGAGGCCATGTATGGCGCGAACCTCTTCTATGAGGACGCCATCAAGGATATCTATCCCGCCGCTTATGAGGAAGCCATTGCGCAGGAGAAACTGAAGCCCGCGGCCTACCCTCAGATCGAGATCGTGGAGGTGGGCAAGGAGGGGTTTACCTTCAAGGCCATCGTCACCCTGAAGCCCGATGTGAAGCTGGGTGAGTACAAGGGCCTCACCGCCCCCAAGGAGAAGGTGAGCGTCACCGACGCAGACATTGACGCCGAGATGGCGCCTTACATCCAGCGGGCTACCCGCCTGACCGCCGTGAAGCGCAAGGCCAAGAAGGGGGATACCGCCGTCATCGACTTCGAGGGCTTTGACAACGGCGTGCCCTTTGAGGGCGGCAAGGGCGAGGGCTACAGCCTGGAGTTGGGTTCGGGCACCTTTATCCCCGGGTTTGAGGACGGCGTTGTCGGTATGAAGGCCGGGGAGGAGAAGGAGCTTGACATCACCTTCCCCGAGGATTATTCCCCCGACCTGGCGGGAAAGCCGGTGGTGTTCAAGGTGAAGGTCCAGGAGGTCAAGGAGCCGGTCAAGCCCGAGCTGGACGATGAGTTCGCCAAGGACGTGTCCGAGTTTGAGACCCTGGCGGACTTCCGCGCCGACCTGAAGAAGAAGATCACCGAGCGCCGGGAGAAGCAGGTCGACACCGAGTATGAGCGCGCCATCACCGACCAGCTCATCGACAACCTGGAGGTGGACCTGCCCCAGGCCATTGTGGACCAGCAGACCGACCGTATGATGGACGACTACCGGATGCGGGTGGAGAGCCAGGGCATTCCCTTTGACCAGTATATGTCCATGATGGGCATGAACCCGCAGATGCTTCGGCAGGAGGCCGCCGTGGGCGCCCGCCGCCGGGTGCTCAACGAGCTTGCGCTGGAGGCCGTCGCCAAGGCAGAGAAGCTGAAGATCTCCGCGGCGGAGAAGAAAGCGGAGTATGAGCGGCTGGCCAAGGAGTACAACATGGAGGTCGAGCAGATCAAGGCGGCGGTGGACGAGGAGACCCTGAGTGAGGACCTGCTCTATCAGAAGGCCGCCAAATTCGTTTTGGAAAACGCCAAGGTGGGCAAGGCGCCCGCCAAAAAGGCGGCCAAGAAGGACGAGGGCGAGGCGGCGGAGAAGAAGCCCGCCGCGAAGAAGACCACCGCGAAGGCCAAAACGGACGCCGCCGAGAAGAAGCCCACGGCGAAAAAGACCGCTAAAAAGGCAGAGGAATAAACCACAGGGAATATTCGGAGCGGGACAGGGTTATACTTTGGTGTAATGCTGTCCCGCGCCCATTTTTGTAAAGGAGAACCACTATGAGCTTAGTACCTTATGTCGTCGAGCAAACCAGCCGGGGGGAGCGTTCTTACGATATCTTTTCCCGCCTGCTCAATGACCGCATCATCTTCCTGGGGGAGGAGGTCAACGCCACCACCGCCTCCCTGGTGGTCGCCCAGCTGCTCTTCCTGGAGGCCCAGGACCCCGACAAGGACATCCAGTTTTACATCAACAGCCCCGGCGGCTCCATCACAGACGGTATGGCGATCTATGACACCATGCAGTATATCAAGTGCGACGTGTCCACCATCTGCATCGGCATGGGCGCTTCCATGGCTGCTTTTCTGCTGAACGCCGGTACAAAGGGCAAGCGTCTGGCCCTGCCCAACGCGGAGATTATGATCCACCAGCCCTCCGCCGGTACGCAGGGTCAGGTCACCGATATGGCCATCCATCTTAAGCGCTTTGAGTTCATCAAAAAGCGCATGAACTCCATTATGGCCCAGAACACGGGGAAGACCATCGAGGAGATCACCGCCGCCTGTGAGCGGGATAACTTCATGACTGCCGACGAGGCGGTGGAGTTCGGCCTGATCGACAAGGTCATTCACAACCGCGACTAAACAGACTGCTTCCACCGACAAAGAGGTGATACCATGCCCAATCAAGACAACCGATCCATCCGCTGCTCCTTTTGCGGCAAGAAGCAGGAGCAGGTGGAGCGGATTATCGCGGGCCCCAGCGCCTACATCTGCAACGAGTGTATCCAGCTATGCCTCAGCATTTTAGAGGGCGAGGAGGAACGGGCGGAACGGCCCCTGGAGGCCGGCCGAAGCGATATCCACGATATCCCTACCCCCCAAGAGATCCACGCCGTCCTGGATGAGTATATCATCGGGCAGGACGAGGCCAAAATCGCTATGTCCGTGGCGGTGTATAACCACTACAAGCGCATTTTCCTGGGTGGAGAAAACGATGATGTGGAGCTGCAAAAGAGCAACATCCTGCTCATGGGGCCCACCGGTTGCGGTAAGACCATGTTTGCTCAGACCCTGGCCCGCATTTTGAAGGTCCCCTTTGCCATTGCCGATGCCACTACGCTGACCGAGGCGGGCTATGTGGGCGATGACGTGGAAAATATCCTCCTGCGCCTGTACCAGGCCGCCGACTGCGATGTGGAGCTGGCGGAGCGTGGTATCATCTATGTGGATGAGATCGACAAGATCGCCCGGAAGAGCGAAAATACCTCCATCACCCGGGACGTGTCTGGGGAGGGGGTACAGCAGGCCCTGCTGAAGATCCTGGAGGGGACAGTGGCCCATGTTCCACCTCAGGGCGGCCGCAAGCATCCCCATCAGGATTTCATCCAGATCGACACAAAAAATATTCTTTTCATTTGCGGCGGCGCCTTTGACGGCATCGAGAAGATCATTGAAAGCCGTCTGGATAAGAAGACCATCGGCTTCGGAGCCGACGTGCACACCGCCAAGGAGCGCCAGGCGTCCAACGTGCTGATGGAAGTCCAGCCTCACGACCTGCTGAAGTTTGGCATTATCCCTGAGCTGGTGGGCCGCCTGCCCGTGATCGCCACCGTCAGTGCACTTACCAAGGAGCAGCTGGTGGAGATCCTGACCAAGCCCAAAAACGCCCTGGTCAAGCAGTATAAGAAGCTGTTGAGCTATGATAACGTGGAGCTGGAGTTCCAGCCGGAGGCATTGGAGGCCACGGCGGACAAGGCCATAGAGCGGGGTATTGGTGCGCGGGGACTGCGCGCGGTGCTGGAGGGGGTCATGACCCAGGTCATGTATGATATCCCCGGCCACCCCGAGATCGCCAAGGTGACCATCACCCCTGCCTGCGTCACCGAACACGCCCAACCGCTCCTTGAGCGGGACGCGACACGCCATAAGGCTTCGCTTTCCCCGCAGGACAACGCGTCCTAAATTGTTAAAAGGCGATAATTACCGCGGTAGTTATCGCCTTTTTGATATCTATTCACTTTAGCCCGCCCGGAAAGGATGTGAGGGCAATGACCTTTACGCCAATATCTGCTGCCACAATGCCTATTCTGGCTCTACGGGGACTTACGGTATTTCCCCGTATGCTGCTCCAATTTGATGTGGCCCGTCCCAAGTCTGTTCAAGCCCTGGATTACGCGATGGAAGTTGGCGGCCCCATCTTTTTGATCCCCCAGCGGGACCTGGCCGTGGAAGACCCGCAGGGCAAAGACCTTTACAATATTGGGGTGATCTGTACCATCCGTCAGCTCCTTCGGCTGCCCGGCGGGAGCGTCCGCGCGCTGGTGGAGGGGATGGATCGGGGACACATCCTCCGCCTGACCGAAACAGAGCCATACCTCCGGGGGGAGATCGAGTGCATTCCCCCGATACAGATGGGCAATTCCCCCCGCGTAGAGGCGCTGAGGCGCCAGAGCTACGCCATTTACCAACGCTATGCAGAGCTTGCGCCCACCTCGCCGGAGACACTGCTGTCCGTACTGTCCAGCGACGATCCCGGCGAGATCGCTGACGCCATTGCCCAGAATTCCTCCATGCGTTTGGAGGACAAGCAGGCCATTTTGGAGGAGCTGCGTCCGAGGATGCGGCTGGAGAGGCTGTGCCGTCTGCTTCGGCGGGAGACGGAGATCCTGGAGCTGGAGAACGACGTGGAGAACAAGGTGCGTCAGGGCTTGGACCGCACCCAGCGGGAGTATTACCTGCGCCAGCAGCTCAAGGTGATCGAGGAAGAGCTGGGGGAGGGCGAGGACAGTGAGCTGACAGAATACCGGACGCTGATCCAAGAGGCCAAGCTGCCCAAAGAGGTGGAGGAGCGCCTCTTCAAGGAGCTGGAGCGCCTGGGCAAGCAACCCTATGCCTCGGCGGAGGCGTCGGTCAGCCGCAACTATCTGGACGTGTGCCTGGAGCTGCCCTGGGGGAAGACCACCAAGGAGCGTCTGGACGTGTCTGCCACCCGCAGAGCGCTGGACAAAGACCACTACGGTCTGGAAAAGGTGAAGGAGCGTATTTTGGAATATGTGGCGGTGCGCCGCATGGCGCCCGAGCAGAAGGGGCAGATCCTCTGTTTGGTGGGCGCGCCGGGGGTGGGGAAGACGTCAATCGCTCAGTCCGTGGCAAAGGCCTTGAACCGCAAGCTGGCCCGGATATCTCTGGGAGGCATTCACGACGAGGCGGAGGTCCGGGGCCACCGCAAGACCTATGTAGGAGCCATGCCCGGCCGGATCATTGCCGGGCTCCGTCAGGCGGGGTCTTGCAACCCCGTGATGGTCCTGGACGAGATCGACAAGCTGGGGCACGACGGACGGAGCGATCCGTCCTCCGCTCTTTTAGAGGTGCTGGACCCGGAACAAAACGCGTCCTTCCGGGACCACTTTTTGGAGCTTCCCTTTGACCTTTCCGATGTGCTGTTCATCACCACCGCCAACACCCTGGAAACCATCCCCCGGCCGCTTCTGGACCGCATGGAGGTCATAGAGCTGCCCAGCTACACCGACGAGGAAAAGTTGCGCATCGCCAAGGGATATCTGCTGCCCAAGGAGTTAAAGCGCCACGGGCTCAAGCGCGCGCAGCTGAAGCTCTCCGACAACGCTCTGCGCGAGATCATCACCGGCTATACCAAGGAGGGCGGCGTGCGGCTCCTGGACCGACAGCTGGCAAAGTTGTGCCGCCGGGCGGCCATGAAGGTGCTGGAGGGAAGTGTAAAGCGCATCACCATTGCGGAGGATGATTTGGAGGCCTATCTTGGCCCCCGGAAATATCACCGGTCCACTGGGGTCTTGGAGTGCCGGGTAGGGGTGGTGAACGGTCTGGCCTGGACAGAGGCCGGCGGTGAGCTGCTGGAGGTGGAGGTCAGCGTCATGCCGGGCAGCGGCAAGCTGGAGCTGACCGGGAACCTGGGGGACGTGATGAAGGAGTCCGCCCGAGCGGCCCTCTCCTATCTGCGCTCCCACGCCGAGGCCCTTGATTTGCCCTCCGACTTCTACAAGAAGACCGATCTCCATGTCCATTTCCCGGAAGGGGCGGTGCCCAAAGACGGCCCGTCTGCCGGGATCGCCGTCACCACGGCCATGGCCTCCGCCTTGACCGGGCGGGCGGTGCGGCCGGGTTTGGCCATGACTGGGGAGGTCACCCTGCGGGGGCGGGTGCTGGCCATCGGCGGATTGCGGGAAAAGACCATGGCCGCCTTGCGGGCAGGGATCGCCCAAGTTATCCTGCCTCGGGAAAATGAACGGGACCTGGAGGAGATCGACCAGAGCGTTCGCGAAAAGCTCTCTTTTCTGCCGGTTTCCGACATGGCACAGGTGCTGGACCGGGTCCTGGAGGCGGCTCCGCCGCCCCGCGCCTGTCAGGCAAACAGATCCTATCCACCAACGCAGCACAAGCTCCCTGTGACCGCCTTTGACCCAGCGCCCCGCCCGACGGCGCCCCCGTTTCAACAGTGAGGTGAAGCCATGAAGATCAACTGGAACAAGGCAGAATTTGTCCGCTCGGCGGTCAAGCCTGCGGACTTTCCCCGGGACGGTCTGCCCCAGATCGTGTTTTCCGGCCGCTCCAACGTGGGAAAATCATCGGTCATCAACCGTCTGTTGAACCGCAAGAACTTTGCCCGGGTGGGCGCGGCGCCGGGGAAGACCACTCATATCAATTACTTTCTCATCGACGAGGCCCTCTACCTGGTGGACCTGCCCGGATACGGCTACGCCAAGGTCTCCATGGCGGAGCGCCAGCGGTGGGGGCGGCTGATCGAGGCCTGGTTCAACGACACCTCCCTCATGGCCCTGGGGGTAATGCTGGTGGACCTGCGCCATAAGCCCACGGCGGACGATCTCACCATGGGGGAGTGGTACAAGGCCAGCGGCAAGCCCTATGTGGTGGTGGCCAACAAGCTGGACAAGGTGAAGAAGAGCGAGCTGGAGGGCAACCTCCTTCGCATCCGTGAGACGTTAGAACTGTCGGAGGACGTGAAGATCATCCCCTTCTCCGCGGAAAAGGGAGACGGGAAGGAAGAACTGCTGGGGCAGATCCTGGCTCATATCGGAGGATAGATCCATGAAATACATCCGTTTTCAAGGTAACGACGGCCCCCGCTGGGGCGTGGTGGAGGGGGATCGGGTCCGGCCGCTGGAACGGCCGCCCTATGAAGCCCTCTCCTACACAGGAGAGACCCTGCCCCTCGGCGCGTGCAAGCTTCTGGAGCCGGTGGAGCCCACCAAGATCGTCTGCGTGGGCAAGAACTACTATGACCATGCGGTGGAGATGGGAGAGGGCATCCCGAAGACGCCTATTCTTTTCCTCAAGGGGCCGAACGTACTAAACGCCCCCGGCGCGGCCATTACCGCCCCGGATCATGTCACCCGGGTGGACTACGAAGGGGAACTGGGCGTAGTCATCCGCAGACGGGCCAAGGCGGTGAAGGCCGCGGAGGCGATGGACTATGTGCTGGGCTATACCTGCTTCAACGACGTGACCGCCCGGATCATTCAAAAGTCCGACGGCCAGTGGACGAGAGGGAAGAGCATGGACGGCTTTGGACCCTGCGGCCCCTGGATCACCGACGAGGTGGACCCGGCGGACCTGGCTGTCACCACCCGGCTCAACGGGGCGGTGGTCCAGCAAAGCCGTACCGGGCTTCTGATGCGGGACGTGGCCCACCTCATCGAGTTTATCACCGCCTCCATGACTCTGGAACCGGGGGACCTGATCGCCACCGGGACCCCCGCGGGTATTGGCCCCATGTATGACGGAGACAGGGTGGAGGTAGAGATCGAGGGGATCGGTATTCTGGGAAATCCGGTGGTCCTGCCCCACATTCCGAGAGAGTAAAAAACAGGCGCCGTCCTATGACAGCGCCTGTTTCCATTTGCTACTGCGTTTACAATCCGTCCGCGTCCACCAGGATGTTGTCCGTGCCGTGCTCTTCAAACTCGGAGATGTAGGCGTCGATGCGGGTGGCCAGCTCCTGGTAGTTGCTCTCGTCGATGGGCGGGTCGTCCATGTCCCGGCGGGCCAGGTCCTCGGCCAGGATCTCAAAGAAGACGTTGTTTTCATATTCCATGATGGCCTCGTGAATGCCGCCGTCCACAAAGGCCCGGGAGGGGACGATCTCGCCGCGGTACAGCTCGGCCAGGGAGGGCATTCCCTCCTCCGCGGCCCGTTGGAACAGCAGGGACTCTACGCGGTCATAGTCCTTGAAACGGTCCTCTCCGCGGGTGGAGTTCAAGATCCAGTTGCCGATGTAGACCATATCCAGCAGACGGCGAAATTCTTTTTTCGTCAGCTCCAGCTTCATGCCCCGGTCCTCCTGTTCCCGCACAGTCAGCGTTCAAACTATACCCCATATTATAGCGATTTTTCCACCGTTGTCAAACCCCCGGCGCTGGCCAATTTCTGGGGAAAGAAGACGCTTTTTGGCGCGGTGGAGCTGTCCGGGCAGAAATGGCGGAAAAATTTGAAAACAGTGTTGAAAAATGGTGGGAAGTTGGATATAATAAGCGGGTAATAATAGAAGGGCAAGCTGCCCGTAGAAATCAGGAGGTCATTCTTATGGCTAAGATCACGAAAGATACCATCATTGGCGATATTCTGGACATCGCGCCCCAGGCGGCGCCTGTTTTCATGTCCATCGGCATGCACTGCCTGGGCTGCCCCGCCTCCCGGGGGGAGACCGTGGAGGAGGCCTGCGCCGTCCACGGCATCGACTGCCAGAGCATTTTGGATAAGCTCAATGAGCTGATCCCCGACTAAGCACGAAACGCCCCAAGGGGGGAGCGGCATCGCTATGCCGCTCCCTTTTTGTAAGGAAAGGAGCGCCGCGATGACATATCCTGCTCTAACGCCCCGCCTGCACGCTGTGGCGGACCTTGTGCCGCCGGGGACGCGGTTGGTAGATGTGGGCACCGACCACGCCTATCTGCCCGCGTATCTGTTGGGAAAGGGCCGCATTGCTTCCGCCATCGCCACCGACATCCGCCCGGGGCCGCTGGAGCGGGCGAAGGCGACCGCGGAGCGTTACGGCCTGGAGGCGCGGGTCCAGCTTCGGCTTTGCGACGGTTTGGACGCTGTGGACGCCGACGAGGTGGACACGGTGGTCATCGCCGGAATGGGGGGAGAGACCATCCTCGCCATCCTGGAGGCGGACCCCTGGAGCTTTGACAAGGTGTGCGTTCTTCAGCCTATGAGTGCGGCGGAGACCTTACGCGCGGGGTTGGACCGGCGGGGGATATCCATTGCGCGGGAGGTGCTAGTACGGGAGGGAGAGACCCTTTATCTGCTGTTTCTCCTTGACGGGGGAAAGACCGAAAAGGGGAATGCCTTAACATCGGCTGAACACTATGCAGGTACCGTTTCCGCCCATGGGGATGACCCCTTATGGCCGGAATATCTGGCGCGGTCAAGAGACCGGGCGGCGCGGGCACTGGTCGGGCTGGAGCGCTCCAGAAAGCCTGAGGACGAAGCGCGGCGGGTGTATTTTACACAGGTGCTGGCTGGCCTGGACGAGATGGCAAAAGAGGTGGAGAGCATATGAACGTACAGGATATCTATGGCTACATTGACCATATTGCGCCTTTTTCTACCCAGTTGGATTATGATAACGCCGGTCTGCTGATGGGAAGCGGGGTGGCGGAGGTGGAGCGGGTGCTGGTGACGTTAGATGTCACGTTCGAGGTGGCAAAAGAGGCCGCGCGTAAAAAGTGCCAGCTGATCGTCAGCCACCATCCGCTGATCTTTCACGGCTTGAAGTCCGTTACTCCCGGTGATCCCACCGGAGCGGTGGTGCTGGAGCTGGCCCGGCGGAACATAGCCCTCATTTCCGCCCACACCAACTGGGACCAGGCCGCCGGTGGTGTCAGCGACGTACTGTTGGAGCGCCTGGGCATCGCTTCCGCCGGTTTTTTGGAGCCTGCTGGAGAAACCTCGGAAGGGACCCCTTACGGCATGGGGGCGGTGGGTGAGCTGGAAGCGCCCATGCCGCCGAAAGAGTTCGCCAGGGCGGTTAGAACTGCTCTTCACGCCCGGGGCGCGCGGGTAGTGCTGGGTGACCGCCCAGTGAAGAAGGTGGCCGTGTGCGGCGGCGCGGGGGGCGATCTGCTGGCCCGGGCGGCGGCCTGGGGCGCGGACGCCTATGTGACGGCGGACGTGAAGTATCATGAGTTTTTGGAAGCCCACCAGCGGGGGATCACGCTGATCGACGGCGGTCACTTTGCCACCGAGGACCCCGCCATGGACGTGCTCTGCCAGCGGCTTCAGAATGCATTTGCGAAGGACGGGGTGGAATTTTTCCGTTCTCGCAGACACAAGGAGGTCTATTTTGCGCTCTGAGATAGAAATAGGGGTTGAAAAAGGACAAAAACTATGGTAAACTATGAGACGAATTTTTGAGAAGGGAAGGATACCATGTCGGGACATTCCAAGTGGCATAACATTCAAAAGACCAAGGGTGCGGCGGACGCCAAGCGCTCTCAGATCTTCACCAAGATCGCCAAGGAGATGATCGTGGCGGTCAAGACCGGGGGCAGCGGCGATCCCGCGAACAACTCCCGCTTGGCTACTGTTATCGCAAAGGCTAAGGCCGCCAATATGCCCAACGACAACATCAAGCGCACCATCGACCGGGCCTTGGGCTCGGGCAACGCCGACGCGTACGAGAGCGTGGTATACGAGGGCTATGGGCCCTGCGGCGTGGCCGTGATCGTGGAGGCGCTGACCGACAACCGCAACCGCACTGCTCCCAATGTTCGCCATCTGTTTGACAAGTACGGCGGGAACCTGGGCGCTACCGGCTGTGTGTCCTGGTCCTTTGACCGCAAGGGTGTGATCGTCATTGAGAAGGAGGACCTGGACGAGGACACTGTGATGATGGATGCGCTGGACGCTGGGGCGGACGACATGCAGGTGGAGGACGAGGTCTTTGAGGTCTACACCGACCCCGACGCCTTTGCTGCCGTCACTGAGGCGCTGGAGGCCAAGGGCTATACCTTCCTGGAGGCCGAGGTGCAGATGGTTCCCCAGAACTATATCAAGCTGGAGAACGAGGACGACATCAAGAACATGGAGAAGATGATCGACCTGCTGGAAGAGGACGACGACGTCCAGAACGTCTGGCACAACTGGGATAACTGAGCCTACAGATCTGTACACAAAAGCAGGAGCGGCGCCGCCGCTCCTGCTTTTCTATTACCGCTCAATTGCCTTCTGTAGTAACGGCGGCCTTTGGTTCCTCCAGGGAAAAGGTGACCGAAACATTGTCGCCGCTGGCCTTCAACACCTGACACAGCTCGGCGTGCGTTACGTTATCAATATGCCCCAACAGCGTAAAATTCCAGAAGTTTACATCGTAATAAATGGTAATACTGCTGCCTTGATAGAGAATAATGTCTCCCGGCACGGTGGTAATCTGGCGGTCGGTCTGTGTAAGGGTCGTGCCTATGGAGCCCACCTTCTCAAATCCACCGTAGTCGTGCATGTCTACGGTGAGAGGGCCTTTATCCAAAAGCTCCTTCAACGCCGTGGTGGATGGATTTTCCTCCAGGGTTGCAGTCCAAACCGTTTCGCCGATCTGAAGATACATCTTGTTTGCCTCCTCGTTGGGCGTCTCAGGCTGTAGGACCGGCTTAGGCAGCTCCAAGCCGTTGACCCACTCCTCCACCTGGCTGACGCCGCTGAACCTCTGGCCTGTACGCCAAGTGGCGTCTGGCTCATAGCCCCGAATGGTGCCATCCTCGTGGCCGCTGCCTCCGGAGGTGCAGAAGGTGGCGACGGTCTTACCGCTCAGATCATAGGTTTCCAGGAAGGTGTGGATGATCTTGGGGGCCTTGCCCCACCAGATGGGATAGCCGATGAGCACCGCGTCATACTGGGCCATGTCCTCTACGGCGTTGGCGATGGCGGGCCTGGCGTCGGGATCGTTCTGCTCGGCGTTGGCCCGGCAATCGCAGTTGTAGTTGAGGTCGGCGGCGGTGTAGGGCTGGGCGGGAATGATCTCAAAGAGGTCGCCGCCGCTGACCTCCGCCACCTTTTCTGCCACCGGGCGGGTGCTGCCGGTGGCGGAGAAATAGGCCACCAGGACCTTGCCGCCCTCTGGAGCGGGCTCGGGAGTGGGCGTGGGGGCAGGAGAGGGCGGCGTGGCGGAACTACTTCCGGAAGAGCTTCCGCTGCCGGAAGGCCGCCGGGTGGGGGTGGGCTCCGGCTCGGCAGGAGCGAAGGTCTCGTAGAGGGCGATAGCAGCCTCAGCTCGGGTGGCAGGCATAGCCAACTCCGCGTTGCCTGTCCAAGTGGGGTTTTCTTCGTTCTGTCGCGCGATCACCACATGCAGCATCTCCTTGCTCACTGGATCGTCCACCCCGAACAGACCGTTGCCATAGCCTCGGAGAAGACCCTTTTCCGAAGCCCAGACCACGGCGTTGGAGTACCAAACCTCGGGCAGCGCGTCGGTGAAGCTGGGCGCACCGGAGACGGTGGGCACCCCGGCCTGACGGTAGAGGACCGTCGCCAGCATAGCGCGGGACATGGAGCCGTCGGGGTCAAAATTTGCGCCGTCCTCCACGCCGTTTATCAGGCCGTTTTCCGCGCACCAAGCCACCGCTTTGGCGTAGTCCACATCGTCGGGTACATCGGCAAAGACCGGTGTGACGGTGTTGGCGGCGCAGGCCGCGATTTGGAACAGCATGATGAGCGCCAGCAAACAACTCAAAATTCGTTTCATTTTGATTTCCTCCTTAGTATTAACACAATGTTTCATATTGCCTATTGTCTACCGGCTCGCACCACTCGGTGGAGCAGTCTTCACCGGGAGCTTCAAAGGCAATGTGGCTGAACCAGCTATCCTTTGCCGCGCCGTGCCAGTGCTTGACCCCCGCAGGGATAAAGACCACGTCGCCGGGGCGGAGCTCCTGGGCCTCCTCGTCCCAAGCCTGATACCAGCCCTGGCCGTCGGTACAGAGCAGGATCTGCCCGCCGCCTTTGACGGCATGATGGATGTGCCAGTGGTTGCGGCAGCCCGGCTCAAAGGTGACGTTGGCCAGGAAGATGGTCTCCTTGGGATCGGTGAGGGGGTTAAGGTAGCTATTGCCGTCAAAATACTGGGCGTAAGCGTCGTTAGGTGCGCCCAGTCCAAACATTCCCCCATCCACGCCGGGGTCATCCTTATAGACCTCCACCGCCGCGCGGAACGCCGCCCATGCGTTGGGCCATCCAGCATAAAAGGCCACATGGGTCAAGATCTCCGCCATCTCACTTTTGGTCACACCGTTTTTCTTGGCATTCATCAAGTGGTGCTGGAAGGACGTATCGAAAAGTCCCTTGCTTACCAGCACGGTGACGGTGAGGATAGAGCGGAGCTTCAGAGAAAGCCCTTTCCGGTTCCAGACCTCCCCAAAGAGCACGTCGTCGTTCAGTGCCGCAAATGCGGGCGCAAAGTCGCCCAATTGATCTCGTCCTGCGGTTTGCTTTACCATGGTCGTTTCCTCCTTTAGTTCAAATGTTCCCTGAAGAATTTCTCCAACTTTTCAAAGGGGATGATAAGAAAACCCCGCTCCGCCATGGTCTGGGCATACAGCCCGGCGCACTGCTCCTTCACCGCCCCAAAGGGGCCGCACACGGCGATGGCGGGCAAGTTGCCCGCCGCTCCCTTGGGGGTGTAGAGGTCGGCGGTCAGAGTGATGCCGTAACGGTTGTGGAAGGTCACCTTGCGGTGATCTGCCTTCTCGCTCTTTGGAAAGGTCTTATCCCATTCTTGGGTCAAGGTCAACTTTTCTTCCATCTTGCGTTCCTCCTTGTTACGCTTTTGCTTTCTTTTCTATCTGATAAACCAAGTAATCCAGGCAGTCTATCTTTCGCTCCGCTGCGTGGCAATGCTCCAGCAGGTTTTTTCGGTGTCGGGCCAGAAGGCTGAGGGCCTCTTTCTCCCGTCCTTGACCAATCAGCGAAAGAAACTGCTCTGTCAATAGGTCGTCACACCCCGCGTCCATAAGATTTTGCCGCAGTGCGTCTTTGTCCTCCAAGGTCACCACCCCCTTTGAGGCTATTGTATAAGCACAAAAATGAAATAGCAAATACTTAATTTCTATATTGTGTTATTCTTGAAAAGAATAACATATTCTGCTATACTGGCAGCAGGAGGTGTTATCATGGAGCTTCGTATCTTACGTTATTTTCTCGCCGTGGCCCGGGAGGGGAGCATTACACATGCCGCCCGGCGGCTTCATATCTCCCAACCCACCCTCTCCAAGCAACTGAAGGATCTAGAGGCAGAACTGGGTAAAAAACTCTTTGTCCGTAGCAGCTTTTCTGTCCGTTTGACAGAGGAAGGAATGCTCCTTCGTAAACGGGCAGAAGACATTTTAGACATGGTGGACAAGACGGAGACGGAATTCAAGGCACTGGGGGAGATCCATGGCGGTGACATCCGCATCGGAGCGGCGGAATCTGACGGCATTAAGTATTTGGCCCGGCACATCAAGGAACTGCAAACGCAATACCCCCGCATCCGGGTCCATTTATACAGCGGTGACCGCAACGACTTGGCAGAGAGATTGGAGCAGGGTTTGTTAGATTTTGCTGTTCTGGTGGAATCAAATGACCTGTCCAAGTACAATCATCTCCCACTGCCAGGCGCGGACACTTGGGGGGTCATTTTGCGCAGAGACCATCCTCTGGCAAAAAAGGAAGCGGCTACCCCAGAGGATCTGGTGGGAATTCCTCTCATTTGTCCCCGGCAGGGATTGCAAAAAGAACTTTCTGACTGGTTTCGGGAGAAAGTGGACAGGTTGAATATTATAGCGACCTGTAACCTGGCCTACAACGGCGGAATCCTGGCACGGGAGGGGCTGGGCTGCATGCTTTCCTTTGACAAGCTGGTGGGCACCGGACCGGACAGCCCTCTATGCTTTCGACCCTTGAAGCCTCCGCTTCACTCAAAGCTGTTTCTGGCTTGGAAAAAGTACGCGGTGTTTTCCCCGGTGGCAGAGGTGTTTTTGCAAGAAATGCAAAAAGAATATGTGTCAGAATAAAATATGTCTTCTTTTCCTCTTGATCTGTTGGGAATAATAGGCGTTGTTGGAAGCATACTAAAGCTAACCGTATTGGGGAGGCTTTGGGTATGAAGATGACCAACCAGGAATACAAAAAATATGTGGAGAAAAAGGCGAAGCCGTCACCCATGTGGAAGGACCTGCTGTGGGCCTTCTGTGTGGGCGGCGGCATCTGCGCCGGAGGGCAGGGACTGAGCACCCTCTATCAGTATTTGGGCGCCACCAAAGAGGACGCGGGAACCTGGGTGTCTATCACGTTGATCTTCCTGGCGGCGCTGCTCACCGGCCTTGGGGTGTTCGACGACATCGCCAAGCACGCCGGGGCGGGGACCTTGGTGCCCATCACCGGCTTTTCCAACGCCATGGCCTCTCCTGCGCTGGAATTCAAGAGCGAGGGGTTGGTGCTGGGCACCGGGGCCAAGCTGTTTACCGTGGCCGGACCAGTGCTGGTGTACGGCATCTCGTCCAGCATCCTCTACGGGATCATTCTATGTATTTTAGGCGCGGTCATCAAGTGAATTGGCGACAAAAATAGGCGGACGCCGCGGCGTCCGCCTATTTGTTTTCTTCCTTTGCCCGTTCAAAGGCCTGGGCCACGCTTCGGGAGGGGGAGGAGAGCTGAGTCTGCCGTATCAAGGACGCGATCTGGCCCAGGGTGGTCTCTACCTCATCCTTAAGGGCGGAGGCGGAGACCCGCAGGGCGCCATGGCCCAGGATGATGACCTGGACCAGGCCGTCAGAGGTGGCCACCCGTACCCGGTTGTCCTTACCTAGGCGGTAGGTAGCCTTTTCGATATAGGCGTCGGCGGTCTCCGCCTCTTTGGTATAGACTACGGTGATATTGTTGTGTTTTTCCACCGTTTCCACGCCGCCATGGACCTTATAGGCATCAAATACCACAATGACCCGGTTGCCCCGGTAGCCCTGGTAGTTGCACAGCAGCTCGATGAGAACGGCGCGGGCGGCGTCCAGGCTCTGCCCGGCCAAAGCCTTCAGCTCGTCCCAGGCGAAGATGATGTTATAGCCGTCTACCAGCAGATACTCCGGTTTTGTGCCGCCCAGGTCCACCGCCACCTTGTCGGGGATGGTGGGCGCGGCCTTGGGGGTGGTCATGGGCCGGGGGCCGGGAGAGGGAATGGCGCCGTAGGTCCGCTCGTAGATGGCCTGAAGCTCGGCGTCTTGGGCGATAGTCCCGGTATAAGAGACCTTTTGTGGCGCGTGGGCAGTGACCTGGGCGTTTTCCACCGAGCCGCCGTCCGTGAGCCGCAGACCGCTGGACACATGGGCATGGGCGGGGACCTCGTTCCAGGGAACGCTGTGCCCCGCGCCATGGGAACAGAACACGGAGTCCGCCGGATGCTCCACGTCCCGAAGGGGATCGTAGCCCAGAGCTTCTACCACCGTCTCCTGGCTTGGGCAGGGCTCATACCCGCCGGGGGCGAAGGAGAGCTGAGCGTGGCCGTGAGTGTAGGCGGCCAGGTGGTTGGCGTAATCGCCAAAGGCGGAGACAGCCACAGAGCCTGTCAGAACGGCGTTTTCCCCTTGGGTCAGGGGAACGTCCAGTCTGGCGCCCATTTGGCTTAGATCAGATATGGCACGGCCCACCAGAGGCTGAGGCAGCTCCAAACGGAGAGCGTACCACGGCTCCAGAAGGACGCTTTCGGCTGACATCAGACCCTGGCGCAGGGCGCGGAAGGCCGCCTGCCGGAAGTCGCCGCCCTCGGTGTGCTTGGGGTGGGCACGGCCCGCAATAAGCGTGATCTTCACATCGGTCAGCGGGGAGCCGGTGAGCACGCCCGGGTGGCTGCAGCTCTCTAAAAAGCCCAAAATGAGACGCTGCCAGGAAAACTCCAACACATCTTGTGGGCAATTAGCCGCAAAGGTAAGACCGCTGCCGGATTCACCAGGTTCCAGGAGCAAATGGACCTCCGCATAGTGCCGCAGAGGCTCAAAGTGACCAATGCCGATGGCCGGAGCCTTGATCGTTTCCCGGTAGAGGATAGAGCCAGGGCCAAACGCAACATCCAATTCAAAACGGTCGTGGAGCAGGCGGCGCAGGACCTCTCCCTGTACGTCGCCCATGAGCCGCACATTGATCTCCCGGTTTTGAGCGTTCCATTCTGCATGGAGCTGTGGGTCCTCCGCGGCCAGCTGCTGAAACGCGCGGTAGGCCGTGTATGGGTCCTGGCCCTCGGGCAGCAGGACCTGATAGGCACGGACGGGCTGGAGGGAGGGGGAGGGCGCGGCCGCGGCGTCACCAAATACCTGGCCCGGCGCCGCCTTGGTAAGACCGGTCACCGCGCACAGCGTTCCGGCCGCCACCTGGTCCACGGCCTCGAATTTATCTCCCGAGTAAAGACGGAGCTGGTCTACTTTTTCTTCCCAAGCCTCGTCCCCGGAGCCGCCCCGCAGGAGGGTGCGTACCTTTAACGTGCCGCCTGTGATCTTCAGATGGGTGACCCGTCCGCCGCCCGCCGGATGCTCGACCTTATAAACCTGGGCGGAAAAGGCCTCAGGATAGCTCTTACGGGGCAGATAGCGCTCCAATCCCGCCAGGAGCGTGTCCACCCTCTCCAGTTTGAGCGCCGAGCCAAAGAAGCAGGGGAAGAGCTGCCGGACGGCGATGAGCTGGGCGACGGTACCGTCTGCAAGGGAGCCGCTGTCCAGATATTCGCTCAGCGCGTCCTCATGGCACAGGGCGGCGGCCTCGGCAAAGTCAGCGGTGAAGTCCACGCAGTGGTCGCTGAGCGTTGTTTGAAGCTCATGCATCAGGTCCGCCTGACCCTTGGCGGGCAAATCCATCTTGTTGACAAAAAGGACCGTAGGGACCTGATAGCGCGCCAGCAGCCGCCACAGGGTGCGGGTGTGGCTCTGGACGCCGTCGGTGCCGCTGACCACCAGCAACGCGCAGTCCATGACCTGCAGGGCCCGCTCCATCTCGGCGGAGAAGTCCACGTGGCCCGGGGTGTCCAGCAGGGTGACCCAGCGGTTGCCCAGGGGGAACCTGGCCTGCTTGGAAAAGATGGTGATGCCCCGCTCCCGCTCCAAGGCACTGGAGTCCAGAAAGCTGTCTTGATGATCGACCCGCCCCAGGGCACGCAGCTGTCCGGCGGTGTAGAGCAGTCCCTCGGAAAGGGTGGTCTTGCCCGCGTCCACATGGGCCAAGATCCCCAGAACCAGTTCAGACACAGCCCACCCTCCTTTGAAGTGTTTTTTCTATTATACCACTGGCATATCAAATTGACAAATCGACGCTTCGCAAAAGGAGAAGAGCTGATTTTGAAGCGCGAAAATGAAATGTTGCATAATTAAAAGTCCAAAATCGAAGTTCGCCCATGTGGAAAGCCCTAAAATGAAAAATTTACTGCAAGAAAGTATTGACATTGGGACGGGGGAGGTCTACACTGGACCAAACGGGGGAGAGGCGCCGCTTTTTCCCCGGTGACGCAGAAAACAAACATGGAAAGGGGCGCGTCAGTATGGGGTACACAAAAGAGGACATCATCCGCAAGGTGAAGGAGGAAGACATCCAGTTTATTCGGATGCAGTTCACCGACATTTTCGGGCAGATGAAGAACGTGACCATCACCGAGTCTCAGATCGAGAAGGCCCTGGACAACCAGATCATGATCGATGGTTCCTCCATCGAGGGCTTTGTCCGCATCAACGAGTCCGACCAGTATCTGCGGCCCGACCTGGACAGCTTTGTGGTGTTTCCCTGGCACAAGGTGCAGGGGAAGGTGGCCCGGTTGATCTGCGACGTGTATAATCCCGACGGTACCCCCTTTGTGGGCGACCCCCGCGGGGTGCTCAAGCAGGTGCTGCAAAAGGCAAAGGACATGGGCTTTGATACCTTTAACGTAGGTCCCGAGGCGGAGTTCTTCCTCTTCCAGACCGATGAGGAGGGCAAGCCCACCACCAAGACCAACGACGAGGCCAGCTACTTTGACCTGGGTCCCCTGGACCACGGCGAGCCCACCCGGCGTGAGATCTGCCTGGCCCTGGAGGATATGGGCTTTGAGATCGAGGCCAGCCACCACGAGGTGGCCGAGGGGCAGCACGAGATCGACTTTAAGTATCAGGACGCTCTGCGCTGCGCCGACTCCATCATGACCTTTAAGCTGGCGGTGAAGACCCTGGCCCAGAAAAACGGCCTCCACGCCACCTTCATGCCCAAGCCTATTTTCGGCGTCAACGGCTCTGGGATGCACGTCAACATGTCCCTGTTCAAAAAGGGCAAGAACGTGTTTTTCGATGAGAAGGGTGACAAGACGCTGTCCAAGGACGCATATAGCTTTATTGCCGGCATCCTGCGCCACATGAAAGGGATGTCCGCCATCACCAACCCGCTGGTGAACTCCTACAAGCGGCTGGTACCCGGCTATGAAGCGCCCTGCTACATGGCCTGGTCCGCCTCCAACCGCTCCGCTTTGATCCGCATTCCCGCCGCCCGTGGCCAGTCTACCCGGGTGGAACTGCGCTGCCCCGACCCCTCCTGCAACCCCTACCTGGCCCTGGCGGTCTGCCTGGCCGCGGGACTGGACGGGATCGAGAAGGGGCTGACCCCGCCGCCGGAGATCACCGAGAACATCTTTGAGATGTCTCCCGCCACCCGCCGCCGCCGTGGGATCGACGCCCTGCCTGGCTCCCTGGAGGAGGCCCTGACCGCACTGAAGAAGGATAAATATATTATGAATGTGCTGGGTGAGCACGTGTGCGGCCAGTATATTGCAGGCAAGGAAAAGGAATGGGACGAGTACCGCACCCGCGTTTCCTCCTGGGAGCGGGACAAGTATATCATCAACTACTAAGACCGCAAAGGGGAGCAGGCTATGCGCTTTACCAAGATGGAGGGACTGGGCAACGATTACGTATACCTGGACTGTACCAGGGAGGCGCCTGGCGATCTGCCCGAGCTGGCCCGGAGAATGTCCGACCGGCACTTTGGCGTCGGGAGTGACGGACTCATCTGCATTTTTCCCTCTCAGACCGCTGATTTCAAGATGGTCATGTTCAATGCCGACGGCTCCCAGGCGGAGATGTGCGGCAACGGCATCCGCTGTGTGGGCAAATTCGTCTTTGACAAGGGCCTGACACACAAGACTGAGCTGGCCATTGAGACGCTGGCTGGTGTGAAGCATCTTGCCTTGTCGATTCTCGGCGGGCAGGTAGACGCCGTGACCGTGGATATGGGTGCGCCACGGCTGGAGGAGGCTAGGCGCGTAACCACCCACGGAAAGGAATACCAAGGGATCCCGGTCTCTGTAGGCAATCCGCACTTTGTGATCCCAACAAGCGGTGTAAAGGACTTTGACTTGCAGGTTCATGCACCCCTTTCCGTGCCAAACCACACCTTTCCCGAGGGCGTCAACGTGGAGATCGTAGAGGTCGTAGACCGTAGCCACGTCAAAATGCGGGTATGGGAGCGGGGCAGCGGCGAGACGTTGGCCTGCGGAACGGGAGCCTGCGCCACAGTGGCGGCGTTTGTCAGCGAGGGGCTGACGGACCGGGAGGTCACCGTGTCTTTGCTGGGCGGCGAATTGCACGTCCGCTGGGATGAGACAAACGACCATATCTATATGACCGGGCCCGCCCGCACGGTGTTCGAAGGGGAGTGGCCGGAGGTCATGCTTCTTTGAAAAAACGAGAGAGGATGAACCAGTATGGCGAAGATCAATCAAAACTTTTTGAAGCTGCCCGGGGGCTATCTGTTTCCTGAGATCGGTCGGCGCGTGCGGGCGTTTTCTGCGGAAGATCCCCCTATGCCCCTGATCCGTCTGGGGATCGGAGACGTGACCCTTCCCTTGGCGCCGACAGTGGTGGAGGCCATGACCAAGGCCACGGCGGAGATGGGGGTCAAGGAGACCTTCCGGGGCTATTGCGAGGAGACCTGCGGGGCCTATGACTTTCTGCGCTTCGCCATCCGGGACGACTACAAGGCCCGCGGCGTAGACATCGCGGACGACGAGATCTTTGTCTCCGACGGCGCCAAGAGCGACTGCGGCAACATCGGGGATATCTTTGACGTGGACAACATCGTGGCCGTCTGCGACCCGGTGTATCCGGTGTATGTAGATACCTCCGCCATGGCAGGGCGGGCCGGGGAGTATGACGCCGCCAACCAGCGGTGGACCAAGCTCCACTATATGCCTTGTACGGCTGAGAACGGCTTTACGCCCGCAATCCCCGACAAAAAGGTAGATATGATCTACCTCTGCTTCCCCAACAATCCCACCGGCGCGGTGGCCACCAAGGAGCAGCTGCAAAAGTGGGTGGACTACGCCAACAGTGTGGGTGCGGTGATCCTGTTCGACTCCGCCTACGAAGCGTACATCACCGACCCCGCCATTCCCCACAGCATTTTCGAGATCCCCGGGGCTAAAACCTGCGCCATTGAGCTGCGTTCCTTCTCCAAGACCGCCGGCTTTACCGGGACCCGCTGTGCCTACACGGTGGTCCCCAAGGAGCTGGAGCGGGAGGGAGCCAGCCTGAACAAGCTCTGGAACCGCCGCCAGTCTACCAAGTTTAACGGGGTGTCTTATGTTATCCAGCGGGCTGCGGAGGCGACCCTGACCCCCCTGGGCAAGGAGCAGACCGGAGAGATGATTCGTTATTACCTCCAAAATGCTCAGATCATCAAGGCGGGGCTGACCCAGGCGGGGCTGACGGTGTACGGCGGCGATAACTCCCCCTATATCTGGGCCCGCGTGCCCCAGGGGACGGATTCCTGGAGCTTCTTTGATAAGCTGCTGAAGGAGGCCTGTGTGGTCACTACCCCCGGGGCCGGGTTTGGCCCTTCCGGGGAAGGGTACATTCGCCTCACTGCCTTTGGGGACGCGGAAGCCACTAAGGAGGCCGTCAGGCGCATTCAAAACGTGCTGTAAGCGCAAATATAGTAACAAGTCCCTTGCCAGAGGCAGGGGACTTGTTTTATAATGGGACCACAAAAGGAGGGACCGCCATGAATGAGACGATCCAAGGGCTGTTGGAGCGCAAGTCAGTACGAGTATTTACGGACGAGTCGGTTTCCAACGAGATGAAAACACAACTATTGGAGTGTGCCGCCGCCGCGCCCACCGCGGGAAACCAGCAGCTTTATACCATCCTGGACATCACCGACCAGACGTTGAAGGACACCCTGGCGGTGACCTGTGACAACCAGCCATTTATTGCCAAGGCCCCGGTGGTCCTGATCTTCTGCGCCGACGCAAACAAGTGGTATCAAGGTTTTCAACACTTTGGCTGTGAACCGAGGATGCCGGGGGAAGGGGATCTGATGCTGGCGGTGTGCGATGCGGTGATCGCCGCTCAGAACGTGGTCACAGCGGCCCACAGCCTGGGGCTGGGGGCGTGCTACATCGGTGACATTATGGAGCGGTGCGAGGAACACAGGGCGATTCTGAAGCTCCCGAAATATGTGTTCCCGGTGGCGATGCTGGTGGTCGGCTGGCCCACCCAGCATCAGAAGGACCGCCGAAAGCCGGAACGCCAGCCCCTGTCCATGGTGGTGCGGGAGAACGCGTATGCTCCGTTTGCCAAGGACGAGCTGGCCCGGCTTCTGGAGCCGGCGGCGGGGCAGGAGCAAAGCGTGGAGGAACGCTTCCAAGCTTTCTGCGCGAGAAAATATAACAGCGGCTTTTCCCGGGAAATGACCCGGTCGGTAGAGGAATATCTGAGGGACTTTCGCTAAAAGTCGGCGGGGTCGAAGCCAAACACCTGCACGATCTCCATATTTGGGCTGTGGAGGAAATCCTCCGGGGCGGCAATGCGGCCGCCGTCACTGTCCAGGTCTACTCCCGCCGCCATCCATGCGTACCAGGGGAGATAGCCGCAATGGGCGGAGTGTGGGCCGTCCAAGGGCTGAAACTTGTCGCCAAAGGCCCCGCTGACCAAGCTATAGGGGATGTGGTCCAGCTTGTCTAAGGCAAGCTGGACTACTTTTTCTCCGGTCTTGTCGTCCGCCTTGGGGCGGAGGACCACCATGGTGGAGTAACTGCGCCAATGGTTGGCGTTCATTTGGCTGGAGAGACTGCCCAGCACCACAGACTCCAGGGTAACGCACCGTTCGGCGTCCACCACCAGCCCGGCGTGGCCGTGGCTCCAGCCAGCAGTGTGGGTGGAGAGGGTCACGATGATATCACCGTTTTTCAGCGGAGCCAACGGTACCATAGAGCGGGCATTTCCATTCTCATCCAGAAAACGGTGCTCCCGGGTGGTGATGCCCAGGGGAGAGCAGGGGGCCTCCCCTGGATGGCCCCAAAAGGCGCTTTGCGTCTCTAAGATCTGGGCGGCGCCTGTGTCTCCCAAGGCCAACAGGTCGTCGATGGCCGGCCGGCCAAGACCGGTCTGGGAGAAGAGAAGGGCATAGTCCTCCTCATCCAGCACGGCCTTGGACAGCACCCCCGTCAAATCTGCCGGGGTGCCCTCGGGGACATAGGGACCATGAAAATGGGGGTAAACGTGCTGAAGAAAGAGCCAGAGCACGGCAACCAGAGATAAAATAAGCGCAAGGATCACGAGACGCTTTTTGACTTTAAGCTTCAAGCTTCTTCCACCCTTCATATGGGACTTGCTTTTGACATAATCATAGCACAGGCCGGGTGATTTGGAAAGGGGTTTGGAGCATGGAGGTAGGGATCAGCGATCTGCGCTATAAGGAGATCATCGACGTGGCGGATGGGTGCCGCTACGGTTATCCCCAGGACATCGTCGTGGAGCTGACCACAGGACAGGTGACCGCGCTGCTGGTGCCGGGACAGCCCCGATTTTTCGGCCTATTGGGCCGGGGCGAGGACATTGTCATCCCCTGGTCCCGTGTGCGCCAGGTGGGAGAGGACATCATCCTGGTGGACAGCGGGCAAGGCAAAACGTCAAGCTATCTATCACAGAAAAAACATTAATATTGATCAGGCCGCTCCAACCATACGGTTGGAGCGGCCTGATTTTCGATGATAACGGGAACAGAGAAGATGCTTACTTGCCCAGCTGCTTGGCAATCTCCTCAGCGAAGTTCTCCTGCTTCTTCTCGATGCCCTCGCCCTTCTCAAAGCGAACGGCGTCCTTCAGGGCGATGGAGCCGCCCAGGGCCTTGGCCTGCGCCGCCACGTACTGCTCCACGCTCATGGAGCCGTCCTTGACGAACTCCTGCTGCATGAGGCAGTTCTCCTCGTAGAACTTGCGGAGCTTGCCCATGACGATGCCTTCCTTGACCTTGTCGGGCTTGGCGGCCATCTTGGGGTCGTTCTCCATCTGGACCAGCATGATCTTCTTCTCCTCGTCCAAGACCTCCTGGCCCACCTGGGACTTGTCCAGGAAGCGGGGGTTCAGCGCGGCGATCTGCATGGCCAGGTCCTTGCCCACCTCGGTGACCTTGTCAGCAGGGAGGTCGGTGTCCAGATTGACCAGCACGCCGATACGACCGCCCATGTGGACGTAGGGGACGGACACGCCGCCCTCAAAGCGCTGGAAGCGGCGGATCTTGATGTTCTCGCCAATGACCTGGACCTTCTCAATGGTCTCGTCGGCTACGGAGCGGCCGGTCTCGGGGTAGGGCTTGGTGAGCAGGTCGTCCAGGTCCTTGGGGGCGTCCTTGGCGATGACGGTAGCCACGGTATGGACGAAGTCGGTGAACTTCTCGTTCTTGGCAACAAAGTCGGTCTCGGCATTGACCTCGACCACCACGCCCACGCCGTTGATGACGGTGGCGTAGGCCACGCCCTCGGCGGCGATACGGCCGGCCTTCTTCTGGGCGGTGGCGAGACCCTTCTCGCGCAGGAACTCAACGGCCTTGTCCATGTCGCCGTCGGTGGCGGACAGGGCCTTCTTACAGTCCATCATGCCCACGCCGGTCATCTCGCGGAGCTTCTGTACGTCTTGAGCGGTAATAGCCATTTTATATTCCTCCAGTCAGGTTAGTGTAAGATCAAGCCTCGGCAGGGGCAGCGGGAGCGTCGGCGGCCTCCGCGGCGGGAGCCGCGTCGGCACCCTGGCGGCCCTCCTGAATAGCGTTGGCCATCACGGAAGAAATAAGCTTAATGGCGCGGATGGCGTCGTCGTTGCCGGGGATGACGTAGTCGATCTCGTCGGGGTCACAGTTGGTGTCCACGATGGCGACCACGGGGATGTGGAGCTTCTTGGCCTCGTTGATGGCGTTGCGCTCCTTGCGGGGATCGACCACAAACAGCGCGCCGGGGAGCTTACGCATCTCGGTGACGCCGCCCAGATACTTCTCCAGCTTGGCGATCTCGCCCAGGTGGTGCATGACCTCCTTTTTGGGGAGCATATCGAAGGTGCCGTCCTCCTGCATCTTCTTGAGCTTGGCCAGACGGTCCACACGGCCGCGCATGGTCTTGAAGTTGGTCATCATGCCGCCCAGCCAGCGGGCGTTGACGTAGTACATGCCACAGCGCTGAGCCTCTTCCTTGATGGCCTCCTGAGCCTGCTTCTTGGTGCCCACGAAGAGCATGGTCTGGCCGGACTCGGACAGCTCACGCACGAAGGAGTAAGCCTCCTCCAGCTTCTTCACCGTCTTCTGCAGGTCAATGATATAGATACCATTGCGCTCGGTGTAGATGTAGCTGGCCATTTTGGGGTTCCAGCGGCGGGTCTGGTGACCGAAGTGAACGCCCGCCTCCAGAAGCTGCTTCATAGATACGACTGCCATTGATGTTTTCCTCCTAAATGTTTTGTTTTGCCTCCATCCCGGTCATTTGACCGTACCATTTCCCGAGGGAAACACAGGGCTTGGCCATCACGGAATGTGTGTATTTCGCACAGGCTAAAATATTTTACCACAGAGAGTTGGAAAAAGCAAGCACTTTTTTACTTGAATTTTCCTGGGAAAGGCGGTAAAATGGATCGACAAGAGAAGATACGGAAGGGATGGGGCGCACATGGAGGACCGACGCTGGGGATATGAGCTGCTGAGCCGGTGCAGGGGAGAGCTGATGGGGCTTGCCATGCTTTGGGTCATGCTGTTTCACGCCTTTATGTGGCGGCCCAAGTGGCAGTGGCTCTATTACTTTAAGGGCATCGGCTTTTGCGGCGTGGATATCTTTCTGCTTCTTTCGGGGATGGGGCTGGCCCTGTCCCTTTGCAAACGGGAGCAGCGCTATGGCGAGTATCTCAAGCGGCGGCTGGTGCGTGTTCTGCCCACCTATTGGCTCGTGGTGGGGATCTACGGTCTGGCCCTGCGGCTGGCGGGGCGGACCACTCTCAAAACGGTGGCCTGGACCATGTCCACTCTTTATTATTGGTTCAGCAAGCCCAACTATTTTAATTGGTATGTGCCCGCGCTCCTTGGGTTCTATCTCATTGCCCCCGCGGTGACGGCGTGGTTGAAAAGAAGCGTAAATAGGGTCTCACCGTGGCTGTTGGTCTTCAGCGTCTGGCTGCTGGTGTTTATCCTGTTCCGGGATTTGGCCTCCTGGGGCGAGGTGCGGGAGGGGACGCTGACGCGGCTGCCTATTTTTCTCACCGGCTGCATCCTGGGATTTTACTTATCCCAGGGTAAAAAGTTGACTCCACAGGGGACGGCGGTGTGGTTTCTGCTACCCCTGCTTATTCCTGTTATCAGAAGGGCCCAGTCCCGTTATCTCCCCAACGGCCTTTGGTTCATGCTGGTCTGCGTGCCCTTGTGCCTGGGGCTGACCTGGCTGCTGGAGCGTCTGCCCGAGGGTGGCTTTCGCCGGGGTCTGCGGGAGATCGGCGGCGCCAGCCTGGAGATATACCTTTTGAACGTGGTGTTTGTATTGGAACGCCCTCTTTTGGAACAGATCGTTCCCATTGGGCCAAACTATTTGGTATTTTACGCTCTGACGGTCTCGCTCAATATCCTGCTGGGCATCGCACTCCACTACGCGCTGGCGCGGCCACTGGACTGGCTTCGCGGCAAGCTGGAGGGCTCAAAGAGCTAACGTGCCTGTTTCATCCTCTAAAAGAAGCAAAATGTTTTGCTGAAGCCCGGTTTCGGCGTTGACGTAGATCAGAACGTGCCGGTCCTCCGTTGTCTGGCATTTGAATTCATAGGTCAACACCTCTTCTGTCCCTCCATGGGAGGGGATCAGGGCCAGCTGGGAGCTTAGCAGCGTAACGCTGTTGGGAACGGCGGCCTGGGCGGCCTCCTGGGAGACGGCAGGGGCTTGGAAAGAGCGGTCCCGGTGCTGGTAGAGATAGCCGTGGGCCTCATAGCCCAAGAGCTTGCCGTTGTCCAGGGCGACGGTGAGTTTGACCAGGTCGGGGTAGCAGTAGACCTCCTGGACCACTGGGGCAAAGTGGATGGTGAGCACCCCCTCCCGCTGGATGTGATAGCTGGGCTCCATACGGGGGAAGGCCCAGGCCGCAAGGTAGTTTTGGGCAATGGCGACCGCCTCGTCTACGGTGAGCTTCGGCTGGCCGGGTTGGCGGTCCTGAAAATAGGAGAGGACCTGGCCGCCCTGCCGGGTGACCTCCACGTAGCCTAAGCCGCCGTCCTGGGGCAGGGTAAAGGCATAGACGGGCAGAACGCCCTCAGAGGCGGAGGACAGGGTCAACGCAGCGGGGGAGACGCTTAAAAACGCCGCCGCCCGCTGACGCGCCGTGTCCGCGTCCACAGCTGAAGCTCCCTCCAGCAGTCTGGGCTCAGCGGCGGACATGTGCTCGGAAAAGGGGCCGTCATAGACTAGGGAGGGAAGCTCCGGGAAGTCGGATTCCACTGTTTGGAAGGTGAGGCCGCCGTTGAGCTGTGCCGCGTCCTCGGTGGCGGCGGAAAGGGCCTTGGTGGCTTGGGTCAGATGAGAAAGCTCCAAAGCTCCCGCCTCCAGCTCTCCTTGGAGCTGTGTCAGGGAGCCGCTGAGCTTCCCTGCGGCCTGGGAGAGGGCGGCCAGGTTTTCTCCCACTCCCTCGGCCTCTCCCTCACCCTGGGACAGGGACATGGCATAGTCTCCGGTCTTGGCAAAGAAGGCAGCGGTCTGCTCCAGGTCAATGCTGGCGTAGGGCAGCTCGCCCAAGGCATACTGCGCCGCCAGAGCCTTGGCGTAGATTTGCTGGTAAAGACTGTCCCGCAAGGGACCGGGGGTGGTGTAGGTCACTTTTTGCAGGGCGCTGTCCAGTTCTCTCGCGGCGGTGGTCAGCTCGGCAAAGGCGTGATGATAGGTATTGGCAAGCAGACGCTCGGCTTGCAGGGCGCGAGCCCGCTCCTTGACGGCCACCCCCAAGACGGTGATGAAAATGACGGCCAGACCGGCGGAGAGCGCCACACGAGTACTTTTTTTCATGAAAATCCCTCCCGTGCCAGTATGACACGGGAGGGAAATTTTATGCGGTCAAGTAGGATGATCAGGAAAGATGCTCGATCCCCGCGCGAAGGCGGCGGAGGGTCTCCTCTTTGCCCAGGATATGGCAAAGCTCCACCGCGCCGCCGGGGGTGACCGCCTTGCCGGAGAGGGCGGTGCGTACCGGCCACATGATGCGGCCGTTCTTCAACTCCTTAGCCTCCGCCAGGGTGATGAGGCAGTCGTGGATGGCCTCAAAGCTCCACTGGGGCAGGGCTTCCAGGGCGGGGATGACCCACTCCAGGGCTTCCTTGGAATTGACCTCGTCGGTCTTCATCTTCTTGTGGCAGTAAAGCTCGTTGGAATACTCGGGCACTGCGTCAAAGAAATCCACCTGGGGGGCAATGTCCAGCAGAGTGTCGCACCGGGGCTGCACCAGCGGGGCCACCAGAGACAGGTCAATGGTAGGGGAGTGGACAGCCTTCTTCAAGTAGAGCTCCGCAATAGTGAAGAAGGCATCCGGCTCCAGCGCCCGGAGGTAGTGGGCGTTGAAATATTTGAGCTTCTCCATATCAAAGATAGCGGGGGACTTGGAGATGCCGTGGATATCAAAAACCTTCACCAGCTCGTCCAGGGTGAAAAATTCGGTTTCGGCATATTCCCCTCGGGGGCTCCATCCCAGCAGGGCCACATAGTTCACCACCGCCTCGGAGAGGAAGCCCAGCTCCAGCAGGTCCTCGTAGGAGGGGTCGCCGTGGCGCTTGGACATCTTGTTCTGGGCGTCGCGCATGACGGGGGAGCAGTGGACGTAGGTGGGGATGGCCCAGCCAAAGGCCCGGTACAGGAGGTCGTACTTGGGCGCGGAGGAGAGGTATTCACTGCCCCGTACCACGTGGGTGATACCCATGAGATGGTCGTCGATGACGTTGGCAAAGTTATAGGTGGGCAGACCGTCCCGCTTCAAGAGCACCTGGTCGTCCAGATCGGCGTTGTCCACGGTGATGTCGCCGTAGATGGCGTCGGAGAAGGTGGTGGTCCCGGCAGGGATCTTCTGGCGGATGACAAAGGGCTCCCCAGCCTCCACACGGGCCTTGGCCTCGGCGGGGTCCAGGTCGCGGCAGGGGTCGGCGGCGCGGTCAAAGTCGCCGCTGTCCTCCTCGCTCTCCGTCTTTTCGCAGAAGCAGTAATAGGCCGCGCCCTTTTCCACCAGCAGGTGGGCGTATTCGGCGTAGAGATCCCGGCGCTCGGTCTGGATATAGGGGCCCACGGGGCCGCCCACGTCAGGACCCTCATCCCAGGTGAGCCCCGTCTGCCGTAGGGTCTTATAGATGATGTCGGCGGCGTCCGCCACCAGACGGCCCTGGTCGGTGTCCTCGATGCGCAGGAGAAACTTCCCGCCCATGGAGCGGGCGATGAGCCAGGTATAGAGGGCGGTGCGGAGGTTGCCTACGTGCATATACCCTGTGGGAGAGGGGGCAAAGCGAGTGCGTACCTCGCCGGTGGGGATGCGGGCCTCCATTTCGTCAAACCAAGTCATATCCATTGCAATGACCTCCTAATGTATTTCGCGTGAGGTTTATTGTAGCCTTAGCCAAAGCCCGTGTCAAGCCTTGCCGCCCTTTTGGAAGGAGGCGCACCACTCTTGAAGGGTACACTGCTCGCAATAGGGCGCTCTGGCAGTGCACACCGCCCGGCCGTGGAGAACAAGGCGGTGGCAGAAATCGTTGGATTCCTCCGGGGGCAGGACCTTGCGAAGCTGAGTTTCCACCTTGATGGGGTCCTTGGAGCCGTCGGTGAGGCCCAGCCGTCCGGCGATGCGGATGCAGTGGGTGTCCGCCACCACCGCGCCTGGGGTCTTGTGGATGTCCCCCAGAACCAGGTTGGCGGTCTTGCGGCCCACGCCAGGGAGCTTTAAAAGCTCCTCCATGGTTCCAGGCACTTTCCCACCATAGTCGCGCAGCAACATTTGGGCGGCGAGCACGATGTCCTTGGCCTTGGCCCGGAAAAAGCCGGTGGAGTGGATGATGCGCTCAATGTCGGCAATGTCTGCCGCCGCCAACGCCTCCAGGGTAGGATAGGTGGAAAACAGCTCCGGAGTCACCAGATTCACCCTCGCGTCGGTACATTGGGCGGAGAGCCGGGTGGCGAACAGCAGCTCGTAGTCCTTGCGGTACTCCAACGAGCAGATGCCCTCAGGATAGGCCTTCTTGAGGGCGTCAACGATGTATTTTGCACGTTCTTTCTTGGTCATGCTACTCTCTCCTCTATCTGCTGTAATAGCATCTTGATCAATGTATTGACTTTATCAGGTTCGTCGGTATTGGAGTTGTGTCCGGCGCTTTCGATCCACTCCAAGGGAATGCTGGTGTGCTTATGCCAGGCCTTGTTGTACCGAACGCAGGAGCCAGCGTGATCCTTTTCTCCGCAGATCAAAAGCGCGGGGCAGGGGATGGCGTAGGGCAGGTCGGCCTCCATGGCCTGGGCCAGCATCCGAAAGCCGTGGCCGGACAGCTTGGCGTACCGGGCCTGGTCGCCGTCATAGACCATCATCATCTCCCGCATCAACGCCCGGCCGTATTCCGAGGTGGCGACGCCATTGGTTCCCAATTTGAGCAAGGACTTCCAGGGCCAATAGCGGTAGACCGGCTCCATACGCTTCAAGAGCCACAACTCCATAGCAGTAACATACTGCCGTTGCAGGGGCGCGGAGTCGATGGACACAAAGCCCTTGAGCTTTTCGGGAAACAGCTGGGCGTAAGCCTGGGCCACGTAGCCGCCCATAGATTGGCCCACGAGGACAGGCGCGGCAAAGCCCTCTGCGGTCAATATTTCGTCCAGCCAGCGGGCCTTGTCCATCAGGGTGAAGTCCAGCGCAAAGGGCCAGGAGGTGGCATGGCCAGGGGCGTCCCAGACGAAGAGAGGGTATTTTCCCTCAAAAAACTCGATCTGCTTGTCAAACAGCCGGTGGTCGGCGGTGAGACCAGGTAGAAGTACCAGCGCAGGCCCGGGCGCACCCTTCTTGTCGACCCAGTAGTGGATCACGCCCTTTGCTGTTTGATAGGTCTTTTCTTCCATAACGGTTCGCCCCCTTGACGGCGTCGCTGTTTTTCGGTAAAATACATCATACCACATATTTGGGGAGGGCACAAGCATGGTCAAGGAAATGATGGAGCTGATTGCCAAGGCTGACCCGGAGGTCGGCGCAGGCATTTGGGAGGAATTTGAGCGCCAGCGGCGCAACATTGAGCTGATCGCCTCGGAGAACTTTGTCAGCGTCCCTGTGCTGGCTGCCATGGGCACAGTGCTGACCAACAAATACGCTGAGGGCTATCCCGCCCACCGTTACTACGGCGGCTGTCAGTGCGTGGACGTGGTGGAGAATATTGCCCGGGAGCGGGCCTGCAAGCTCTTTGGCGCGGACCACGCCAATGTTCAGCCCCACTCCGGCGCCCAGGCCAACTACGCCGTCTACGCCGCCCTCTGTCAGGTGGGGGACACGGTGATGGGTATGGACCTCTCCAACGGCGGCCATCTCACCCACGGCTCTCCCGCCAACTACTCGGGCAAGAACTATCACATCGTGCCCTACGGGGTCGATCCTGTTACCCACCGCATCGACTATGACAAGCTGCGGGATATTGCCCGGGAGTGCAAGCCCAAAATGATTGTGGCGGGGGCCTCCGCCTATCCACGGGTCATTGACTTCAAGGCTTTTCGGGAGATCGCCGACGAGGTGGGGGCCTACCTGATGGTGGATATGGCCCATATCGCCGGTCTGGTGGCCGCCGGGCTCCATCCCAGCCCCGTGCCCTACGCCCATGTGGTCACCACTACCACCCACAAGACCCTGCGTGGTCCCCGGGGCGGCATGATCCTGTGCACCGAAGAGCTGGCCAAGAAGATCGACTCCGCCATCTTCCCCGGCAGCCAGGGCGGGCCCCTGGAGCACATCATCGCCGCCAAAGCTGTGGCCCTGGGGGAGGCCATGACCCCCGAGTTTGCCGATTATCAGAAGCGTATCGTGGAAAACGCGCAGGCTCTGGCCCAGGGCCTGCTGGACGTGGGCTTTGACCTGGTCTCCGGCGGGACGGATAACCACCTGATGCTGGTGGACCTCCGCAAGGGCCGCATCACCGGGCGGGACATGGAGCACCGCCTGGACGAGGTGAACATCACCGTCAACAAGAACACCATCCCCAACGACCCGGAAAAGCCCACGGTCGCCAGCGGCATTCGGGTGGGCACCCCCGCCGTCACCACCCGCGGGCTGAACACCGAGGATATGAAGGTCATCGCTCAACTCATGTGGGAAGTGGCCACCAACTTTGAGGGTAACGAGGCCGCACTGCGCGCCCGGGTGGCCGAGCTGGTGGCCAAGTACCCCCTCTACGAGGAAGGGTAAGTCTTTACAAGCTGGAACAGACGTGCTAAAATGGAGAGGGAAAATTTCCTCTCCATTTTGCTTTTATTTGGAGGTGACCGGGCATGGCATACCGTCCATTGGCGGACGAAATACGACCGGAGACACTGGACGACGTAGTGGGGCAGGGGCATATCCTTGCCCCCGGTGGCCTGTTGCGGCGTATCATTGAAACAAATCAGGTGCCCAATCTGATCTTCTACGGTCCCTCCGGCACGGGGAAGACCACGGTGGCCAACATTATTGCCAAGCGTTCAGGCCGTACTCTGCGGCGGCTCAACGCCACCACCGCGTCTTTGGCGGATGTGAAGGATGTGATTGCCCAGGTAGGCACCATGCTGGCGCCAAACGGCATTTTGCTCTACCTGGACGAGATCCAGTACTTCAACAAAAAGCAGCAGCAGTCTCTGCTGGAGGTCATTGAGAGCGGCGACGTGACCCTCATCGCATCCACCACGGAGAATCCCTATTTTTATATCTACAACGCCGTGCTGTCCCGCTCCTCTGTGTTTGAATTCAAGCCCCTGTCCGCCAAGGATGTTGAGCCCGCCATCCGCCGGGGCTTTGCCTTTATGAGCGAACGGTTGGGCAAAAAAATTGAGCCGGAGAACGGGGCGGTGGAGCACATTGCCTCCGCCTGCGGCGGAGATGTGCGCAAGGCGCTGAACACAGTGGAGCTTCTCTCCAACGGCGCGGTGACCAAAAAGGGCAAGGCGGTAGTGAAATTAGAGGATGCCCAGCTTGCCGCCCAAGGCTCGTCCATGCGCTATGACAGAGAAGGGGATGACCACTATGATATCGCCTCAGCGCTGATGAAGTCCCTGCGTGGTTCTGACCCGGACGCGGCCCTCCACTATCTGGCGCGGCTGTTGGAGGCAGGCGACCTCATTACCGCCATTCGCCGTATCTTGTGTTCCGCCAGCGAGGATATTGGTATGGCCTATCCTCAAGCAGCGTTGATCGTGAAGGCATTGGTGGATAATGCCTTGCAGTTAGGGCTCCCTGAAGCCCGCCTTCCTTTGGCCCAAGCGGTGGTTTTATTGGCTACCGCACCCAAGTCCAACTCCGTCTGTGCCGCTATTGACGCTGCCGGAGCAGATGTACGGGCCGGGCGCATCGGGCCTATTCCGCGTGAACTGCAAAATGTTCACGCCGACTCTGCCGGGCAGGAGCGGGAGCAGGGCTATCTCTACCCCCACCTGTTCCCCGGCCACTGGGTGCCTCAGCAGTATCTTCCCGATGAGCTGGTGGGCACGGTCTACTACCACTTTGGCGACAACAAAAATGAACAGGCCGCCCAGAGCTATTGGGAAAAGCTCAAAGGGGAGCAGGGATAGATTTTATTCTAATATCGTCTCTGCGGCGGGGCGCTGGCAGTCTTTGGGGGCGTAACGCCAGCGGGGCAGGCGGCCTTCGGTAAGGAAGTAGGTAAACGGTTCGGGGGCGTCCAGCGGCTCCAGATGGTCAATGAGCAACAGCTTGAGCTTCATTTGGCGGGGAAGGATGGACTTGATATACACCGACACCCGTTCACCCTCGTGATAGCCTGCCCGGGGCTCGGCCAGGCCGGAGAGGTTGGGCAGGAGCTCTACAAAAAAGCCGTAGTCCTTGACGCTCCTGATATGGCCGGGTACGGTCATGCCGGCGGTGAACAGCGCGGCGTTTTCCTCCCAGGTGCCCAAAAGCTCTTTATGGGAGAGGGTGACGCGGCTTTTTTTTCGGTCCAGCCCCGTCACCACGGCGAAAATGCGCTGACCCACCTGAAACCTACGGTCGGGGTGGGGGATACGGGAGATGGAGATATTTTCAATGCCGATCATAGAGGGCACGCCGCAGCCGATGTCCACAAAGGCCCCGAAGGGCTCCAAATGGGTAACGGTGGCGGGGAGGATCCGCCCGGGCCGGAGGCTGGAGAAAAGATATTCCAGGGCCATAGTCTGGGCCTGACAGCGGGAGAGGATGGGGCGTACTGTGCCGTCGGAGCGTTCCTCCAGGCCGGTGACCACACAGGAGACCGGCTTTCCCACCCGGGAGAGGATGGCGATTTCCCGTGTGGAGCCGTCGGAGATCCCCAGGGCGGTTTCCTCTCTGGGGATAACGCCCAGGAACGGGCCCAGGCGGACGATCAGGTCGCGCTCAGGACCGCAGGACACCGCCATTCCCTCCAGAATCTGGCGGGCCTTTTGAGCACGGCGCAGACCCTCCAGGGTGGCGCAGGCGGCGGTGTTCTCCACGCTGTCCAGTAGACTGCCCTCCGGGAGACAGACGGTTTTCATTCAGATCCATTCCCTTCTTTTCGCGGATAGGGGAGTATATGCCGCGCCGGGGGAACAGTTGCATAGAAAAAGGGGGAGCCACGATGGATGTTCAGGTCGGTGACGTGCTGGTGATGAAAAAAGCCCACCCCTGCGGGAGCAGGGAGTGGAAGGTGACAAGAGTCGGGATGGACTTTAAGCTGGTGTGCGGCGGCTGTGGCCATCAGGTGATGCTTCCCCGCACAAAGGCGGAGAAGAGCATCAAAAAAATACTGCGAGGCGGGGTGGAGGTATGAAGGAGTTTTGGAGCAAACGGGTGCGGGATATGGTCCCCTACGTCCCCGGTGAGCAGCCCAAGGACCGCAAATTTATCAAGCTCAACACCAACGAAAATCCCTATCCGCCTTCACCTAAGGTCCTGGAGGCGATCAAGACAACGGCAGACGACGCCCTGCGCCTCTACCCGGACCCGGAGTGCGTAATCCTGCGGCAGGCCATTGCCGCGCATGCTTGCTTGAATGTGGACCAGGTGTTTTGCGGCAACGGCTCGGACGAGGTGCTGGCCTTTGCGTTTCAGGCGTTTTTTGACAAGGAATACCCCATTACATTTCCTGACATTACTTACAGCTTCTACGAAGTATATGTAAAGTATTTTGACCTTACAGCAAATCTGATCCCGCTGAACGATGACTTTTCACTTCCGGTGGAGCGGTTTGTTCATGAGCCTGCGGGCGGGGTGGTCATCGCCAATCCAAACGCCCCCACCGGACAGGCGGTCACCCTCGATGACCTTTGCCGTATCCTGGAAGGGAACCCGGAGCACGTGGTCATTGTCGATGAAGCCTATGTGGATTTCGGCTGTGACAGCGCGGTGGAGCTGATTGGCGAATATTCCAACCTGCTGGTGATCCAGACCGCCTCCAAATCCCGCTCCTTGGCGGGCTTGCGGGTAGGCTGGGCGCTGGGGAACACAAATTTGATCGCCGCTATGCGCTGCGTACGTGATTCCATCAACTCCTATACGGTGGACCGGGTGGCACAGGGGGCCGCCGTGGCGGCTATCCGTGATGCGGCCTACTTTGAGCAGACCCGCCGGGCCATTATGAGCACCAGAGAACAGACCTTGGAGCGGTTGAAGGCCTTTGGGCTTGAGGGTGCGCCGTCTCAGGCCAATTTCCTGTTCGCGCGCCATCCGAGCCTACCGGGCAAAACGGTCTTCCAGGCCTTGCGTGAACGTGGCATCCTGGTGCGGCGGTGGGATATCCCCCGGATCGAGGACCATCTGCGCATCAGCATTGGCACAGAGGAGGAGATGGACGCTCTGTGCGCGGCGTTGGAGGAGATCGTGAAGGACCTTACAGCAAAGTAACCCGAGCCATGGCAAGGGCATACCATGGGAGTGGAAGGCGTTGAGCATGCTGCAGCGCCTCATCCACTTTCAATATTGGGAGGTCAATGCCATGGCTGATTTTGTCATGCCCGGCTGTGCGCAGGATAATGATGCTTGCCTGCGCGAGGCCGTATGTGTACACACGAGAAAAATCTTTGATTCCTGCCGGGACAAGGATTGCGCGGAGGATCTGCGCTTTTATCCTGCCCAGGGATGCCAGGAGGTCATCGACAAGGCCATCAGCATCAAGCCCGGCACCGCCGAGTTGCTGTATGTCTACATTGACGTGGAGCCGGTGGGCTTTAACCGCGGCTACTACACCGTAGACGCCCGGTATTTCTACAAGGTCACCGCCGACGCCTTTGTGGGCGCCGCCCGTCCCGTGACCATCTGCGGCCTGGCCACCTTCAACAAGCGGGTCATCCTGTTCGGCAGCGAGGGGAGTGCCAAGGTCTTCTCCTCGGAGTATGCTGAGGGCGCCCTGGACGCTCAGGTGGCGGTGCGCAGCAATCTTCCCACGGCCTACGTGGAGGCTGTCGATCCCATCCTGCTCAACATGAAGCTGGTGGAGTCCTGCGAGTGCAAGGTCTGTGACTGCGACCTGTGCGAGGTGCCCGCCTGTGTCTGCAACTGTATGGGCTGCGATATCGACTACAACGGCGGCGGCAAGCGCATCTACCTGACCCTGGGCCAGTTCTCCATCATCCGCCTGGAGCGGGACACCCAGCTACTCATCCCCGTGTATGACTACTGCATGCCGGAGAAGGAGTGCTGCTGTGGCAGCGACGGCGACCCCTGCGAGATCTTCCAGCAGGTGGAGTTCCCTGTCAATGAGTTCTTCCCGCCCAACTCCATGACCTGCCCCCAGGACTACCAGGAGGCTAAGAATTGCGGCTGCGGCTGCAACAGCTAAGACCCGTTCAACACAAAAAGGACGGCCCACTGCTTTTGCAGTGGGCCGTTTCTTGTTGTGGTGTTCAGTTTGCCGAGACGATGGTGACAACGCCGGTTTCGGCGGTGGGGGAAACATCATCGCCGGTGGCGCGGAGGTCAAAAGGAATGCCGCCGACCTCCAGCTCCTTGATCAGGGCGTCAAAGGTGGCCTTGGGGAGGGTATACGTGGCGACGCCGTCCAGGACCAAGTCGGGCTGGTAACCGATGAGCGTGGCAGAGCCTTCCAAAGTGAGCACGCCGCAGTACGTACCAGAGGGCAGCTGGCACCCGGTCTTGAGCAGTGCAGCCGTTATCAGCTCCTCGCCAGACATTTCCGGGTGAGGCTCAGGAACCTCATCCAAAGCGGTCTGAGCGCATTGTAGGGACAGGCCATCGCTGTCCACGGCGCCGCCAGACGGTGGAAGGGCGCTGTAGACCAACCCGTTTTGGGGCGCCGCGCCCAAGCCGGACTCCGGCGTCTCATATTCCCCCGCCTCCTTGCTCATCATACTGCGGGCGGCGGAGAAAGGCTGCGGCGCTGCCTCCTTGGCCGTGGAGCTGTTTTCCACCGACAGCGGAGCCGATGCGGCTTTGTCTGCAGCGAACTCAGACTCATTGGGTTGGTCGCCAAAGTGGACAGTCACAACTTCACCGCCGACGTCAAATGAAAGGGCTGTCTCCGGGGTCTCCATCAAAGGCGCGATACCGGCGTTTTTATCAGGGGATGAAGCTGGGGCAACGGAGTCGGTAACATTCAAAGGCTCTTCCGAGGCGAGCGCGGGAAGATCTGCATCCGCCAAGTCAGCAGGCTCGGCCACCGGGGTAGGCGACGGCTCCTGGACCGATACGGACTGCCGCGGACCCGGCTTGTCCAGTGTTTCAGGCAGATGCCACGCCGCCAGGGCCACCAGCACAAAGGTTGCGGCCATGGCAGCCCAGCGTCTCCAGTGGAGGACGATGACCTTGGCCTGCTGTTTTTGAGGCGGGAGCTGCTCTAGGATACACGCCCGGAGGGCCGGGGGCGGAGCGGCCTCCAGGTGAGCACAGGCGCCGTGAATGGCGGAAAGCTCGTCGAACAAGGCCCGGCAGGAATCGCACTGGGACAAATGACGGTCTAATTGAACTTTTTCCTCGGCAGTTAGCTCGCCGTCCAGCGCGGCGGATATCTGTTCCAGCATATCGTTACAAGTCATAGGCCGGGCCCTCCTTTCTTCATAGTCTGTTCATATAGACGCAGGGGTATAGGAAAAGTTCCCATCCTCCAGTAGAATTTTCCTAAGCGCCAGCCGCGCTCTGGAAATGCGGGATTTGACCGTGCCCTCCTCGATGTTCAGCACCTGGGCGATCTCGCTGTAGCTCAAACCGTTCAGCTCCCGCAGGACCAGCACCTGGCGGTGTTCGTCGGAGAGCTGAGTCAGCCCCCGGTGGACCGCTTCCTGGAGCTCTCGCCGCTCCGCCTCGCTCTGAGGTGTAAAGCGAAGGTCGGGCACATCCAGCACGCGCTGGTCATCCTCGTCTTCTACCGACAGCGAGGACACCGCCAAGCCGCGGCGCCGTTTTTCTTTTCGTAAGAAATCGATGGTCACATTGGTAGCCAGACGGTAGAGCCAGGTAGAGAATTTACTGTCCCGGTGGAAGGAGGGCAGACCCCGCCAGGCGTTGAAAAAGGTCTCCTGGGTCAGCTCCATGGCGTCCTCAGGGGAGCCGGTGAGACGCAGGGTGAGACCGTAGACCTTGCCCTGATGCGCGTCCAGCAGCTGGGCAAAGGCGTCCTCGTCGCCCTGCTGGGCGCGGGCGATCAGTTCTTCCTCGGTCATGGGTCTCACCTCGTTTCATTGGTAAATGCAAGTCATACTTCAGGCCAGATCGTGGAGGATGCCTTTGGTACAGCGTTCCAGATCCTCCATGGTCTGTGCCTTGCAAAGCTCCGCCTTCCAATAGCCGGAGTGGGGAATACCTTTAAGATACCAGGCATAGTGCCGCCGGGCCTCCAGACAGGCGATCTTTTCTCCTTTGTTGTCCAGCGCCAGATGAAATTGAGCCATGGCGGTGTCACAGCGTTCCTGCAGGGTGGGAGGCGGCGGAGGCGGCTCGCCCGCCAGCGCGGCCAAAGCGTCGCGAAAGATCCATGGGTTTCCAAACACGCCCCGGCCCACCATCGCCATGTCCGCCCCGGTATAGCGCAGAATGTGTGCGGCGTCTTCGCCGGAGAAAATGTCTCCGTTGGCCATGACGGGAATATCCAGCGTCTCCTTCACGGCGCGGATGATGTTCCAGTCTGCCCGGCCGGCGTACATCTGGGTCCTGGTACGGCCGTGGACAGCCACCGCCGCCACTCCGGCCTCCTGGAGGGCCAGAGCCACTTCCACGCAGTTGATGGAACCCTTGTCCCACCCGGAGCGGAGCTTCACAGTGACGGGGGTTCCGCCCGCTCCGCGGATCACAGCCTTTGCCACCTGGGCGGCCAGGAGGGGGTCGCGCATCAGAGCGGAGCCGTCACCGCTTTTTACCACCTTGGGTACCGGACAGCCCATGTTGATATCGATCACGTCAGGACGTGCCTTTTCCATCACGATGGCGGCGGCCTCCTCCATACAGCCGGGATCGCTGCCAAAAAGCTGGACGGCGGCAGGGTGCTCGTCCTGCGCCAGCTCCATCAGGGGAATGGATTTTTTGTCCTGGTAGCAAAGGGCCTTGGCGCTGACCATCTCGGTGACGGTATAGCCCGCGCCCATATGCCGGCAAATGGTGCGGAAGGCCAGATCGGTCACGCCCGCCATGGGGGCAAGGGCCAAAGGAGAGGCGATCTCTACCGAGCCGAGCTTCATGGCGATACCCCCTTGAGCGTTGAAATAGCGTGCGCCCGCTCATCTTACCATACATTCGACATTTTGGCAAGATGGAGGTGGAGATTGGCTTGACTTTACAGGAAAAAACGCCTAAAATAGCGAAAAGAAAGGAGGGGACGGCATGGAGCTGACAGAGCGTTTTGAACGTGCTACCACCTGCGCCTTTACCGGCCACCGTCCCCGCGCGCTTCCCTGGGGGGATGATGAGGGCGATCCACGCTGTCTGGCGGCAAAAAAACGCCTGGACGAAGCATTGGAGCGGGCCTACGGCCAGGGCTACCGCCATTTCATTTGCGGCATGGCCCAGGGGGGTGACCTCTACTTCGGAGAAGCCGTGGTGCGTCTGCGGCTGGTCCATCCCGAGCTCACCCTGGAGGGTGCGGTTCCGTTTCCGGACCAGTGCAGGCGCTGGCCCTTGGCGGACCAGCAGCGCTACTATGACCTGCTGGACAAGTGCGACATGGAGACCTTGATCCAGCAGAGCTACACGCCCCACTGCATGCACCGGCGCAACCGCTATATGGTGGATCACGCCTCCCGCTTGATCGCCCTGTACAACGGCCTTGGAAAGCGGGGCGGGACCCTGTCTACCCTCCAGTATGCTATGGGGCAAAATGTAGAGGTCGAGATGATAGAGATAGATTGACATTGGGCCGGGTTTCGATTAAAATAGAGAAAATCGGCAGAAGGGAGGTGGGCGCCATGCAGGCGAGTCTCATTTTAGAGAATGGCGCGGTATTTTTGGGGCAGTCCATCGGAGAGGTGGGGAAGCGGGTCTGTGAGCTGGTCTTCAACACCTCCATGACCGGCTATCAGGAGATCCTGACCGATCCCTCCTACGCGGGGCAGGGCGTGGTGATGAGTTATCCGCTCATCGGCAATTACGGAGTCAACGACGAGGACAACGAATCGGGCCGCCCGTGGGCAGAGGCGTTGATCGTTCGGCATCTCTCGGCTCTGGGAAGCAATTTCCGCTGCCAGGGGAGTCTGGACGCCTATTTGAAACAGCATCATATCGTCGGCGTGCAGGGTGTGGACACCCGTGCGTTGACCCGCATCCTCCGATCTCAGGGGACCATGAACGGCATGATCACCTGTGGGTCGGATTTTTCTGTCCAGGAGGCGCTGGAGGAGCTGCGCGCCTACCGGGTGTCGGGAACGGTGGAACGGGTCACCAGGTCCGCCGCCGAGGTATTTGCCCCAGAGGGAGAGGCGCGGTATCGGGTCGCTTTGCTGGACTTTGGGGTGAAGCAGAACATGATCGAATGTCTGCGTAAGCGAGACTGCGCGGTGACGGTATTTCCCGCCCATACCCCCGCCAGGGAGATCTTAGACGGCGGCTTTGACGGGGTCATGCTCTCCAACGGCCCCGGCGACCCGGCGGATAATGTGGAGATCATCGAAGAGGTGCGTAAGCTCTACGAGAGCAAACTGCCCATCTTCGCGGTGTGCCTGGGTCACCAGCTACTGGCCCTGGCCACCGGCGCCAAGACCCATAAAATGCCCTTTGGTCACCGGGGTGGGAATCACCCGGTGCGGGATGTGGCGGCCGGGCGGTGCTTCATTACCAGCCAGAACCACGGCTATGTGGTCACCCCCGAAACGGTGGACCCGGCGGTGGCGGACATCTCCCATGTCAATGTGAACGACGGCACGGTGGAGGGCCTGCGCTACAAGCGCCCCAAGTGCTTTACGGTGCAGTTCCATCCCGAGGCGGCCCCCGGCCCCATGGACACCGAATATCTTTTCGACGAGTTTTTGGTCGCGATGGGAGGTGACCACAATGCCTAAGGACCCTAATATCCGCAAGGTGCTGGTGCTGGGCAGCGGACCCATCGTGATCGGTCAGGCGGCGGAGTTTGACTACGCCGGGACCCAGGCCTGCCGTGCCCTTAAAGAAGAGGGCGTAGAGGTAGTGCTGGTCAACTCCAACCCCGCCACCATCATGACCGATCAGGACATTGCCGACCATGTTTACATCGAGCCGCTGAACCTGGCCTCCGTGACCCAGATTATTGCCAAGGAGCGGCCCGACTCCATTTTGCCTACCCTGGGCGGACAGACGGGGCTCAACCTGGCCATGAACCTCCATGAGGAGGGTGTTCTGGCCGAGCATGGCGTCCGGCTGTTGGGCACCTCACCCGCGTCCATCAAAAAGGCGGAGGACCGCCAGGAGTTCAAGGACGCTATGGAGGCCCTGGGCCAGCCCTGTGTCACTTCCGATGTGGTGGAGAGCGTGGAGGCGGCGGTGGAGTTTGCCGCATCCATTGGCTATCCCGTGATCGTGCGCCCCGCCTACACGCTGGGAGGCACCGGCGGCGGCATTGCCTATGACGAGGTGTCCCTCCGGGAGATTGCTGACCGGGGCATCCATCTCAGCAGGGTGGGCCAGGTGCTCATCGAGCGTTGCATCGCCGGGTGGAAGGAGATCGAGTTCGAGGTCATGCGGGACAGTGCCGGGAACGTGATCCAGATCTGCTCCATGGAGAACATCGACCCGGTGGGCGTTCACACCGGCGACTCCATTGTGGTCGCCCCCACCCAGACCCTGGCCAACAAGGAATATCAGATGCTCCGCTCGGCGGCGCTGGATATCATTTCGGCGCTGGAGATCGAGGGCGGCTGTAACTGCCAGTTTGCTTTGGATCCGGACAGCTTTGAGTACGCCGTCATTGAGGTCAACCCCCGTGTGTCCCGCTCCTCGGCACTGGCCTCCAAGGCTACGGGATATCCCATCGCCAAGGTAGCGGCCAAGATCGCCTTGGGGTATACCCTGGATGAGATCCCCAATACCGTCACCGGAAAGACCACCGCCTGCTTCGAGCCGACGCTGGACTACTGCGTGCTGAAGATCCCCCGTCTGCCTTTTGACAAGTTCACCACCGCCAGCCGGAAGCTGGGCACCCAGATGAAGGCCACCGGTGAGGTCATGGCCATCAGCAATTCCTTTGAAGGGGCGCTGATGAAGGCCATCCGCTCTCTGGAGCTGAACGTCAAGACCCTGCGCTTGGGCGGCCTGGACGACCTCTACACCGAGGAAATCGAGGAAAAGCTGGCAGATGTAGACGACCAGCGGCTCTTTGTGGTGGCGGAGGCTTTGCGCCGGGGCTTTTCCCCGGAAAAGATCAATGCCATCACCAAAATGGACGTTTGGTTTCTGGAGCGGTTCCAGGACATCATTCGCATGGAGGCCAAGCTGGAGAAGGGGACGCCGGACGCCGAGACCCTGCGCCGCGCCAAGGAGATGGGCTTCTCCGACGCCTACATCGCCGCCCTGTGCGGCTCTGAGGCCAAGGAGATCAAGGCTCTGCGGGAAAGCATGGGCATCGTCCCCGCCTTTAAGATGGTAGACACCTGCGCGGCGGAGTTTGAGGCCGCCACCCCTTACTATTACTCTACCTATGACCGGGAGAACGAGGCGGAGGTCGACGGCAGCAGCCAGCGGCGCAAGGTGCTTGTGCTGGGCAGCGGACCTATCCGCATCGGCCAAGGCATCGAGTTTGACTACTGCTCGGTCCACTCGGTCTGGGCGCTGAAAAAACTGGGGTGCGAGACCATCATCATCAACAACAACCCCGAAACGGTGTCCACCGACTTTGACGTGGCCGACCGGCTCTACTTTGAGCCGCTGACACCGGAGGACGTTGAGGCAGTGGTAGAGCTGGAGAAGCCCTGGGGCGCGGTGGTGCAGTTTGGCGGTCAGACCGCCATCAAGCTGGCCCACGCCCTTACCGAGATGGGAGTGCCCATTTTGGGGACCTCCTCCGACGGGGTGGACGCCGCCGAGGACCGGGAGCGCTTTGACGAGATCCTGCAGCAGTGCGGCATTCCCCGGGCGGAGGGCCGCACGGTATTTACCACCGAGGAGGCCATAGCCGCGGCCAACGCTGTGGGCTATCCAGTGCTGGTGCGCCCGTCTTATGTGCTGGGTGGTCAAGGCATGGAGATCGCCTACAACGACCGAAATATTGCAGAATTCATGCGCATTATCAACCGCACCGTCCAGGAGCATCCTATTTTGGTAGACAAGTATCTGATGGGAAGAGAGGTCGAGGTGGACGGGGTCTTTGACGGGGAGGACGTGCTCATCCCCGGCATCATGGAGCATGTGGAGCGGGCAGGGGTCCACTCGGGCGACTCCATCTCCGTCTATCCCTCCCTTCATGTGGAGGATAAGCACAAGGAGACCATCCTGCGCTATACCCGGGACCTGGCCAAGGCCCTGGGGGTCATTGGTCTGATCAACATTCAGTTCATCATTTACTCCGACCAGGTGTACGTCATCGAGGTCAACCCCCGCTCCTCCCGGACGATCCCCTATATCTCCAAGGTGACAGGGGTGCCCGTCATTGACCTGGCCACCCGGGTCATGCTGGGGGAGAAACTGAAAGATATGGGTTATGGTGTGGATATTTACCCGGAGCGGGATTTCTTTGCCGTCAAGATGCCCATTTTCTCCTTTGAAAAGCTTACGGATGTGGACACCGGCCTGGGCCCGGAAATGAAGTCCACCGGCGAGGTGCTGGGTCTGGCGGAGTCTTTCCCCCAGGCGCTGCTGAAGGCCTTTAAGGGGGCGAACCTCCGGGCGCCCAAGAAGGGTGGACGTGTCATCGTCACCGTCCGGGACGAGGACAAGGGTGAGCTGCTGGGCATCGCGAGAGGCTTCGCGGACATGGATATCGAGATATTTGCCACTGCCGGGACCTGCCAGGCCCTTAACGACGCGGGCATTCCCGCCAAGCTGGTGGCCCGGGTGTCCGAGGCCCATCCCAACATTCTGGACATGATCGCCTCCGGCTCGGTGGACCTGGTCATCAACACCCCCACCAAGGGCCGCAAGCACGACACAGACGGTTTTAAGATCCGCCGCAGCGCGGTGGAGCACTCGGTAGCCTGCGTCACCGCCATCGATACCGCCCGGGCCATGCTCCGTGTGCGGGCAGAGGGCCGCAGCGCAGATTTGAAGCCGGTAGATATTACCAAAATCTGATTTCCGAAAGAAGGAACGCGATATGAGAAGACGAATTCTTTCCTTTGACGCATGGGTGTGCCTGGCGCTGGCATTTTTGGTGGGCCTTGGAGCGGGAAAGGTGACCGAGAAGCTGGCGGCGAAGCATTACGCACAGCAGGTGGAGGCCCACAAGCCTGTGGACGGCCAGATCGGCGGCAAGGCCGGGGAGGGCGTGTTCCGTGCGCAAACAGTGGATGATCTGCTGAAGCACGACACCTTTACTGTCGTTTCCCCCGGCATCCAATACCGAAACCGTGGGGCGGGCTATTATGACGGCAAGTATTTTCAAGCCTTGACCCTGCCCTCCGGGGAACTGGTGGCGGCCTGGATCAACGGCGACAGCGTCCAGCCCACAGGCGAGGATATCTTTTCCGGGGACAACATCCTGCCTCTGGGCCGGGTGGTCATGGAGGACCTGACTGCCAACCAGACCTTTTTAGACCAGATTCAGTACAGCGAACCCCTGAACCGCACGGACTTTTATGTGGACATGGTGGGGGAGACCGCCGTGCTGGCCGAAGACCAGGCGGTGGAGACCCCGGTGCTCCTGGCGCAGGTACTCACCGTTTTTGTTCTGTTTCCCGTCTTCCATATGCTCGGCTCCAAGCTCGGGATCTGGAGCCCATATTTTGTTTTTCGCAAAAAGGATCAAGAACCTCCCCTGGAAGGCGGCATGTGATATGGAGCGTCAAACCGTGATCGTGCTGGACTTTGGCGGGCAGTATAATCAGCTGATCGCCCGCCGGGTGCGGGAGTGCGGGGTGTATTGCGAGGTCAGATCTTATAAGACGCCTCTGGATGAGCTGAAGGCCATGGCGCCCATCGGCCTCATCTTCACCGGCGGACCCAACAGCGTCTATGATGAGGAGGCCCCTCACATCGACCCGGCCGTATTTGAGCTTGGTATTCCGGTTTTGGGGATCTGCTATGGCTGCCAGCTGATGGCCCACGCTCTGGGCGGGGAGGTCACCGCCGCCCAGCTAGACACCGCCCGGGAATATGGCAAGACCGAGACCTTCTATGATACCGATTGTGCCCTGTTTCGCGGTTTGCCTGACCAAGGGGTCTCTTGGATGAGCCACGGGGACTATATGGCGAGGGTGCCGGAGGGCTTTGCCTTGACAGCCCGCTCCGCCAACTGTCCTACGGTGGGCATTGCCGACCCGGAACGAGGGTTTTACGGCGTGCAGTTCCACCCCGAGGTCAACCACACGGAAAACGGCCTGGCCATGATCCGTAATTTTCTCTATGACATCTGTGGTGCGGCGGGGGACTGGTCCATGGGCGGATATAAAAACGCCGCCATTCAAGCTGTGCGGGAGAAAGTAGGAGATGGCAAGGTCCTGCTGGCCCTCTCCGGCGGGGTGGATTCCTCCGTGGCCGCCGCGCTGGTGGCGGAGGCTGTAGGAAGCCAGCTCACCTGTGTCTTTGTGGACCACGGCTTGATGCGCCTGAACGAGGGAGACGAGGTGGAAGCGGCCTTCTCCAAATGGAATGTGAATTTTGTCCGGGCCAACGCCAAAGAGTCGTTCTTGTCCAAGCTGGCAGGTGTGACCGAACCGGAGGCCAAGCGCAAGATCATTGGCGAGGAATTCATCCGGGTCTTTGAGCAGGAGGCCAAGAAGATCGGACGGGTAGACTATTTGGTCCAAGGGACCATTTACCCCGATGTGATCGAATCGGGCCTGGGCGACGCGGCAGTGATCAAAAGCCATCATAATGTGGGCGGTTTGCCCGACTATGTGGACTTTCGTGAGATCATTGAGCCGCTTCGGCTGCTGTTTAAGGATGAGGTGCGCCAGCTGGGCCGGGAATTAGGGTTGCCGGAGTATTTGGTAAGCCGCCAGCCCTTCCCCGGGCCGGGACTGGCAATTCGGGTCATTGGCGATATTACCGAGAAAAAGCTGGATCTTCTTCGGGCGGCGGACTTTATTTTCCGGGAGGAAATGGCCAAGGCCGGGCAGGACAAGCTTCTGGACCAATACTTTGCCGTACTGACCAACATGCGCTCTGTAGGCGTAATGGGAGATGGGCGAACCTATGACTATGCCATCGCTCTGCGGGCGGTGACCACAGCGGATTTTATGACCGCCGATTGGGCACGTATCCCTTACGAACTGTTGGACAGGGTGTCTAACCGTATCGTCAACGAAGTACCCCACGTGAACCGGGTGCTCTACGATATCACCAGCAAACCCCCTGCAACGGTAGAGTGGGAATAAGTATTAAAACGCCCCGGAGCCCCTGTAAATCAAGGGTTCCGGGGCTCTTTTTTTATGTCGTGGCATTAAAATGGCATTAGCGCATTAGATCATCCAGTTTTTTGATCGTTTCACCCCCGGCGGTGGGGTAGAGGTGCCCATACGTCCGAAGGGTCGTTTCCACGTTTTCGTGGCCCAGGCGCTCGCTCACAAGGAGGATCGGCGTCTCCAGGCGGATGAGGAGGGCGGCGTGGGAATGCCTGAGATCGTGGAGCCTGATCTTCTCCAGCCCGCAAAGGTCACACCCTCGTTGCATCTGGTGGTGAAAATAGGACTTCGTAAAGGGGAATAGCCTGTCATCTGGCTCTGGCTCATAGAGGGCGGCCATGTAGGCCTTGAGCTCTTCGCAAAGCTGATCGGGGAGGGGGAGCACCCGGCGGCTTCGCGGCGTCTTCGTCTCCAAGATCAGCTCTTTTCCCTCCACCGTCTGGAAGCCCTTATGCACCCATAGGGTCTTCGCCTCCAGGTCAACGTCTGCTGGGCTCAGGGCCAGGAGCTCGCTGATGCGGATTCCAGTCCAGAACAGCACAGAGAGGCCTACCCGCCCCGGCATCTTCGGCACATGGGGAATGAAGGCCTTGAACTGATCCACCGTCCAGAATTTCATCTCATCGGCGTCTTTCTTGCCCACGCTCCCGGCGATCCTCACCGGGTTCATGCCCAGGCTATAATACCGGCAAGCGTAGTTGAAGATCGCGGAAAGCTGATTGTTGATCGTCTTCGCGTAGGTGGGGGAGATGCCTTCTGCGAGGAGGTCAGCTTGCCAGTGGCGCACATGGGCCGGGGTGATCTCATTGACAGCCAGATCCTTGAAGGCGGGGACGATCCGCTTCTCGATGAGATACCGCTTGTTCTGCATGGTGGTAGGCTTGAGCCGGTTCTCCATGTCCGGGAGGTAGAGCTCCACCAGGGAGCCGAAGGTCATGTTACAGCTTCGCCCGCCCTGCCTCAAGAACTCCTCTTCGTAGGCCTTCGCCTCCCGCTTTGTCTCAAATCCCCGCTTCTTTTTGAGCTTGCGGTGGCCCTGCCAGTCGGTGTAGTAGAACGAGGCGAACCACGTCCCCCGCTCTTTGTCTTTATAGGCCGGAATTGTAACTCACTCCCTTCACCATGCCGTAATCATGCCACAGGAGGCCGCAGGAGCCCCCAGGACGGCTTTTTATACTTTCCGAGTATCTTTTCCTGTCCGAGCCCAAAAAGCCCGTGAAGGGCCTCTAAATGGCCGTAGATTTTGTGTCAGATTTTTACCCCTATTTACCATTCCTAAAAAATAGGGAAAAATCCCTTGACTAATACGTGTAATACGTGTTATAATATGAGCATAGAATGGAGTGAGAGCCATGCCAATGAAGCCCCGTGAGATGGTAGCCCTGTTGGAGAAGAACGACTTTGAGTTCATCGGCGCCAACGGTTCCCATCGGAAGTACAGGCACAAGACCACCGGCGTGACGGTCATCGTTCCCTACCATGCCAAGGAATTGAAAAAGGGGACGGAGGACAAAATCTTGAAGCAAGCCGGACTGAAAAAGTAAGGCAGACTGGAGGTTATCGCATGAAGAATATTTTTTACCCCGCCGTGTTCCACCCGGAGGAGGTCGGCTACTCGGTGACGATCCCCGACATTGACGGGTGCTTCACTGAGGGTGACACGATGGATGAGGCCGTTGAAATGGCTCAGGACGCCATCGGTCTGATGTTGGAGGGTGTCGAGCACTACCCCGCGCCCTCCGATCCCGCCACCATTCAGACGGAGGAGGGGGACTTCGTGGCTATGGTTCCCTTCAACTGGATTGACTACAAGCGCCGGAATGACAACAAAGCCGTGAAGAAGACCCTCACCATTCCTTCCTGGCTCAACGAGGCCGCCGAGGCCGCCCACATCAACTTCTCCGGCGTCCTCCAAGACGCCCTCACGGTGAAGCTGAATATTCAGTGACACAGGCCGGGATCTTCGCCGCCCCTCCGGGGGCGGCTTTTTTTATGCCCTCACTCCACCCGGTAGCGGGCCGGGACATCCTTGAGCCTCACCCGCTCTGTCTGCTGGTAGGCCCGGATGAGCTCGGCCACATAGGCGCTCGCCCTCTCATGGCCTTCATCGACGTACTGCTGGTATTCCCGCTGGAGCTCCGCCAGATGATCCGTCCGCTTCTTCGCACAGGTGGGGCACAGGCCGGACACCAGATCGGCGCAGTTGAACTCCTCGCCACAGTCCCGACAGTCCAGATAGCCAATTCTCATTTCCAATTCCTCCCAAAAGTGGGGTACGCTCTATTCGCGCGCGCGCGTAATATAACATCATCATCATAATTGTCTATAAGAAAAGTCTATATAATAACATAGTCTATTTATGGGGTCAGAAAATAACCCCTATTTTCTGACCCCTATTTCCCGGAATAAGGGTCAGAATCTGACCCCTAATTCTGAAATAGGGGTCAGATTCTTACCCCTATTTTTTGACCGGCTCGCCGAGGGCTCGGTTTTCCACGCGGTTTTCCACATCTCAGGCGAGGCGAAAATCGACGTAGATCACCCGACCCTCTCGGCGGAGGAGGGGGGAGAGCTTTTCGCCCCTTTCTCTTCGCCACTGATCGGTGACACCATCTCCTGGAGGCGGCCCAGCAAGAGAAGCTGGTCTCGCTCTGGGAGCTGATTGAAAAGCTCCAACATAACGCGCCCGTTCTCGGTCAATCCGGGGGCGGGCGCTTTTTCTGCTTCCTGGCCGGTGAGGAGGTATTCTACCGAACAGCCCAGGAGCTCGCAAATGGGGATTATATATTTCGCTGGGGGATCTGTGTTCCTCTGCTTCCACCCGGTAGTGACACTCGTATTTATGCCGAGAGCCTTACAAACCTCAGTGGCCCGGACGTTTCTGGCCGCCATTTCTGAGAACAGCCGTTCACAAATTGTCACAGAGAACACCCCCAAAAAATAAGGAAAAAATTTCTCGCAAATGTGGATAAAATTATTGACAAACTCGCAAATGCGGATTATAATATAATTACGCCAAAGAAATAGGGAAAAACCCGAAAACAAAAGCCGGGAGCAACCGGCGGGCGCGGCTGGAGGATAAAACAGAACGAGGTTGAACCGGGGCCAACTCTTATCAGCATCCGAGATCGTCCCTCTGCGAAAGGCAACCTCCAGCCATTCTAAAACGGAAAGGACTAACCACCATGAAGAAACTCAACATCAGCTACCACGTCATCGAGTACGGCGTTCTCTGCGAGTGTTCCACGGCGATCAAGGCCACGGATGAGATCGCCACGGAAGCCCTCAATCGTGGGGTGGATGGGGTCATTCTGCTGAGGGACACCCTCAAGCACCTGACCGCCCTCCAGGGGCAACGCTACGATGGAGCCCTCTTCCTGGGGGCGTCCGACGTCGAGGAGGTGGAGGCATGAAGGACAAGAACGGAACCGAGATCAAGACCGGCATGATCGTAGAGATCACCGGGGCCTTCTTCAAGAACGACAACGGCCTGTACTTCGTCAACGCGTCCCCTGGAGATCGCTTCTGGAATGGGAATGAGCATTGTCTCACCCGAATCTCCAAGGCCGGGAAGGTCAGCACCGCCAAGTATCGCATCTGCTTCTGGCCCATCTCCGTTTTCGGAGGAAGTCAGGCCCGCCGGGTGGAGGCCCGCGCCTGGAACAAGGATCACGCGGAGATCGAGGTCAAGCAGATCGGGAACATGGAGGAGGTCATCGCCCACTTCGAGGAGGCCCGCAATCAGGCAAAGGACGCCCTTGACCGAACCGTTCTCAGCTTTGGGGAGGATTCCCCTTTCACCGACAATGACCGGGCCATCCTGGCCGAGTATGAGGAGATCATCTTTGAGATCAGGGGCCGCATGGAAGCGGCGGCCCCGGTCAAGGAATCCGACAGGATCAGGGCGGAGATCGCCGAGCTGGACGCCGAGTATGATCGCCTCTGTGAGGAGAAGGTCTACAAGAACCCGGCTCATACCGTCGATACCCACAAGGCCTTGTGGGATCAGTTCTGGGAGGAGTTCGGCTACCCGATGGTGGAGCGGAAGCGGCTTCTTGAGTGGGATTTGGAGGGAGCCCTTAATCAGGAGCTCCAGGTAGGCGACGGGGTTACATATCACCTCTGGAGCGATGCCCACGCCTATACGATCATCGCCCGGACGGCGAAAACCCTGACGATCCAGCGGGACAAGGCCACCTACGCCCCCGGCTATAAGCCTGAGTACGTCCCCGGCGGCTTCTCCGTGATCTGCACCAACGACACCGATCAGGAGTGGGTCTATGAGCCAGACCCGAAGGGGATAACCCGGAAGTGCTATTGGTCGCAGAAAGAAAAACGCTGGCAGAGCGACGGGTGCATGATAAGCCGGGGCCGCCATGAGAACTACGATCACAACTTCTGAGGAGGTGGGCGACATGATGAAGCGGTTTTGCCCCTACTGTGGGGCCCCACTCTCTGAGCGGTGCGGCTGTGAACGAGAGGCCGCAGAGTATGAGGCCGAATTGATCGAGGAGCTGGAGGAGCGGCAAAGTCACTACGCCTATCAGGAAGACCTGTGCCTCCTCCGCCGATTGGAACGGTAAACCCGCCGGGGCAACGGCGGCAAGCGAAAGGAGATAACTAACCATGGAAAAGAGCTGTGAAATCTGCGCCAAGCGCGACAACTGCAAAAGGCACACCGGGTTCCTGTATGGCTACTGCAACGCCGAATTCGAGGCCTCCCAGGATCGAGTGACAAAGAAGGTCTACGATCTGACCGCCGCCCAACACCTGGGGCTGGCCGTGAAGGTCAAGGAAGACCCGGAGTGGTGCCGTGAGCACCTGGGGGAGTATGCCCCCATGGTTCAGAAGGCCCTTGAGAAGGTGCTCAATATGCGGCAAGCGGAGCGGCTGGAGGTCTGGAAGTATTACTTCAAGACCCGCACCTGGCCCACGATCCGGAACCGCCACGAGCTCCGGGTGGCCTTCGAGATCGTGAAGATCGCGGAGGAGGCTGATGACATCTCCAACGTGAAGCTGATCTCCGTCAAGCGGGCAATTCGGAACTTCTGCCGCCGCCCGACTGAGCCCTTCGCGATCTGGAACGGCGGGGATTCCGTAACCACCGTTGAGAAACTGCCCATCCCGGACGACTGGAGCGAGGAGGAGGCTACCGAGTGGTTCAAGGCTAACCGCTACTGTGAGGCCACGCCGAGCCCCTTCGATTGCACCGGCCAGATCTTCACCATCGGCTTTAAGCTCTTTCGGCGGCGGGGCTCCTGGTGGGCCTACCACGGAACGGCGATGGATGTTTGAGGGGGGTGGGGACATGAAATGCCGACACTGCGGGGCTGAGATTATCCGCATCGGGACAATGGGCGGGATTGCCGCCTGTGACGCCGCCCCGATTACCTACTGGCCTCCGCGAGGAGATGACGGGGACAGAGAGCTCATCACCCCAAATGGGATCAGGTTCTACGGGAGAGTGATTCCAGGCGACATCCAGGATGCCGTAGGGATCGCCCATGCCCCCCACACTTGCCGCCAGCTCCTCCTTGTCCACCTGGGGCGGGATAGCTGGGACAGGCCGGTTTACCGATGCCTCACCAACGGACGGCTCTATGTGGACACCGATCCGAGGAAGGGCCGGGAGCCGCATATCTGCACCAAATGCTGGGATGACTTTGAAGGCGAGCCCTGCGATCCCGTGGATGCCGACTTCACCTTCGTCTTCGTCCCCCAAAGGGACACCTGGTAACAGTATAACAAACCGACGCCCAAAAAACAAGCCGTATTTATAAGGAATCGGGAAGGAGGAACCAACGTGAGAACGCGAAACAACATCAAGCCTAAGACTGACTTCGGAATCGAGGTGCGCGTCTTCACCGCCCAGATGGGCATGACGATCAAGGAACTGGCAGATGCCGCGGGCGTTAAGTACGCCACCCTGATTGAGGCCGGGACGGGCCGATGTGCTGGGCATGAGGTCATTCCCATCGTCCGGCAGTATATGGATTCGTGCCGACAGAAGGAGGGAGCCTGAGCCATGGCGAGCCAAGTCAAGACTGCCCGCGATATGTTCTATTTCGTGGATGACGTTATGAGAATCCTGGGCTATGAGAAGTCGAAGGCCTATAAGATCATGGCCCAGCTCAACGCCGAGCTGGAGGAGAACGGGATCTTCACCTGTCAGGGGCGGGTGAGCCGAAAGTATTTCGATCAACGGTTCGGCCTGGAGAGCACCCCGCCCCTCCCGAAGAAGGCCCGGACGGCGTAGGGAGGAGAGGCTATGAAGACTGAGTATATGACCTTTGATGTGGTGGCCGCCCTCAAGAAGCGCCGGAGGCGGCGGGCCTGGAGGCTCTATGCCCGCCTGTCTCTGCTGGCCCTGGCCGCTATGATGACCGCCCGCCTGGTGCTGTTGGCCGTGGATGTGGCCCAGTTCCAGGTAGATACCGCCGGGATCGTCAGCATCCCCACCTGTGCCGCTATCCTGTTCTGGACGGGCTGGAAGGCAAGGGGATGGACGCTTCCCGTCGAGAAAGGAGGAGAAGACCGTGAGTAGAGGAACCTACTTCCGCAAGTGCCCGATCTGTGGGTGTGCCCTTGACCCCGGCGAGCGTTGCGACTGCCAAGATCGTGAGGAGGCGGTCAAGGCTGCCGCTGAGAAGGAGTCTGTGCGTGAGAGGCTGGCCGCTGTTGCCGTTGCCTCCTGAGCTGAAAGGAGATAACTAACCATGACCTACTACACAATCAACGAGAGCATGGCCCGCAGGGCCAAGGAGATGATGAGCTATTCCGACTACAAGGAGGGGAGTGCCACCGCTGACTACCGGGCCCAGGTTGACCGGGCCGTGGAGATCGCCGAGCGGCAGAAGCGCCGGGTTGATCCCATGTACCATGAGAAGATCGACCACCTCCTTGACCTCTACGCCCGCAAGCTGGCGGAGAACCTGAACAAGCACTATGAGATTATGACCCGGTGCCCGTCAGTGCTGGTCGCTGGCCCCTCCAACTTCCCGATACGGAAGAAGGAGAAGCAGAACGCCGCCGACGACAAGAACCACCGGGAGTATCAGGAAATCCATGGAATCCTTGAGAAGATCAGGGGCGTTGGCCTGGGCGGTATCAGCGGGGACGATCCTGACGCCCTGGAGAAGCTGAGGCGGAAGCTCACCTCCCTGGAGAAGGCCCAGGAGCGCATGAAGGCCGCCAACGCCGCGATCCGCATGAAGGACACCCAGGCGGGGGACGCCAAGCTGAAAGAGCTGGGCTACTCGCCGGAGGACATCAAGGCCCTCCGGGAGCCGGACTTCATGGGCCGTGTTGGCTATCCGGCCTTCGCGCTTTCCAACAACAACGCCAACATCCACCGCATCCGGGAGCGGATCGCCGCCCTCAAGAAGCAGAAGGAGAAGGGGGACGCCGGGGGCTGGGAGTTCGACGGCGGAAGGGTGGAGGTCAACACCACCGAGAACCGCCTCCAGATCTTCTTCGATGAGAAGCCGGACGCTGACCTTCGGGCCGAGCTCAAGGGCGAGGGCTTCCGCTGGGCACCTTCTCAGGGTGCATGGCAACGGCAACTGACCGACAACGCCTTCCGGGCCGCCCGCCGGATCAAGGCGATTGCCCCGGCGGCGTAGCCCCCCGCCATGATCCCATTGTACCAGAAAGGGGAGAAGACTGAATGCCTACTGCGGCAATAAAAGAGCCCCCCGCATATCTGCGGGAGGCAAGAGTAGAGGCCGGATTTGTCAGCAGGGGAACGGCGGCGACCCGTGTTCCGTTCTCGCCGGAAACCATTGGGCGGCATGAGCGCGGGGACATCGAGCTCACCCCGGACGACATCGTGACCTATGCTGAGTGCTACAACGCCCCGGACATCCTTCCCCGGTATTGTGCCGGGTGCCCGGTGGGGAAGAAGATGGGGAAGACGGTGACAGATCGGGAGCTTCCCCACGCCACCCTCCGCATCCGGCGGCTCATCGCCGAGGGGCAGGGGGTAGCGAACCGCCTTGAGGAGATCGCCTTTGACGGGGTGATCGACGCCTCAGAGAGGGCGGAGTTTGAAAAGGCCCTGGCCTTCCTCCGCAAGCTGGAGGAGGGAATCAATGACATCATGCTCATAGGCCTGGAAAGTGGAAGGGCCGCCCCCGGAGCAACGGGGACGACCCAACGGAAATAACTAACCGAGATCATAATACCACTTCTCCGGGCCCCTGTCAAGCCGAAAGGAGAAAGATTATGGAATGCCATGACATTATCCAGCTCAACAAATACCCCCGCGAGAAGTTCAACGTCCTGGTGCCGGTGACGACCATGCAAGCGGCCTCCAACCTCCAGAGAATCGTCGTTTCCGAGGTTCAGCTCGACACCAGACAGAACACGGAAAATAGCGGCCCCAGCAAGGACATCTACTTCGAGAAGTCCTGTAAGGCCTGGGCGATCACGAAGGTGGGCGGCATGAAGCTGGCCGCCGCCGCGAATATCAGCATCGTGGACACTACCCCCGGACGGACTGAGGGCTGTCAGCGGTGTATTGAGATGGCCCGCGCCACCGGCAAGCCCAGGGTGTGTGGCAACTGCGAGCACGTCCACGATGTCGCTGTCACCGTCACGATCCGGGTTCCTGAGCCCTCCGGCGGGTTCCGTCTGATGAAGGCTACGAAGGAGATCGACTGCACCGTGGAGGCCGCCACCATGAAGGACGGGATGCAGGGTCAGCAGTACAGGCGCTTTCTCCCCCACAGAACCGCTATGGCGGAGAGTAAGGCCTTCATGCGGGCGATCCGGGCGGCCCTGGGCCTGGCGGGCACATACCAGATGGAAGACCTCAAGAAGCCCTTTGTGGTGGCCCGGATCGTGCCCAACCTGGACGCCCCGGAGATCAAGCAAGCGGTGGCCGGGAGCTATCTCCAGAGTATGGGTATGCTCTTTGAGACGCCCGCCGCTCCTGGCGTGGCCCTCCTGCCCGCTCAGGAGACACAGGAAATCCCGGAATACCCTGATGAGCCGGGAGGCGGTCAGGGCTGGCCCGATCCCCCGGAGGAGCCGGAAGAGCTGTTGCCCTGGGAAAACTCCCCCGGCGGGGATTGGCCCCCGGAGGAGGAAGAACCCCACGGTATCTACTGTTCCCGGTGCGGGAAAGAGATTGCGAGGACGAAGGATCAGAAATCCGGGCGGGTGTGGAACCCTGAGGACATCGCCGGATATAGCCAGAGGCAGTTCGGAGATGTCCTGTGCCTGAGATGCCAAGATCAGGCGAGGAAGGAGGGGCGGAGATGATTAGAGTTCTGCATACCGGCGACATCCACCTGGGCGATCTGGCGGGCCCCACCAGAGACGGTGACAACCTCCGCCGCCAAGACACGCTCAGGTGCATGGACTACATCGTTTGGAAGGCGAGGGAGCAGGGCCCTCATCTCTCCATCGTCGCGGGCGATCTCTTCAACCGTTCCCGCGTGTGGGCCGACACGGCCCTGGAGGATGTCAATGACGCTCTGGATCGGCTTATCCGCCCGCTGTGTGAGTACAGCGACCAGGTAGTTCTTTTGTTTGGCACCATGAACCACGACAACCCCAGGGCCTTTGAGGTCATCAGGAAGGCCACCGAAGGCCTCCCCAACCTCCACATCTTCACGATGCCCGGAGTGGAGGAGGTCACGACCTCGGCGGGGAAGGTGTGCATCCTCGCTGTCCCAGGCTTTGACAAGGCCCGCCTCCGCCTGTTCTGCCCCGGCGCCGACAAGGAGGCGGAGAACCGCAACGCAACGGCCCTCATCAATGACACCATCATGGGCCTTGCGACCCAGCTTAACCCCAACCTCCCGGCGGTGATGGTGGCCCACTACACTGTCAGCGGGAGCGAGGCTGACAACGGGAGCACGTTCCTGGCCGGTCAGGATGTGGTGATCCTCCCCTCTGTCATTGACGCCGCGCGGGTAGACCTGGCCTGTTTCGGCCATATCCACAAGCCCCAGAAGTTGGTGAGCACCACCCCCGCCTATTATTGCGGGAGCCCGAACCAGCTCACCTTCAACGATGAGGGGGTGGAACACGGCTTCTGGTTACATGAAATCGACCCGGAGAACCGGGGGAACGTCGTCAGCACCTTTGAGCCCGCCCCGGAGAGGGCGCACTTCACGATCCGTATGAAGGAGGCCGAGGTGGCCGACTTCATCACCGCCGGGGAGTACACGCCCCCCGCCGGAGCACATGAGGCCATTGTCCGGGTGCGGTACAGTTGCACCGCCGAACAGGACAAGGCTTTCAACCGGGCAGAGCTCCAGAAGCAGATCATGGCCGCTGGGGCCTTTTGGGTGGCTGAGATCACCCCGGAGGACATCGAGACCCTGGAAGCGAAGGATCAGCTCACCGAGCACGACGGGCCGGCGGAGTGCCTGAGCCGCTGGCTGGAGGCGAATGACATCACCGGGGATCGCGCCGCCCGCCTCATGGAGCTGGCCGCCCCCATCATCAAGAAGGCCGATGATGGGCGGGACGACGGGAAACACGCCGGGGCCTTTATCCCCCGGAGCGTCGAGGTCAAGAATTATCGGAGCTATACCGATGCCGCCTTTGACTTCGAGCCGGTACACATGGCGATGGTGAACGGTCAGAACGGCGTCGGAAAATCCTCCCTGTTCATGGACGCCATAGCCGACTGTCTCTTCGAGCAGACCCGCAAGGAGGACGTGGGCGGCTGGGTTCGCGATGGCACCAAGAGCGGAGCGATCACCTTCGCCTTCAGCCTGGGCGGCCAGGAGTACAGGGTGATCCGCACCCGCACCAAGTCGGGCCGGGGCACCCTGGCCCTCCAGCGGTTCAACACAGAGACCGAGGCCTGGGAAGATGAGAGCGACACCACCATGAAGTTGACCCAGGAGCGGATTATCCGCCTCCTGGGTATGGACTGCAACACATTCTGTTCCATCGCCCTGATCCGCCAGGACGCCTACGGCCTGTTCCTGGATGCAGACAGTGACCGGCGGATGGAGGTTCTGAGCGCACTTCTGGGGCTGGAAATCTACACCCGCATGGAGGAGGGGGCACGCGCCGCCGCCACCGAGAAGCGCCGGGAGATCGCCGCCCTCCAGACCAAGATCGGGATGCTGGCGGATCAGATTGACCAGAAAGACCAGCTCCGGGCGAGGGATGCTGAACTGGCAGCCCAGGCTGAGGAGCTGGATCGTGAGGTGAACGAGCTGGAGGAGGCCCAGAGAGCCGCCGATGCCGCCGCCGCCCTCCGCGAAGAGATCGTGAAACAGGCGGAGGAGAAGAAGGCCAAGGCCATTGAGTACGCCGAATCGCGGGACGCCAAAGCCGCCGAGCTGGGGAAAATCAAGATGCGGCGTGATGCCGCTCTGGCTGGAACCAGAGGCATTGAGGAGGCCCAGAAGGCCGCCGATGACCTGGAGGCGACCCGTCGCCGCCTGGATGAGCTGGCCCCCCAGCGTGACAGGGATAAAGAGCTGTCAAATGCTATTCAGAACTGCGCCGCTCAGGCGGGGAAGGCGCAGGGAGAGATCAACCGCCTTGAAAGTAGCCGGATGCAGTATGAGGAGATCATGGCACGGAGTGATGAGATCGACGCGGCCATATCTGCCCTTGCGACCATCGGCCCCAGGGTGGAAGAGGCCAAAGCGAAGTCCGAACAGCTCAAAGCGGCCTCCGAGGCCCGCCGGAAGGCGAAGGCCGATCTCGATACCTTCCTTTCGGACAGCCGCCTCCATATCAGCAACTTGAAGAACCGCCTCATCATTCTCAAGGGAGAGGCGGAGAAGCTGGAGAACAGCGGTTGCCCGATCCCGGATGGGGCTTCCTGTAAGTTCCTGGCTTCCGCCACTAAGGCCAAGCGAGACATTCCGGCCCTGGAGGAAGAGATTAAGAAAGCCGAGGCCTACGGTGTGGAGGAGGGCGGGCGTCTGACCCGCATCTTCGAGGAGGCAAAGGCCGCCGAGGAGGCCATAGGTGATCCTATGGCTATCCTCATGGACATCGAGGCGGAGCGGAAGCGCCTCCAGGCCGTCGCCGATTTGGCCCCCCAGCTCTCCGCCGCCGAAGCAAAGCTGGAGGAGATCGCCCGCAACATCGACCTTGAGCGGGAGAACATCGCGGGGGCTGAGGCTCATATGAAAGAGCTCCAGGAGGAGCAGAAGGCCCTTTCCCCCGCCCTGGAGGAGTATGAGCGCCTGTATGACGCGATCCCCCGGCTCAAGGAGCTGGCGGATATGCTGGGCCCCTGCCAGACGAACCAGGCAACAGCGGAGGCCCTGGCCCCCCAGATCGAGAGCCTTCAAAGGGAGGTCGCTGACCTGGAAGAGAAGTGGGCCAAGGCCCAAGGAGAGGCCATAGAGGCCGCTGACCGCATCCCCGATCCGCCCAGTGGCTTCCTTCGCCTGGATGCTTCAATCAGGATGAAGAGGAACACCCTGACGGAGATTGCGTCGGAGCGCGGCGCGATCTCCTCCAAGCTGGAGACCATCACCGAGGCCGAGGAAAATAGCGCGGCCCTCCGCCGGGAGGCTGAGGGTGCGGCGATCACCCTGAACGACTACGCCACCCTCGCCCAGGCCTTCGGGATCGACGGGATTCAGTACATGATTATCCGAGGCGTCGTACCTGAGATCATGCGGCAGAGCAACGACATTCTGGCCGCTATGACCGGGGGCCGGATGGCGGTTGACATCCGCACCGAGAGGGAGCAGAAGAGCACGAAGCAGATCGTGAACAGCCTGGAGGTCTGGATCAATACCCTGGCCGGCGGGACGCGGCCCTACCAGTCCCACAGCGGCGGCGAGAAGGTCAAGATCGCCCTGGCCGTCACCCTGGGACTGGCGGACGTGAAGGCTCGGAGGGCCGGGGTACAGCTCGGTATGCTGTTCATTGATGAGCCGCCCTTCCTGGACGGCGACGGTACAGAGGCCTACGCTGACGCCCTGGTGAGCATGGCGACCAGAAACCCGGATATGCGGATTTTGGCGATCAGCCACGACCCCACTATGAAGGCGCGGTTCAGCCAGAACATCATCGTTTCTGCTGGCGAGGACGGAAGCACGGTGGCGATGGAGTAATTTCGGGGCACCGGCCCCTAAACGCTTGAGGAAAGGAGGGGCCGCCGGTTGAAGTACCTATCGGAAATAAACGCCTTCGAGCGCCGGATGAGGCGGGCCCCTCTTTCCGTCAACGCACAACTGCTGTGGTATAAGCTCATGCAGTTTGACAACCGCCTGAATTGGGAACCCCAGTTCCAGATCGACAATAACCGCCTGTGTTACTTATTTGGGACGAAAATATCCAAATCAGTGATGACAGCGGCCCGCGCCGAGCTCATAGAGGACGGCCTTTTGATATTTACCCCGGGCGTGAGGGGGAAGCCCAGCACCTACCGGCTGGTATCTGTGGAGGGCCTGGAGGCCCCGGAGCTCGCCCCCGATCTGGAACCCGGTGACTTCCTGGGGGAGGTCAGGGAAGACCCTACGACCTATTTCGGCTATACCGAGGCATTGAGCCTGGAGGCCCAGGAGATTACGGAAAAGCTATGGGCGGAGTTCCTGCCAAGTGAGAAGCCGACCCCAGGGGACGTGAGGGACGTGTTCTTCTGCCTCATGCACCAGGAGAGGAAGGAAGACGGAACCTTCGAGATGACCTTCCCGGAGGATCGGAAGGGGCTTCTCGCCTACGCCTTCGACCAGGCGAGGCAGAGGGGGGCCGTGAACTGGAAGTATGTCTCTGCGGTATTGCGACGGCTGGGACAGCGGGGGATCAATACCGTTGAGGAAGCCAGAGACTATGAAGATACAAGGAGGACGCCATGAAAGATAAGATTATGACGCTGATCTGTTCGGTGCTGTGCCTGATGATTTTTGCGAGCGCCTGTACCGGGGACGTTTGGACGACGGCGCGGGAGGCCGCCGCCCCGGCGGTGATGCCCCTGGTGCGGGAAGACCCTGAGCTGGAGCCCGCCCCGCCCCCGGCGGTATCGCCTACGCCCTCCCCGGCGCCGACGCCCGACCCTGAGCCGCCCCACCCCTTCACCGAAGAGGAAGTGGTGATGCTGGCGAAGGTCATCGGGGCAGAGGCCTACATAGTTCCCAGCAAGGCCAGACAAGCCGCTGTGGGCTGGTGCGCCCTCAACCGCCTGGATGATGGGAGGTTTGGGGACACCCTGGCCGAGGTGCTGACTACGCCGTATCAGTTCGCCTACCGGGAGAACGCGGAGGTCTACCCGGAGATGCTGGATTTGGCTGAGGATATTCTCTGCCTCTGGGCCGCCGAGAAGAACGGCGACCTTGTGATGGGCCGGACGCTCCCCTCTGACTATCTCTACTTCGAGGGGGACGGGAAGGAAAACCATTTTCGCAAGACCCAGAACGCCGCCCAGGAATGGGACTGGAGCCTCCCAGATCCCTATGAGGAGGGTTGACATGGAGAGGCTAACAATGAGAGGTGTCAACGGCATTTGGTGTGCCGAAGGTTCTGTTGGGCGGGACGATGACGGCAGGGTCTATACCGAGGCGATTGACCGCCTTGCCGCCTATGAGGATACCGGGCTGACACCAGAGGAGTTTGATGCGTTGTGCCGGGAGATGTCAAACATCCGCCTTATGGTGGGGGCCAAAACGTATGGTGAGCTCGCCAAAATGGTAAAGGACAGGCGGCTGGTGGTGCTGCCCTGCAAGGTGGGGGACCCGGTATATGTCACATACGGCGAGGGGTACAGACTGCACATTGTTGACAGGATATATATCACCGGGAATCAAGAAGTACAAGTCCGAATGAGGAATCCATGCACCATGTCAGAAACACTCAGGCTGAACGCTTCAAAATTTGGGAAGACCGTCTTTCTGACCGAAGAGGAGGCCGAGAAGGCTTTGATGGAGGGCAGGGCATGAAGAAGGGAACCTATGTGGCCTACCGGGCCCCGGACGGATCGATCCTCCTTGATTGGGAGGGGAACCTCTGGAAATACGGATACCCCGCCTACCCAAAACATCGTTGTGTGGAGATTGAGCGTGGGCAGTGTGAGGGAGGGCCGAACCTTCCGAGGTTCTACGCCGAGCTGAGAAAAAAACATGGGGAGGGGCCTGAATATGCCGAGCAAAAGCCCTTGTGAAGAGTGCAAGCGGAAGCCGAACTGCCCGAAGATTTGCTACCCCCGGAAGGATTGGGAGAGAGGGCAAGAGCGGAGAAAGAGGCCCGGAAGGAAAGGGAGATAGCTAACCATGAACGTACACAAAACAAAGATCGAGTGGGCGACCCACACCTGGAACCCGGTCACGGGTTGCTTCCACGGTTGCCCCTACTGCTACGCAAGAAGTATCACCCGCCGCTTTGAGCCCCACGCGGTAGAGCGCCCCATGAACCCTGACGCGATCACTGGAGAAAAGGATTTTCCCGGCCTTGCTATCGTGAAGGAGCCGGTGCGCCTGATGGATGAGAGGGGCGTATATTCCAGAAGTACGCCCTACCCGTGTGGCTTCCGGCCTACCTTCAACGACTACACCCTGGACTACCCGGAGAAGCGGCTCATTCCTTCCCGGATCTTTGTTTCCAGCATGGGAGACCTGTTCGGAGAGTGGATACCGACGGAGTGGATCATGGCGGTTTTCGAGGCCTGCAAGAAGGCACCAAGGCACACCTACTTATTCCTCACGAAGACCCCTGTGAGGTATTGCATTCTGGATGAAATTACCGGCGCGCTTCCCATTGAAAACAATTATTGGTACGGGGCCACAGCCACCGACGCAGATCAAATGAGCGATGCGTGTGAAGCCTTTTGGGCCCTGAGCGGGGAGGCAAAGACCTTCCTGAGCATAGAGCCCCTGATGTGTGACATCACAAAGACCCCTGCCTGGAATCGTTATATGTTCCCCGCTGTCTCGATGGATCGGCTTTGCGTTGATTGGATCATCATTGGGGCCATGACGGGGCCGGGGGCCAGTAAGAACCGCCCGCGGCGTGAGTGGGTAGAGAATATTGTCTTCGATGCCCACACGCTCCACATCCCCGTGTTTATGAAAGATAGCCTCGCCCCGGTGTGGGGAAAAGACCTGATCCGGGAGTTCCCGGCGGATATGCCCAAGGCAGAGAACGGGAAGAAGCTGGTGCCCAGGTGCCGAGAGTGCGAGCACGTCGGCGCCGTCCAGCAAGGGAAGCGCGGGACATCCTACACCTGTGAAAAACTGGGGAAGCATATTCCGGGAACTCAGTCAAATCGTTCCCCGCTGTGGTGCCCCAAGAGGGAGGGAGTACAATGAAGCACATTGTCTGTTTCAGTGGAGGTCACTCCTCGGCTCTGGCCGCTATTGAAACCGTCCGAAAGTATGGGAAGTCTGACGTTATTCTGCTCAACCATGATATATCCCCCCATGTTGAGCATGAAGATATTAAACGCTTCAAACGAGAAGTGGCCGACTACCTGGAACTTCCTATCACCCCTGCAAATATGCCAGGGTGGGAGACAACGCCGCCGTTGGCCGTAGCAGTTGCGAACAAAGCGTTTAAGGCGTTCAACCATCCGGCATTCTGTACCTCCAGGCTCAAAACTGAACCGTTCTACAAATGGCTTAATGAGCACGGAACGAAGGGCGATGAGGTGATTTATGGCTTTGATGCAGAGGAGACAAACCGTGTGGCCCGCCGGGCGGCTGTGATGGCTGATATGGGCTACAAGGCCGTGTTTCCGCTGGCTGACTGGCCGCGCACCATATGCGCCACAGAGGAGGTCGGAATCCAGCGGCCCACCACCTACCAGATCTTCAAACACGCGAACTGTATCGGATGTCTCAAGGCTGGTCGTCAACATTGGTATTGCGTGTTTTGCCTCCGCCCAGATATTTGGGAGGAGGCAAAGGAAGCAGAGGAGATCATCGGTTACAGCATAATCAAAGGGGCATTTTTGAAGGAACTGGAGCCGAAATTCCAAGAAATGCGAGATGTCCTAAAGATTGTTCCAACTGACAAAACCAGCAGCGCCAGGTTTTGGGCCGATGTAAAGAAGGCGCTTCCCCAAGAAGATACCGCTATGTGTGATTGTACCGAGGAGGAAGAATCTTTATGAGAGGCCAGAAACACCCGAAGATCATCGAGAGGCCGGGAACCTGTGGGAAGTGCGTCCACTTCATCCGGGGCCACAACGGCGAAGCACCCACGGCTACCGGGCGGTGTGCCGTGAAGCCTGATACCTGGTGGAGATCCCAGACCAACCGGGCCTGTAAGACCTACTACCATGAGAGGAGCGCAAGCGATGGAACGCCTGAAAATTGACTGCGCCAGAGAGGTTGACCGCGACACCCTCGTTGTGATCCTGGCCCGGAACGGCTACACCGTCCGGCATGGGAAGGAGAAGCGGGGCAAGGGGAATGCCTATACACACTTTGTCGAGTGCTGGAAGGAGGGGAGAATATGAAGAAACCAAGCTGTCGGAGGACGGGCCCGGAGCGGGAACAGCATGAGCGGGCGATCCGCGTCCGCAAGATGACCGACGCCCAGCTCTGCGAGTATCTGGACAACCTGGCCGCCGGGAATCGGCCCAGAGGCCCACCAGGGAAGAGACCATCGCCGAGTTCCTGGCGGAGCTGGGCGTCCGGGGGGATGACGGACTCCGCATGAGCGACGCCACCATCCGCAAGGTCAGGGAGATCGCCGTGAGCCGCGGATATATGAGCGGAGAGGGGGTGGTGGAGGAGTGATTGAAGCCTATGAAAAGAAGAAAGTGCCGGAAGACTGTTCTACTTGCCTGTATGGGCGTTCTTACGGGTGTGCTCACGCTGACCGTCAAAAGGACTGGCCGCTTTATAGGATGGGCCGCATCTGCCCCTCTTTCTGGCTCGATCAAAACAGATTCCAGCGTGTGTAAGCTGGAGAGGGAAGAGGCGGCGGGCCTCCTGGTTCACCTCCCCGTCCCCCTGGGCTCTACCGTGTGGCGGGTAAGTGAGAACCCGGCCTGTCATATCGGCGTGAGGGAGGCAGAGACCTTCCTCTTCGGGCGGATCGTAACCCCCCGGTGGATCTGCGAGCCCGTCCCCTTCACCATGGCCCTGCTGGAGGCCTGGGGGATCACCGTGTTCCAGACTGAGGAAGAGGGAAAGGAGAAGATCAGGCATGATGCCGAGCGAGCAAGCCGCCCGGAGGCGATACCAGGGCAAGGTCAACAAGGCCCAGGGTGCCTTCTTTGAGAAGCTGATCGAGGCCGGATGTGACTACTACCGCATCCGGGAGATCGCCGACATCGAGAAGACGCCGGAGCCTATGCAACCGATCAAAGACCTGGGAGGCGGGAAGTTCATCGCCCACTATACCAAGTGCGCCCAGGCCGACTTCAAGGGCTTCCTCCAGGGTGGGCGGGCCGTCAACTTCGAGGCCAAGTACACCGACACCGGGAGGATGAGCCAAGATCGGGTAACAGAGGAACAGGCCGAGCGCCTGGAGCGAGCCTATCAGTATGGAGTCTGGGCCTTTGTCCTCTGTTCCTTCGCCTCTGTGGGATTCTACCGCATCCCCTGGGGCATCTGGCGCGATCTCAAGGGCCACTTCGGCCACAAGTACATAACCCCCCAGGAGGCGGCCCCCTATGAAGTCCGCATAGGCGGTTCCGGGGTTCTGCTGTTCCTGGATCATCTGAAAGGAGAAACTGAAAATGGAAAAGTCTGAAATCATCGCCGGTCTGCTGGACATGGGGCGGAAGGCCCGCAAGGACTACCTGGAGAACAACAACGAGGAGGCCCGCAAGGTCAATGAGATCGTCACGGGGGCCGCCTCTCTGATCGGAAAGGGCGAGGCCTCGGCCCCGATCCCCGTCCCTGAGTGCCTGGAGGTGGACGATGAAACCCTCCTTTTCTCCCTGCGGGAGATGATCGAGAAGAAGAGACGGGTGAAACTCGATGATCCGTTTGCCCGCGCTATGCTCAAGGCTATGGTGGGCCCCCTGGCCTTCGCCCTCCCGAAGGCGGAACGGGAGAACAGGGAAGAGGCCGCCACCCTGACCGTCGCTTACAACCGCCTTCTGGCCCTCCTCTCCAAGGAGAAGAAGGCCGAGCCTATGGCGGAGGTTTCCAAATGAGCGCCCGCCGGGAGAAGCGCATCCGCAAGCTGGAGCGCCGGGTGGAGGCGCTGGAGCGGATAGCCTCGCCGATGTACTTCGGAACCGTGGCGGCCCCCGGAGCCCTGGATGCTTACTGGAGCCGGAAGCCATACTCGGCGGACGGCGACTTCGTTCCGCCGTTGACGGGCCACCCTAAGATGGGCCCGTTCAAGCGGCTTGGAAAAGTGGTAGATAGGGTTTTAAGGGTACTATTTTCACCCTCAATGTTCAAATAAAAAAAGGCCGCCTCCCGCAAAAGGAAGACAGCCCCGTGGCAAGGACTATTATACCATACGGGGGGCGACAAATCAATGGGTAAATTCACATCTGAGGTCGAAAATATCATTTTCCGCGCCGTCCAGGCCGGGAAGATGTCGGGGGAGAGGACAGCGAAGGACGCCTTCAAGGCTACCGAGCGCCGCCTCTATGCTCTCCCTGTCCTCATGTCCAAGCTGGATGAGGACAGGGAGAGGCTGGAGGAGATCAGGAAGTACGGGCCGAGGTCGCGGGATAAGAGCATCACCCGCTTCCAGAAGTCTGGCGTCCGACTGACCCCGGAGGAGATCTTCGAGGCCGTGGTGATGGACATGGAGGCCACCATCGCGGCGGATGAGTATGAGGTCGAGGTTATGAACCGAGCCTTGGACACGATCTCAGATGATGAATATTACCAGACCGTCACCGGGAGGTATATTACCAACCTCACAGATGAGGAGGTGGCGGCCATGATCCCGTGTGATACTTCCACCGTCTGGAGGAACAGGAAACGCCTGGTGCAGAAGCTCTCCGTGTGGCTTTACGGAGCTGAGGCGATCAAATAGGCCGTGCAATTTACCGGTGCAAAAAACGTGCAATAGACTTGTGCAATTTATCTGTGTTATACTCTTCCATACTGAGAGAGTGTAGATAGCGGGTCGCCACGGTTTTGCTGTCGGGGCACGGTTGCCTTCGATTGATATTTGTTTGAAATATCGAAAGAATTTTCGCAAAACCTGTGACAACGACCCAGAAAAGTGGTATAATATCTTCGGGGAATAACTAACCAAAGGAGATACCTACCATGGAAAAGATTTGTCTGCTCGATCTCAACTATACCCTCGTTAAAAACCAGATGGACACCCGGCACCTCCGGCCCTTTACCCGGCGCATGGAGGCGGAGGAATACCGCCTTGACCTGATCGAGGCGATCCGCAAGGATCGGGTCATCATCATCACCGCCCGTCCGGCCTACCAAATGCGGCAGACGATGGAGAACATCAAGAAGAAGACCGGCTGGGCCCCGGCAGAGGCCTACTTCAATGACCTGGACGCCGATCCCCCCACCTTCAAGGAGAGTGCCCTCATGCGGTTCGTGTTCCCCCGAAACGGATCGGACGGGGCCCAGTTCTACGCGGTGGAGAGCAATCCCAAGACGCGGGCCATGTACGCCCGGTACGGGATCGCCGCCAGACCGTACAGCGAGTTCATCAAGGCCTTCCAGGCCCCCACCCCCCAGGAGGAGCCCTGCGAGCAGTTGAGCCTTATATAATCCCCACCAGCCATGAGCGGGACGCGAAAGCGCCCCGCTTTTTTTGCGCCCAAAAATCAAAAGAAAGGAGCGAAAGTATGGAAACCAAGATCATTAAACTGGCGGACATTAAGCCCGCCCCCTACAATCCCAGGGTGGAACTGACAGAGAAGGATCAGGAGTGGAAAGCTCTGAACGCCTCCATTGAGGAAAACGGCCTGGTGCTTCCCCTCATTGTGAACCTCCGGGACAATGTGCTGATCGGCGGCCACCAGAGGCTCAATGTTCTTCTGGCCGCTGGTGAAACCGAGACTTGCGCCGTGGTGGTGGATATGGATGAGGCCCAGGCAAAGGCCCTCTGTACCGCCCTCAATAAGCTGGACGGCGAGTGGGACAACGGGCGGGTGGCTGATCTTCTCCAGGAGCTCATTGAGGCGGGGGAGGGACTGACCTCCACCGGCTTCACCAAGGGGGAGCTCTCCGATCTCCTCGGAGAGATCGGAGAGGAGCTGGGCGAGGACGATCCTCCCTCCCTGGGGAAGAAGGAGGACGACGGGGCCGGGATCAAGTGCCTGGTCGGCGACTTCTCCTTCAAGCTCACCGAAGAGGAGTTTGAAGACCTCATCGCCGACGCCCGGGAGGACGTGGGCTTCACCCAAGAGCTTGTATGCGCGGAGCTGAAAAGGAGGCTTTTCCATGAAGTTTGAGACTAAATTCCAGGTTCTGCGGCTGGCAGACCTTAAAAGCCCCCCTTATAATCCCCGCGTCCCCATTGAGCCGAACACCCCGGAGTATGACGCCCTCCGCCGGAGCCTGGAGGGCCACGGCTTTGTAGAGCCCCTGGTGGTGAACCTCCACAATATGCGGTGCATCGGGGGCAATCAGCGCGTGGCCGTCCTCATGGACATGGGAGTGGAGGAAGTTCTCTGCTCTGTGATCGACCAGCCGGATGAAGCCCAGGAGAAAAAGCTCTGTCTGGCCCTGAACCGCATTGAAGGCTGCTGGGACACGGAGAAGCTGGGCGATCTGCTCAGAGACGATGACGTTCTCCAGTTTGAGACGGGCTTTGATGTCGATGAGGTGGCGGTCTACCGCCTCCTGGAGGACACCGAGGAGCCGGACGATGATCCCATGACGAACCCCGGCGATCCTCCCGGTGCCGATGACGGCGAGGATCAGGAGGCCGATGACGGCGAGGAGGGGGAGGAGGATGACCCCGGAGCCGCGGATGATGAGCCCCCGGAGATGGGGAGCACCGTTGTTAGGATCGGACATCTTCACTTCAAGGTGGCGGTATCTGAGTACAAGGGCCTGGTCGAGAGCATCCGGGATGACGGGATCTTCGATGAGGCTGAGATCGCCAAGGAAATGAAACGGAGGTTGTTGAGCCGTGATTAAGCTGGTTCCCATTAACGCCGTGAAGGCGTCGGAGTACAACCCCCGCCGGAATGATGAGAAGCGGCTCGCCCTCACGGAGCTGTCCCTCCGCAAGCTGGGCTTCCTCCTTCCCATTTACGCCGATGAAACCGGGGAAATCCTGAGTGGACATCAACGCCACCTGGTAGCCCAGCGGATGGGCTTCACCCAGATCCCCGTCGAGTTCGTGAGCGGGAAGACCCTGGGGGAGCGGCGGGCGGTCAACGTCCTGTTCAACCGGGCCACGAATGACCTCCAGAAACAGGACACCTGCGAGAAGATCAAGCGCCGCCTCTACGATCTGGACATCTCCGGCCTGACCGCCGAGCTCCCGGACATCGAGCCGGGGAGCCCGGAATCCTACCCCTGCGTCCACGCCCTCCGGCGGATGGACACCGTTCTTCTGGCGAAGGCGAATCACCGGGCCTTTGATACCCACATCAAACAGCTCGCCAAGTCCCTTGAGCGGAAGATCGGAAGCACCATGCCTATTGTGATCGGGGAGGGGAAGAACGTCATCAACGGGATTGGACGCCTCCAGGTGGCCGCTGAGGCTGGCCGGAAGGTCGTTCCCTGCGTTCAGATCAGCAAGGAGAAGGAGGCCTTCGCCTCTGCCATGCTGAATCTCCTCTCCATGGACTTTGACATGAAAGCCGCCTACGCCGACGATCTCCGCTTCAATAGCTTCATGCGGGAGCGGAACACCAGAGAAACGGACGCCGACGGCAACGCCGCCCTGGGGGACGGCTTCTTCAAGGGGATCTTCCCCAAGAATTGCGGGCGTGACTTCTGCATCCTCCAGGGCGCGGCCCTGGAAGCCTGGAAGCGGGCCTATGGCGTGAGCGTCGTAGACTTCGGAGCCGGGAAACTCAGTAACACCCGCACCCTCCGCAAGGCCGGAATCCACGTTTCGGCCTTTGAGCCCTATTTCGTGACGGCGGGGGAGAAGGTACACAAGGAAAAGAGCCTGGAGCTGGCCCGCCAGTTCCTCGATGAGGTGGAGGCCGGGACGCTCTTCTCCAGCGTGTTCATCTCCAGCGTCTTCAACAGCGTTCCCTTTTTGGAGGATCGGAAGCAGATCGCGGTGATCGCCGCCGCGCTGTGCTACCCCTCCGGGAAGGTCGTCTGCTGGTGTCAGAGCGACAAGGCCCCGCAGTTCGTGAACACCAAGAAGAAATACCTCACCGCCGAAAAGACCCTCACCTTTGACCTCGACTATGAGCCTAACACCATCCTGGGCGATCTCGGAGCCCACCCGAAGGTACAGAAGGGCCACACCGAGGCGGAGATGAGGGAGATATTCGCCCCGTGCTTCAACCAGGTCATCCGCCTGGAGCTCATCAGCAAGTTTTGGTACATGGAGGTAGGAAAGCCGATCCTCGATCCCGCCGCCCTGGCCCAGGCGCTCGACTTTGAGTTCGAGCTCCCGTACCCGGACGGAACCACCATGGGCCTGTCTCATCGGGCCCGTGAAGCCTTCGAGCACCGCCTCGGCCTTAAACTGCCTCCGCCCGTGAAAAAGGAGGAAACAGTATGAAGACCGACAACGTAAGACCCGGCGAGAAGTGGGAGTTCAACGAGGACGTGGCCGCTTGCTTCGCCAATATGCTTGAGAGAAGCATCCCAGACTACAAATCCATGCGAGCCCTCACCTACAAGATCGGGGAACAGTTCGTACAGCCTGATACCCTCATCGTGGATGTTGGGTGCTCTACCGGGCTGGCCGTGGAGCCTTTTGTGGAGAAGTTCGGCACGACCAACGACTTCCTCCTCATCGACAATGCCCCGGCCATGGTGAAGGCCTGCCGGGAGAGGTTCAAGGAGACGATGGGCGTGATCGTGGAGGAAGGGAACCTCTGGGAGCACCTTCCCCTCCAGGAGCCCGCGAGCCTGGTTCTCTCCATCCTGACCCTCCAGTTTACCCCCACCGCCTACCGGCAACAGCTCATCCAGCACATTTACGACGGCCTCGCCCCCGGTGGGGCCTTTGTCTTTGTGGAAAAAATTGTAAGTGAAGACATGGATGACCTCATGGTTGATCTGTACTACCAGATGAAGCGGGAGAACGGGTACACCCAGGAGGCCATCATGGAGAAGCGCCGGAGCCTTGAGAACGTCCTTTCGCCCCTCAAGCCGGGGTGGAATGTGGACATGATGAAGGCGGCGGGCTTCAAGAAGGTCGCTATGTTCTGGCGCTGTCTGAATTTCTGCGGGTGGGTAGCCGTGAAATGAGCGGAGCCTTCCCCCGGTAAAGGAGGGTAGACCAAAATGCCAAAACGTAGTGACACCAAGCCGTGGGAACAGCAACCGGGCGAGAGTGCGAAGGCGTTTGAGGCGTTCAAGGTCTACCTTGACATGGGCTCTGAGCGTAGCATCCGGGCCGTTGGTGAGGAGTTAGGCAAGAGTTCAACGCTAATGGCGAGGTGGAGCTCAACCCACGGATGGGTCGAAAGGGTAGCCGCCTATGAGGCAGATCTCCAGCGCCAAGCCCACGCTGAGGCCGTCAAATCTGCCCGGAGAATGGCTGACCGCCACATCAAGCTCGCCCTCCAGCTCCAGGAAAAGGCCATCCAGGCCCTTTCCAAAATGAAGCCGGAGGAGCTTGACCCCAAGAACCTGATCGCCTTCGTCCGGGAGGCTACCAAGCTGGAGCGGGAGAACAGGACAGATATTGTCCAGACCACCGATCCCAGCAAGGGCGAGGCCGCCGGTCAGGGTTCCCTTGCGGATGTCATCACTCAGGCCTGGGAAAGGAGGCAGAATCAGGATGAGCCTGACAACTGACGCCATCCTCTATTACGCCGACAACCCCGTGGATTTTGTGGAGGACATCATAAGGGCCAAGCCCGACGCCAACCAGAAGGCCATCCTCAATAGCGTAGCCCAATACCCCATGACTACCGTTAGATCGGGACACGGCATAGGGAAGAGCGCGGTAGAGAGCTGGGCCGCGATCTGGTTCCTGAGCACCAGGCCCTTCCCGAAGATCCCTTGTACCGCACCCACCCAACACCAGCTATGGGACATCCTGTGGGCTGAGATCGCCAAGTGGCTGAGAAGCAACCCGGCCCTGGCCCAGGAGCTCATCTGGACGAAGGAAAAGGTCTATATGAGGGGCCATCAAGAAGAGTGGTTCGCGGTAGGACGGACGGCAAGCAAGCCCGACGCCCTCCAGGGATTCCATGCCGATCACGTTCTCTACATCATTGATGAGGCGTCCGGCGTCAAGGATGAGATTTTCGAGCCTGTCCTCGGCGCTCTGTCCACCAAGGGGGCAAAGCTCCTTATGTGCGGCAACCCCACCAAGATCACCGGGTTCTTCTATGACAGCCATCACAAGAACCGGGACATCTACAACGCCATCCACGTTGACGGGCGGGACAGTAGCCGGGTGGATCAGGACTTCATCGACAAGATCATTGATATGTTCGGCGAGGACAGCGACGTTTTTCGCGTCCGCGTCTCCGGGGAGTTCCCCAGGGCACTTCCTGACAGCTTCATCCACATGGAATGGGCAGAGCGGGCCAGCAAGGCCGATCCGCCGGTCATCGAGCGCGTGACCCGTGTAGACCTGGGCGTGGATGTGGCCCGGTACGGTGATGACAGCTCTGTGATCTCCCCGGTGCTGGACAAGAAGCTCCAGGAGGAGCCGGACATCTACCACCACAACGACACCATGGAGCTGACAGGTAAGACCGTCCAGGCCATCCAGAGGTACGCTGTGAAGCACCCCTGGGCCTCCATCCATGTGAAGATCGACTGTGACGGCCTGGGCGTCGGCGTCTATGACCGTCTGGCAGAGCTTAAAGACCAAATCCTGGAGGAGGAGAACGCCCGCCGGGAGCGCGTCTACGGGGACATGGACAAGGATGAGCGCCCACCCGATCTTGACCTTGAGATCGTGGAGTGCCATTTCGGAGGCGAGGGCGGAACCATCAACGACGATGACCCCATAGGCTACCAGACCAGCACCGGCCTTATGTGGGGCACCGTCCGGGAGGCCCTGCGTACCCAGAGTATCAAGCTGTGGTATGACGATAAGCAGATCAGCCAGCTTTCCAACCGCAAGTACAGCGTGAACAGCGCGGGCAAGATCGAGCTGGAGAAGAAGGAGGCCATGAAGAAGCGCGGCCTCTCCTCTCCTGATATGGGCGACGCCCTGGCCCTTGCCCTCTTCGACCCGCTGGTGAGCGACTGGAGCCTGGACTAATTGGAGGATCACACCATGAAAAGCAAGAATACCTACCTTGTGTCGGCGGATGGGTGGCCGACCAAGTACATCACCACGGCCTCCACTGTCAAGGAGGCGCGGCTCATCTGGAAGGAGAAGACCGGCGGCCCTGCTGAGGCCGCCGTTGTTGTCCAGGTGTGCGGGAAGAAACCCAAGCGGAGAGGGGGCGCGTGACCGTGGCCTTCTGGAATCGCGGCGGAAGGGCCAGTGACGCCTATCGCGGGGACAGCTCCATGTTGCCCCGCTGGTCTATGCCGCCGGAGCGGAATACCGAGGACTGGATCAAGGCCTATCGGACAAATCCGAGAATGGCGGTGATCGCCCGTATTGCCTCCGATCTGTCCTTTGCCACCGGCAAGCTGTATCGTATCTCCAAGGAAGGGGAGGAGGTGGAGGTGACCGCTCACCCCTTCCTCGACTTCTGGGCCAACCCGAACCCGCTCCATGAGATGAGCAACGCGGCCCTATGGAATCTCTTTGAGATTTACCTTGCCCTCAAGGGCGAAGGGTATTTCATCGTTGAAAAGGACGCCCTGGGGGTGCCCGTGGAGTTCTGGCCGGTTCCCACCCATTGGGTGCAGATGACCCCGTACCTCGACCACCCGTTCTACACTGTCAGGCTCACCAACGGACAGCTCATGGAAGTCTCCGTTGACGATATGTTCGTGATGAAGGACTTGAACCCTCTCGATCCCTTCAAGCGGGGCCTGGGCCAAGCGGAGCCGTTGGCGGATGAGATTGAAACCGATGAGTACGCGGCAAAGTTCCAGAAGCGGTTTTTCTTCAATGACGCCACCCCGAACCTCATTATCGGTATGCCCAAGAGCACGGATGAGCAGAGGAAGCGGTTTCGGGCGGAGTGGTTGGAGAGGTTCAAGGGCGTCTTTGCCTCCCACGGTTTAGCCACCGTGAACGGGGAAATCACCATCAACAAGGTCGGCGAGAGCATGAAGGATCTGGACATGGTGAATGGCAGAACCTTCTTGAGGAACGCCGTCCTTGAGCACTTCGGCGTACCCCGTGAGATCATGGGCATTACCGAGAGCTCCAACCGGGCCACCTCCGAGGCGGCTCAGTTCATCTATGCCCAGAATGTCCTTATGCCGAGGTTGCACCGCCGGGAGGAGGCCATCAATCACCAGATTATCCCCTTCTTTGGTGCTGATCTGGTATGGCGCTATGACGACATCGTTCCCCGGAATCAGGAGTTCGACAAGGCCGTGGGTATCGACGGCTGGAACGCGGGCCTCCTCACAAAGAACGAGGCCCGCGAGAAGCTGGGCATGGCCCCGGCGAAGGTGGGCGGGGACGTCTACAAGACGCAGTTCTCCGACATCTTCGTGAGGGAGGACGATGATCCGGCGGCAATCAGCACCGCCGCCGCCAACCTCCAGTATTTGGAGGGCGCTCCTCCCCTGGAAACGGGCGGAGAACAGGACATCGAGATCACAGATAGCGGAATACCCCTGGGCGAAGAAAGCGGCTCAGAGGGGACGGGAGAGGGCTCAGAGGCCCTTGAGATCGTCCCTTCTAAAGGCCTGACCCGCCGGGAGGCCAAGGACATTCACATCCAGGCCGCCCAACAGGCCCTCATGGAGGCCGAAAGAGCCCAGACCCAACGCTTTGAGGTGGCTACCATGAAGTACCTCCGGGAACAGAGCCGACGGGTATCTGACGCCCTCAGCGGGACTACAAAGGATGAGCGGAGCGTGTGGGACATTCTCATGGCCTCCATCCCCGGCTATGACGCTGTGGGGGAGGAGGCGGCAGAGCTGAACGCCGCCGCCTGGGCCGCCATCTCCGAGGCTGACCGCGCCCTCCTGGTGGGAGGCTTCACGGCTGGCCTCATCGACTGGCCCCAGGAAGAGACTGTCCTCCTGAGCATCTTCGACCCTCTGTGGAAGGAGAGCTACGCCAAGGGGGCCGGGGTATCTGCCAAGCTCTACAACATCCCCAACGTCCAGCGCCCGGAGCTGATAAGCACGGCCAAGCTCAGGGGCGGGGCCCGGATCAAGGGGATCACCCAGACCACGAAGAAGGCCATCTCCGACATCGTGGCTGCTGGCCTGGAACATGGGGACAGCAGGGCTACCATCGCCAAGCAGATTGAACAGGAGATGCAGACCTCCAGCTCCCGCGCCCGCGTCATCGCCACTCAGGAGTGCAACACCAGCCTTCTGACGGGGCACTACGACATGATGAAGAAGGCCGGGGCCGCATGGAAGACCTGGCACGTCTCCAGCATGGACGCCGCCCGCCCCAGCCACAAGGCGCTGAACGGGGTTCGCGTTCCTATCGACGCCAAGTTCCCCAACGGCCTGATGAGGCCCTGCGATCCCGACTGTACCGACCCGGAAGAGGTCATCAACTGCCATTGTTTCCTGACATTCGACAAATAGGAGGACAGAACCATGGAATTTACCCTGGAACAGGCGAGGGCCGCCGCTGAGAAGGCGGGGTTCGACCTGGCGGCGGAGGGCTTTGACATCAAGGCCCTGGCGGCTGGTATGAACGCCGAGCTTGAGCACGGCCTCGCCAATCCCGATACCGACGTGACCGGCAACGATCCCATTCTGACGGCGAAGATTGCGGTAGCCCACCTCCGCAAGTCGCCGTTTTATTATGCCTCCGGCAAGGGGCTCAAGTCCTGGGAGGCCTCTCTTGCCCGTGGCGTAAAGACGCAGAGCACGAAGACCGAGCGAAAGACCCTCTCCTTCAAGACCCAGGACTTTGATGAGGAGGAGGGCATTTTCAGCGGCTACGCCGCCGTTTACGGCAACGTGGACAGTGGCGGCGATGTTATTGAACCCGGTGCCTTCACGAAGACAATCGCCGAAGGCTGGGAGCGAGTGAAGATCCTCGCGCTTCATAACGACTGCTGGCTTCCCATTGGCCGCCCGTTGGAACTCCGGGAAGACAGCAACGGCCTTTTCATTAAGGCCAAAATCAGCGACACTTCGATGGGGCGCGACATCAAAGTGTTGTTGAAGGATGGGGTTCTCACTGAACTGTCCATCGGCTATGACCCCGTAGTGTTCGACTACGACAGCGACACAGGGGTTCGCCACCTCCGTGAAATCAAGCTGTGGGAGGTTTCCGTCGTCACCTGGGCCATGAACCCGGAGGCGACGATCTCCGACTACAAGAACGCGGAGGAGGTGGCTGATCGGGCGCTGTCCATCGTTGATGAGGCCGCCGCCGAGGTCAAGGCTGGTCGCAAGATCAGCGGGGCTCGTCTCAAGGCTTTGGAGGATGCGAGCGCATCCATGAAGGCCGCGACGAAGGCCCTCGACGGGATCATCAAGGAGGCCAGAGAGAGCGAGAAGCCCGCCAAGTCCGCACCCGCCCCGTCCAGGAAGGCCGCGTCCAAACCTGGCACCACCTATGAAATTTTACTTTAAGGAGGACAACAGAAATGAGCAAGTACATTCCCCAGACCAAGAACAGCGCCCCCCAGCGGAAGTCTATGAAGATGGAATCCGATGAGCTCATGGAGAAGATCAAGGCCTGTGTCAAGGAGGTCATGGATGAGCGCGAGGAGGAGAAGGCGGAAGGCGAGGAGGGCGGCGATCCCGCCGTCGAGGCCGCCCCCGCCGACATCTCCAGCCTCATTGAGCAGGCTATGGACGTTGTGGCTGAGAAGCGCAAGTCCCTCAAGGAGGACGGCGAGGAGCTGGGCGACATCACCGCCGATGAGGTCATGGAGGCCGTGGCCGAGCTCCTGGAGGCCGACGCCAAGGGCGACGATCCTGAGAGCGAGGAGAAGGGCGACGATGAGGAGGGCGAGGAGAAGGACACCCCCGCGCCCCGCGCCCGTCAGAAGAAGGCGGCGGCCCGGAAGGCGGCCCCCGCTCCCGCCCAGCGGAAGTACAGCGCCATCTACATGAGCCGCCCCGGCGACACCCCTTCCAGCAAGAAGAGCGTCCCGCCCGCGATCCAGCTCGCCCGTGCGATCAAGTGCCTGGACGTCTTCGGGCGGCATGATCCTGATGCCGCCTCCTTCTACGCCAAGAAGAAGTATGACGACGCGGATATGGCCCGCGAGTTCAAGGCCCTGTCCGCCACCAACCCCTCCAGCGGCGGCTATCTGATCCCGGAAATTTACCTGGATCAGATCATCGAGCTCCTGTACTCCAAGACCGTGATCTTCGAGCTGGGTGCTCAGAAGGTGCCTATGGCGAATGGCAACCTCACCATTCCCAAGATGACCGGCGGTGCCCGTGCCACCTGGGGCGGTGAGGCCCGGAAGATCGCCAAGACCGAGCCCACCTACGGCAACATCAAGCTCTCCGCGAAGCGGCTGGAGGCCATTGTGCCCCAGACCCGCGAGCTCCTGATGAGCACCAACTTCTCCGCCGATCAGCTCTTCGCCAACGATCTGACCCGCCGGATGGAGCTGGGCCTCGACTTCGGCGCTATGTTCGGCACCGGCGGCGAGTTCCAGCCCATGGGCGTCTTCACCGACAAGGAGGTTGAGCACATCGACGCCAAGAAGCTGGGCAACACCGACCTGGCCGATGCCGCCGGTAAGATCACCGCCGACTTCCCCGTGTACCTCCGCTCCCTGGTTCTGTCCAAGAATGTTGACGACCAGAAGCTGGGCTGGGCCTTCAACTCCATCCTGGAAGGCTACCTGATGAACATGAAGACCACCACCGGCGCTTACATCTACCGCGACGAGATGACCGCTGGCAAGCTCCTGGGCCTGCCCTACAAGGTCAGCAACCAGATTGCCACCTCCGCCGACGGCCTCACTGAGCTGTGCTTCGGCAACTGGGCCGACCTCCTGGTGGGCGAGCAGATGGGCCTGGAGACCTACACCACCCTGGACGGCTCCTGGGTGGATGAGGACGGCGTTCAGCACAACGCCTTTGAGGAGAACCTGGCCGCCACCCGCGCCCTCATGTATGTGGACATCGCGGCCCGCCACAAGGAGAGCTTCACCCACGTCAAGAACATCAAGGCGTTTTAATCCGGCACCGGGCCCCCTCAGCGGGGCCCGGTAAAATAATCTTTTAGGAGGACTACACCATGAAGCGTCAGCTTATCCAGAGCAACAAGATCATCCCCTGTACCAGCGGCGAGGCCATTGACCGCGAGGGCTTCCTCAGCGCCATCTTTGCCGCCAAGATCAGCAAGGGCACCCTCAGCGCCATCGCCATCACCCACTGCGACACCGCCGACGGCACTTTCGAGGACGTGCCCGATCCCATGGTGATCGTGAAGAACGGCCCCACCGGCGACATCAAGGAGGGCGAGATCGCCAACTTCGACATCGACCTGGTGGGGTGCAAGCGGTTCATCAAGATCACCGCCTCCCTCACCGGCACCGACGCGGCCGCCACCTACGCCGTCGCTCTGGGCGACAGCGTGGAGGCTCCCGTCTAATTTGGCCCTCAGAGGCCGCGTAAGGAGGTTTTAGCTATGGCAAGGGTCTATACCCCCGTTGAGCAGAAACCCGCCGAGAACAAGCGGGAAAGTGGCCCCAAGGAGAAGAAGGGGGCCGCCACTGGCGAAGGCAAGAAGAAGGAGGAGGCGGGCGAGTAAGCCCGCCTCCCCAGGAAGGGAGGCGACACCATGGCAGGGAAGACCGTTAAACTGGCCGACAATGCCATGAGCACCCTTGAGGACACGATGGAGCGGCTGGGGATTCCGGCGGACATCGACGATGAAACCGTCAAGAATAACATCATCCGCCTCATCAATTCCGCTTCTGCCTGGGTGGAGACAATTACAGGCCGGAAGTTCGGGCGGGCGACCTACACCCATAGGTACGCCGCCCCCGGCCACCAAGAGCTTGTACTCAACCAATTTCCCATCCGCGAGGTTGAGTACGTCAAGGACATCGCCACCGGCACCATCATTGACCCCAGGAGCTATGACTTCTCCATGGGCGGTGATGTTGGCGTTCTGTACCGGGACGCTGGCTGGCCTCTCAGGGGCTACGCCGCCGGTCTTGCGATGGACTTCCAAACCCTGAGCCGATACCTGGAGGTCAAATTCACGGCTGGCTATATCCTCCCGAAGGATGCCACCGCGGATGAGCCCTCCGATCTCCCCGCCGACATCACTGATATTGTGTGGGGGATTGCCGAACAAGAGTTTTCCATCTTGCGTAACGGGGCCCAGGGCCTCGCGGCGTTCTCTATCTCGGATGTTTCCTGGACTTTCGACAAAGAGCCCCGGAGCTCCTGGATGGACACCCTCGCCCACTACATGAGGTGGTAGGCCATGAAGACGAAGGATGAGGTGATCCCGTTCCTCAAGAAGGTGCGGGATGAGATGGAGCTCCTGGGGCGGCTGAGGATCAAGGTCGGAATCCAGGGCGACGCTGACAGCGACATCCTCACCATCGCCCGCGTCCATGAGTACGGGGCCACCATCACGGCGAAGTCAGCGAAGAACCTCTGCATCCCGATCAACAAGCAGAGTTACGACAAGAGCCCCAGGGACTTCCCCGGCCTCTTCTTTATCACCTCGGAGGCGGGCTACGTCTTCGGCGTCGTTGAGAAACAGCGCAAGAGGAAGAAGAAGGGAGGGGACGACCTGGTGTTCCTGTTTCTCCTCCTCCCATCTGTTACGATCCCGGAGCGGAGCTTCATCCGGGCCGGGTATGACGCCAACAAGGACAGGCTGACCGAGATCGTCCAGGCTGAGGTCGCTGAGATATACCAAGGCCGCCAGACCGCAAGGGGGGCGGCGGAGTGGATCGGCGGCAAGGCCGTTGAGCTTATTCAGCAGTACATGGAGGAGGCGAGCCACTTCGCCCCCAAGGGCAGTATTCAGAGGGACAGAGCGCCGTCCTACGCCGACAAGCCCCTCATCGTGACCGGGCGGCTCAGAAACTCTATCACGTTCAAAGTGGAGGAATCATAATGGGAACACCGTTCAAAATGGCACAGCCCATGATACCCGGCGGCCTTCTTCACCAGATGTTTGAAATGGAGACCGGCGGGGCAATCGACCAGGAGAAGGGCGGTCAGTGGGTTCCCACCGCCCCTGGCGAGATTCCCTTCCAGGGGGCCGTCCTCCCGGTCAGTGACAAAGACCTCCGGCGCGAGTTCACCGGGACGGTCACTGACATCACCGAAAAGGTCTACACCAATGGGCACACCCTCAAGGTGGGGGCCCAGGTGTATGACCCTGACACTAAGATCACCTACACCGTTACCGGGGAGCTGGGACATAACAGCATCCACCCCATGAAGCGATACCTCGTTGAGGCGAGAGGAGGCGCATCTCCCAAATGACCTTTGTCGAGAAGAGGAACGCCTTGATTGCCGCCATGAGCGCCGCCCTGGGGCACCCTGTCATCCTTGATTCTCAGGTTCAGCCGGAGGCAGAGCCCCCCTTCGTGGTCTACTCCGTCACCACTGATTACATCCCTGACGGGAGCCTGGGACACTACTCCAGGGAAGCGGGTAAGGGAGAAGATGACGTTGTGGTTGTCCGGGCAGAGCAGCCGACAGCCACATTTTCTTTTACTGCTTGCAGTATCAACCGAACCGTCGATAAAGACGGCTCTCAGGTCTACATCCTGGGGGCAGATGAGGCCCTGGAGCTGGCAACGCTGGCCCAGGGCTTCTTCCTTCACACCGGGCGACAGCAGATCGCAAGGGCCGGTTTTGTCGTCGTGGAGGTATCTGGAGCGTCCAACCGCGACGCCCTTGAGCTCGATGAGATGGGGCGGCGCTTCGGGTTCGATGTGCGCCTCCGCTATACCAGGGAAGACCGGGTGAGCGTGGGAGCCATCGGAAATGTGACAGCAAAACAAAGTAAGGAGTGATTATTATGCCCAAAAGCGTGATCGTGGCCGTCAGCACCGACGCGAAGCCCAACGGCTCGGATAGCCTGGACATCCTTCTGGTTTCCACTGAGGGAGCCAAGGAGTGCGCCGTCTACCGCGATCTGGAGGTCATCAAAAAGGACTTCCCGGACAAGAAGGTGGCGTCTATGGCGGCGGCCCTGTTCAATCAGGGGAAGACCACCCTCGCCGACACCCTCATTCGCAAGGTCAAGATCGTCGGCTTCGAGCCGCCTGAGAACGCCGCCGCCTTGATCGCCAACATCGAGGCCCTGCGGGAGAAGGACAACGACTTCTATATGGTTCTGACCGATCAGGTGGAGGATTCCTACATCACCGCCCTGGCCGCCTGGGCTGAGAGCACCGAGCCCACCGAAGCGGAGCTGGGGGCCGGGGTCGAGGATCACCGCAAGCTCTATTTCGGTCAGACCACCAACAAGAAGCTGGCGGTGCGGAACCGCCGTTCCATCCTCATCTACTGTGATCCCGAAAAGGTGGGTGAGTACGCCGATGCCGCCTACCTGGGCAACGTCGGCCCCTTCTACCCGGAGAGCGTGACGTGGAAGTTCAAGCGGCCCGATGGGATCAGCGTTCCCGATCTCACCGAGGCGGAGCGCGACGCCCTGGAGGAGGCCAACATCAACTTCCTCACCGTGGAGTACAAGCGGGAGTTCGTGAAGGAAGGTGTGTGCGCCGACGGCGAGTTCATCGACGTCCAGATGGGCGCCGACCACGTTGCCAAGACCATGAGGGAGAAGCTGTATGACATCTTCCTGTCCAACGGGAAGATCGACTACGGCGATGAAGGCTTCGCCATTGTCGCCTCCGGCGTCTTCCAGACCCTCAATGAGGCCACCAGCCTGGGGATCATCGCCACCGACCCGGAGAGCAAGCAGGGCGTCTTTACCGTCAAGGTGCCCAAGTTTGCCGACGCCACCGAGGATCAGATCAAGAAGCGCGTCATGCCTGACATCACCTGGGAGGCTCAGATCGAGGGCGCGGTTCATTCGTCCAAGGTCAAGGGCGTCCTCCGGGCCACTCTGAAATAAGAAAGGAGACTTTGAGCTATGGGCAAGGGTATTGAGATCGCAAGCTACGATCCCAAGAAGGTCAATGTCATCGTCGGCGGGCGGGCCCTCACGGGCTTTGCCTCCGACGGCGTGGTTACGCTGACCCGCAACGAGGACAGCGTGACCCCCTCCGTAGGGGCCAAGGGCGACGTGTGCTACTCCGAGAACGCCAACGAGAGCGGCGTCGTCGCTGTGACCCTGATGAGCACTTCCTCCAGCCTGGCCTACCTCCGTGATCTGGAGGCCAAGCGGAAGGCCGTTCCCGTGACCGTTACCGACGTCAACGCCGCCGGTGGCTTCGTTATGAGCGCGGAGGAGTGCCGCGTCCAGAAGATGCCGGATGTGGCCCGCCAGAAGGAACAGGGCACCGTGACGGTCAACATCTTCGTTCCCCACATGGTTCTCCGCTGAGGATAGCCACCCGTGGGGGCTTCAAACTGGCCGCGTAGGCCTAAATCTTTATCCGAAAGGGGCTACCGAAAGTATATGGCGAAGCAGAAGAAGGTAACTATCGGGGGTCAGGAGTTCACTCTCCAGAGCGTTTCCCCCACCTGGTATTTCGGTGTCAACGATGAGTGCGGCATGACCGGCGGCAAGCGTGACACCACGAAATACCTCGACACCATGTTCAAGAACGTGGTGATCTCCCCGGCGGAAGTCAAGGCGGATGGTATGGCCTACTTCGATGAGCGTGAGGACGTGAAGACGCCCGAAAAGCTCATCAAGGCCATCGAGCAGTTTCTTCGCGAGTGAGCTTAACACATCCCGCGCCATCCAGGCCGCCAAGCGGAAGAAGGACATCTGGATTCTGGTCTACTCCGGGCAAGGCCTGAGCTATGCAGACTTCAAGGCTATGGATCTTGCGGAGTACAAGGAGGCCGTGGAGGCGCGGATTCTCTACAACGAAGAGTGGACAAAGCGCAAATAGGGACGGCGGGACGATCCGCCGTCCCTTGATTTTTTGGCAGAAAGGAGGTGGAGCCAATGGCTGACAACCGCGAGCTTACCTTTGGTATGGGCTTCGGCCTTGACGACGCCATCGGTCAGCTCAACGATGCGATAGACCGCCTTGAGGAGATTGTGGACACGGCCCAAGAGGCTGAGGACGCCGCCGTGGGCATGGGAGCCAACATCCAGGCTGGAACCTCCGCCGCCGCCGAGGGCGCAAGGGAGGCCGCTGACGCCCTGGGCGATCTGGACGACAGCACCGATGATGTGGGAACCGGCTTCCGGGATATGGGCCGGGAGGCCGACAGTTTCGGAAGAGCGGTCAGCCAGTCGATGGGTACAGCCCTCAAGTCGGGCAGTAGCACCGCCAAAGGCCTGAAAGCTGGCTTTGACGGCGCAATCGGCTTCACCGAAAAGAAGTTCACGGCCTTCTTCAAAAAGACGAAGGCCGGAGCGAAGAACATCGGCACCGCCTTCAAGCACCCCATCCAGACCATCAAAGCCAAGCTGGGGGAGGCCCTGCTTTCCGCTGGCAAGGACGCTGATGAGCTGGGTGACAAGGCCGACGATGCCCGGAAAGACCTGGATGACATGGGGAAGGCTGGGGGAGACGCCGGAGGCCAGATCAAGGATGCCATCGGCGGAGCCCTGAAAACCTTTGTAGGCCTTGAGGCAATCAAGGCAGGGATCGGCCTTCTCAAAGACCTGGGAAAGGCGGCCCTGGAGGCCGCTGGTGCCGCCGAAAGCTCCTCGAAGAAGTTTGAGGCCTCCTTCGCTGGCACCGACGCCGCCGCCTGGGTGGAGAATTACGCCGCCTCCGTTCACCGCTCCACCGCCGAGATCGAGGGCTTTATGGTGTCCAACAAGGCCATGTATGGCGAGCTGGGGATCACCGGCGATGCCGCCTCTGAGCTCTCCAAGATCACAACCTCGCTGGCCTACGACATCGGTAACGCCTTTTCCATGGACGACGCCGAGGCCCTGGGCGTGATCCAGGACTACATCGGTGGAAACAGCGCGGCCCTGGAGGAGTACGGCGTTCATATCGACGACGCCACGCTGAAAGCCGCCGCTCTGGAAATGGGGCTGGGCAGTCAGCTTGACGCCCTGGACGATGCCGCTATGGCCCAGGTGAGGATGAACGCACTCCTCGGACAGAGTAGCAAAATCCAGCAAGCCGCCGTGAAGGACACGGGCGGCCTGGTGAACAGCACAAAGTCCTTGAAGGGGATCTTCGGAGAGTTCATGGCGGATGCCGGAGCGAAGTTTGCACCCACCATCGAGGGCTTCTTTGGAATCATCCTTGAGAACTGGCCCGTCATCGAGCCTATGCTCATGCAACTTGTGACCGTGCTCAGCGATGGGCTCGCCCAGGCGATGCCGGTCATTATGGAGCTGGGCCAAGTTTTACTCCCGGTATTAACCGACGTCCTGGGAACCGTCTTCCAGGCGGCCGTCCCATTACTGTCCGTATTCGGCGACCTGGCACAGACCATCCTACCGCCTCTGGCCGGGATCGTCGGCATGATCGCAGAGACGGTCATGCCGCCCCTGGTGAACATCCTCGAAACCCTCAACACCGCTATTATTCAGCCCCTTGTGCCTGTGATCCAAAAACTGGCCGAGGCTCTGCTACCGCCGATTGCCAAGCTCCTTGAGGCCGTATCTCCTATCCTGGAGGCAATCAGCCCCGTCCTGAGCGTGATCGGGGACGTGCTGGGGGTCATCGCCGATGTGCTGGGCTCTGTTGTCGGTTGGCTGGCCGACGGCGTGGGGGCAGTCGCCAATTTCTTCTCCGGCCTCTTCGGAGGTGCGAAGGAGAGCGAGAGCGCGGTAAATGACCTGAGCGGAGCTGTGGACGGCCTCGATGAGGCGACATCGAAGGAAACTTCCCTGGTAGTGGACACCTCCGATTACAAGAACAAGGTGGAGGGAGCCGCTGAGGCCTCCTCTGCCGCCGTCAAGGAGAGTGCCAACGAGGCGAAGGAAATTACCGACGTCAACTTCATCGCCATGGGTGCGTCCGCCACGGCGGCCTACGGAACCATGCAGACCGACGCTGAAACTGCGTGGGCCGCTATGACCTCTGCCGCCGACAACGGCACGGATCGCATTATCTCCAACTTCTCCAGGATCGCGGCGGCGGCCAAGGAAGCCTCCGCCTCTTCCAATATCAAGATCGGGGCAGACATCCCCCACAACGCGAAGGGTACAGATAACTTCGAGGGTGGCCCGACCTGGATGAACGAAGAGGGCGGAGAGCTCGCTATCCTACCCGGCGGTAGTGCCATCATCCCGGCGGATCAGACGGATCGCCTCATGCAATCCTTTACCAACAGCACCACCAACGACAACAGAAGTTCCAGCACCTCCAGCTCCACTACTGTGACCCTGGCGCCGAACATCCAGATTACAGTGACCGGGGCCGTGGACGATGATTCCCTTTCCCGCATGAAGGCGGAGCTCAAGGGCGTCTTCGATGAGCTTTACCAGGAGGCCCAGGAACGCGATTACAAAGATCGAGCCGTTCAAGCCGGTCTACTGTGAGGAGGGATGACCCGTGTATGTGCTTCAAGGCGCAAAATGTGGAACCGTCCGCTTTACCCCGGCCATCGGGACAGTAGGCAAGGAGACGGTGAGCCGTTCCAGCACCGTGACCGACAACCCGGTAGAGAGCGGCGAGAGTATCAGCGATCATGTGTTCCGTCAGCCGCGGACTATCCAACTGGCGGGGACAGTCGTTGACGGGGCCCAGGCAATCGCAATCCTTGACGCCATGTGGAAGGGTGGGGATGTCCTCACCTATACCGGGCGGAACAGGATCGAGAATCTGGTGATCCAGCAACTCCAGAGCACCCACGACGCCAAAAACCGCAAGGGCTTTACCTTTACCGCGACATTAAAGCAGATCACCGTTGGGAGTGCTGAGGACAGCGGAACGGCCTCTATGATGAGCGCCCAGGACGCGGCGGCCTCCTCGAAGGGATCGGCTCAGACCGCGAAGAAGCGGGCGGACGGCCTCAAGACCACGGCAAGCGAGGTCATTTCTTCGAGTGCCTACGCCTCCTATGTCAACAGCTACAACAAGAAACCGGCAAGTAGCGCGGGGCCCTCTTCCCGCGCGACGCCGAGCAATTCGGGGAGGAGGGTGTGATCTATGCAACTCATAGACCTTGGGGCCGAGGTCGAGTATATCGACATCGACACCGAGAAAGTCCCCTATGACTTCTCCGTGAAGCTGGGCGACAAGACCTTTTCCTTTACAATCCGATATAACGAGGTAGGCGGGTTCTTTACTGCCGACCTTGCCGTGGCCGCCACCGGGGAGGTGCTGGCCTACGGCGACCCCATCCGCTACGGGAGGCCGATGTTCGGCACCATTGAGGATGAGCGATTCCCCCTCCCGGTCATTATCCCCCTATGCCTCACCGGCGATGACGTTGATACGATCACCTGGGAGAACATGGGGAAGACCGTCAAGCTCTACCTATTCGAGAGGAGGGCGGCGTGATGAGCTTCTGGATGAGGGAGGCGTCCCTCCAGATCGGGAACCGCCGGTACAGCATGGACAACCTCTATTTCGAGTTCGAGGTTCCCTTTGAGGACAGTGACACCCTCCAGACAGCAAAATTCAAGGCCTACAACCTCTCGGAGAGTACCAGGAAGAGTATCAGACGGGGGAGCGTCATCATCCTAAATGCGGGCTATGAAGGCGATGTGGGGGCCATCTTCGTAGGCCAGGTAAGCGCCTGTAACCACAAGAAGCAGAACACCGACATCATCACGGAGATTTCGGCTACCGCCGCGATGGATCAATGGCTGAGTGCCAAAGTCTCTAAAACCTATGCGAGGGGTAGCACGGCGCGGGAAATCGTTTCTGACCTCCTCAATCTCTTCGGCCTTGAGATCGGTGAGTTCAGCCTCGCCGTCAACAAGACCTATGACCGGGGGCTCATCTGCAACGGAAAGGTGAAGGATAGCCTCAAACAGATTGTGGTAAACGACTGTAAGAGCCGGTTCCTGATCCGCTCCGGGGGCGTTATCATCAACGATCCATCCAAGGGTATTTCCAACGGTGTGATCCTGTCTCCTCAGAGCGGGCTACTCCTCAGCGGAAGCGAATCCGAGGAAAGCGTTGTCGCCGTTGGCGCAGATAGCCAAAAGAGCGCCGCCGCAAAGGGTGAGGACGGAAATTTCATCACCCGCGAGTGCCTTCTCAATTACCACATCGGCCCCGCCGAGCTGGTAGTCGTCCAGTCCAAGTCTTTGAACGGGCGCTTTGTTGTTGCCCGTGGCAAGCATACCGGGAGCCCGCGCGGGGCCTGGAAGACCACCATCGAAATGCGGCCCGCCTGATAGGAGGAAGCCATGGCAAGACAGAACCCCAAAAGGGCCTACGAAGACGCGAAGGATCAAGCCTTCGCCGCCGGACTATGCGTGGCAGATATTGTAAAGGTCATCGCCTTCAACGAGAACACGATGAGGGTTGATGTCCTTCCTCTGACGCGATACCCGGATGAGGACGGCTACCAGACCAAGCCGCAGATCCTCTCGGTTCCCGTGTCCGTGGTCTGCGGTGGAGGGTACACATTTCGCCCGGTCTATAAGGCGGGGGACATCGGCGTAGTTGTCTACCTGGACAGGGACAGCGACGCCACCATCGCCGGGGGGATCGAGGCTGATCCCAACACTGAGCGCCTTCACAGCGGGGACGATGCCGTGTTCATCGGCGGAATCCTGGCCGGTAACAGAAAGGCCCCTGCGTTTCCTTCTGGGGCCCTGGTTATGGGCACCGACGACGGCTCGGTATTCCTCTCCATCGGGAGATCTGGCATTGAGATCAAGGGCAACGTCACCATTACCGGCGACTTCACCACCAAGGGCGGGATCACCCGCCTTAACTTAGGGAGGGATCGGAATGAGTGGCGCGGCCCGCCTGGGCGATCACGTCCAGGGTATTACATCTGGCGAACATTCGGGGCACACCCCACCGCACACTCCAATGCAATTTACCGGGGAGATCAGCGGGGGATGCGCCTCCGATGTTCTGATAAACGGCCTACCGGCGGCTACCCAGGGAAGTTCCACGACAGAGCGCGACGCCTGTTGTGGGGCCTCTCAGGGGGCCGTGGCCGCCGGTAGTTCCACAGTATTCATAAACGGGAAACCCGCCGCCCGCGCCGGTGATGCCCTCTCCGCCCACAGCGGAGCCGGGGCCGTCACTGAGGGGAGCGGGAACGTCCTGATTGGAGGGTAGCCTATGGCTCAATTTACACTGAGGATTGACCCCACCACGCGGGACATCACCTTTGACGACGCCGGGATCATGCAGACTGTTGCCGGAGATGAGGCCACGGCCCAAAATGTCCGGCTCACGTTGGATGTCTGGCGCGGCGAGTTCCCCTTTGACCCCACCCACGGCACCGACTATGAGCGAATCATGGGAAAAAAGCCTGGTGAGCTCGAAGAGGATGAGGTTCCAGAGGTCATCCGGGACGCCGTTCTCCAGGAACCCGGCGTTGCTGAGGTGGAGAACGTAGAGTACAAATTCGAGGGCCGGGAGCTGGAGATCAGCGCCGCCGGACGCCTTGAAAACGGTCATACCATTACAACGGAGGTGACAAAGGGATGAACACCCAAGAGTGGGGCGTAACCGAGAGAGGCTTCCACCGCCCCACATACGTTGAACTCCTGGACGCCATCGAGTACAAGGCGAGGGAGTTCTTTGGAGCCTCCGCGAATCTGACGGTGAGATCGCCGCTGGGCGTTTTCCTCCGTATTTTCGCCTGGATGCTCAATGTGCTTTTCAGCCTCATTGAGGATGTCTACAACAGCAGATTTGTAGATACCGCCGTGGGAGCGAGCCTTTACAATCTGGGGAAGGCCATTGGCCTTCAACTTCTCCCTGCTCAGAAAGCGACGGGGTATGTGACCTTTACCGGCACCCCCGGCACGGTCATTCCCGTGGGCTTCCTGGTGCGGACGGTTGCTGGCCTCCAGTACGCCGTCCTGGGGGAGGGGAGGATCGGAGAGGATGGAGAGATCACCCTTCCTGTTCAGGCGGTGGAAACCGGGGCGGACTATGACGCCGCCCCCGGCACCGTCCGGGAGATCACAAACCCGCTGGACGGCGTTTCTTCGTGTACCAACCCCGCCGCCATCGACGGCGGGCACGGGAGGGAAACCGATGAGGAGTTCCGGGATCGCTACTCCAAGAGCGTTGACTTTGCGGGTGGCGTCAATGTAGACGCCATCGCCGGTGAAATCCTCCAGAATGTCGAGGCGGTCACATCCGCCACGGGCTATGAGAACGACACCGACGCCACGGACGATCAGGGCCTTCCTCCCCACAGCATTGAGATCGTGGTCTACGGTGGCCTCGATCAGGAGGTAGCTCAAGCCATCTACCGACGGAAGGCCGGGGGAATCCAGACCTACGGGAACCGCTCTGTCCAGGTGGTCGGCAAGAACGGGCGGCTCTTCACCGTCAATTTCTCAAGGCCGACCACCGTTCCCGTCTTCGTGAAGATCGAAAATCTCAGGACAAGCGGGAGCTTTCCCTCCGACGGGAAAGACCGAATCACCGAGGCCCTGATCTCCTATATCGGCGGAGACGCAACGAGTGGCCTCAGTATCGGTCAGGAGGTGCTTTACATGGCCCTTCCCGGCGTCGTCCTGGGGGTTCCCGGCGTCGTTGACTTTGACCTCAAGATCAGCCAAGACGGCGCTTCCTACGGCGATGGGAATATTCCTGTCGGCACCAGAGAGAAGGCCGTCACGGACGCGGGGAAGGTGATTGTGGTATGAGCTATGGGCATTTATCCCAAATGCTGGAGTATCTGACCGGCGCTTATACCCACGAGGACATCCGCAACGAGAAACACGGCCTTCCCCCGGCGACCAACATCGGGAAGCTCTTTGGTACGCTGGCCTGGGGGCTTGAGATCATCCACGAAAACGCTGACCGTATCAGGCTATGGGATGACCTCGACAATGCTCAAGGGAAAGTCCTTGACAGATACGGCTACAACTTCGGCGTGAGGAGGGAGGGGGCCGACGATACCTTCTACCGCCTCCTCATCAAGGTCAAAATGATCTCCATGCTGTCCGGCGGTGATATTGACACCATCATCACGGCGGCGGCGAACCTCTTTGATGTAAAGGAAGATCAGGTTGACATCGAAGAGCTGTTTCCGGCGAAAATCTGGATTTATGTGGATGAAGGCATCCTCGATGCCGAGCGCCGGGAGGCGGTCCCGCTGATCGCCCAGCTTATGAAGCGGATTGCGGCGGGTGGTGTAGGAACGCGAGTGTTCCTGAGAAACTACCGCAAGGGAGACACCAGGAGCTACTACGGAATCCCGGTTATCATCGAAGAAACTATCAGAGCTGGCCCCGCCGCTGAGGCGGTCAAGGCAAGCACGAAAGCGAGGTAATACCATGCCGAATGAAGCTCAAGGGGCAGTTCTGCTTAACAGCGGCTATGAGGTGCTGGGGCGCATCCTGGCGGGTGAGGGGCAGATCAGGTTCACAAGGGCCGCCCTTGACGGCGGGGACATCCCGGAGGGGATTCCCGTCGAAAGCCTCACCCAGCCCGTGAAATTTGAACGCGACGGCCTCATCGTCAGCACGGATAACACCGGCGACGGGGAGGCAACCGTCGTAGTCCAGGCCTCCAGTATTGGGGTGGAGGCTGGATTTGCCATCAAGGGGGTCATGCTCTTTGTGGCTGATCCCGCCGCCGAAGGTGCAGAAGTGGCCTATTCCTACCTCCAGCTCCAGGCCGACCCCGTGTGGGTTCGCCCGGAAGGGGACGCAGTAAGTAAATTGGTGACCTTCGAGATCATCAACGTCATTTCCGGCGCCTCCAGCGTTGTAGCTAACATCAACCCCGACGGCCTCGCCCGCGCCGCCGACCTGGCCGCCTTTGCGGGCCGCGCCGTGGGAATGACCGTTATCCCTGTTTCTATTCCCGTTTCTGCCTGGGTAAAGGGGGAGAGCACTACCCCCCGGTGTGCCTATTATGCCGACCTGGCAGACAGCCACATTTCCATGTCGCATTTCCCGGATGTGGCTTTGGATAATATCAGCCTGGACATCGCCGCTGTCTGTGGCCTCAGCCCTATGGTGGAAACCGTGGAGGACGGGATCTTGCGCTTCTATGCTCAGGACATCCCGAAGGCCGAGATCACCGGCACCTGCTACCTTTTGGCGGCTGGGATCGGTGGAGGCGTCGGCCCAGGTGGAGGAGGTGGTGAGGCCTATGTCCTCCCGGTAGCAACTCCGACCACCCTCGGCGGCGTCAAGGCAAGCGAAAGCCTGACCGTCGAAGAGGGCGGCACCGCCCATGTCTACGCCACTTTGGCCCCCGAACAAATGGCGCAGGGCGCAGAAACCGATGAAATGCTGAACGAGGTCTTCGGCCCTGAGGCGGAGTAAACTCCAGATCCACGACAACGGGGAGGGCCCTTCGGGGCCCTCCTTGATTTTCTGGAGGTGACATACATGAAGAAAAGCCCTGATCTAACCCACCTGAAAGAGCTCGCCGAATTGGTGCAGGTCAAGATCGCCGCCGTTGCAAGCGCCGCCGTCGCCGCAATCACTGAGGTTGCAGAGATGAAGGCTGACAAGGCCGAATTTGTTTCGGTCACACTCCAGCCGTCCGGCTGGAAGCAGAATCCAAATTCTGCCGTCAATGCGGCGGGCTATCCCTACGCCCTTGACGCGCCCGTACAGGGCGTTACTGAGGCGGACGGGAGTGAGAGCATCCTCGATCCCGCAAGCCTCACAGAGGCCACCAAATGCGGCCTGTGCCCCACCTCGGCCACCATCAGCGGGCACATCCGCTTTTATGCTGTCACTCAGCCCACAAAGGCGATCACTCTCCAGGTGCGGATCATCAAATCTTGAGGAGGAACCACCATGATCGGTCATGTCAATGTCCCCGGCGTATCTGGGGCAGAGCTGGCGAAGGTGGACGCAAAGGCAGAGAAGGCCCTCAAGGCCGTTTCTGATTTTGCCTTCGTCATCAACGCTGTACCGTCTCAGAACGGCACTTTGATCTTCAACGGGAGCGCACAGTCCCCGGCCTGGAACGGCTATGATCCTGAGATGCTGGAGCTTTCCGGCGTTACCTCTGGGACGGATGCCGGAACCTACAATGCCATCTTTACCCCGAAGGGTGACTATCACTGGGCCGGAGGCTCTACCGATCCCGTCACCGTTCCCTGGTCTATCCAGCGGGCGGCTATTTCTACGGTGCCCTCTCAGAGCGGCACCCTGACCTATACCGGGGCGGAGCTGACCCCGGCCTGGGCCAACTACAACACCGCCATGCTCACCATTGGCGGCACCAAGAAGGCCACCAACGCGGGATCGTATTCCGCGACCTTTACGCCGACGCCTAACTATCAGTGGTCGGACGGCACCACGGGGGCAAAAAGCGCCTCCTGGAGTATCGGGCGGGCCTCTATCTCCACTGTCCCGTCGCAGAGTGGAAGCCGTACCTACAACGGAAGTGCTCAGTCTCCGGCCTGGAGCGGCTATGATTCCGCAAAGATGACCCTGGGAGGAACCTCCAGCGCCACCAACGCAGGAACCTACACCGCCACCTTTACCCCCACCAGCAACTATAAATGGGCCGACGGCACCACGGCGGCGAAGTCCGCCGACTGGAGCATTGGCAAGGCGGCGGGGTCGCTGTCCTTGAGTAAGACCTCCATGACCTTGAACAAGGCGGCCACCACCGGCCAGATCGCGGTCACGCGGCCCGGTGACGGGGCCATTTCCGCCACCTCCAGCAATACCGGCGTGGCTACTGTCTCGGTGAGTGGAACCACCGTCACGGTGACAGGAAAGGCCTTTGGCTCTGTGACGATCACCGTCAAGGTAGCGGCGGGCACCAACTACACCGCCCCGGCCAACAAGACGTGTTCCGCGCAGATCAACCTTTTCGTTACCACTCTCAATAGCAACTCCTGGGCGGCGATCAAGGCGGCCTCCGACGCCGACGAAGGCTCTAACTATTGGGCCGTCGGCGACACCAAGACCATCACCATCAACGGGAAGGTGGGCAACTTTACCTTCTCCAACATCTCCGTTCAGGCCTTTGTCCTGGGCTTCAACCACAACAGCGCCAAGGAAGGGGCCCACCGCATCCACTTTATGATCGGCAAGATCAGCGGGAAGGATATTGCCCTGTGTGATTCTCAGTACAACGCCGAGCAGACCAGCGCGGGCTATTTCCACATGAACACCTCCCGGACAAACTCTGGTGGCTGGAATGCCTCTGCGATGCGGAAGACCGTGCTGGGGAGCGACAGAAGCCCGACGAGCCCCCTTTCTGGAAGCCTCATGGCGGCCCTGCCGAGCGATTTGAGGGCCGTTATGAAGTCCGTCACCAAGTACACGGACAACACCGGCAATAGCTCCAACACGGCGGGAGCGGTCACGGCGACCACCGATTACCTCCCCCTGGCGGCGGAGTTCGAGATTTTCGGGACGCGCAACTATGCGAATCAGTATGAGAAGAACAGTCAGCTCCAGTATGACTACTTCAAAGCTGGCAATTCCAGGGTAGCCTACAAGCATACGGCGACTTCTACCGCCGTGTGGTGGTGGTCGCGCTCGGCTTCTTACTACAACAGTAACGGTTTCTGTGATGTGAATACCGACGGCTCCAACAGCAATAACTATGCCTCCTGGTCGGCGGGCGTCCGCCCCTGCTTTTTTGTCTAATCCTCCGCAGAGAATCCCGACTACATCACGCCCGCGAAAGCGGGCGTTCCCCCAGGAGAAGACAGAGCCGAAGGGCAGAAAACATGATACGGCGCGAAGCGCCGTCGGCGCAAATTTTTAATCTGGGTGATATGAAATGCTATCACTTGACAGTTAAGTGACGGCATACAAAAGCCCAAAATACCCCTACAATATCCATATCCACGGAATTTGGAGGGGAAAATATGGCAACGAATAAGCGGGTGTTCACCCTGCGCCTATCGGATGAAGTCTTCGACAAGATCGGGATTTTGGCTACAAATCAGCATCGCTCCATGACAAACTACGTCGAGTACGTCCTTCTAAAACACATCGAGGATGTGGAGAAGGAGGGCGGCCCGATCAGGGGAGGAGGGGCGAACCAGGAACCATGATGGAGGTAGGATCATGTCTGTACTTAAAGCAAAACGTACCACCAGCAAGGCGGAGTTCGTCAATAAGGCGAACAGCATCTACATTGAAACCCTGGGGTTTCTCACGCGGATGTCCGCCCGGTATGCCCGACTGCTGGCCGAGCCTACGGCAAAGCTGGCAGGGGAGGTCATAGACCACGCCGAGAAGGCAAACAGCATCTTTCCGAAGGGGGAAGTAAATATCCGTCTACGGCGAGAGCACCTTCTTGAGGCGCGGGCCTCCCTCATGGCACTGGATGTAAGGCTGACCCATTGTTACCTGATTCTGAGCCAAAACCCGCAGGGCGCGTTCACCACCGACAGCAAGGGGAAGAACCTTCCCCCGGCGGAGGCGACTGAAAAGCTCGACAGAATGGCGCAAAGCCTGGGCGAGCTGATCGACGAAGAGAACGAGCTTTTGCGGGGTCAAATTAAGTCGATAGGTCAGGCCGAACAGGCCTGATCCGTCATAGTGGGTGTATTTCTGGAAATGTACCGACCGGGATTCCGGCGGCCTGAGGCCGCCGTGTGGTGGTGGTCGCGCTCGGCTAATTACAACAACAGTAACAATTTCTGTGATGTGAATACCGACGGCTCCAACAACAATAACAATGCCTCCTGGTCGGCGGGCGTCCGCCCCTGATTTTGCAACTGCTGGGTCACATGGAGTAGCGAAAGCGAAAGACGACCCTTGCAAAAGGAGAGATACTTCCCTGGGTGAAAATCCCTAAAACTGGCCTCTGATGCTTCCACACGGACGCTTCTTGCATGGCGGGGGATCGTGCCTTACCCCGTTTCATGTGTGGCCCGAAAGGGTTAAAAAGCGAAGCAGATTAGACGGCACCCCACAAGACATCTGTACGGAGGTCGAACAATTATTATGAACTCTCAGGATCGCCATGAGGCGAGATACCGAAGGCGGCGAAGGAAGCGACAGGCCAAGAAGGAGGCCCGCAACCGCGCCGTGGGCCCCATAGAAAAGGCTTTTAGCTACCGGGCGATGTTCCTCTACGGAAAGAAGTGCTGTAACGGCGTCCGCTGGAAGCAGAGCACCCAAAACTTCGAGCTCCATCTCTTTTCCGGCACCGCCGCCCGTCGGCGGAAGGTGCTGGATGGGACATGGAAGCCGAAGAAGTGTACCCATTTCACCTTGAGGGAGCGCGGCAAGGTGAGGCCCATCGACGCGCCCCACATCACAGACCGGCAAGTTCACAAGACCCTTTGCAACAATGTTTTGATTCCTCTCTACGGCCCCAGCATGATCTATGACAACGGGGCAAGTCAGCGGGGGAAAGGCCTTCATTTCGCATACCGCCGCCTGGAAGAACATCTGAGGTGGCACTACCAGCGGTACGGGCGAAGGGGAGGGGTGTTCCTCCTGGACTTGAAGGGATTTTTCCCAAATGCGCCACACGCCACTATATACCGCCGCCACCAAGACCTGATCCTTGATCCCCGAATCCGGGGGCTGGCCGATCTGGTGGTGGCATCTTCCCCGTGCCCTACCCCTGGGCGCGGTATGCCTCTGGGGTAGAACCCTCTCAGCAAGAGATGGTAGCCCTCCCAAGCTCCATAGATAATTTCGTGAAGTGTCAGGCAAGGGTGCATTGTGCGGCCCACTACATGGATGATTACTACGTCATTCTTCCTGACATGGAGGCCCTGCGCCGGTTGGCCTATGAGATCATCCACCGCTTTGAAGCTGTGGGGATCGCGGTCAATAAGCGCAAGTGTAAGCTGGTTCCCCTCACCAAGCCTTTCCGATTCTGTAAGGCAAAGTTTACCCTCGGAGAGAACGGCAAGATCACAGTGAACGGGAACCGGGACGGAATGAAGATCGCAAACCGCAAGCTCAATTACTTCCACCGGGAGTATGAAGCAGGGAACAGAAGCCTCGCAGACGCAGAAGAGTATCTGCGAAGTCAATGTGCCTACTACGAAAACTATGACGATCACGGGCGGATTCTCCACCTGCGGCGTCGCTATTATGCCAAATTTGGAGGTGCTACATCATGCACAGGATCATCAATACCGAAACCGGGGATTGCCTCGGTGTGACCGATTCCCCGGTTTTCATCAAGCCCCACGAAAACGGATGTTTCGTCCTTTGCCCTGAGCCTGAGGCTCAGGGCGTTTCTTTTGCTGGCACCGTGTACCAGCTCCAGGATCGCCCCAGCATGGGCGGCGGGGAGCCGGTTGTGACGTTGGAGATCGTGGATGCCGGGGCCGAGCTGGCCGCCGTCCAGCAGACCGCCGCGGATAACGACGCCATGAACGTAGACCATGAGCTCCGGCTCACTATGCTGGAAATGGGCCTCGCCGATCCCGGCGAGAGCATTTAAGGGAAGGAGGAAGAGCGATGCTGTACCGTACTTTGAAGCGCATGATCGAGCGCGGCCAGACCGAGGGGCTGGAGGAAAAGATCGACATTTTCTTTGCGGCGAATAAGCTGACAAAGGCAGAGTACGACGCCCTCATGGAGGCTCTGCCGAAGGAAGCGGAGGCGTGATCCCATGGAGTATGTAGCGTTTAAGAGGGCCCGGTTCAATGCCGCCTGTGGCCCTGTCAATATCCCCTTCGGCTCGATCCTTCGGGCTGAGGGGGATTTCCTTTACTTCGACGACCTCCCAATCTGCGCCACCACCAGCCAGAACGCTTATGATTTCTTTGCCCGGAACGACGACGGGCAAGGCCTGGAGCGTGGAGGACTGACAAACGCGATCCGCCTCCGCCTCCAGAAGCGGGACGGAGAGTATCAATGCCGCTGGGACAAGGTGTGGGAGGATGCTGTGGCCCAGAAGTACAGGCGCATGGAACATGAAGACTACTGGCTGTGGTCTTTTGACTTCTACAATGCCCCCGTCGAGGATCTTCGCCACATCGCCGCCATCATCCAGGCGAAGGCCAAGGGGAGGTAAGTATGAACCTGAAAGAAATCCTTTGGGGAGGCGGTGGGGCGCTCTTTACCATCGCCACACTCCTTGAAATTTCCAGAATCAAGATCAACCCCTGGTCTGCGTTATTTCGCTTCATCGGGCGGTGTATCAATGCCGAGCTGATCGCCAAGGTCAAAAGCATGGAAGACCGCCAGGTGAAGTCTGATGAGGCCAGAGAGAAGAAGGACGCCGTTGATATGCGGAACCGAATCCTTCTCTTCGGGGATGAGGCCCGCCGGGGTGTGAAGCACTCCGAGGAACACTTTAACCAAGTGTTGGAGGACATCACGGACTATGAGCTCTACTGCTCGAAGCACCCGGAGTTTCCCAACGAGAAGGCGGTTATCACTTGCCGCCGGATCAAAGAAATCTATGAGAAATGCCTAATAGATAAAGACTTTTTGTGAGGAGGAACCATTATGAAAGACGTTATCGTTGACCGTATTGTGAAGCTGTTTTCCGTCAAGAGCATTGTCACCGTCATCCTGACGGTGGTTTTCTCTGTGCTGTCCATCCGGGGCACGATCACCGGCGATCAGTTCCTCACCGTCTTCACGGTGGTGGTGGCCTTCTACTTCGGCACTCAGGCCCAGAAGAAGACGGCGACGGAGGGGAAGGAGGGCGGCCAGGTATGAAACTGGCAAACCTCAAGCCGGACGCCGACGGCTACATCATCGACGGCGACACCGGCGAGCGCGTCGTCTTCTATGAGTGCGACCCCGCCAAAAACTTCCTCTGCGACAAGCGGATGTGCAGAGCCGCCGCCGGAGAAGGGGAGGGGGCCGTGGGATTCTGTTCCTGTACCCCTGAGCCCGCCTTCCGCAAGGAGGGGGGCCGCGCCTTCTATAAACGCTGGAACGGCGAGTATTACGGGCGGGAGTACATCGAGGAGGTGGGCACCCATGCTTAACATCACCAAGGCTGAGGCCATCGCCTTTGTTGAAGCCCATCTGGTCGTCCAGTACGCCACCAACAACGGAGCCTACAAGGCCAACCGCAATTTCAAGCCGGAGGGCGACGTCAATCACTCCTTCGGCTGTGCCCAGCCTAACATCTCCGTGGCCTTCTCCATCATGGATAAGGCGTCCGCCGGGTGGGCGGTCAATGCCATCCTGGGCGACTTCCACAAAGGGGAGGGGAAGATCCTCTTGACCCTCCCGTGGGACGCCAAGAAGAAGACGTGCCGCCGCCCATGGGGCGTCGGAAAGGGGAAGAAGGGGAGCTGGAACAACACCCGCATCCAGTGGGAAGTCCTGGAGCCCGCCGGTCACACCTACGCTGGGGGAACCATGATCGGCTATGACATCTCCAAGAATCAGGCCTACTTTGACCGTATGTGGAAGATGCTGGTCTGCTGGAATGTCTACGTCGCCGAGATGTTCGGCTTCACCGCCGACACCATCAACGACCACGCAGAGAGCTACCGGGCCGGTATGGGCGGCAATCACGCCGACATGGGCCAGTGGCTTCCCAAGCACGGGAAGAGCATGGACGCCCTTCGGGCGGAGGTCAAGGCCGTCATGGCCCGCACCGAGAATACTGAAAAAGAGGAGGACACCACCATGTCGAAAGAGGAAATCCAGGCCATCGTCGATGAGCGCATCCGCGCTGATCGGGAGGCCCAGCGTTACGCCACCCTGGAGGACGTGCCCAAGAGCTACTGCCCCTCCGTGAAGAAGCTCATGGATGCCGGGTTCCTGGCTGGCTACAACGGCGGCAAGGACGGCGACATTACCACCATCGCCGACAACACGATCCTGGTCGATGAGACTTTCTGCCGGATCGTCACCGTCCTGGATCGGGCTGGGGCGCTCAAGGTATGAGCGCGGCCTACCCTGTCGTCGGGAGCCGGGTCACGATCCGGGCCGGGGCGCTCTACGGAGGCGCCGCCGCCTCCCGTGGAGCTCTGATCCCCGGCTACATCACCGGCCCCGCCCGGAGATACACTGTCTCTGAGATTACCACCCGCCACGGCGTCCAGGAAGCATACCTGGGCGAGCTCAAAAGCTGGGTTGCACTTTCCGCCCTGGTTGTGGTATAATATCCCATACGCCACCGGCCCGCCCAGGTGGGCCGAGCTGGAGGCCGTGGAATTATTTTGGCATTTCCAGCCCCCGGAAAGGCGTGGAATCAATGGACGGAAGGGAAACTGACCGCTGGGAAGCCTCTCACACGGGGCATAAAGACCTCAGATTGACTTCCCGCAATCGAATTTGAATAGGACAATATGAATGCTCTGCAATATGAAAAGGAGAGATGGATCATGGAGAAAAATGTAAGGCCCGCGGACATGAAGCGCATCAACACCCCGGAATTGGCAGAGGCTTTTATTGCTGAGCAGGTAAAAGAGGTTCGAGAGCAGGTGGGGGATAAGAAGGTCCTGCTGGCCCTTTCCGGCGGAGTGGACTCCTCCGTGGTGGCCGCTCTGCTTATCAAGGCCATTGGCAAGCAGCTGGTGTGCGTCCACGTGAACCACGGCCTCATGCGCAAGGGGGAGAGCGAGCAGGTCATCGAGGTGTTCCGGGGACAGCTGGACGCCAACCTCATCTATGTGGACGCCACCGACCGCTTCCTGGACCTGCTGGCCGGGGTGGACGAGCCCGAGCGCAAGCGGAAGATCATCGGCGGGGAGTTCATCAAGGTCTTTGACGAGGAGGCCCGCAAGCTGGAGGGCATCGACTTCCTGGCCCAGGGGACCATCTATCCCGACATTCTGGAGAGCGACGGGGTGAAGGCCCATCACAACGTGGGCGGTCTACCCGAGGATATGCAATTTGAGCTGGTGGAGCCGGTGCGCCTGCTCTTTAAAGATGAAGTTCGTGTGGTCGGAAAGGCGCTGGGCCTTCCTGAGAGCATGGTGGAGCGTCAGCCCTTCCCCGGTCCCGGGCTGGGTGTGCGTTGCCTGGGCGCCATCACCCGTGACCGCTTGACTGCTCTGCGGGAATCCGATGCCATCCTCCGGGAGGAGTTTGCCGCCGCCGGTCTGGCGGACAAGGTGTGGCAGTTCTTCACCGTTGTCCCCGATATGCGGGCCACCGGAGTCCGGGATGGCAAGCGGGCCTATGACTGGCCCGTCATTATCCGCGCGGTGAATACCGTGGACGCCATGACTGCCACCGTGCCTGAGATCGACTGGGCCGTGCTCAAAAAGATCACCAGCCGCATTCTGGCGGAGGTCCCCGGCGTCTGTCGCGTCCTCTACGATCTCAGCCCCAAGCCCACCGCCACCATTGAATGGGAATAAGTATTAAAACGCCCCGGAGCCCCTGTAAATCAAGGGTTCCGGG
>CAJTUE010000006.1 GCA_910579775.1 uncultured Oscillospiraceae bacterium | reverse complement strand
AAGGCTTGATAAAAGGAAGGGGAAACAAATAGAGTTGACCGCAGCCCAGCCGCCAAAGGCGGGTTTGGGAGGCCACGACCAACTCTGTGAGGACTACCGCCGCCACACCTCAAAGAGGATAACAGCAACGATGTTCCCCATAGGTATTTTACCCTATCTATCATGCTTTTGCAAGGGGACTTTTTCAAGGCGAGTTGAACTAAAGTTGAACTATCCGAGCGGGCCTAAAATCAATATTGGCTTAAAAGTTATAAAAACGCCCCGTTTCTTTTGAAACAGGGCGTTTTTATGGTACGGCTGAAGGGATTCGAACCCCCGACCTACTGGTTCGTAGCCAGTCACTCTATCCAGCTGAGCTACAGCCGCATACTGCCCTCACGACAGCTTAAATATAATACCACACTCTTCCTGGAAATGCAACCCCTTTTTTCTTTCTTTTTTCCAAAAAGGTGTTGACATCGGGAGCTCGACATGGTAATATAACTCTTGCGTTGAGGGCAAGGCCCTCGCTTTGCGCCGCGCGAGTGGTGGAATTGGTAGACTCGCTGGCTTCAGGTGCCAGTGTTCGCAAGGACGTGCGGGTTCGACTCCCGCCTCGCGCACCAAAAAAGAGAGACACCCTTTTGGGTGTCTCTCTTTTTTGCGTTTACATCCTGGGCAGCTTGTCTGCCAGGGTGTCGGCGGCGTCCTCGGCCAGGCGGCCCACGGTTTTGACGGTGTGCTTGGCAGCTTTCTTGATGTTTTTTTCGTTTTTCATCATGGTGGCGCCCATAGCGGCCCCGGCCAGCACCCCCAGGCCGATCCCTCTCAAAAACGGATGATCGCTCATGTCCACTCCTCCTTTCACGCCCTTAGTATGGCCCGAATTTATGAAAAATTCATTTGCTTATTGGCGCAGGGTTAGGTATAATAAAAAGACCGTGTAACAAAGGAGTTGTTTGCCATGAGACTGCTCATCCGTCAGGGACGGTTCATCGACCCGGTTGGGGGCATCGGCGGCGTCATGGATATTTTGCTGGAGAACGGCCGGGTGGCGGTGATCGGGAGCAACGTGGAGCCAGACGGGGCGGAGGTCATCGAGGCCGCCGGTCTGATCGTCTCCGCGGGGCTGGTGGACATGCACGTCCATCTCCGGGACCCGGGCTTTTCCTATAAGGAGACCATTGAGACCGGCCGCGCCGCCGCCGCCGCGGGCGGCTTCACCGCCGTGGCCTGTATGCCAAACACCCGCCCGGTGTGCGACGACCCCGAGGTGGTCTTATACATATTGGAAAAGGCCATCACCCCCGGCACCCGGGTGCTACCCATCGGCGCGCTGACCATCAACGAGGACGGGGAAAAGCTTACCGACGCCGCCGCGCTGCGTCAGGCGGGGGTGGCGGCCCTGTCCGACGACGGAATGCCGGTGCAAAACGCCAACGTGATGCGCGACGGCCTGATGAAGGCCGCCCGGCAGAGCCTGACCGTCCTCTCCCACTGCGAGGACAGGGACTTGGTGAAGAACTACGCCGTCAACGAGGGCCAGGTCTCCCGTGCTCTGGGCATCCATGGCCGCCCCGCCATCGCGGAGGAGCTGATGGTTATGCGGGACGCTATGCTGGCCGAGGAGACCGGCGCGCCGGTACATATCTGTCACGTCTCCACCGCCAGGTCGGTGGCCATCATTCGCAGCTACAAGCACAAGGGGGTCCCCATCACCTGCGAGACCTGTCCTCAGTACTTCACCCTTACAGAGGAGGAGATACAAAAGCAGGGGACCATGGCCCGGGTGAACCCACCCCTTCGCACCAAGGCGGACGTGGAGGGGATCATCGCCGGACTGCGGGACGGCACCATCGACGCCATCGCCACCGACCATGCCCCCCACGCGGTGGAGGAAAAGGCAAAGCCGCTGGAGGACGCCCCCAGCGGCATGGTGGGCCTGGAGACCGCTTTGGGGGTGACGCTCACCGCGCTCTACCACACGGGCAAGCTCACCCTCTCCGACATTTTGCGGAAAATGACCGTCAACCCCGCCTCCATCCTGCGCTCGCCTTACGGGCGGCTGGCCATCGGCAACCCGGCGGATGTGGTCATTTTCGACCCCGACGAGGTGTGGCAGGTGGAGCCGGAGCAATTTCTGTCCATGGGCCGCAACACCCCCTTTGGCGGGCGGCGGCTGAAGGGAAAGGTCAAGTATACCATTGTAGACGGCCAGATCGTCTACCGGGGATAAGAAGGAGGAAGGGACATGTCCTTTGATCGTCTGCACCAACTGATCCGCAAGACCAAGAACCCCACGGTGGCGGGGCTGGACGCCCGGCTGGAGTACATCCCGCCCCAGCTGGTGAAGGAGTGTATGGACAAGCACGGGGAGAACCTGGAGGGGGCCGCGGCGGCGGTGCTCCGATATAACATGGCTTTACTGGACGCCCTCCAGGGGATCGTCCCCGCGGTGAAGCCCCAGGCGGCGTACTACGAGCTGCTGGGCTGGCCCGGGGTAAAGGCTATGCACGACACCATCCAATACGCCCACGATAAGGGCTTTTACGTGATCGCCGACGTGAAGCGGGGGGACATCGGCTCCACCGCTCAGGCCTATGCGGAGGGTTGGCTGGGCAAGAGCAAGGTGGGGGAGCAGGCTTTGAGTGCCTTTGACGCCGACTGCGTCACCATCAATGGCTACATGGGCTCAGACGCCATCCTGCCCTTCCTTGACCTCGCCAAGGAGGAGGACAAGGGGGTGTTCCTCCTGGTCAAGACCTCCAACCCGTCCTCCGGTGAGCTCCAGGATATGGTGGCGGGGGACCGGCAGGTGTACACCGTCATGGCCGACCTCTGCAAGCGACTGGGTGCGGGCACCGAAGGGGAGTGCGGCTACCAGACCCTGGGCGCGGTGGTGGGCGCAACCTATCCCGCCGAGCTGCGGGAGCTGCGCCGCCGCATGGAGAAGACCTTCTTCCTGGTGCCTGGCTACGGCGCCCAGGGAGGCACCGCCCAGGACGTGGCCGGAGCCTTTGACCGCTACGGCTGGGGGGCGATCATCAATTCCTCCCGGGGGATCCTCTGCGCTTGGCAGAAAGCGGAGAACGGGGCGGAGCGTTTCCAGGACGCCGCCCGTGCCGCCGCCGAGGCCATGCGGGATGACATCAAAAAGTACGTGACCATCGTATAAGCAAGAGGTCTCAACACAAAAAGAGGTGAGCCTATGCCCATCCAGCAACAGTGTACCGTGATAGACAAAACGCCTCTGGGGGCGGATACCTGGTGGATGACTCTGTCATGTGGAAACATGGTGGAAAAGACCTTTCGCGCGCCCGGTCAGTTTGTCCACATCGCCTGTCCGCCCTACTTCCTGCGCCGCCCCATCTCGGTGGCCACCTGCCAGAGCGACGCCCCCGACGACGGCTTGTCCATCGTCTTCCAAGTGCGGGGAGAGGGCACCCGTTGGCTGGCCCAAAGGTGTGAAGGGGAAACCCTTGACGTTCTTGGCCTGCTGGGCAATGGCTTTACCATGGTCCCCGGCGGTCGGTATCTGCTGGCAGGGGGCGGGATCGGCGTGCCGCCCCTGTATGGCTGCGCGCAATACGCCGACGGGAAGGCTCTGGCGGTGCTGGGCTTTCGTTCCCAGGAGCAGGTCATTATGGCGGACGCCTTTGCCGGGGTCTGCGAGGGAAGCTTCCTGTGCACCGATGACGGCAGCGTGGGCTTTCACGGCTTTGTCCACCAGAAGGTGGAGGAAATGCTACGCAAGGACAATGCCTTTACAGCGGTCCTGGCCTGTGGGCCCAAGCCCATGCTCAAGGGGGTGGCGGAGGTCGCCGAGCGTTACGGTGTGCCCTGCCAGGTGTCCATGGAGGAGCGGATGGCCTGCGGGGTGGGGGCTTGCCTTGGCTGCGCCACCCCCATGGCGGACGGCTCTATGAAGCATGTGTGTAAGGACGGCCCGGTATTTGACGCTTCGGAGGTGGACTGGAATGGCTAAGGTGGATCTGTCCGTCACTCTGGCGGGGGTGCCCCTGAAAAACCCCATCGTTCCCGTGTCCGGCACCTTCGGCTTTGGGGAGGAATACGGTCAGTTCTTTGATATCCAGCGGCTTGGAGCTTTCTGCGCCAAGGGGCTGACCCTGCGGCCCCGGGTGGGCAACCCGCCCCCCCGCATTGCCGAGACCCCCATGGGGATGCTCAACTCGGTGGGACTCCAAAATCCCGGCGTGGACGCGTTTTTGGAGAAGGAATGGCCCCGGCTGAAGGGGCTGGACCTTCCGGTCATCGCCAACATCTCGGGGGACACCCCGGCGGAGTACGCCGCCATGTGCGAAAAGCTCTCTGCGGCGGGAGTGGACATGATCGAGGTCAACGTCTCCTGTCCCAACGTGAAGGCGGGAGGGCTGGCCTATGGCACCAAGCCGGAATTGGCTGCGGAGGTGACGAGGGAGGCCAAGGCCCACGGGGGCAAGACTCCTGTGATGGTGAAGCTCTCTCCCAACGTCACCGATATTACCGAGATCGCCAAGGCGGTGGAGGATGCGGGGGCGGACGCGGTGTCCCTCATCAACACCCTGCGGGGAATGCGCATCGATATCAACACACGCCGGCCTATTTTGAAGCGCAACACCGGGGGAATGTCCGGCCCGGCGGTGCTCCCCGTGGCCCTGCGTATGGTGTGGGAGGTACATAACGCGGTCAAACTGCCCATTTTAGGCATGGGTGGGGTGTATAACGCCGAGACGGCGGTGGAGATGCTGCTGGCGGGCGCCACCGCCGTGGGTATGGGAAGCGCCCTGTTTGCCGACCCCATGGCGGCGGTGAAGACCATCGACGGCCTGGAGGAATGGTGCACGACCCATGGGACCACTCCGGCGGAGCTGACCGGTGGCGTGCGGCCCTGGGCATGACCCTCGTGACGACATAGGAGGAACGCATATGACAAGGATCTATCTCATTCGCCACGCCGAGGCGGAGGGCAACCTCTACCGGCGGGTGCAGGGACAATATAACTCGCTGGTGACCGAGCGGGGGCTGGAGCAGATCAAGGCGCTGGAGGAGCGGTTCCGGGACGTACCCATCGACGCGGTCTATTCCAGTGACCTCTACCGCACGAAGAAGACCGCCTCGGCGGTGTATCTCAGTCACGGCCTGCCCCTTCACACCGACCCCGGCCTCCGGGAGGTGGCCATGGGGGCGTGGGAGGACCGGCCCTGGGGCCTGGTGGGCCGGGAGGACCGGCAGGAGCTCATTTATTTCAACGCCAACGACCCGCGCTGGCACATCCCCGGCGGGGAAACTTTTCCCATCCTGCGAGAGCGGCTGGTGTCCACCTTGGAGAAGATTGCCCGGGCCCACGACGGCCAGACGGTGGCGGTGGCCTCCCACGGCATGGCCATCCGCAATGCTCTGGCGGGGATCATGGGCCTTCCTGTGGAGGAGGGCAAGCAGGTGGCCCACTGCGACAACACGGGGGTGAGCCTCTTGGAGTTTGAGGACGGCAAGTGGAACGTGGTCTATCTCAACGACAACTCCCACCTCCATGACAGCCTGTCCACCTTTGCCGGGCAGAAGTGGTGGAAGGCGGGGTCCGGGCTCTGGGACGACGCCAACCTCTGGTATCGTCCCCTGGACATGAAAAAGGACGGGCAATTTTACTACGACTGCCGCCGGGATGCCTGGGAGGTTATCCACGGCTCTATGGTCAGCTTCGACGGCGAGGGTTTTTTGCGAAACGCCGAGGCACAGGCGGCGTACAGCGAGAAGGCGGTGTGGCAGGTGATGCTGGGGGATAGACCGGCGGGGGTGGTCCAGCTGGACATTCCCACGGCGGAGCGGGAGGGGTACGGCCCCATTCCATTCCTCTACCTTCTGCCCGAGTTTCGCCGCCAGGGGCTGGGGGTCCAGCTCATCGGACAGGCGGTGAGCGTGTTCCGCCACATGGGCTGCAGCAAGCTGCGGCTGCGCTGTGCCCCGGACAACGAGGTGGCCCAGCGGTTCTACGCCAGGTACGGCTTTACCAAGATTGGGGAGGCGGAGGGAAGCCGCGTCCCCCTGGACCTGTTGGAGAAAGACATTGGAATTGAAGAATAAGGGTTTTTTGCCCGTTTCCAAGGAGGATATGGCGGCCAGAGGGTGGGAGAGCTATGACTTTCTCATCGTGATGGGGGACGCCTATGTAGACCACCCCACCTTCGGCTCCACCATCATCGCTCGGGTGCTGGAGGCTGAGGGCTACCGGGTGGCGGTGTGCGCCCAGCCCCGGTGGGACACCCCCGACGACCTGCTGGCCTTTGGCCGGCCCCGGTTGGGGGTGATGCTGTCGGGGGGGAATATCGACTCTATGGTGGCCCACTACACCGTGGCCAAGCGGCGGCGGAGCGAGGACGCCTATTCTCCCGGCAAACGGATCGGTTTGCGGCCCGACCGGGCGGTGATCGTCTACGCCAACCTGGCGAGAAGGGCCTTTGGGGATATCCCCGTCATCATCGGCGGGCTGGAGGCGTCCTTGCGCCGTTTCGCTCACTACGACTACTGGGAGGACAAGGTCCGCCGGGGCGTTTTGCTGGACAGCGGGGCGGACCTGCTGACCTACGGCATGGGGGAGCGGGCCACCCGGGAGATCGCCGCCCGCCTGGCCTCGGGGACTCCCGTCAGCGAGATCAAGGACGTGAAGGGCACGGCCTTTTTGACCCGCGATCCGTCCGACTGCGTCTATCCCAAGGTGTCCTGCCCCTCCTTTGAGGAGGTCCGGGATTCCAAACGGGCCTACGCCGAGGCCAACATGATCCAGTACCGGGAGCACGACGCAGTGGCGGGCAAGGCCATCCTCCAGCGGCACGCAGACCGCATCCTGGTGGTCAATCCCCCCGCCATGCCCCTGAATACCAAGGAGCTGGACGAGGTGGCGGAGCTACCTTATATGCGGGAGCCCCACCCCATGTATGAGGAACTGGGAGGCGTTCCGGCCATCGAAGAGGTGCGCTTCTCCATCGCCCACAACCGAGGGTGCTTTGGGGCGTGCAACTTCTGCTCCCTGGCCTTTCACCAGGGGCGGATGATCACCTGCCGCAGTCATGAAAGCGTCCTCCGGGAGGCCAAGCTGCTCACTGAGCACCCCGGCTTCAAGGGATATATCCACGACGTGGGCGGGCCCACCGCCAACTTCCGCCATACCTCCTGTGAAAAGCAGAAAAAGGCGGGGCTGTGCAAGAACCGGGCCTGTCTGGCCCCGGAGGCATGCCCCAATCTGGACGCCGACGAGAGCGACTATCTGGCGTTGCTGCGCAAGGTCCGGGCCTTGCCGGGGGTGAAGAAGGTGTTCATCCGCTCGGGCATCCGCTTTGACTACGTCCAGGCGGACAAGTCGGGAGCCTTTTTGCGCGAGCTGGTGGAGCACCATGTGTCCGGTCAGCTGAAGGTGGCCCCCGAGCACTGCGTGGACAAGGTGCTGGACTACATGGGCAAGCCCCACATCAAGGTCTATGAGACCTTCCGCCAGCGGTACGACTCCCTCAACAGGAAGTATGGCAAGGAGCAGTATCTGGTGCCCTATCTTATGTCCTCCCATCCGGGGTGTACGTTGGAGGACGCGGTGGCTCTGGCCTGCTGGCTCAACCGCTCGGGCCGCCAGCCCGAGCAGGTGCAGGACTTTTACCCTACGCCTGGGACCCTGTCCACCTGCATGTACTATACCGGACTGGACCCCCGCACCATGGAGCCGGTGTTTGTGCCCAAGACGCCCCATGAAAAGGCCATGCAGCGCGCTCTTATGCAATGGAAGCGGCCGGAGAAGCGGGGCTTGGTGCTGGAGGCACTGAAGCTTACCCACCGAGAGGACCTGATTGGCTACGGCAAGGAGTGCCTCCTGCGGCCCGGACCGGGAACGGGGGCCCCTGGCGGCAGAGGGGGAAGGGGCGGCGAACCGGGGAAGACAGCCTCGGAGCCAAAACGTCGGGAGCCTCCCAAGAAAAAGACCGGCTGGGCCAAGGCGAAGCCCAAGCCCAACCAGCGCCCCCGGAAGGGAAAACGGCCGCGGTAAAAAATTTTTCTTGCTTTTTTACCTTGAATAGTCTACAATCTCAAAATAAAGTGTGGAATAGATGCTCGAGGAAACCATTCAAAAGAAAGAGGCGTTTTTATGAAAACAGCCATTGTGACCGACACCAACTGTGGCATTTCTCAGGCCCGGAGCAAGGAGCTGGGTATCTTTATGCTGCCTATGCCGGTCATTTTGGACGGCAAGGAATATTTTGAAGGAGTAGACCTGACCCACGGGCAATTTTATGACCGGCTGGAGAGCGGGGCGGATGCCTCCACCTCCCAGCCCGCGCCGGGAGACGTGTTGTCTACGTGGGAGAGCGTGCTGTCCCAGGGCTATGACGAGATCGTCCACATTCCCATGTCCAGCGGGCTTTCCGCCTCCTACCAGACCGCCCTGGGCCTGGCGGATGAGTTCCGGGGCAAGGTGCGGGTGGTGGACAACCACCGGGTGTCGGTGAGCCAGTATGACGGGGTGATGGACGCCATCGGCCTGGTGGCCCAGGGAAAGAGCGCCGTGGAGGTGAAGGAGTCGCTGGAGCGGACGGGGCTGGAATCCGTCATCTACCTGGGGGTGGACACCCTGAAGTATTTCAAGAAAAATGGCCGCTGCACCGCCGCTACGGCGGCCCTGGGCACGGTTTTGAACATCAAGCCGCTGCTCAAGTGTGACGGCGCCCGGTTTGACGCGGTGGCCAAGGTCCGGGGGGCTGTAAACTGCCGCAAGAAGCTGTTGGAGACGGCAGTGGCCGCCGCCGAGGTGCTGCGCCACGGCGGGTCTATCAGTATCGGCGTGGCGGGCAGCTTTGTGGACAAGGCGGAGGAGGACGCCTGGTATGAAGAGGTGAAGGCGGCCTTCCCCGGCGACCCGACCCACTTCGAGCCGCTGTCCTTCTCGGTCATCTGCCACACCGGCCCCAACGCCTTTGGCCTGGGCATCTCCCGGCGAGTGGCGCTTTAAAGAAAAAAGGATAGAAAAGGCACGGAACCTCTTGGTTCCGTGCCTTTTTGTGTTACAGAAGCGTCCGGTGCCCTCATCGGGTCGCCCTGCGCCTTTGCCTATTACAGCAGGGCCCAAACGTACTTTAGAAGGAGTCTGCGGGAGCGGGGAAGGGCTTCCGCTTTGGAGGCGGCGGTTTTGGTGAGGGCCTGCATGGTGAAAAGCTCCATGTCGGTGAGGGTGTGCTGACTGAAGTATGCCTTTTGGGCCAGCGCCAGGGCGCCCTGGGGGATGGGCACCCCGGCCCGGCGCTCCAACGCGGTCAGGTAGCGGTAGAGGGCCAGGACCGCCTGGTTGGGCTCGGGGACAGTGCACCGCTTGCGCAGGCGGGCCAGCCGGAGCCGGGCCTGGAGCCAGACCAGCACCGCCAGGACCGCCAGGCCCAGAAGGATGAGCAGGACGGCGATGACCGCGGGGGCGAGGCGGAAGCTGCCGGTGGGGGTTTTCGAGCCGTCAGGTGCCGTGGAGGGCGTGGGAGTGGGCGTCGGGGTCAGCGTGGCGCTGGGGGCGCTCTGGGAGGGCGCGGCGGTGGGCGTGGGAGAAACCTCAGGGTCGGCGGCGTTGGGGTCGTTCAGCTCGCCGCCGCCGGAGAAGCCGGGGGTCACGTCCACCGGCTGCCAGCCGAAGCCGTCGACATAGACCTCCACCCAGGCGTGGGCGTTGCGGTCGGGGACGTTGGTCACCGCGTTGGCCCGCCCCGGCCGGGCCACATAGCCCGCCGCGTACCGGGCGGGAACGCCGCAGGCGCGGAAGAAGAGCACGGCGGCGGAGGCGTAGTGGACGCAGTAGCCCCGGTGGCTCTCGGTGAGGAACCAGGAGACAAAATCCTCCCCGTCGGGGGTGAGGGGCGTCTTCTGGTCGTATTCGGTGAAGGAGGACAAATAGTCCCGGAGGGTGGAGGCCAGAGCTTGCACGTCCTGAACGGCGGCGGAATGGTCATAGGCCGCGCCGAAATCGGGCCGGAGCTGCTGACGGTCGGCAAAGGTATGGATAAGGTCGGCGGCGTCTGTGCTCAAGAGGGCGTACGGAACATCCAGGTAGTGGCGGTAGACCCAGGCCCCGTATTCCCGCTCAGTGGACCCGGAGATCACTCTGGCGGCGTTGTCCGTCTCTCCCTGGGGGAGAAAGCTGATGTGGTACTCATCGACGTCGGAGGGACGATCTAAGTAAGCGTCGGCGGTGCGGATGGCGTCCTGGGGGAGGAAAGAGGGGTAATAGGGCAGGTAGTAGTAGTCCGTATGGGAGGCCATGTCGGTGATGCGGACCTCCGCCGTGCTGCCCGGCTGGGTCTGGTAGGGAAAGAGGAAGGGATGATCGTCCAGAGGGTAAGGATCGTTGACAGTATCGAGCTGCACCCAGCCCTCGGCGGTATATTGTCCCGCGGAGAAGCCCCGGAGGAAGAGAGGGGTCTGGGCGGAGGAAGAGTTAATCTGCAAGACAGTGTGGCCGTCGAAGCGCAGGGGCCCGGCGCTGAGGAAGGACTGCTTACCGGGGATGGAGTCACTGACGCCACCGATCCCAATGGCGATACCGTTGGTGGGGATGCGCTGGAGGGCGAGGCGCAGGTCGTCTACCCAGAGAGGGCGGGGATTGGCACCGTGAGGGAGAAGTCCGCCCAGCAGAAGCATGATAAGAAGGATGGGGAGAAGGGCGGTGAGCACCCGCCTCGCGCCGATGGCAGGGGACTCCTGATAGCCCTTACGGGAGAGGATGACCAGAGCGAGAAAAAGCAGAAATGCCCCCAGGGTCAGCGCGCCGGGCTGGCGCAGGATGAGCAGGGGCAGGGCCACCAGCCCCGCCGCCGTGCCGACGGCGGGCCACACCGGCCAGCGGAGGGTGAGCCAGGGACCCAGCCACAGGGCCAGCAGGGGGAGAGCGGCGGTGAAGAAAGCGTTGACCGCTTGGCGCTGGTAGCTCTTGGAGAGTTCCCGGGGAAGCTCGTAGAAGAACAGGGAAGGGATCTCCTCGTGGAAGCCCAGGGTGATTTGATGGAAGAGGACCTGAGTGCCATAGGAGACGGCATCCCACCGCCACCAGACATAGATGGCCAGCAGGCCGCACAGAACGCATACCAGCCCCGCGCGCAGAGAGGCTCTGGGAATGGAATAGACCAAAGCGGAGACCAGGGCGGACAAGACGCACAGACGCAGCAGGGACGGAACGCTGACCATCGTCAGAGAGAAGGGCTCCACTACTGCGAAGACCGCGGCAAAGAGGGCGAAGAAGACGGTGAGCAGAGAGGCGGAGGCGGTGAGCAGATAGGACCGCCATGCATGGGACCTCATAAGGACACCCCCTCTGAGGCGGAGGGACCGGGGCCCTCAGCGGTGAGATGGATGCGCCGCACAGCGCCGGTCCGGCCGGGCAGGGAGAGGGAGGCGTCTTTAGGGACGCCTTGGCCCTCCAGGGGCGCGGGGGACTCTGCCAGGGCACGGCAGCACCTTTGCCAGGCGTCGGGACAGTCTATGTCATAATAGGTGAGCGCGCCGCTGGCCGGGTCCGCCCAGCAGAGGACGAAGGGCCGCTGGCCGTCGATAAGGTGGCGCTCCAGGGCCTCCAGCCGGGCCAGGACCGCGTCTATCTCGTCAGGCGGGCCAAAGTGGTCGTAGGTGACGGCAAGGGCCTCCTGCAGAGGCTCCAGAGTTTCCCGGAGGATGGGGTCTGCGTCTTCCGGCTGCTTGGCGGTGAGCTTCCAGTGGATGGAGGTGACGGCGTCGCCGGGGCGATAGGGGCGCAGCTCGTAGTCCTCGCCGGGGCCGCCGCCGGGGCGGGGCCGGAGAGGAAGACCCTGGGCGGGGGTGAGGTCTACCGCGGCGAAGACGTCGGGGTTCTCCCGGGGCCACACCAGGAAGAGGGCGGGGGCGGGAAGCTTCACCGGGATGGGGAACAGACCCAGCCAGTCGGTGAGGGCGCAGGCTTGGACGGTGAGGGCCAGCCAGCCGCAGTGGCCGGTGGGCAACTCCAGAGACTGGGGGACGTTGCAGGCAAGACGCAGGGTCCGCTTTTCCCCCAGCTGGGGGTACAGCCTGTTGTCCAGCCGGAGGGTGAGCCGGGCGGCGGTCCCGGCGGCAGTCTTAGGGCCTTGAAGGGTGAGGACAGCAAAAGCGGCGTCGCCCTTGGTGAGGACGTGAGCGTCACAGCTCACGTTCAGCCGAAGGCGGCGCAGGGAAAACCGGGCGAGGCCCAGAGAGAGTAGGGGCAGCGCCAGAAGCAGAATGAGGGTATAGAAGGACAGGGGCTTTGGATAGAAGAGGTAAAAGGCTACGCCGCACAGCAGGGTGAGCAGGTAGGCCAGCCAGGACTTGACCATGTCAGCCGATAGCGGGCTGGGGGACGCCCCGCAGGATGGTGGAGGCGATGGCCAGCGTTTTGGAGCCGCCGGCCTCGGCCTCGGGAGTGAGAAGGAGGCGGTGGGCAGCGGTGATGGGGAAGGAATCGGCCACGTCGTGAGGGAGAACGTAGTCCCGGCCCTCCAAAACGGCGTGGGCCTTTGCCATGGCGGCCACCGCCAGGGTGCACCGGGGGCTGGCCCCCCGCTGGAGCAGCTTATGGGCGCGGGTGGCGTTCACCAGAGCAACGATGTATTGCAAAATAGGCTCGGAGAGGTGGACCTGGGCGGTCTGCTGCCGCAGGGCGGTCAGTTCCGGGGCGGTGAGGACGCTCTGGATGGAATCCAGAGGATTGATCCCCCTGCGGTCCCGGACCATCTGGGCCTCCGCCGCCGCGTCAGGATAGCCCATGGACAGCTTGACCGTGAAGCGGTCCATCTGAGAGTCGGGGAGAGGCTGGGTGCCTGCCGCCCCCGCGGGGTTTTGGGTGGCGATGACGAAGAAGGGCTGGGGCACCGGGTGGGTGAGGCCGTCCACGGTGACCTGGCCCTCCTCCATGGCCTCCAGCAGGGCGGACTGGGTGCGGGAGGTGGCCCGGTTGAGTTCATCGGCCAGGAAGAGGTTGCACAGCACCGCGCCGGGTTGGTAGTCCATCTGCCCGGTCTGTTTGTTGTAGAGAGAGTAGCCTACCACATCGGAAGGCATCACATCGGGGGTGAACTGCACTCGCCCCCAGCGCAGACCCAGGGCACGGGAAAAGGCCAGGGCCAGGGTGGTCTTGCCCACGCCGGGCATATCCTCCAGCAGCACATGGCCTCCGGCCAAAATGACCTGTAGGGTGCGGCGGAGGATGTCCTCCTTGCCCACCACAGCCTTAGACACCTCGGTCAAAACCTGGTCTTGGAATGTCATTGGTAAAACCTCCTGTCTCAGAGAAAGAGCGAGCCCAGCTGATAGATGAGGAAGGTGACGCCGTAGGCGCACAGCAGCTGCCAGCCGATGGAGAAGAGGGTCCACTTGAGGGAGCCCATCTCACGGTACATGGTGCTCACCGCCGCCACGCAGGGGACGTAGAGCAGAATAAACACCAGGAAGCAGTAGGCCGCCAGAGGGGTGGTGAAGGTGGCGGCCAGGGCTGCGGCCACGGTGGTCCCCGCCGCGCCGATGGAAAAGCCGTAGAGCAAAGAGAGGGTGGACACCACCGCCTCCTTGGCAATGAGTCCTGACAGCAGGGCCACCGCCGCCTGCCACGCGCCGAAGCCCAGGGGGGCCAGCAGAGGGGCCAGCCAGGTCCCGAAATGGCCCAGGAAGCTTTCGCCGGGATCGGCCACCATCCGGAGGCCGGGGCCGAAGGACTGGAGGAACCAGAGCACCACGCTCATGGCGAGGATAAGAGTGCCCGCCTTTACCAGGAAGCCCCGCACCTTTTCCCACACGTGGGCGGCGCAGTTGCGCAGGGTGGGGAGGCGGTAAGGGGGCAGCTCCAGCAGGAAGGGGGCGGGTTCCCCCCGGAACACCGCCTTTTTAAAGAAAATGCCCGATAAAATGGCGCAGATGAGACCGATGAGGTAGAGGGAGAACACCACCAGCCCCGCGTATTTGGGGAAGAAGGCGGCGGTGAGCAGACCGTAAACGGGCAGACGGGCGGAGCAGGACATAAAGGGCACCAGCAGCATGGTCATACGGCGGTCCTTCTCCTGCTCCATGGTCCGTGCACCCATAATGGCGGGAACGGTACAGCCAAAGCCCATGAGCATAGGGATGAATGCCTTGCCTGAAAGGCCGAAGCGGCGCAGGAGCCGATCCATGATAAAGGCGGCCCGGGCCATGTAGCCGGAATCCTCCAGGATGGAGAGGAACAAAAACAGCAGGGCGATCTGGGGCAGAAAGGTGAGGACCCCGCCCACCCCGCCGATGATCCCGTCCACCACCAGGCTGATGAGCCAGGGCTGGGCGCCGGCGGCGGCCAGGCGGCCGCTGGCCCAGCCTCCCAGAAGGCCTACCAGCGCTTCCACGGCGCTGGAGAGAAAGGAGCCCAGAGGCCCAAAGGTGAGAGCGAACATGAGGAGCATGGTCAAAAGGAAAATGGGCACGGCGAACAGTTTGTGGGTGACCACAGAGTCGATCCTGTCCGAGGTGGTGAGGCTTCCCAGGGGGCGGCCCTTCTTCACCGAGACGGTGGTGACCCGGCTGATGAAGCGGTAGCGGCTGTCCGCCACCAGGGTCTCCCGGTCGCCCAGCGGGTAGGCGTGTTCGTAGGTCTCTACAATGCGCGAGAGCTTCCAGCGGGTCTCGTCGTTCAGCTTCAGGGCGTTCTCCACCCGCTCGTCCCCCTCCAGAAGCTTGATGGAGGTCCAGTGGGCGGGCAGTCCGGCGGCGTATGCCCGGTCATGGATGAGCTCGCCCACCTGGTGGTGGATCTGGTGGGTGAAGGAATCGTAGAGGTCGTCGGGCTCCAGAGTAAAGCCGGTGTGGACACATTTGTGGGCCTCCTTCAGGAGGTCGCTGATGTGCTCGCCCGAGCGGGCGGTGATGGGGATGACAGGCACGCCAAGGGCCTGGGAGAGGCGCTTTACGTCGATCTTGTCGCCGTGCTTTTCCACCTCGTCCATAAAATTGAGGGCTACCACCATGGGCTTTTCCAATTCAAGTAATTGGACGGTCAAATAGAGATTTCGTTCCAGATTGGTGGCGTCCACGATGTTGATGATGGCGTCGGGAGCCTCCTCCACGATGAAGTTGCGGGCCACGATCTCCTCCATGGAATAGGGGGAGAGGGAGTAGATGCCGGGGAGGTCCACGATGGTGACGGTGCGGCCGTCCACCGCGGCGAGGCCTTCCTTTTTCTCCACGGTGACCCCCGGCCAGTTGCCCACGTATTGGTTGGAGCCGGTGAGGGCGTTGAAGAGGGTGGTCTTGCCGCAGTTGGGGTTGCCCACCAGGGCCAGCTTCATCTCACGGACCTCGTGGGCCTCCGGGTCGCTTTCCCGCTTGTGGTGGGTGTGTTCGTGGGCGTGGGCCATGGCCATGCGGCGCAGGGTCTCGTCGTCGGGGATGGGCTGGGTCATGGAGACCTTGCCGGTCCCGGCGGCGCTGTCGGCGTTATCCGGGCCGCAAAGGGTGATGTGGCGGGCGTCCTCCTTGCGAAGGGACAGCTCGTAGCCCCGCAAGGTCAGCTCCAGCGGGTCGCCAAAGGGGGCCACCTTGCGCAGGGTGACGCTCACGCCGGGGGTGAGGCCCATGTCCACCAGGCGGCGTTTCACCGCGCCCCGCTCCGAACCGACAGAGGAAATGACCGCGCTCTCGCCGGGGGCAAGCTGGTCAAGCGTCCGGGCCGCTGTTTGTTCCGCCATGAGATCACTCCTTCACGCAGGGAAACTTTGAGGCTATTATAGTACAACCGGGGGAGAATGGCAAGAAAAAAGAGGGGCGGGGCACACTCCGTGGCAAAAGAGGGATGGGGTCAACGTGGTGTGCTGCAAGGACGGCATCCGCCCGGTGACGTTCTTGTGGGAGGCGGAGTAAACACAACAAGGGACGATTCCAACCGGAATCGTCCCTTGCTTTTTGCCGTTGGGGCCGGGGGTCAGTCCTCGGCCACGGTGTGGGAGAGGATATAGTTTGCCATGACCTTGTACTGGGAGGCGGTGATATGAACGCCGTCGGTGGAGTTTTGAGAGGGGAGGTAGCCGTTTTCGTCAGCGAAGCAGGAGTAGAGGTCCACCAGATAGCACTCCTGTTCCTCGCACAGTTCGGCAATGGCCTCGTTGAGCTTTTGAATGTTCTTCAAATTAAACGGGGTGGAGTCCGACTTCTTTTTGGTGGTGGGGGTGGCGTTGAGGATATAGATGGGAATGTCCTCCCCCTGGGTCTCCCGCACCACGTCCAGAATGGCCTGCATATTCTCCTTGTAGCGTTCCTTGGAGGTGGTGATCTCGTTGGTGCCCAGCATGATATAGATCTTGCTGAACTGCTTTTGGCCCAGCCCCTTTTTCAAGGTGCCCTTGCCGCCGTTGGGGAGGTCAAATTTGCTGTACCCCACCGTGCCGGCGGCGGAGAGGCCGGTGGCGGTGAAGTAGTGGATGTTGGACTTAACTCCGGCAAAGCCCTCGAAGCCCTCCATGAGGGAGTGGCCGATGATGGCGGAGTCGTCAAACCACTCGTCGCCCAGAAGGTCGCTCTCAGGGACGGGCTGAGTGTAGTCATAGGCGGGAGCGGGTGGGGGCGGAGTCTGGCACGCACCCAGAATGAGGGAGAGAGCCGTGGCGGACGCGGCAAGGATACTGGCGATGGCTCTGGCCATAATGGGACACCTCCTGGAAAGAATAAGCCCCGTTGGGGCGGACTGTTGAAAACGCAAGTAAGCCTGTAAGCCGGGTTCTGTCCTTTAAGACAGCCATCTATCTAGGCGGCGCGTTGCCGCGCAGCTCAAGCCACCTCCACGGGACGGCCGGGCCGGCCATGTGTCCCTCCACGGTGTTGCTCCGGATAGAGTTTACAGCGATGGACGCTTCCACGCCATCGGGTGCGCTCTTACCGCACCTTTCCACCTTTTCCCGCCCGGTGAGGGGCAGGTAGTCTATTTCTGTTGCACTTTTCCTAGGGTCGCCCCCGGCGGGTGTTACCCGTTATCCTTGCCCTGCGGAGCCCGGACTTTCCTCATGACGGCCCTTTGGAGCGCGCCACGCGGCTGTCCAGCTTACTTGCAGTTTCTATTGTAGACTAACAGAGCGGGGATGTCAAATACAAGTGAATGGTGAAAAGGGAGAAAAAACGCCCGACCTTAGGAGGTCGAGCGTTTTTGACGCCAGACAGAGATCCTTTCGCTGACCAGCCAGCCGCACAGGCCGGCCAGGTCGCCTACCACAAAGCCCATCAGCACATCGGAGGGGTAGTGGACGCCAACATAGAGCCGGGAAAGACCCATCAGGACGGCCAGGACCACCACGCAGACCTTCATCCACCGCCGGGGCAGCTCCCGCAGAGAGCCCAGGGCGAAGGCGAAGGCGGCGGAGGTGTGGCCCGAGGGGAAGGAGTTGGGGTCGTGCTCGGCCACCAGAGGAACGAGGGCGGCGCAGTCCAGCCAGGGCCGGGGCCGCTGAAAGATGTGCTTCAAAAGCACGTTGGTGAACAGCAGGCTGAACACCAGGGCGCAGGCGGCGGCAAAGCCCGCCCGGCGGGTCTTAGGGTAGAGCAGCAGAAGCAAGGTCAGGCCAATGAACAACAGACCTGAGTCTCCCAAGTGGGTAAAGAAGGAGACAATGGGGTCGGTGACCGAGTTGCGCAGAACATTTTGGAACCAAAGGAGGATAGGCCATTCCAGCGGACTGAGCGCGGCGAACACGGTGCTCAGCCCCAGTCACAGGTGAGGACGGTACCGTAGGAGAACTCGAAGTGGGTGGTCTTGAGGATGTGGGTCTTCCCCACCCGGACCTCCTGGGTGCCCACCTCGTTGACAATGGGGTTGACCACGTTGACCTCCACGGTGAAGACCAGGTCCAGCCGGGCGTTGTCTCCCGTTTCTTCCGAGGGGACGACCGCGCCGTTGGCGTCGGGCTGATAGTTCATGTGGGGGCGGGACTCCACTTTGGTGACATAGCCGTCCAGCAGGTCGCCGGAGGCCATAAGCTGGTCCTTGCCGCCGGCGGCGGCAAGCTGGCGCTGGACCTCGGCGTACACCTCGGGGGTGACATTGGAGACCAGAGTGGTGTAGGTGAGCTTGGTGGATGAGTTGACGGGGTTGCCATCGCTGCCCTTGGTGAGGCGGACGGCCAGGAAGAGGACAGCGGCGATCAAAACGATCACCACCAGCAGGTCGATCAGGTTGATCTTGCCAAAGAGCTTGCCTTTTTCATCTACGATTTTCATGGGGACCTCCCGGTTTTCTATAGTTGGCAGGCGGCCGCGGGGGAAGGGAAGCCTTGCCAAAGTGATGAGGATAGTATATAATATTTCCCGTATGAGTTCAAGCCCTTTTTGCTTAAGGTTTCCTTACGGCTTACAACGAGAGGTGTCAGGAATGAAGGTCGTGCATCTGATCAGCGGCGGCGACACCGGCGGCGCCAAGACCCATATTTTGTCCCTGTTGTCCAACATCGCCACCCGTGTGGACATCCACATGGTATGCTTTATGGAGGGCCCCTTTGCCCAGGAGGCCCGGGAGATGGGCATCCCCACCACGGTGTTGGCCGGACGGAACCTGCTGGTGGTGCTGAAGACGCTGGAGGGCTTTATCAAGGATGGTGGCTTCCAGATCATCCACTGCCACGGCGCCCGGGCCAACATGATGGGGATGCTCCTGCGGCGGCGGTGCGCTCTGCCCACGGTGACCACCGTCCACTCCGACCCCCGGCTGGACTATATGGGGCGGCCCATCTCCCGGCTGACCTACGGCACCATTAACGCCATCGCTCTGCGGCGGCTGGATTACCGCATCGGGGTCTCCGACGCCATGGTGGACACCCTCATCGACCGGGGCTTTGACGTGGACAGGCTGTTTTCTATCTACAACGGCCTGGACTTTACCCCCCGTGTTCCCGCCCTGGACCGTGAGGCGTATCTGAAAAGCCTGGGGCTGGACTGGGAAGAGGACTGCGTTATCGTGGGCATCACCGCCCGGCTCAATCCGGTGAAGGATTATCCCACCCTCCTGCGAGGCTTTGCAAAAGCCCGCGCCCGCTGCTCCAAGCTGCGGCTGCTCATTGCCGGGGACGGCGCGGAGCAGGAGAAGCTGGAGGCGTTGGTCCGGGAGCTGGGGCTCGGCGGCGATGTGTGCTTTGCCGGGTGGGTCACCGATACGGACAGTTTCTACAACGCCCTGGATATTAACACGTTGACCTCTCTGTCCGAGACCTTTTCCTATTCCATTACCGAAGGGGCCCGGGCGGGCCTGCCCGCGGTGTGCAGCCGGGTGGGGGGACTGCCCTACCTCATCGACCATGGTGTCAACGGCTTTTTGTTTACCCCCGGCGATGTAGACGCCCTGGCGGACCATCTGGCCCGTCTGGCGGAGGACGAGGATCTGCGGAAGACCATGGGCCGCCGCCTTTACGACAAGGCCAGGGAGTGCTACTCCATTGACAGCACCATCGACAAGCAGGAGGAGATCTATCAGACCATCCTCCGCCGTCAGGGAAAGCGGGACAAGCGCTACGGCGCGCTGGTGTGCGGCGCCTACGGCAAGGGAAACGCCGGAGACGACGCTATTTTGGAGGCCATCGTCAAGGAGCTGCGGGACATCGACCCCGATCTGCCCCTTTGGGTGCTGTCCCGCCGGCCCAAGGAGACCCGGCTGAAGTACCGGGTCAACGCCTTTTACACCTTCCGGGTGGACAAGTTCCGGCGGCGGCTGGCCCACAGCCAGCTCTATATCAACGGAGGCGGGTCGCTGATGCAGGACGTGACTTCCCGCCGCTCCCTGTGGTTCTATCTGCTCACCCTCTCCATGGCCCACCGGCGGCACAACAAGGTGCTGATGTACGGCTGCGGCATTGGGCCCATCCAATACCCCTCCAACCGCAAGCGGTGCGCCAAGGTGCTCAGCCGCTGTGTGGATGCCATTACCCTGCGGGACGTTAATTCCAAGGAGGAGCTGGCGGACATGGGGGTGACCGGGCCGAAGATCATCCTTTCCGCCGACCCCACAGTGATCCTGCCGGCGGCGGACGCCGGGACGGTGGACGGTCTGATGGCGGAGTGCGCTCTGAAGCCTGACGGACAATATATCTGCTTTACCCTGCGGCCCTGGCCGGGGTTTGAGGAGAAAACGGGGGCGCTGGCGGCGGGGGCGCGGTACGCTTATGAGAAATACGGCCTGACGCCGGTGTTTCTGCCCATTGAGGAGCGGCTGGACGCACCAGCGGCGGGGAAGGTTGCGGCCAGGCTGGGCGGCGTCCCCCATGTGATGGTGCCCCAGTGTGTCCGCTCCAGCCACGTGATCGGAATGTTTGCCCGGATGAAGCTGGTGGTGTCTATGCGGCTCCACGCTCTGGTCTTTGCGGCGGGGCAGGGGGTGCCGCTGGTGGGCGTTGTATACGACCAGAAGGTGAGCTCCTTCCTGGACTATATCGGACAAGACCTCTATATGGACCTGAAGGATGCGACGGAGGACAAGCTGTGCGCCGCCATCGACAAGGCGGCGGCCCGGATGGACGACAGAGAATTTTTGCTGTCCGGGGTGGAGCGGCTGCGCTCGGTGGAGGGCCGCAACAGTGAGACGGCGGCGCGGCTCCTGCGGGGGGAGACGCTATGAGAGAGCTTGTGTGTCTGGCCCCGGACCCCTGGCAGTCGGTCCCCACCCGTACCCAGCAGCTCATGAGCCGTATGCAGGGGGCGGAGGTACTCTACTTTGAACCGCCTGAACCCAGAGGAGGTAAGGAACACAAAAAGCCGGGCCGCAAAACACGGCCCGGGGTGACGGTGTATACGCTTCCTCCTGTGCCCACTATGGACGAGAGGAAGAAGCTTCGCTTCCAGCATGGCCGGCGCAGGGCGGCGGAGTTTATCCTGGAGATCCTGCGCAAGCGCGGCGTGCGCGAGCCGACCATCTGGTGCGCCACCCCGGCGGCGGTCCATCTGCTGGACTTTCTGCCCTACCGGGGGCTGGTGTACGACTGCGGGCGGTATTGGACGGGCTTCCCTCCGGCCTGGGAGAGTGACCTGGCCATCCAGGCGGACCTGGTGTTCGCCGCATCGGAGGGCTTGAAGGACCGCCTCACGCCTTGCTCAAACAACATTGCCGTGGTGGAGAACGGGTGCAACTTCCCCATGTTTGCCCGCACGGACATCGAGGCGCCGGAGGAGACCCTGGCGGCGGGACGGCCCCTGTTGGGCTACGCCGGGACCCTGTGGGCGGACCTGGACTACGGCCCTGTGTTCACCGCCGCCGCTGCCCACCCGGACTGGTGGTTCATGCTGGTGGGCCGTCAGGAGGACAGCCCCGGCCTACGGCGGCTCAAGACCATGGAGCGGGTGATCCTGGCAGACCGCCATCCCCTTATCGAGGTGCCCGACTACATCCACCAGTGGGATGTGTGTATGGATCTGCGCCGGGGGGGAAACGCCAGCGACGTGTGCCCGGGCAGAGTGTTTGAGTATCTGGCAGCGGGCAAACCGGTGGCCCGCCACAGCTTCCCCGGCCAGCTGGAGGACTTTTCTTCGGGGATCGTCTATCAGTCTGACGAGCTCCATGGCTTTGTGGCCGCCTGCGAGCGGGCCATGCAGGAGAACAGCCCGTGGCTCCAAAAGCGCCGCCGGGACCTGGGCGAGCACGCCGCGTGGGACCGCCGCAGCGAGCTGGTCCGCAAGCTCATGGAGGGCAACATGCTGTTGTAGGGCCAGCGGCGCGTCAAGGATGCCGCGCCCTACGCGAAGGTCAAGGGCGGCCCGATGGGGGGCCGACAAGGGGATATTGGCCCAAGGCAAGCTGGATCTTACCGTTTTGCGCATCATGAAAACGCCCGGTGGAGAGAGCACTCCACCGGGCGTTTTTAAAAATATTCCCGAAAAACAAAAAAATTCCTCTTGACACAAGAGGAATAAAATGGTATACTGACTTGCTTTATAGTCAGAGAGCATGTCAAAAGCCACTCTCTGAACCTAGGGTGAGTATAGCACAATGCCCAAGGAACTGTCAAGAGGTATTACCGAAAAACATTCCAACGAATCCGGGCGTGTCGCCGGAAAACCGTTGCAGAAAGGACTGGTCTAGGGAATGGTCAAGGACGTGTACTACGGCAAAACACTACGAAAGAGCTTTGCCCGCCACGAGGAGATCCTGGAGATGCCCAACCTGCTGGAGGTGCAGAAAAACTCCTACCGGTGGTTCTTGGAGAAGGGCCTTCGGGAGGTGTTCCGGGATGTGGCCTCCATCACCGACTACGCGGGCAACCTGGAGCTGTCCTTCATCGACTATACGATGGACGAACAGCCCAAGTACGACGTGGACGAGTGCAAGCGCCGGGACGTGAATTATGCCGCGCCTATCAAGGTGAAGGTGCGCCTGCGCAACAAGGAGACCGAGGAGATCAAGGAGCAGGAGATCTTTATGGGTGACCTGCCCCTGATGACCAACGCGGGCACGTTTATCATCAACGGCGCGGAGCGTGTCATTGTCTCCCAGCTGGTGCGCTCTCCCGGCATCTACTATTCCCGCAACGCCGACAAGGCGGAGAACCTGACCTATGCCACCACGGTCATTCCCTACCGTGGAGCATGGCTGGAGTATGAGACCGACCTTTCCGACGTGTTCTATGTTCGCATCGACAAGAACCGCAAGTTGCCGGTGACTGCCTTTATCCGCGCCGTGGGTCCCAAGACCGACGCGGAGATCCTGGAGCTGTTTGGCGAGGATCCCCGCATCGTGGCCACCCTGGAGAAGGACACCTGCAAGACCTATGAGGACGCCATGCTGGAGATCTACCGCAAGCTCCGCCCAGGTGAGCCTCCCACGGTGGATTCCGCCGAGAGCCTTTTGAACGCGCTGTTCTTCGACCCCCGCCGCTATGATCTGTCCGCGGTGGGCCGCTATAAGTTCAACAAGAAGCTGGCTATTTCTGGCCGTCTGGCGGGCTTCCGCCTGGCGGAGGACGTGGTGGACCCCGTCACCGGCGAGGTGTTGGCCGAGGCGGGGAAGGTCCTCACCCGGGAGGAGGCCAAGGCCCTGGAGTCCAAGGGCGTGAACCGGGCGACCCTCGTTGTGGAGCAGGCGGGCCAGGACCATGTGATCAAGGTGTTCTCCAACGGCATGGTAGACATGGCGGATTTTGTCTCCTTCGACCCCCAGGAGGTCTGCGGGGTGGACGAGAAGGTGCGCTTCGACGTGCTGCGTGAGCTGCTGGAGCAGTACCCCAATCAGGGGGAGGACTTCCAGGAGGCCGTCCGGGAGCGCATGGACGACCTGATCCCCAAGCACATCATCGTTGAGGACATGATGGCCTCCATCAACTACCTCAACTGCCTGGCCATGGGCGTAGGCACCCCTGACGACATCGACCATCTGGGCAACCGCCGCCTGCGCTGCGTGGGCGAGCTGCTCCAGAACCAGTTCCGCATCGGCTTTTCCCGCATGGAGCGTGTCATTCGGGAGCGCATGACCATCCAGGACCTGGATATTGTCACCCCCCAGAGCCTCATCAATATCCGGCCCGTCACCGCGGCCATCAAGGAGTTCTTCGGCTCCAGCCCCCTGAGCCAGTTCATGGACCAGACCAACCCCCTGGCGGAGCTGACCCACAAGCGCCGTATGTCCGCTCTGGGCCCCGGCGGTCTGAGCCGTGACCGGGCCTCCTTCGAGGTCCGCGACGTCCACTATTCCCACTATGGCCGCCTGTGCCCCATCGAGACCCCCGAAGGTCCCAACATCGGACTGATCTCCTATATGGCCTCCTACGCCCGGGTGAACCGCTTCGGCTTCCTGGAGGCCCCCTTCCGCAAGATCGACAAGGAGACGGGGCGGGTCACCGACGAGGTGGTCTACATGACCGCCGACGTAGAGGACGAGTACACTGTGGCCCAGGCCACCGAGCCCACCGATGAGAAGGGCTATCTGCTCAACGACCGTATCACCTGCCGCCGCCGCAACGAGATCATCTCGGTGGACCGGGCGGACGTGGACTACATCGACGTGTCCCCCAAGATGATGGTGTCCATCGCGACGGCCATGATCCCCTTCCTGGAAAACGACGACGCCAACCGCGCCCTGATGGGCGCGAACATGCAGCGCCAGGCCGTGCCCCTGCTCACCACCGAGGCTCCCATCGTGGCCACCGGCCAGGAGCACAAGAACTGCGTGGACTCTGAGGTAGCTATGGTCGCCCACGCCCCCGGCACGGTCACCCAGGTGTCCGCCGACCACATCACCGTGCGCCAGGACGACGGCGAGGTGGTGGACCGCAAGCTCACCAAGTTTGCCCGCTCCAACCACTCTACCTGCGTCAACCAGCGGCCCATCGTGGAGGTGGGCCAGCACATCGAGGCCGGCGAGGTCATCGCTGACGGCCCCTCTACCTCCAACGGCGAGATCGCCCTGGGCAAGAACATCCTCATGGGCTTCATGACCTGGGAGGGCTACAACTACGAGGACGCGATCCTGCTCAACGAGCGGATGGTGAAGGACGACGTGTTCACCTCCATCCACATCGAGGAATACGAGACCGAGGCCCGTGACACCAAGCTGGGTCCCGAAGAGATCACCCGTGATATCCCCAATGTGGGCGAGGACTCTTTGAAGGACTTGGACGAGCGGGGTATCATCCGCATCGGTGCGGAGGTGTCCGCCAACGACATCCTGGTGGGTAAGGTCACTCCCAAGGGAGAGACCGACCTCACCGCCGAGGAGCGTCTGCTCCGAGCCATCTTCGGGGAGAAGGCCAGAGAGGTGCGCGACACCTCCCTTAAGCTGCCCCACGGCGAGAGCGGCATTGTGGTGGACGTAAATGTATTCACCCGAGAGGCCGGAGACGAGCTGTCTCCCGGCGTCAATATGGTGGTGCGGGTGTCCATCGCCCAGAAGCGGAAGATCTCCGTGGGCGACAAGATGGCCGGTCGCCACGGCAACAAGGGCGTCGTCTCCCGCATCCTGCCCCAGGAGGATATGCCCTTCCTCCCCGACGGCACCCCCCTGGATATCGTGCTCAACCCCCTGGGCGTGCCCTCCCGTATGAACATCGGCCAGGTGCTGGAGGTCCACCTGGGCTATGCCGCCCAGGCGTTGGGCTGGAAGGTGGCCACCCCCATCTTCAACGGCGCCAACGAGAAGGACATTCAGGATACCCTCCAGCTGGCGGGCCTCAGCCCCGACGGCAAGAGCTGGCTCTACGACGGCCGCACCGGCGAACGGTTCGACAACCGGGTCACGGTGGGCTATGTGTACTTCCTCAAGCTCCACCACCTGGTGGACGATAAGATCCACGCCCGCTCCACCGGCCCGTACTCTCTGGTCACCCAGCAGCCCTTGGGCGGCAAGGCCCAGTTTGGCGGCCAGCGGTTTGGTGAGATGGAAATGTGGGCCCTGGAGGCGTACGGCGCGGCCTACACCCTCCGGGAGATGCTCACGGTGAAGTCGGACGACGTGGTGGGCCGTGTGAAGACCTACGAGTCCATCGTCAAGGGCCACAATGTCCCCGCCCCCGGCGTGCCCGAGGCCTTCAAGGTCCTGGTGAAGGAGCTGCAGGCCCTGTGTCTGGACATCAAGGTGCTGGACGAGGGCGGCGAGGTCATTGAGCTGAAGGACGAGGACGACGACACCTATCAGCCCGGCAACTTCCACATCGATGATTTCGACGGCTATGGAGGCGGGAAAGAGTCGGAGTTCTCCGCCGCAGGCTATTCCCTGAAGGAGGGCTCAGACGACGACGATCTGGAGGCCTCCGACCTGGAGCAGACAGACGACGAGGAAGAGGGAGATTTCTCCCTCTCCGATGAGGTCATCATCGAAGATGATGGCCAGGACAACTAAGAAAGGGAGGCGAGGAGCATGAGTTACGCGGAATTTGACGCTATTCAGATCGGGATTGCCTCCCCTGAGCAGATCCGTGAGTGGTCTTATGGCGAGGTCAAGAAGCCGGAGACCATCAACTACCGCACCCTGAAGCCTGAGCGGGATGGTCTGTTCTGCGAACGGATCTTTGGGCCGACCAAGGACTGGGAGTGCCACTGCGGCAAGTATAAGAAGATCCGCTACAAGGGCAAGATCTGCGACCGCTGCGGCGTGGAGGTCACCCGCTCCAAGGTGCGCCGGGAGCGCATGGGCCACATTGAGCTGGCCGCACCGGTAAGCCACATCTGGTACTTCAAGGGCATCCCCTCCCGTATGGGCCTGCTGCTGGACATCTCTCCCCGTATTCTGGAGAAGGTGCTCTACTTCGCGGCGTATATCGTCACCGACCCCGGCTTTACCCCTCTGGCGAAGAACCAGATCCTGACCGAGAAGGAATACCGGGATTACCGGGAGAAGTATGAGGACGACTTCCAGGCCGGCATGGGTGCCGAGGCAGTGAAGAAGCTTCTCCAGGACGTGAACCTGGATGAGCTTTCCGAGCAGTTGCGCGTGGAGCTCCAGGACGCCAGCGGCCAGAAGAAGGCCCGCATCGTCAAGCGCCTGGAGGTGGTGGACGCCTTCCGGGTGTCGGGCAACAAGCCCGAATGGATGGTCATCGACGTTCTGCCGGTGATCCCCCCCGAGATCCGGCCCATGGTCCAGCTGGACGGCGGACGCTTTGCCACCAGCGACCTCAACGACCTCTACCGCCGGGTCATCAACCGCAACAACCGCCTGAAGCGGCTCATCCAGCTGAAGGCCCCCGATATCATTGTCCGCAACGAGAAGCGCATGCTCCAGGAGGCGGTGGACGCCCTCATCGACAACGGCCGCCGCGGCCGCGCCGTCACCGGGGCCAATAACCGCGCCCTTAAGTCCCTCAGCGACATGCTCAAGGGTAAGCAGGGCCGCTTCCGCCAGAACCTGCTGGGTAAGCGTGTAGACTACTCCGGCCGTTCGGTCATCGTGGTGGGGCCCGAGCTGAAGATCTATCAGTGCGGCCTTCCCAAGGAGATGGCCATTGAGCTGTTCCGCCCCTTCGTCATGAAGAAGCTGGTGGAGGACGGCCACGCCAACAACATCAAGTCCGCCAAGAAGATGGTGGACAAGGGCCGCCCCGAGGTGTGGGACGCCCTGGACTTTGTAATCAAGGACCACCCCGTTATGCTCAACCGCGCACCGACGCTCCACCGCCTGGGCATCCAGGCCTTTGAGCCGGTGCTGGTGGAGGGCCGGGCCATCAAGCTCCACCCCCTGGTCTGTACCCCCTTCAACGCGGACTTCGACGGCGACCAGATGGCCGTTCACGTCCCCCTGTCCGCGGAGGCCCAGGCGGAGGCCCGTATCCTCATGCTCTCCGCCAACAATCTGCTGCGTCCCCAGGACGGCGGCCCTGTGAATATCCCCACTCAGGATATGGTGCTGGGCTCCTATTACCTCACCTATGAGCGGGAGCCCGAGCCTGTGGCTGAGCGGAGCTACAAGAGCGCGGCTGACGTGAACAAGGTCGTGAAGGCCGGTGAGATCACTCCTGAGGACCAGGTCTGGGTGAAGGACGACGGGCAGTATACCGGCTACCGCCGCACTCTGGCGGGGCTGTGCGAGGGCGTGAAGGGCAGCGACCTACCCGCCTGCTACTACCGCTCCTACGCCAACGACGACGAGGCGCGCCTGGCTTACGACGAGGGCACCCTGGACCTCCACGAGCCTATCCTGGTGCGCCGGGCGTGGAGCGACGGGGAGGCCACCGAGCATAAGATGGTGCGCACCACCGTGGGCCGTTTGATCTTTAACGAGGGCATCCCCCAGGACCTGGGCTTTGTGGATCGGAGCGACCCCGAGACCAAGTTTGACCCCGAGATCAACTTCATCGTGGGCAAGAAGCAGCTGGGCCCCATTGTGGATAAGTGCATCAACAAGTATGGCTTTACCGTGGCCGCTAATGTGCTGGACACCATCAAGGCCAAGGGCTATCACTACTCCACCCAGGGCTCCCTGACCGTCTCCATTTACGACATGACGGTGCCCGCCGCCAAGGACGAGATGATCCACAACACCGAGCAGGAGATCATCAAGATCGAGCGGCAGTATAAGCGGGGCTTCCTCACCAATGACGAGCGCTACCGCCTGTCCGTCCAGGCGTGGGAGAAGACTACCAAGGACGTGGCCGACGCGCTGATGGCGGGTTTGGACCGCTACAACCCCATCTGGATGATGGCGGACTCCGGCGCCCGTGGTTCTATTGCCCAGATCCGTCAGCTGGCCGGTATGCGTGGCATGATGGCGGACACCTCCGGCCGTACCATTGAAATCCCCGTCAAAGCCAACTTCCGTGAGGGCCTGTCCGTGCTGGAATACTTTATCTCCTCCAGAGGCGCCCGTAAGGGCTTGACGGATACCGCCCTTCGTACCGCCGACTCCGGCTACCTGACCCGCCGCATGGTGGATGTGGCCCAGGAGGTCATCATCCGGGAGGATGACTGCGGCACCTGCGACGGCATTAAGATCTCCGAGATCTCGGAGAACGGGCAGGTCATCGAGCCCTTCGGTGAGCGCCTCAAGGGCCGCTACCTCACCCATCCCGTGGCCGACCCGGAGACGGGTGAGCTGCTCTTCGATACCGAGACCATGCTCCAGCCCTCCGACGCCAAGATCCTGGAGGCCCATGGCATCCACGAGGTGGAGGTGCGCAGCGTGCTCACCTGTCAGGCCCGCAGCGGCGTGTGCTCCAAGTGCTACGGCATGAACCTGGCGATCGGTGAACGCGTGGGCGCCGGCGAGGCGGTGGGTATCATTGCCGCCCAGTCCATCGGTGAGCCGGGCACCCAGCTGACCATGCGTACCTTCCACACCGGCGGCGTCGCCGGCGGAGACATCACCCAGGGTCTGCCCCGTGTTGAAGAGCTGTTCGAGGCCCGCAAGCCCAAGAAGATGGCGCAGCTGGCCGAGATTGGCGGCAAGGTCACCATCGAGGAGGGCAAGCGCTCCAACATGGTCAACGTCACCATCACCGCCGATGACGGCGAGGTGGTCACCTACGCCCTGCCTGTCAACAGCGGCATCCGCGTGAAGGACGGGGATGAGGTGGCCAAGGGCACCATGCTCACCGACGGCGCCCTCTATCCCCAGGACGTGCTCCGGGTGCGGGGCATCCACGCGGTGTACGACTACCTCACCCAGGAGGTCCAGAAGCCCTATCGTCAGCAGGGCGTGGATATCAACGACAAGCACATCGAAGTCATCGTCCGTCAGATGATGCGCAAGGTGCGGGTGGAGGAGGCCGGCGACTCCGACCTGCTCTCCGGCTCCACCATTGAGTTCAGCGAGTTCCTGGATGCGCAGGAGGCAGTCCAGGCCCGCATCGACGCCGGGGAAACCAACGATGGCCTGCCCCTTGTCCTGCCCACCGCCACCCGACTGCTGCTGGGTATCACCAAGGCGTCTCTGGCCACCGACTCCTTCCTCTCCGCCGCCTCCTTCCAGGAGACCACTAAGGTGCTTACCGAGGCCGCCATCAAGGGCAAGGTGGACCACCTGTTGGGCCTGAAGGAGAACGTCATCATCGGTAAGCTAATCCCCGCGGGCTCCGGCCTGGCGCAGTACCGCAAGTATGACATCATCCCCGACGAGGAGGCCCGCCGCGGCTACGCCGCCGTGGCCGAGGCCATCCAGAACGATGCCGAGGTCCAGGAGGGCCTTAACGAGATGTTTGCCGAGGGGGAGACCGTCGCCGTTGAGGCGGAGGCGGAGCAGCCCGAGACCACCCAAGAGGATTAAGCTCGAATTGACGGAATAAGTCATCCCCACCCGGTATATCCTGGGTGGGGATGCTTTTTACCAAATTGAATATAATATTAAAAACTAGATTTAGTAATTTTGATATTGACACATCAGATTGATGTGAGCTATAATACAGCCAGTAAAAAACGAAGGAGCACGGTCCCATGGATGAATGTATCTTTTATCAGGAGAATACCTCTGCGGCCCGGTCGGCGCCCAAACGCCGCCGCCACGAGGAAAAGGGAAGGAGCCCCTACGACGGGCTGCGACCCTGGTCCGCCATCACCCATGGCGTGGGCGCGGCGCTGGCCGTTGTGGGAACGGTCCTGTTGCTGATCCGGGCGGCGGGCCGGGGACTGGGCGCCTGGGCGGTGACCTCCTTTTCCATCTATGGGGCGTCTATGATCCTGCTTTACACCGCCTCCACCCTGTACCACTGCCTCAAGACCCCGGTGCGGGGGCGGCTGGCCCTGCGTAAGTGGGACCACTGCTCCATCTATTTCCTTATCGCAGGGACGTATACCCCTCTGTGCCTGCTGCCTCTGAGAAGCGCGGGGGCGTGGGGCTGGGCGTTGTTTGGGGTGATCTGGTTCCTGGCCGTGGCGGGCATCGTCATGACCCTCTTCTGGGTCAACTCCCCCCGGTGGGTGACCTCGGGAGTGTATCTCTTCATGGGCTGGCTGGCTGTTATCGCCCTCTATCCCCTCTGGCAGGTGCTGGGGGGCGTCGGGCTTTTCTGGCTGCTCTTCGGCGGGGTGCTCTACACCATCGGCGGCGTGCTCTACGCTGTGAAATGGCCGGGGCGGAACAACCCCCGCTTTGGCTGCCACGAGATATTCCATGTGTTCATCCTGCTTGGCTCGATCGCCCACTTTATGTTGATGTACCGTGTGGTCGCCATGATGTAAGGTGAAATCAAAACGCCGGGAGGGATAAAAACCCTCCCGGCGTTCTGCTGCTTTTTGCAGTCACGGAGGACTCAATCCTCCATGGGGACGAAGTATTCCTTGCCGTGGTTGCACAAGGGACAGAGGTAGCCGTCGGGGACCTCCGCTCCCTCGTACACATAGCCGCAGATGGTACACACCCACGACTTCTTGGCGGTGGCGGGGCGGGGCTTAGGTTTGATGTTGGCGTGGTAGTAGCCGTAGGAGCAGGAGGGGGCGTCGGAGAGGACTTCCCCCTGGGTGGGCTCGGCGATAAAGAGCACATGGCTGCCCAGGTCGATGGACTGGATTACCTTGGCGGAGAGGTACATGTTGCTGTCCGTCAGATAGGTAAGGCCGTTGGCACTGCGCTTGACCCCGCTGAAGCCGTTGAACTTATCCACGTTCCGGCCTGACTGCATTCCGAAGTGCTGGAAGGTGGAGAAGGGGGTGGCCTCGGTGAGGGAGGAGAGGTTGAACTGCCCCGTGGCGGCAATCATCTGGCAGGTGAGGTTTTCCTTGATGACGGACACCGACACCCGGGGCGGGTCGTCCGCCACCTGGACGGCGGTGTTGATGATACAGCCGTTGTCCCTGCCGTCCTGCTGGGCGGAGAGGAGAAACAGACCGTAGACGAACTTGTGGTAGACCTTGGGTTCCATGGAAACAGCTCCTTTGTAGAAAATTTGGATGCTTTTCCAATATATCCTATTTAGAGGTGTTCCATACAGTATAAAGACAAAAAGAGCGGGTGAGGCGTAGGCCTCACCCGCTTTCGCGTACGGATCGTTAAAATTACTCCTTGGAGAAGGCGTCCTTGCCCAGGCCGCACACGGGGCAGACCCAGGTGTCGGGAATGTCCTCCCAAGGCGTGCCGGGAGCAATGCCGCCGTCGGGATCGCCCACCGCGGGGTCGTACTCATACCCGCAGACGCACAGATACTTGTCCATGGTTTTCCCTCCTTTGGGATTAGTTTAACCGAAATACCGCTCCAGCAAACCCTTGAAGGCCTTGCCGTGGCGGGCCTCATCCCGGGCCATCTCGTGGACGGTGTCGTGGATGGCGTCCAGGTTCAGCTCCTTGGCCTTCTTGGCCAGGTCGAACTTGCCCTGAGTGGCGCCGCACTCGGCCTCGACGCGCATCTCCAGGTTCTTCTTGGTGGAGTCGGTGAGCACCTCGCCCAGCAGCTCCGCGAACTTGGCGGCGTGCTCAGCCTCCTCGTAGGCGGCCTTCTCCCAGTAGAGGCCGATCTCGGGATAGCCCTCCCGGTGAGCGACCCGGGCCATGGCCAGATACATACCGACCTCACTGCACTCGCCCTGGAAGTTCATGCGCAGACCGTCAATGATCTCCTGGGGCACGCCCTGGGCCACGCCCACCACGTGCTCGGCGGCCCAGGTCATGTCAGCGCCCTGCTTGACAAACTTGGAAGCGGGAGCCTTGCAGACGGGGCAGACCTCGGGGGCGGCGTCCCCTTCATGAACATAGCCGCAGACCGTGCAAACATACTTCGCCATTGTGTATTCCTCCTGAATTTAAGTATAGCTTCGGATGCCCAAAGCTTAATTAGTAACAATTACTAATTATTATGATATCATAGAATATTTTTCCTTTAATGTCAAGAGGGGGAGGGAATATTTTCAGAAAAATTTTGCGTCCCCGGGGCGGCAATTGACTTTTCCCGCCAAACGGGGTAAAATGAAACAAACGGACCGAAACGGAAGGGGACGAGGGTATGTTTGGCTCGGAGGATCGGTATCAATATATAGCGCCGCCGCTGATCGAGGTCATCTGTCAGCTGCGCTTCCCCGCCATTCTATCCATTGCGGCCCAGGACCCCGCGGCCTTTCAGGAGCGCATCCGGGGGGAGTACCCCATCTACGCCGTCCGCCAGGACCAGGTGGCGCCCCGGGTGGTGAACGCCAACACGGGGAGCCCCACCCTGGAGACCCAGAAGCCGGTGACCAACTATAATTTCCTCTCCGAGGACAAGCGCTGGAAGGTAAACCTCACCTCCGGATTTATCGCTCTGTCCACGGTGAGCTACCGCCGGTGGGAGGAATTCGCCGGACGGCTGGACAAGCTGTTGGCGGAGTTCATCGCCATCTATCACCCAGCCTTTTTTGAGCGCATCGGCCTTCGGTATGTCAACGCCGTCTCCCGTCAGCGGCTCCATCTGGAGGGGCGCCCCTGGAACGAGCTGATCCAGCCCGCCTACCTGGGGGTGATGGCGGAGTTTGACGTGGAGGAGGAGCAGCTGACCAAGTGTGCCACCGACATCGACATGAAGCTGGAGGGGGACTGCGGCGTTAAGCTCCACGCGGGGCTTGGCCTGCTGGGAGATGGCAAGCAGGACCCGGAGGTGAAGTTCATCTTTGACCAGGACCTGTCCTGCGGCGGAAATATCTCCCCCGCCGGAGTGCCCCAGAGGCTGTTGACCCTCCACGGCCACGCCGACCGCATCTTCCGGGGAGCGGTCACCTCCGAGCTGCACAGTGCCATGGGTCCGGAGCCCATCGATTAAACAAATTTTCAAGCAAAATGGAGCTTTCCCCTTGACAAGAACGGGGGAGCGGGATATAATACCATGCGTACAAGGAAGTAGGAAGGGTACCCCTTACCTCACCCCAGGCTGAAGCCAAAGGGTCAACATGGTAACTGTACCGGGCTGTGCCCGGTTGGTTTTGTGTGTGAGCGGGTATCCATTTGGGTATCCGCTATCATATTGTTTGGAGGTGTTTTTCCATCAGTAATCCTGCCCATCAGATCAACGAGGAGATCCGTGACAAGGAGGTCCGCCTGGTCGGCGAGACGGGGGAGCAGCTGGGCATCATGTCGGCTGCCCAGGCCCTGCAAATGGCCGAGGAGGCGGAGCTGGACCTGGTCAAGATATCTCCCACTGCCACCCCGCCGGTGTGCAAGCTCATGGACTACGGCAAGTTCCGCTTTGAACAGGCCAAGCGGGACAAGGAAGCGCGCAAGAACCAGCATGTGGTAGAGATCAAGGAGATTCGTATGTCCCCCGGCATCGACGTGGCCGACTTTAACGTCAAGCTGCGCAACGCTCAGAAGTTCCTCGCCGAAGGCAACCGGGTAAAGGTCACCGTCCGCTTCCGGGGCCGGGAGATGGCCCACACCGAGATCGGCCGCGATCTGCTCATCAAGTTTGCCGAGCAGTGCGCCGAGGTGGCCAACCGGGAGAAGGACCCCAAGCTGGACGGCCGGCACATGAGCATCTTCCTGGCCCCCAAGGCCAAGGAGGACCCCAAGAAGGCGAAAGCCAAGGCCAAGCCCCAGACTGCCCCCGAGGCGGCGGACGAGGCCGCAGAAGAATCCAAACGTAAAGGAGAAACTGAAAATGCCTAAGATCAAGCTGAAGACCCACTCCGCGTCGAAGAAGCGCTTTAAGCTCACCAAGACCGGTAAGGTCAAGCGTGCTCACGCTTACAAGTCCCACCTGCTCAACGGTCACGGCAAGACCACCAAGCGCAAGAGAGGCCTCCGCGCCGGCGCTTACGCGGACGTTACCAACGCCGCTACCATCAAGCGCATGATCCCCTACAAATAATCTTATTTACCATATATAGGAGGCTTTTCTACCATGGCTAGAGTGAAAGGCGCGATGATGACGCGCAAGAGACGCAATAAGACCCTGAAGATGGCCAAGGGCTACTGGGGCGCCAAGTCCAAGCATTTTAAGATGGCCAAGGAGCAGGTGATGAAGTCCCTGCAGTACGCTTACACTGGCCGTCGGCTGAAGAAGCGTGACTTCCGTCAGCTGTGGATCACCCGTATCTCCGCCGCCTGCCGTCCCAACGGCATCAACTACTCCACCTTCATGAACGGCCTGAAGAAGGCCAACGTGAAGATCGACCGCAAGATGCTGGCCGAGCTGGCCGTCAACGACAAGGCCGCCTTTGTCCAGCTGGTGGACCTGGCCAAGGCGAACGTGTAACACATCAAAGAAAAGCCTCTCTTTTCTACGGAAAAGAGAGGCTTCTTGTTATATAATTCATGTCACGCTCTTGTTGGACACGCCGCGGCGCGCTTCGCGGCCGCAATGAACTCCCGGAACAGCGGGTGGGCCTTGTTGGGGCGGGATTTCAGCTCGGGGTGGAACTGGACCCCCACGAACCAGGGGTGACCGGGCAGCTCCACGATCTCCACCAGGTGGCCGTCGGGAGAGAGACCCGCCAGCCGCAGGGCCTTGGCGGTGAGGACATCCCGGTAGTCGTTGTTGAACTCATAGCGGTGGCGGTGCCGCTCGGACAGCTCCAAAGAGCCGTAGGCCCGGTAGGTGAAGGTGTCCTCCCCGGCCACATGGCAGGGATAGGCGCCCAGCCGCATGGTGCCGCCCTTGGCGGTGATCCCCACCTGGTCGGGCATGAGGGCGATGACGGGATGGGCGGTGGTTTCAGAGAGTTCGCTGGAGTGGGCGTCCGGCAGCCCCGCCGCGTGGCGGGCAAACTCCACCACTGCCATCTGCATTCCCAGGCAGATACCGAAGAAGGGGAGCGCCTGCTCCCGGGCGTATTGGATGGCGGTGATCATCCCCTCTACCCCCCGGCCGCCGAAGCCGCCGGGGACGATGATCCCGGTACAGCCAGCCAGAGTGGCGGCCACGTTGTCGGGGGTAAGGGTCTCCGAGTCCACCCACCGGATATCCACCTTCACGTCGTTCTCGATCCCGCCGTGGGTGAGGGCCTCCACCACCGAGAGGTAGGCGTCGTGGAGGGCGACGTACTTGCCCACCAGGGCGATCTTCACGTGGTCGGTGGCCTTTTTGGCCCGGTGGACCATGGTGGCCCACTCGGTGAGGTCGGGGGCGTGGCAGATCAGGCCCAGCCGCCGCACCACCACATCGGCCAGACCCTCCCGCTCCAGCATCAGCGGGACCTCGTAGAGGATGTCGGCGGTGAGATTGGGGATGGCGTGGTCCACGGGGATGTTGCAGAAGAGGGAGATCTTGTCCAAAATATCCTGAGAGACAGGAGAATCACTGCGGCACATGATCACGTCGGGCTGAATGCCCAGGGAGAGCAGTTCCTTGGCGGAGTGTTGGGTGGGCTTGGACTTCAGCTCTCCCGAGCCGGGGATGGAGACGATGAGGGAGACGTGGACAAACATGACGTTCTGCCGTCCCCGCTCCGCCGCCACCTGGCGGATGGACTCCAGGAAGGGCTGGGACTCGATGTCGCCCACGGTGCCGCCGATCTCCACGATGGCTACGTCGGTGTCGGGCGTGTCCAGGGTGTAGATGTTGCGCTTGATCTCATTGGTGATATGGGGAATGATCTGCACCGTGCCCCCCAGATAGTCCCCCGAGCGCTCGCGGTTGAGCACGTTCCAGTACACCTTGCCCGCGGAAACGGAGGAGTTGACGCTGAGATTTTCGTCAATGAACCGTTCGTAGTGGCCCAGGTCCAGATCGGTCTCCGCGCCGTCGTCGGTGACGAACACCTCCCCGTGCTGATAGGGGCTCATGGTGCCCGGGTCCACGTTTAGGTAGGGGTCCAGCTTCTGCACCTTGACCCGCAGGCCCCGCTGCTTTAAGAGCCGCCCCAGGGAGGCCGCCGTGATGCCCTTGCCCAGGCCGGAGACCACGCCGCCGGTGACGAAAATATATTTTACCGCCATACCCATCACCTCACAAAAAAACTAAGTCTTCATTTTACTCGCCTGAAAATTCCTTGTCAAGACGCGGCGAAAAAAATTCCGTCTTCCCAAGTGGGAAGATGGAATTTTACACGTTTAATGCTGATAGAGGTTGCCGGTCTCATACTGGGGTTCGCAGGTGACCTGGAGGCCCAGCTTCTTGTAGATCTCCATGTCCTCGTGGGGGAGGATGACGGTGGAATGGGCCTGGCAGCCCCGCAGGTCGGCCAGACGGGCCAGGGCCTGGGCGGCGGTGGGGTTTTCCGTGGCGCTGATGGCCAGGGCGATGAGCACCTCCTCCGCGTTCAGGCGGGGGTTGACCGCCCCCAGGTGCTTGACCTTGATCTTCTGGATGGGCTTGATGGCGTCGGGAGAGATGAGGTGGGTCTTTTTGGGGATGTCGGAGAGCACCTTCAGGGCGTTGAGCAGGACCCCCGCGGCGGGGTTCATCAGCTCGCTGGTCTTGCCCCGGATAAGCCGCCCGCCGGGCAGCTCGATGGCGGTGGCGGGCCGCTCGGTGCGGCGGGCCTTGTCCTGGGCGGTGGTGACCACCTTGCGCAGGGACACGTCTACCTCAGCCTTTTTCATCAGCAGCTCCAGCTTATAGACCGGCTCGTCTCCGCAACGGCCCCGGCGGCGCTCGCACAGGGCGTCGTAATAGCGGCGGATGATCTCCTGCCGGGCGGCGGCACAGACCACCTCGTCGTCCACGATGCAGTTGCCTACCATGTTGACCCCCATGTCGGTGGGGGAGTGGTAGGGGCTCTCGCCCATGATGGTCTCAAACATGGCGGAGAGGACGGGGAAGACCTCCACATCCCGGTTGTAGTTCACCGTAGTCTTGCCGTAAGCGGCTAAATGGAAGGGGTCGATCATATTGACATCATTGAGGTCGGCGGTGGCCGCCTCATAGGCCAGGTTCACCGGATGGTCCAGAGGCAGATTCCAGATGGGGAAGGTCTCGAACTTGGCGTAGCCCGCTTTGACCCCCCGCTTGTACTCATGGTAGAGCTGAGAGAGGCAGACAGCCATCTTGCCGCTGCCGGGGCCGGGGGCAGTGACCACCACCAGAGGGCGGGTGGTCTCAATGTAATCGTTTTTGCCGTAGCCCTGGTCGGAGACGATGAGGGGGATGTTGTGAGGGTAGCCCTCGATGGGATAGTGGCGGTAGACCTTGATCCCCAGGCCCTCCAGCCGCCGCTGGAAGTTCACCGCCTGGGCCTGCCCGGTCCAGCGGGTGATGACTACCCCGCCCACGTAGAGGGCCATGGAGCGGAAGGCATCGATGAGGCGGAGCACATCCACGTCATAGGTAATGCCCAGGTCGCCCCGAACCTTGTTTTTCTCAATGTCGGCGGCGTTGATGGCAATGACCACCTCCGCCTGGTCGGCCAGCTGCTTGAGCATCCGGATCTTGCTGTCCGGCTCAAAGCCGGGGAGCACCCGGGCGGCGTGATAGTCGTCAAAGAGCTTGCCGCCGAACTCCAGATAGAGCTTGCCGCCGAATTGGGCGATGCGCTCCTTGATGTGCGCCGATTGGGTCTCCAGATATTTGCCGTTGTCAAAGCCAAGCTTCATGGTCGCTCCCCCTCGTTCCCCAAAATCCTTCCTATTGTACCACGATTCCCCAGGGATGGGAAGGATAAATTTTGTAGGGCGCGGCAAAAAAAGGCGGACGGGATATTTCCCGTCCGCCGGTTCGTGTTCCGGGAGGGGCAAGCCCCTCCCCTACATTCTTGATGGCGTCGTTTGTGTCCGTAGGGGTGGGGCTTGCCCCGCCCGTGGTGTCAGGTGTTACGCCGCGTTGCTGACAAAGATCGAGGTGGGGCCGTCCGCGCCGCCGATGACGCCCAGATCGCCGCCCTGGCCAGCCAGCTCAGTGAAGGGAATGACCTTCGCCCCGGCGGGAGGGGTGACAATGGGGGCGGCGGTGCCGGGGGTGTAGCCGCCGTCCATGGTCATGCTCAGCTCGATCATGTCGCCCATATCCATGGAGAGGTCGGCGTTCATCTTGCCCTCGGCGTCCATGGAGACGCGCACGCTCATGGTGACGGGAGAGCCGTCCTCGGTGGCGGCGTCGCGATTCATGGCAACGGTCAGCTCATAGCCCTTGAGGGTGAGGTCTGTCTCACTCACAAAAATCAGGAGCAGATCCATGGCGGCGTTGGAGCCGTCGGGAGAGGGCAGGTCATAGTGGGTGGAGCAGCTGCCGAAATTGTAGGGTACCTTGGAACCACAAAGCTGGAAATGGTCGTCGGCGAAGGCGGCAAACAGGCCGTCAAAGGACTTCTTCAAGTCCTTGTAGCCGTTGGTTGCGTCATCGGGCTGAGTCGTGGCAAGAGCGGAGGGCAGCGCGTCCGTCATGTTGCTGTTCTCGCTCATGGACATGAGGTCGCTCCACTTCATCCCCGCCTGCTCCATAATGGCGGCCATGTCCAGCTCGTACCAAGCGTCGGGGTCCAGACCGCTTTCAGTCATGGCCGCGCCCAGGGCGGACAGGTCCATGTTCATGTAGAGCTTGCCGGTATTGATATCGCCCCGAACGGTCACGTCGATGCCGTCGGTCTTGAGGGCGGCAAACTGGGCCAGCTCCTCCTCAGAGGGCTGAGAGCCGCCCATCGCGCCCGCCATATTCATCAGCGCGTCCATATCCATTTTCATGTTCATGGTCATGTCCATCTTGGCGTTGTCCTGCATGGTGCCCTTCATGTCGCCCTCCATGGTGAACAGGGGCATGGTCAGCATGGACGCGTTCGCGTCAAAGGTCAGGTCCATGTCCCAGATGCCTTCCTTGTACTTTTCACTCATGGCGGCGAGCTTCTCCAGATAGGTGTAGGTCTTACCCTCCATCGCGTCCTTGACCAGCTTCTCCGTGTCCACGATGACGGCGGTCATGGCCTCCTGGTCCCAGCCCACGGCGCAGTCAAAGGCTTGGGCGGCAAAGCGGACGGGGACATAGGTCCGCCAAGTGGACGCGTCTACGTAGGGGGCCACATCCATGGTGATGGGAGCAGCCACGCCCTTCTCGGTGACAGTGGCCTCGGTGGAGCCGATGGTCATGACAAGCGTTTTGTCACCCCGCACGGCGGTAATGGTGTTCCCCTCATTGTCCACCTCCGCGCCCATGGCTTCGAATACCGCCCGGAAGGGGAGGAAGGTGCGCTGGTCCTTCACCTGGGGCACCGCGTCGGTGAAGGTGAGGTCCTGGCCGTCCAGCTGGACCTTGATGCTGCTCTCCGCGGCCATCGCGCCGCAGACCACCAGAGCCAGACACAGTCCCAGACATATGGCCCAACGGATCAACTTCTTCATAAGACAGGTCCTCCTTTAAAAATTTGGTGGTTTGATTATAGCACCTCAAAAACCTCTTGACAAGTAGAAATGAAAGTGGTATCATTTTGATATCAAAATTGCGAGGAGGCAATTTCCATGCAAGAGAAAATTTTGCAGAACAAAAAGCACGGCATGCTGGTACTGCTGGCGGTAATCGCCGTCTACATCGCCGCTGTGGTAGGGCTGGTGCTCAGCATCATCAACAACCTTGAGCCCCTCATCGGCGTTGCCATCGCGGTGCTGGCGCTGGCCTGGCTGCCCCTGTGCGGGCTGAAGGTCCTGAAGCCCCAGGAGGCGTTGGTGCTCACCCTGTTTGGCAACTACATCGGGACCCTGAAGGGCGCGGGGTTCTATGCCGTCAATCCCTTCTGCACCGCCGTCAATCCCGCCGCCGCCACCAAGCTGGCTCAATCGGGAGACACCGCCACATCCAAGCCCTCCAGTATCGTGGTGGGGGCGGAGGGTCTGGTAGCCGGGGCCAATCTTAACATCGGGGGTGACAAGAGGATCTCCCTCAAGAATATGACCCTCAACAACGGCCGGCAGAAGATCAACGACTGCCTGGGCAACCCAGTGGAGATCGGCATCGCCGTCATCTGGCGGGTCACCGACACCGCCAAGGCGGTGTTCAATGTGGACAACTACAAGGAGTACCTGTCCCTCCAGTGTGACAGCGCCCTTCGCAACATCGTGCGCATGTACCCCTACGACGTGGCCCCCAACGTGGACACCACCGGGGACGGTCAGGCGGACGAGGGCAGCCTGCGCGGCTCCAGCGAGACGGTGGCTGAGCGCATTCGCAATGAAATTCAGACCAAGGTGGCGGATGCGGGGCTGGAGATCGTGGAGGCCCGCATCACCTATCTGGCCTACGCCCCGGAAATCGCCTCCGTGATGCTCCAGCGGCAGCAGGCCAGCGCCATCATCGACGCCAGGAAGATGATCGTGGACGGCGCGGTGGGCATGGTGGAGATGGCCCTGGAGCGGCTCAGCGAGAATCAGGTGGTCACCCTGGACGAGGAGCGCAAGGCCGCTATGGTGAGCAATCTGCTGGTGGTTCTCTGCGGTAACCGGGACGCCCAGCCGGTAGTCAACTCCGGCAGCTTGTATTAAGCCTATGGCAGACAAGAAGCAAATTCCGCTGCGGGTGTCCGAGCAGCTTTACGCCGCCATCGCCGCCTGGGCGGAGGACGACTTCCGCTCCATCAACGGGCAGATCGAGTATCTGCTGACAGAATGCGTCAAGCAGCGCAAAAAGAACGGCTCGCCCCGGCCCAAGGAGCTGGACGTGCCTCCGGAGCTGGACATTTCGTGAAAAATGAAAAAGACAAGGCAGACCATTTCGGCCTGCCTTGCTTTTTACATATAATCGTTTTTGTTTTTTAATAATTGCTCTTTTTCAGCTCAAAATAGGCCTGGGGATGGGCGCAGACAGGGCAGACCTCGGGGGCGGACTTGCCGGTGTGGATGTGGCCGCAGTTGCGGCAGACCCAGATGTACTCCCCGTCGGGCTTCCGGAACACCAGATCCTCCTTCAGGTTCTTCAGCAGAGCCAGATAACGCTCCTCGTGCTCCTTCTCGATGGCGGCGACGCCGTCAAAGAGAGCGGCAATGCGGTCAAAGCCCTCCCCCCGGGCGGTCTCGGCCATCTCCTTATACATGGCGGTCCATTCCTCGTTCTCTCCGGCGGCGGCAGCGGCCAGGTTGGCGGCGGTGTCGCCGATGCCGCCCAGCTCCTTGAACCAGAGCTTGGCGTGCTCCTTCTCGTTGTCGGCGGTCTCCTGGAAGATGGCGGCGATCTGCTCAAAGCCGTCCTTCTTGGCGCGGCTGGCGAAGTAGGTGTACTTGTTGCGCGCCTGACTCTCCCCGGCAAAGGCTTTCCAGAGGTTGGCCTCGGTCTTGCTGCCCTTCAGTTCCATCATCATCGTTCCCCTTTCAAATCAACATTTTTTCTTTATCGGCCATACTATGTGGTGATATGAAGTTTCAGTCGTCCTCGTGAGCGCAATCGGCGCACACGCCGTAAAATACCACACTGTGGCGGGCCACATAGCAGTTCAGGTGATCCTCCGCCGCCGTGTCCAGTTCCGCATCATAAGGAAGCTCCACGTCCGCCACGATTCCGCATTTTTCACAGCAAAAGTGCCCGTGCTCGTGGAGGTCCCCGTCGAACCGCTCCACGGGGAAGGGCATGCGCACCAGCTTTCCCTCGTCGGAGAGCAGGTGGAGGTTGCGGTACACTGTACCTAGACTGAGTCCGGGGTGCTCAGGCTTCAGTGCGGCGTAAACCATCTCCGCAGTAGGATGCGCCCGGCTGGCGCAGACGCTTTGATAAATCAGCTCCCGTTGACGGGAATACCGTGTGGCGGCCATAACGCTTCCTCCTTAATAGGAATGATTCTTTTTATTATATTTTTATCATACCACAAGAGAGAAAAAAGCACAAGGAAAAATTTCGCGGTTTTACAAGCCGAAAATTCCCTGGTTTGATTTGCCCGGCGGGTAGAAATACTACCCTCAGTGCGGTGAGAACACCGTGCGGGGGAGGAAAGAAAATGAAAAAGACCACATGGATCGCCCTGAGTCTGGCTGCGGCGTTGTGCCTGCCTCTGGCGGGCTGCGCGGGGGACAAGACCGGCGGCGAGATCGGGACTACGGAGCCCACCGCCCAGACCACGCCTACCAATACGCCTGACGGCGTGACCGGCGGCGACCTGGGCGACGGCGAAACCAACACCGACGCCGCCAACGGCGGCAACAACGTCAGCGGCGCGCCGGTGGGCGACGAAAACGCCCGGGTGGGGACCACTCGCGGGGCCAACGCCAACACGGGCACGGGCCGCGCCGACGGCAGTGCCCTGGAGCGCATGGGCGAGGGGATCAAGGACACCCTGGACGACATGGGCAGTGGCGCCCGCCGCATGGCCCAGGACGTCAAGCGGGCCATGGAGTAAAAAAGAGGTCTGGTCAACTCAGTTGACCAGACCTCTTTCCATGTAGAACGAAAGGGAATTATTTCCGCAGAGCAATGTCCCCCCGGCGGGGACCGGTGGAGACAATGCCGATGTGACGGCCGATGTGGGCTTCCAGGAAGTCTACGTAGTCCCTCGCTTCCTTGGGCAGCTTGGCGTAGTCGGTCTCACCCCGGATGTCGCACTTCCAGCCGGGGAGGGTTTCAAATACGGGTTTTGCCTTCACCAGCCGGGGCGTGGTGGGGAACACGTCGGTGACGGTGCCGTCGATCTCATAGCCTACGCACACGGGGATCTCGTCCAGATAGCCCAGCACGTCCAGGCAGGTGAGAGCCACGTTGGTGGCGCCCTGGACCATGCAGCCGTATTTGGTGGCTACGGTATCGAACCAGCCCACCCGGCGGGGCCGTCCAGTGGTCGCGCCGAATTCCCCCTTGTCGCCGCCCCGGCGGCGCAACTCATCTCCTTCCTGCCCGGTGACCTCGCTGATAAAGGGCTCAGTCTGGGAACCGACGCAGGAGGAGTAGGCCTTGGTGACACAGATGACCTCGTCCATGGCGGTAGGCGGCACCGCCGCGCCCACGCAGCCAAATCCGGCCAGGGTATGGGAGGAGGTGGTCATGGGGACGATGCCCAGGTCGGGGTCCTTCATGGCCCCCAGCTGGCCCTCCAGCAGGATGGTCTTGCCGTCCTTGAGGGCCTGGTGGACAAAGCCCACCGCGTCGCCCACGAAGGGACGCAGCAGCTCCCGGGCCTCCAGCAGCTGGACCATCAGGTCGTCTACCTTCAAAGCGGGCTTGTGGTAAAGGTGTTCAAAGAGAACATTTTTCACGTCCAGGGCGTGGGACAGCTTTTGGCGCAGGCGGGGTTCGTCAAAGAGGTCGCATACCTGCACGCCGATCTTGGCATATTTGTCCGAGTAGAAGGGGGCAATGCCCGACTTGGTGGAGCCAAAGGCGTTGCCCGCCAAGCGTTCCTCTTCATAAGTGTCCTGGAGGATATGGTAGGGCAGCAGCAGCTGGCACCGCTCGGACACGATGAGGTTGGGCTTGGGCACCCCCTGATCGGTGATGTCCTTCAGCTCCTTTACCAGCTTGGCCGCGTCCAGCGCCACACCGTTACCGATGATGTTTGTGACATGGGGATAAAAGGTGCCGGAGGGAAGGATGTGCAGAGCAAAACGGCCATAATCATTGATGATAGTATGCCCCGCGTTGGCCCCGCCCTGAAAGCGGATGACCACGTCTGAGGTTTCTGCCAGCAGGTCGGTGATTTTGCCCTTGCCCTCGTCGCCCCAGTTGGCGCCGACGATCGCTTTTACCATGGTGTTACCTCCGAGTCCGCGGATTCGCAGCCGTTTTCGGTCTGCCTTTTCACAGGCTCTTCACACACGCCATACATTATATATCACTCCGCGGCGTTTATCAAGAAAATTCTTGCGTTTTGGAAAGAAGTGTGGTAAAATACCCCTCGTTGAAATGCGTAGAAGGGGAAAATAGCGAGGGAGCCGTCCAAAGAGAGCCCCAGCCACAGGCTGAAAGCGGGGCGGCGGCGAAACGCTTGGTTCACCCCGGAGCGGCCGTGGAGACACGGACGGTCAGCCACCGTTACCGGCTGTTGAGTGCGCGTCCAAAAGACGCGAACGTGGGTGGTACCGCGGAAGGAATGGCCTTTCGTCCCAAGTGTTTGGGATGAAGGGCCTTTTTGTTTGTCGCAAAGACCAAAGGGAAAGGCGTAAAACGATTTAAGGAAGTGGCTGCTATGCTATCATGGAGACCCGTTGCGCAGACAGACCGACAACGGCTTTGGAATCTCTTTCAAAAGTATCTTTACGAGATGACCAACTATTATGACGATGAGCTGGACGGTGAGGGCAACTACCGCTACGGTTACTTTGACCGCTACTTTGAGGAGCCGGACCGGGAGGCACTCTTCCTCTGGGACGGCGATACGTTGGTGGGCTTTGCCATGTTGAACCGCCACTCCTGCCTGGGGGAGACGGTTGACCACGCTTTGGCGGAGTTCACTATCTTTCCCATGTACCGTCGGCAGCATTTGGGGCTGGAAGCGGCCCGGATGCTGTTTGCCGGACGCCCCGGCCGCTGGGAGCTGAAATACAGCGGCGAAAACACCGCCGCCAAGGCCCTGTGGACGAAAGCCACCCGGCCCTACGACCCAAAGGCGTCCCAATATCAAGAGACGGAGACGGTGCTGTCCTTTACCGTGTAATACCTTGTTGATCCACACCATGCAAAGGAGTTTTCATATGAAAGAACAGTTAGCAAAGATCCGTTCTGAGGCCCTCTCCGCTCTGGAGAGCGTCAAGGACGCCGTCGCTCTGGACGAGCTGCGGGTGAAATACCTGGGCAAGAAGGGGGAACTGACCGCTGTTTTGAAGCAGATGGGCAAGCTCACCGCCGAGGAGCGGCCCGCCATGGGCGCCCTGGCCAACGAGGTGCGCGCCGCGGTGGAGACGGCGGTGGAGACCGCCGCTCAAAAGCTGGAGGAGGCCGCGCTGGAGGTCAAGCTCCGGGCGGAGACGGTGGACGTGACCATCCCCGGCAAAGAGGCTCAGTTGGGCCACAAGCACCCCATGTATATGGCCCTGGACGAGATCAAGGATATCTTTGTGGGCATGGGCTTCACCGTGCTGGACGGCCCGGAGATCGAGCTGGCCTCCTACAATTTTGACAAGCTCAACGCCGAGGAGGGCCATCCCTCCCGGGACTGGTCGGACACCTTTTATTTTGATGAGGACAGCCGGGTGATGCTCCGCTCCCAGACCTCCCCCATGCAGGTGCGGGCCATGGAGACAATGGAGCTGCCCATCCGCATTATCGCCCCCGGCCGGGTATACCGCAAGGACGAGGTAGACGCCACCCACTCCCCCATGTTCCACCAGGTGGAGGGGATGGTCATCGACAAGCACGTCACCATGGCCGATCTGAAGGGGACGCTGAACCTGCTGGCCGAGCAGCTCTTCGGCAAGGGCACCGTCACCCGCTTCCGCCCTCACCATTTCCCCTTTACCGAGCCGAGCTGTGAGATGGACGTGCAGTGCCACAAGTGCGGTGGGGCGGGCTGCGCCACCTGCAAGGGTGAGGGATGGATCGAGCTGCTGGGCGCGGGGATGATCCATCCACGGGTGCTGGAGATGTCGGGTATCGACCCCGAGCAGTGGTCCGGCTGGGCCTTTGGCATGGGGCTGGAGCGCACCGCCATGCGCCGCTTCAAGATCGCCGACCTGCGGCTGATCTTTGAGAACGACGTGCGGTTCCTGGAACAGTTTTAAGAAAGGAGGCTGTGTAACATGAATCTTTCCCGTGAATGGCTCAACGAGTTTGTGAACGTGACCGCCTCCGACAAGGACTTTGCCGAGGCCATGACCCTCTCCGGCTCCAAGGTGGAGACCACCGCGGTGGAGGGCGAGGAGATCAAAAACGTGGTGGTGGGCAAGGTCCTGTCCCTGGTCCGCCACCCGGACAGCGACCATATGTGGATCTGCCAGGTGGATGTGGGGAAGGGAAGTCCCATCCAGATTGTCACCGGGGCCCAGAACGTGAAGGAGGGTGACCTGGTGCCCGTGGCCCTGGACGGCTCCACCCTCCCCGGCGGCAAGGAGATCCACGCCGGGAAGCTCCGGGGAGAGCTGTCCGACGGAATGCTCTGCTCCTTTGCCGAGCTGGGCCTGGACCAGCGGGATTTCCCCGCCGCCTATGCCGACGGCATCTGGATCCTGTCCGACGACGCCGAACTTACCGGCCTGACCCTGGGCCAGGACATCCGCGCCGCCGTGGGCCTGGACGACCACGTGGTGGAGTTTGAGATCACCCCCAACCGGCCCGACTGCCTGTCCGTCATCGGCCTGGCCCGGGAGGCCTCCGCCACCTTCGGCGCGCCCTTGAAGCTCCATACCCCGGAGGTGAAGGGCGGAGCGGATGGGAACCTGGCGGAGCTGCTGGACGTGGAGACACCAGCGGCCGATCTGGTGCCCCGGTACACCGCACGGATGGTGCGCAATGTGAAGATCGCCCCCTCTCCCAAGTGGATGCGCCAGCGTCTGCGGGCCATGGGGGTGCGGCCAATCAACAACATTGTGGACATTACCAACTACGTCATGCTGGAATACGGCCAGCCCATGCACGCCTTTGACTACCGCTATGTGAAGGGTGGAAAGATCATCGTCCGCCGGGCGGAGGAAGGGGAGAAGCTTACCACCCTGGACAGCAAGGAGCACACCCTCACCGCCAATCATTTGGTCATCGCCGACGAGGACCGGGCCGTGGGCCTGGCGGGCATCATGGGCGGGGAAAACTCCGAGATCGTGGACGACACCACCGACGTGGTCTTTGAGTCCGCCTGCTTTGACGGTACTACCATCCGCAAGGGCGCGTTGGCCCTGGGGATGCGGACCGAAGCGTCCGCCAAGTTTGAGAAGGGCCTGGACCCTATGAACACCCTTCCTGCTGTGGAGCGCGCCTGTGAGCTGGTAGAACTGCTGGGGGCCGGCGAGGTGGTGGACGGCGTCATCGACATCCTTAACTTTGTTCCCCAGCCCACCGTTTTGACCCTGGAGCCGGAAAAGATCAACGCCCTGTTGGGGACTGAGGTGGACAGGGAGACTATGGTCTCCATTTTGAAGTCTCTGGACTTCACGGTGGGCGGTGACCAGGTCACCGTTCCCTCCTGGCGGGGGGACGTGCGCCGCATGGCCGATCTGGCCGAGGAGGTGGCCCGGTTCTATGGCTACAACAACATCCCCACCACCCTTATGCGGGGGCAGACCACCCTGGGCGGCTTCTCTCCTGCCGAGCAGGTGGAGCGCCGGCTGGGCGCATCCTGCCGCGCGCTGGGCTTCGACGAGATCATCACCTATTCCTTTATCTCCCCCACTTATTATGACAAGATCCGCTGGCCCCAAGACGCCCAGCGGCGCAAGTCCTTCAAGATCCTCAATCCCTTGGGGGAGGACACCTCTATTATGCGGACCACCACGCTTCCCTCCATGCTGGAGATCCTGACCCGCAACTACAACTTCCGCAACAAGTCGGCGAGGCTCTATGAGGTGGGCCGCACCTACACCCCCGGCGGGAAGGACGGCCTGGCGATCGAGAGCAAGTACCTTACCCTGGGGGCCTATGGAGGCATGGACTTCTTTACCCTTAAGGGCGTTGTGGAGGCTATTTTGAAGGAGCTGCGCTGTGACAACATTTCCTTCGTTGCCGTTACGGAAAACCCCTCCTACCATCCCGGCCGCTGCGCCGCGGTGTGGGCCGGGGGACAGGTGCTGGGCGTGCTGGGCCAGGTGCATCCGCTGGCGGCGAAGAACTACGGCGTGGACACGGAGATTTACGCCGCTGAACTGTCTTTGGCCGCGCTCATGGACGCCAAGGGGGCCGACCCGGTCTATACTCCGCTGCCCAAGTTCCCCGCCGTCACCCGGGACATTGCCGTGGTGTGCGACTTGGCTGTGACTGTGGGGGCGCTGGAGGACTGCATTGCCCGGGGAGCCAAAGGACTGCTCAAGGAAGTGACCCTCTTTGACATCTATACCGGCGCGCCCATTCCCGAGGGGAAGAAGTCGGTGGCTTTCAACCTCACCCTGCGCGCCGATGACCGCAGTCTTACTGCGGAAGAGGCGGATGCGGACGTCTCGGCGATCTTGGCTCTGCTGGAGCAGGAACTGGGTGCGACCCTTCGTTAAAAGAGCGGAAAAACCCCTTTACAAACGGCACAAAATAGAGTAGAATAGACGAAACCACATGTTGAACGGGAGGTGCGTGTGTCATGTCTGACGATCTGAGCTTTACCCGACCCTTTTCCCTCAAGCCCGACCCAGGCGAGACCATCCGCCAGACCCTGACAACGGTATACGACGCCCTCCAGGAAAAGGGCTACAACCCCATCAACCAGATCGTGGGCTACATCCTCTCTGAGGACCCCACCTATATTACCAACTACAACAACGCCCGCGCCCTCATCCGCAAGCTGGACCGCGATGAGTTGCTGCAGGTCTTGTTGCAAGCCTATCTGGACATCTGACGAGCCGAACGCGGCGGGAGTTCTCCCGCCGCGTCTTTTTTCTATGGCCCCCTAAAATTTCTTTTCATTTCCGCTGGGAAATTTACAACTTACACTTGCAAAATCCGAGGAAGGGTGTTATATTAGAATTGGCGAGATTGTGAAAATTATAACGATTCCACGAGTACGAATTTTGAACAAGGAGGCAGACAGGAAATGGCATTGGTAGAACTGAATTGTGAGGGCGCGGTAGGCGTTATCACCATCAACCGCCCTGAGGCCCTCAACGCGTTGAATCCTCAGGTGCTGTCCGAGTTGAAGGCCGCGTTTGAGTCGGTGGACCAGAACAGCGTGCGCTGCGTGGTCCTCACCGGCGCAGGGGAGAAGAGCTTTGTGGCCGGAGCGGATATCGGCTCTATGTCCACCATGACCAAGGCGGAGGGCGAAGCTTTTGGCAAGCTGGGCAACGACATCTTCCTGATGATCGAGAATTTTCCCCTGCCCGTGATCGCTGCCGTCAACGGCTTTGCTCTGGGCGGCGGGTGTGAGCTGGCCATGTCCTGCGACATTCGCCTCTGCTCGGATAACGCCATGTTCGGTCAGCCCGAGGTGGGTTTGGGCATCACTCCCGGCTTTGGCGGGACCCAGCGGCTGGCCCGGCTGGTGGGCATGGGCATGGCCAAGCAGCTTTTGTACACCGCCAGGAACATCGACGCCACCGAGGCGCTTCGCATCGGCTTGGTCAACGCCGTCCATCCTCAGGCGGAGCTGATGGACGCGGCCAAGAAGATGGCCGCCACCATTGCCAAGAACGCCCCCATCGCCGTGCGCGCCTGTAAGAAGGCGGTCAACGAGGGGATGCAGGTCTCCATAGACAAGGCGGTGGTCATCGAGGAAAAGCTGTTTGGCGACTGCTTCGAGACCCACGACCAGGTGGAGGGCATGGCCTGCTTCCTCTCCAAGGAGAAGCCCAAGCCCAAGGCGGTGTTTACGAACAACTGAGCGCGAGGCGTAGACACGCAGGCCGACGGGCGGGGTAAGCCCCCCCTACAAAGGAATACGTTACCATCACTCGTGTAGGGGAGGGGCTTGCCCCGCCCGGGACGTAGAATGGTAGACGTCGGCGCGTCTGGCAAGCCGCGCCCTACATCAGTTAACCCCCAATTTGGGATCAATATTTTTAGGAGGTCGAACAACATGAAAAAAGTAGGCGTGATTGGCGCGGGCACCATGGGCCAGGGCATTGCCAAGGCCTTTGCCCAGAGCGGCTGGACTGTGGCTCTGTGCGACATCAAGCAGGAGTGGGCGGATAACGGCAAGGCCAAGATCGAGAAGGGCTACGCCAAGCTGGTGGAGAAGGGCAAGATGGAGCAGGACAAGGTGGACGCCATCGTCGCCGCCATCACCCCCGGCCTGAAGGAAAACCTCTGCGCAGACTGTGACCTCATCGTGGAGGCAGCCTTTGAGGATATGGGCGTGAAGCAGACCACCTTCGGTGAGCTGGATAAGCTCTGCAAGTCCGATTGCATTTTTGCCTCCAATACATCCTCCCTGTCCATCACCGAGATCGGTAAGGGCTTGAGCCGTCCCCTCATCGGGATGCACTTCTTCAACCCCGCCGACCGTATGAAGCTCATTGAGGTCATTGCCGGGGCCAATACCCCCGCCGAGACCGTCTCTGCCATCACCGCCATCTCCGAGGAGCTGGGCAAGACCCCTGTGCAGGTCAACGAGGCCGCCGGGTTCGTGGTCAACCGCATCCTTATCCCCATGATCAACGAGGCCGCCTTCATCAAGATGGAGGGCGTGTCCAACATTGCGGGCATCGACGCGGCCATGAAGCTGGGCGCCAACCACCCCATGGGTCCCCTGGAGCTGGGCGACTTCATCGGACTGGACATCTGCCTGGCTATCATGGATGTGCTCTACAACGAGACCGGCGACGGCAAGTACCGTGCCTGCCCGCTTCTCCGCAAGATGGTCCGGGGCGGCAATCTGGGCGTCAAGTCCGGCAAGGGCTTCTACGTCTACAACGCGGACCGCACCAAGACCCCTGCGGACGAGCTGTAAGCGTCCGTTTACTTCAAACGTTATCATTAAGGAGGGCATGATTCGATGGATCTCAAGCTGTCCAAAGAGCAGTTGATGCTCCAAAAGCTCTTTCGCGACTTCGCCCAAAACGAGGTCAAGCCTCTGGCCCAGGAGATCGACGAGGAGGAGCGCTTCCCCGCCGAGACGGTGAAGAAAATGGCCAAGCTGGGCATGATGGGCATTTATCTCCCCAAGGAGTACGGCGGCGCGGGGGCCGATTACTTATCCTACGTTATGGCGGTGGAGGAGCTGGCCAAGGTGTGCGGCACCACCAGCGTCATCCTCTCCGCTCACACCTCCCTGTGCTGCAACCCCATTTTTGACTACGGCACCGAGGAGCAAAAGCAGAAGTATCTGCCCAAGCTCTGCTCCGGTGAGTGGATCGGGGCCTTTGGCCTCACCGAGCCCGGCGCGGGCACCGACGCCCAGGGCCAGCAGACCACCGCCGTCCAGAACGAGAAGGGCGAGTGGGTGCTCAACGGCTCCAAGATCTTTATCACCAACGCCGGCTACGCCAACGTGTTCATTGTCATTGCCATTACCGGTATCGTGGAGAAGCGGGGGCGCAAGACCAAGGAGCTGTCCGCCTTCATCGTGGAGCGCACCGACCCCGGCTTCTCCGTGGGCAAGCACGAGAAGAAGATGGGCATCCGCGGCTCATCTACCTGTGAGCTGATCTTTGAGGATTGCGTCATCCCCGCCGACCGGATGCTGGGCAAGCAGGGCAAGGGCTTTAACGAGGCCATGGCTACTCTGGACGGCGGCCGCATCGGCATCGCCGCCCAGGCTCTGGGCATTGCCGAGGGCGCCATCGACGAGACCATCGCCTACACCAAGGAGCGCGTCCAGTTTGGCAAGCCCATCGCCAAGCAGCAGAACACCCAGTTCCAGCTGGCGGATATGTACGCCAAGACCCAGGCGGCCAAGTGGCTGGTGTACGCCGCCGCCATGAAGAAGCAGGGCCACGAGCCCTTCAGTGTGGAGGCCGCCATGGCGAAGCTGGTGGCCGCCGAGACCGCCAGCGACGTGACAAGGCGCTGTGTCCAGCTCTTTGGCGGCTACGGCTACACCCGGGACTACCCCGTGGAGCGCATGATGCGCGACGCCAAGATCACCGAGATCTACGAGGGCACCAGTGAAGTCCAGAGAATGGTCATCTCTGGGGCCATCTTGAAGTAAGGAGGGCGAGACGAATATGAAAGCGATCGTATGTGTCAAGCAGGTGCCCGACACCTCCGGCGTGGTGGCCGTGAAGGAAGACGGCACCATGGACCGTTCCAAAATGGCGACCATCACCAACCCTGACGACATGAACGCCATTGAGGCTGCCCTCCAGCTCAAGGACGCCACCGGCTGCGAGGTGGTGGTGGTCTCCATGGGGCCCCCTCCCGCCGAGTCCATGCTCCGGGAGCTTCTGGCCATGGGTGCGGACAAGGCCGTGCTGGTCTCTGCCCGGGAGTTCGGCGGCTCTGATACCTTTGCCACCTCCCAGATCCTGGCCGCCGCCATCAACAAGATCGGCGTAGGCCCCGAGGACGTGGTGTTCTGCGGCCGCCAGGCCATCGACGGCGACACCGCCCAGGTGGGTCCCCAGATCGCGGAAAAGCTCCACCTGCCCCAGGTGAGCTACGTGGCGGACATCAAGAAGGAGGGCAACACCCTTACCGTCAAGCGGATGCTCGAGGACGGGTTCATGCTGCTGAAGGTGAACACCCCCTGCCTGCTGACCTGCATTAAGGAGCTGAATCTGCCCCGGTACATGAGCGTGGGCGGCGTGATGGAGTGCTATCAGAAGCCCCTGGAGATCTACAACTATGAGACGTTGAAGGACGATCCCCTCATCGAGGTGGACACCATTGGACTCCAGGGCTCTCCCACCAATGTCTACAAGTCCTTCTCTCCCCCGGTGAAGGGCGCGGGCCAGATGCTGGAAGGCGACGGCAAGGCCACCTGCGAAGAGCTGGTGAAGCTGCTGGACGCCAAGCACCTGATTTAAGGGAAGGAGTGACGAGATATGGCTTATAACAGCAGTGATACCGCCGCCTTCAAGGGCGTTTGGGTATTTTGTGAGCAGCGCGACGGCGTGATCATGTCTACCAGCTACCAGCTCCTCAGCGAGGGGCGCAAGCTGGCCAACGACCTGGGTGTGGAGCTGGCCGGCGTGGTGCTGGGCAGCGGCGTCAAGGAGGAGTACATGAAGGCTCTGGGCGGCTACGGCGCGGACAAGGTCTATGTCTGTGACCACCCCCTGCTGAAGGACTACACCACCGATGGCTACGCCAAGGTGCTGTGCGACCTCATCGAGGATAAGAAGCCGGAGATCTTCCTCATCGGCGCCACCAATATCGGCCGTGACCTGGGCCCCCGCTGCGCGGCCCGGCTCCATACCGGTTTGACCGCCGACTGTACCCACCTGGATGTGGACGTGGAGAAGTATAAGGATTTCCTTCGCTCCACCTCTACCATCGACGTGGACAACACCGCGTTTGAGGAGAACACTAACCTGAAGATGACCCGTCCCGCCTTTGGCGGCCACCTGATGGCCACCATCATCTGCCCCCGCTTCCGTCCCCAGATGTCCACCGTCCGTCCCGGCGTGATGCAGACCCAGGCCTTTGATGAGGCCGGGGCCGCCAAGACCGTGCTGGAGAAGGTGGACGTGAAGCTGGACAAGAGCGACATCCATGTGGACGTCGTCAAGATCGAGAAGGCCGCCAAGAAGATGGTGGACCTGATCGGCGCCGACGTGGTGGTGGCCGTGGGCCGCGGCATCAGCAAGGACCCCCAGAAGGGGATCGCCCTGGCCCAGGAGCTGGCCGACGTGCTGGGCGGTGTGGTGGGCGCGTCCCGCGCTTGCGTAGACGCTGACTGGATCAGTGTGGACCACCAAGTGGGCCAGACCGGCAAGACCGTACATCCCCGCATCTATGTGGCTCTGGGTATCTCCGGCGCCATCCAGCACCGGGCCGGTATGCAGGACTCCGAGTGCATCATCGCCGTGAACAAGAACGCCTCGGCGCCTATCTTTGAGTGCGCTACCTACGGCATTACCGGCGACCTCTTCAAGGTCGCTCCCGCCCTCATTGAGGCCATCCGTGCCAACAAGGCGGCGAAATAAGAAAATACGTTGGGAAAAAACAAGGGATGAGCCTGACTCATCCCTTGTTTTTTTTGTTTGCAACTGCTATAATAACTATAACTGTATTCAACGCACAGGAAAGGGGAGGACAAGCCGTGAAAAAATGCCGCCGCGGGATCTGCGCACTACTGCTGGCCGCTGTTTTGCTGGGGCTGACCGGCTGCATGGGCCGGGAGTCCGGCAATATGTTTGCCCTCCCCGAGCCGCCGGAGGACTACCGCAACCTCAACGCCATCATCAGCGAGATCCGTTCCGCCATCGGCGGGGAGTCCATCGCGCCCCAGTCGGGGTCCAACACCCAGACCGTCCAGCTCCAGGACCTGGACGGCGACGGGATGCAGGAGTCCGCCGTGGCCTTTTTCCGGGTTTCGGGGGCGGAGCGGCCGCTGAAGATCTATGTGTTCCGTCTGCGGGAGGACGACACCTATGAGCAAAGCTGCGTCATCGAGGGGGTGGGCAGCGCCATCGGCTCGGTGGCCTACGAAAATGTAGGCGGCTCCGAGGACAAGGAGGTGGTGGTCTCCTGGCAGATCTCCGCCACCGACCACGCCCTGGGGGTCTACAGCCTTTATGACGTAGAGGGCATCGAGTTGTTGTGGGTGGACAGCTACACCCGCTTTCGCCTGGCCGATCTGGACAGTGACGGTGCCAAGGAGCTGATCGCCCTCACCTTGCAAACGGGGGAGGACGGGATCAACCGGGCCGACTTCTACGACTATGATGGCGCGGCGCTGGAGCTGAAGACCACCGCGCTGCTCACGGCGGGGATCAACGAGATCCGTCTGCTGAGAAACGGCAACCTGACGGACATGACTCCGGCCATTTTTGTCACCTCCGGCTTCCCTGAGAGCAGCGATCAGGTGGTGGACATCCTGGCCTGTCGGGACGGGCAGTTTACCAACGTGACGCTGAACAACGACACCCTGCGAAGCGAGGAGACCATCCGCAGCTATACGGCGGTCAACGGCACCGACATTGACCGGGACGGCGTGATGGAGATCCCCTATCCGGTGCAGGTCCCCCGGGCCATGGGGGCGACGGACGACTTTTGGCTGATGGATTGGCGGCAGTTTAACGGGAGGGGGAAGCCCCACACGGTGATGACCACCTATCACACCATCACCGACGGCTGGTATTTTAACATCCCGGAGGAGTGGCTGGGGCGGCTGACCATCTCCCGCAAGGACTCCACCACTGCCGACGAGCGGGCGGTCCTCTTCTCCCTCTATGAGGGGGAGGGAAAGGCGGCGCGGCCCTTTATGATCCTCTACAAGCTCACGGGCACCAACCAGCAGAGCCGCTCCTCCATCGGCGGCCGCCAGGTCCTGCTCAGCAACACCACGGCTACCTATGCCTATGAGCTGTTCCCCGAGGTCTGGGACACGGGCCTGACCGAGGAAGAGCTCCAACAGCGGTTCTACCTCATTCGCACGGAATGGTCCACTGAAAACTGATATCTCCCGAGGAAAGGAGGGTTTCCCATGAAAAAGGTTTTGGTATTGGAGGACGAGGCCAATATCCGCAGCTTTGTGGTCATCAACCTGAAGCGGGCGGGCTATGAGACCATTGAGGCGGGCACCGGCGCGGAGGCGTTGGAGCAGCTGCGCCGCAACCCGGACATCAAGGTCGCCCTGTTGGATATCATGCTGCCCGACGACATGGACGGCTTTGAGGTCTGCCGCCGCATCCGCGCCTCCAACTCCCGCGTCGGCATCATCATGCTCACCGCCCGCACCCAGGAGATGGATAAGGTCACCGGCCTGATGACCGGCGCGGACGACTACGTGACCAAGCCCTTTTCTCCCGCCGAGCTCACCGCCCGGGTAGACGCCATCTACCGCCGCATTGGAGACGGGGAGGAGCCGGTGGTGGACGACGCCGTGATCCAATATCCTCCCTTCCTACTCAACACCCGCAACCGGACCCTGGAGAAAAACGGCCAGCGGGTCAAGGTCACCCAGGTGGAATATTCCATCATGAAGCTCTTTTTGGACAATCCGGGCAAGGCCCTTTCCCGGGAAGAGATCCTGAGCTCGGTGTGGGGAGAGAAGTATTACGGCGAGCTGAAGATCGTGGATGTGAACATCCGCCGCCTGCGCTTGAAGATCGAGGACGACCCCCAGACCCCTAAATTTATTACGACGGTTTGGGGATATGGGTATAAGTGGGGGTTCTAAGCGAAGAAGCATAGAAGAAGGGGGGCGACAATATGAAAAAACGCGCGCGCGCGCGGGGCATCCGCCAGCGGTGGATGGTCAACTCCCTTGCGGTGGTGCTGTTTGTCGTTCTGCTGGGCGTTTCCGCCTTCTCTCTGGCCATGTCCAGCTTTTACTACTCCACCATGTCCTCTGACCTGGAGGCCCGGGCCACCATGGCCACCCGGAGCTTTCGCAACTTCACCGAGACGGAATACAACAACCGCGCCGCCAGCTATGTGGCAGAGTTTGAGGACAAGGGGAAGCTGGAGATCCAGTTCCTCAACCCCTTTGGGCGCATCCAATATTCCTCTTATGGATTGACCGCCGGTTCTACTCCCGGTACCGCGGACATTGCGGGAGCCATTGAAAACAAGGTCCTCACGCCCTGGACGGGCAACGATCCCAACACCGGGGAGCATATCATGTGTGTAGCATCCCCCATCATTTATGACGGCACGGTGGTGGGAGCGGTGAGGCTGGTGACCTCTCTACGGCTGGTGGACCGTCAGATCGCCCTGGTGGTGCTGTTGGCCTTTGGCGTGGGGATCCTTATTATCGCCATTGTGTACTTCTCCAACCTCTATTTTGTCCGCTCCATCGTAGAGCCGGTGGCGGGCATCACCGACATCGCCCAGCGCATTGCCGGGGGCAGCTACGGCATCCAGATGGAGAAGAAATCCGACGACGAGATCGGGGACCTCATCGACGCCATCAACGATATGTCCATGAAGATCAATCAGGCGGAGAAGCTGAAGAGCGAATTTATCTCCTCGGTGTCCCACGAGCTGCGCACCCCTCTGACCGCCATCAACGGCTGGGCGGAGACCATGGCGGGGGGCGAGCTGCGAGAAGCGGAGGATATGAAAAAAGGCCTTTCCATCATCGTCAGCGAGGCGCGGCGGCTCACCAACATGGTGGAGGAGCTGCTGGACTTTACCCGCATCGAGGACGGCCGCTTCACTTTGTCCATCGAGCCGGTGGACATCAAGGCGGAGCTGGAGGACGCGGTGTATACCTACCGGGAATTCTTCCGCCGGGAGGGCATCACCCTGACCCACACCGACTGTGAGGAGGAGTTCCCCCCCATCGAGGCTGACCCACAGCGGCTGCGCCAGGTGTTTTGCAACATCCTGGACAACGCCGCCAAGCACGGCGGCTCGGGGGAGCGCATTGAGAGCGCCATTCGCCGGGAGGACGGGGAGGCGGTCATCACCATCCGGGACTACGGCCCCGGCATTCCCGAGGACGAGCTGCCCCACGTGAAGTATAAGTTTTACAAGGGCTCGTCCAAGGCCAGAGGCTCGGGGATCGGGCTGGCGGTGTGCGAGGAGATCATCACCCGCCACGGCGGGACGCTGACCCTGTCCAACGCCGAGGGGGGCGGCTGCCGGGTCACCATCCGCCTGCCCCTAGAGGATTAAGACGGCAAAAAACCCGCCTGACGGCGGGCTTTTTGTTTAGGCTGTCTGTGTGTGATGACGGTTCTCGCTCTGGGTGTCGCGAAAGAGCAGGGTCACGCACCACAGAGCCGCCAGGCCGACCACCACGTAGATGATCCGGGCCAGGGGAGTGGCCGCGCCGCCGCAGAGATAAGCCACGAGGTCCACCTTGAACAGTCCCACACTGCCCCAGTTGAGCCCGCCGACGATGGCGAGAAACAGGGCGATCTTATCAATGAGCATACCTTCTCCTCCTCTTTATCGGGCAGAGCTAGTATGTCCAGCCTCGGCGCGGTTATGTGTCCGGCGGGCGCTCTTCGTGAGTTGCCCCACAAATTGTCTGCCGGGTATTCTATTTGGGCGGGGAATTTGTTATAATATGTGTAATGATTTTTAGGGAGGCGGGGACATGAGCGGAAACGTGAGCTGGCGGGAGGTCATGCCGGAGCTGGAGCTGCTGGAGCGGGAGCCTCTGCGCGCCCACACCACCTTCCGCGTCGGCGGCCCCGCCCGTTGGTTTTTGCGTCCCAAGGACGAGGCGGAGGCGGCGGAGATCCTGCGGCGCTGTCACGAGGCCGGTATTAAGCCCTTCTTTTTGGGAAACGGCTCCAATGTTTTGGCTGCGGACGACGGCTTTGACGGCGTGGTGGTGTCCACCGCCGGGCTGGACAACCTGACCTTAGGGGAGAACGGAGCGATCGTTGCCGGAAGCGGCGTGTCCCTGGCGCGGTTGGCTAATGTCGCCGCGCAAAACGCGTTGACCGGTCTGGAGTTTGCCCAGGGGATCCCCGGAAGTGTGGGCGGCGGCACGCGGATGAACGCGGGTGCCTACGGCGGCGAGCTGAGCGGAGCGGTCCGCTGGGTGGAAGCTCTCGCCGAGACCGGGGAGAAGCGCCGCTTGTCCAGGGAGGAATGCCGCTTTTCTTACCGCCACAGCCTGTTTTGTGAAGAGCATCTGCTGGTGACGGCGGTGTGCTTTGGCCTGGAGCCGGGGGACCGGGAGGAGATCCAAGCCGTCATGGCGGAGCTGGCCCGGCGGCGGCGGGAGAAGCAGCCTCTGGAATACCCCAGCGCGGGCTCGACCTTCAAGCGGCCGGAGGGACACTTTGCCGCCGCCCTCATCGACCAGTGCGCGCTGAAGGGGCTGCGGATCGGCGGAGCCCAGGTCTCTGAGAAGCACGCGGGCTTTGTGGTCAACGTGGACAACGCCACCGCCGCCGATGTGCTGGCGGTGATGGATGAGGTCAGGCGGAGGGTGGCGGCCCAAACGGGGGTCACCCTGGAGCCGGAAGTGGAAATTTTAGATTAGGTTGGTGGAGCGAATGGAATTTATCATCGTATCCGGCCTTTCAGGGGCGGGGAAAAGCAAGGTGGCCTCCTTTTTGGAGGATATGGGATTCTACTGTGTCGACAACCTCCCCGCCCAGCTGATCCCCCCGCTGGCGGAGCTGTGCATGGCCAGCCCGGGGAAATATGACCGGGTGGCCCTGGTCACCGACATCCGGGGGGGACAGACCTTTGACGGGCTGTTTTTCGCCCTGGAGCAGCTGGAGGCCATGAAGTGCGGGCACAAGATCGTGTTCGTGGAGGCGTCCACCGAGACCATCATCAAGCGCTACAAGGAGACCCGCCGCGGCCACCCCCTGGCCAAGGACGGCCGCACTCTGGTGCAGGCGGCGGAGCTGGAGCGCGCGGCCATGGCGCCGGTGCGCAAGCGGGCCGAGTACATCATCGACACCACCGCCCTCTCCACCGCCAAGCTGCATGGAGAGGTGCTTCGGCTCTTCGGCACCCCCGGCCAGGGACCGGAGATGAGTGTTTCGGTGGTCTCCTTTGGCTTCAAATACGGTGTTCCCATTGAGGCCGACTTGGTTTTTGACGTGCGTTGTCTTCCCAATCCCTTTTACATCGCTGAGCTGCGCCGCCAGACGGGGCTGGACGCGGGGGTGCGGGATTTCCTCTGGGGCTATCAGCAGACCGCCGACCTGGTCAAGCACCTGGAGGACCTGATGAGCTTTCTTCTCCCCCTCTATGTGGAGGAGGGCAAGAGCGCGCTGGTCATCGCCATCGGCTGTACCGGGGGCCAGCACCGCTCGGTGGCCATCACCCGGTCCCTGGCGGACTTCATCCGTCAGAAGGGCTATAACGCCAGCGAGAACCACCGGGATATGACCCGGGCGTGAGGAGGGGAGCGTTATGACAACACCACGCGGGCCTAAGGTGGTCGCCATCGGCGGCGGCCACGGCCTTTCCAATATGCTTCGCGGCCTGAAGGGACAAGTGGACGATCTCACCGCCATCGTCACCGTGGCCGACGACGGCGGCGGCTCGGGGATGCTGCGCCAGGATCTGGGGATGCTGCCCCCCGGCGACATCCGCAACTGTATGCAGTCCCTGGCCAATGTGGAGCCGGTGATGAGCCAGCTGCTGGCCTACCGTTTCACCGACGGTTCCCTGGCGGGGCAGAGCTTTGGAAACCTTCTGCTGGCCGCCCTCTACGGCATCTCCGACTCCTTTGACCAGGCGGTGGCCCGCATGAGCCAGGTCCTGGCTATCTCCGGCCGGGTCCTGCCTGTCACCAACGCCAATGTGGACATCGAGGCTGTGTTTGAAAACGGCACCCGCGTATTGGGAGAATCCAAGATATTCCAATTCAAGAAGGAGCAGGACTGCCGGGTGGCCCATGTGCGGTTGCTGCCCGGGCATCCCCCGGCCCTCCCTGAAACGCTGGAGGCCATTGAGAGCGCGGAGCTTATTTTGCTTGGCCCCGGGAGCCTTTATACCAGCGTGATCCCCAATTTGCTGGTGGATGGGGTGGCGGAGGCCATCAGCCAGTCCGACGCGCTGAAAATTTACGTGTGCAACATCATGACCCAGGACGGGGAGACAGAGGACATGACCGCCGCCGACCACGTGGAGGCGCTGATGGAGCATGGCCTGGGCAATTTGGATATCTGCCTTTGCAACAACGCCACGGTGGCGCCTGAGCTGCTGGAGCGGTACCGGGAGGAGGACGCCCGGCCCATCGTCATCGACCACGACCGTCTGGCGCGGCTGGGGGTAGAGGTGGTGGAGCGGCCATTGACCACCCCCGTGGGCGCGCGGTATGCCCGCCACGAGCCGGAGCTGTTGGCCAAGGCGGTGCTGGAGCTCTACCAGGAGCGAGGCCACACCCGTATTTTCTAAGGGCAGACAAGGATCACTTCAAGAGAGAGGATGTGAGCGCCATGACCTTTTCCGCGCGGGTGAAGGAGGAGCTTTGCCGGGGCAAGCTGACCAAAAAATGCTGCGCGGTGGCGGAGTGCTACGGCATCCTTCTCTTTTGCAACAGCTGGACAAGCCGTGAGGCGCGCATCGTCACCGAGTCGGACGCCTTTGCCAAGCGTCTGCCCCTCTTGTTTCGCAAGGCGTTCCACATGGACTTTGACCGCCGCCCCGCCCCCGGCGACACCGGGAAGCGGGTGTTTGCCATCTGCCAGCCGGGCAAGCTGGAGACGCTGGAGCGGTGCTACGGCTATGAGCCGGGGCAGACGGTGAGCCGGACGCTGAACTTCCCTTTGGTGGAGGAGGAGTGCTGCCGGGTGGCCTTCTGCCGGGGGGCGTTTCTGGCGGGGGGCGCGGTGACCGACCCGGAGAAGGACTACCATCTGGAGTGGGTCACTACCCACCGGGCGGTGAGCCGGGCCTTTCCTGTGGTACTGCGGGAGATGGGGTTCCAGGCCAAGCAGACCACTCGAAAGGGAAACTTTGTGGCCTATGTGAAGCACAGCGAGACCCTGGAGGAGCTGCTCACCATGATGGGCGCGGGGGTGTCCGCCATGGAGGTCATGAACGCCAAGCTGGAAAAGGACATCCGCAACGGGGTCAACCGCCGGGTCAACTGCGACGCGGCCAATGTGGATAAGGCCGTCCAGGCCGCCCAGGAGCAGCTGGCGGCCATCGCGCGCCTGGAGGCCCGGGGCGTCCTTTCTTCTCTGCCGGACAAGCTTCAGGAGACCGCCCGCCTGCGCCGGGAGTTTCCCGAGTGCACCCTCTCCGAGCTGGCCGCCCAATGCACCCCCCCGGTGAGCAAATCCTGCCTCAACCACCGCCTGCGCAAGCTCATGGCGCTGGATGTGGACAAGGAGATCAAGCAGTCGTAAATTTTACGAGAGAGGTTTGCCTTTTGTGAGTTAATGGACTCGGGACAAGGTAAAAGCAACACAAATGAAAAGGGGGTCGTCTCTATGGCCTTTGCCCATTTACATGTACATACACAATACTCTCTGCTGGACGGGGTGTGCCGCATCGACAAGCTGGCGGCGCGGCTTCATGAGCTGGGGCAGAGCGCCATCGCCATCACCGACCACGGCAATATGTACGGCGCCATCGACTTCTACAAGGCCTGTAAGGCGGCGGGGATCCATCCGGTCATCGGCTGTGAGGTGTATGTGGCTCCCCGGACCCGGTTTGACCGGGAGCACGGGCTGGACAACGAGGCGCGCCATCTGGTGCTGCTGTGCGAGAATATGAAGGGGTACGAAAACCTCTCCTACATGGTCTCCATGGGCTACACCGAGGGGTTTTACAACAAGCCGCGCATCGACACGGATTTGCTTCGGGAGCACAGCGAGGGGCTTATCGCCCTGTCCGCCTGTCTGGCGGGGGAGCTTCCCCGGCGGCTGATGGCGGAGGACTATGAGGGGGCCAAGACCTACGCTCTGGAGATGGCCGAGCTGTTTGGCCCGGAGCATTACTATCTGGAACTTCAGGACCACGGCATCCCGGTGCAGAAGCAGGTGGCGGCGGGGCTCATCCGTCTGCACGAGGAGACCGGCCTGCCCCTGGTGGTCACCAACGACGCCCACTATCTCTCCAGGACGGACGCCCGGACCCAGGACGTGCTCATGTGCGTGCAGATGGGCAAGACGGTGGACGACCCCAACCGCATGAAGTTTGAAACGGAGGAATTCTACCTCAAGAGTGAGGAAGAGATGGCGTCCCTCTTTCCCGATTTTCCCGAGGCGCTGGAGAACACGGCAAAGATCGCGGAGATGTGCCAGGTGGACTTTGAGTTCGGCAAGCACCACCTGCCTCAGTTCCAGCTGCCTGAGGGGTATACCGACAGCTGGGACTACTTTAAGGACATCTGTGAGGCGGGGCTGGAGCGGCGGTACAAGGAGGTGCTGCCGGAGTACCGGGAGCGGCTGAGCTACGAGATGGGGGTCATCCGCCAGATGGGGTTTGTGGACTACTTCCTCATCGTCTCCGACTTCATCGGCTACGCCAAGAAAAACGGCATCCCCGTGGGGCCGGGCCGCGGCTCGGCGGCGGGAAGCATCGTGAGCTACTGCCTGGAAATCACCGACGTGGACCCCATGAAGTATGACCTGGTGTTCGAGCGGTTCTTGAACCCCGAGCGGGTGACCATGCCCGATATCGACACCGACTTCTGCATCCGCCGCCGCCAGGACGTGATCGACTACGTGACGGAGAAATATGGCGCGGACCGGGTAAGCCAGATCGTCACCTTCGGTACCCTGAAGGCCCGGGCGGCCATCCGGGACGTGGGCCGGGCGCTGAGCTTCCCTTACGCTGAGGTGGACGCCATCGCTAAGGAGGTCCCCTTCGACCCCAAGATCACCCTGGACAACGCCCTCAAGCTCTCCAAGCCGCTGCGGGACCGCTGTGAGGAGGACGAGCGGGTCAAGGGGCTCATCGACACGGCCATGGCGGTGGAGGGGATGCCGCGCAACACCTCCACCCACGCCGCCGGGGTGGTGATCACCAGCAGGCCGGTGTATGAATATGTGCCCCTGGCCACCAACGACGGGGTGCCGGTGACCCAGTACACCATGACCACTATTGAGGAGCTGGGCCTTTTAAAAATGGACTTTTTGGGTCTGCGCAACATCACCATTCTGGACGACGCCGTCCAGATGGTGCGTCGCAGTGACCCGGCCTTTGATATTAAGAGCATCCCCATGGACGACGCGGACGTGTTTCGTATGCTCTCCGAGGGAAAGACCTCGGGGGTGTTCCAGATGGAGTCGGCGGGGATGACGGGGGTGTGCGTGGGACTCAAGCCCAGGAGCATTGAGGACATTACCGCTATCATCGCCCTTTACCGCCCCGGCCCCATGGACTCCATCCCCCGGTTCATCGCCTGCGCCCAGGACCCCAAGCTCATCCGGTATAAGCACCCGGCTCTGGAGCCCATTTTGTCCAATACCTACGGCTGTATCGTCTACCAGGAGCAGGTCATCGAAATCTTCCGCAAGCTGGGCGGCTACTCTCTGGGACAGGCGGATATGGTCCGCCGGGCCATGAGCAAGAAGAAGGCCAAGGACGTGGAGCGGGAGCGGGAGGCATTCCTGCGGGGAGATCCCAAGCGAAGCATTCCCGGCTGTGTGGGCAACGGCATCGACGTAAAGGCGGGCGAGGCCATCTACGACGAGATCTACGACTTCGCCAACTACGCCTTCAACAAGGCCCACGCGGTGAGCTACGCCATTGTGGCCTATCAGACCGCGTGGTTCAAATACCACTACCCCCGGGAGTATATGGCGGCCCTTTTGACCTCGGTGCTGGACTCCAAGGAGAAGGTGGCGGAGTATATTGCCGAGTGCAAGGATATGGGCATCTCCCTTCTGCCGCCGGATGTGAACCAGTCGGAAACGGAATTTACCGTCTCGGGGGAGAACATCCGCTTCGGCCTGGCGGCGCTGAAGGGGGTGGGCCGGGGCTTTACCGCGAGCCTGCTGGCCGAGCGGGAGAAGAACGGGCCCTTTACCTCCTTTACCGATTTCTGTGCCCGGATGTATGACTACGACCTGAACCGCCGGGTGCTGGAGAGCCTGATCCGCTCCGGAGCTTTCGACTCCACCGGCGCCCGCCGCTCCCAGCTCATGCAGGTCTGCGACCAGGTGGCCGGAGCGGTGGGAGAGGCCCACAAGCAGAGCCTGGAGGGGCAGTTCGACCTCTTCGGCGGAGGGGGAGGGGAGACCGTCACCATCCCCGAGATCCCCATGCCCAACATCCCCGAATACACCCAGCGGGAGCGGATGCTCATGGAGAAGGAGATCACTGGTCTCTATCTCTCCGGCCACCCCATGGACGAGTTCCGCGCCGCCGCCCGCGCCCGTGGGGCGGAGCCCATCGGGCCCATCCTGGCGGATTTCGCGCGGGAGGACGGACCGGAGCGGTACCGGGACGAGCAGCAGGTGGTCATCGCGGGGGTGGTCTCCGCGGTAAAGACCAAGACCACCCGGAACAATACCCTGATGGCCTATGTGACCCTGGAGGACGATACCGGCGGCATGGAGCTGCTGGTCTTTTCCCGGACCTTGAATGAAAGCGGAAGCTACCTGAAGGCGAATTTCCCTGTGCTGGCGCATGGCAAGCTGTCGGTGCGGGATGAAAAGGCGCCCCAGCTGCTCTGCGACAAGGTCTTTCCGCTGGAGGACGGTATGGTGAAGGAGGGCGGTCCCCAGGCGCTTCAGAAGCTCTATCTGCGCCTGAAGAATGAGCGGGACCCGCACCTGGAGCGGGTAAACTGCATCCTAACGATGTTTCCCGGACAGAGCAAGGTGGTGCTCTATCTGGAGGAGGAGGACAAACGGCTGGGCGGCGTGACCTGCGGCCTCCATGAGGCGCTGCTGGCGGAGCTGAAGCTTGTGCTGGGCGAAGACGCGGTGGTGGTAAAGGAGAGCAAGACATGAAAAAACTCGGTTCCATCCTGACCCACCGCGTTGCCCTGACCGGCATCGCGATCCTGCTTCAGTTGGGCGTTTTGGCGGTGGCCATGACCATGTTCAGCCAATATTTTATCCCTCTTTACTGGTGTGCGACGCTGTTGTCGCTGGCGGCGGTGCTGTGGATCGTGTCATCCTCCACTACCAACTCCGGCTATAAGATCGCCTGGATCATTTTGATCCTGAGCCTGCCGGTGCTGGGAGGCGTGCTCTATCTGCTCAGCCGGGGCAACCGCTTTACCCCCTCTATGCGCCGCAGGCTCCAGCGCATGGAGCACAGTATGGAGGAAGCGCTGAAGGAGGATTGCTGTTGGGAAACAGTGGCGGCGCGGTCGGGGGTTGCAGCGGGCGCCCAGGCGCGGTATCTGGAGCGGTATGCCCACTGCCCCGCCTATTCCGACAGCAAGGTCACCTATTATCCTGTGGGAGACGCTTGCTTTCAGCCTATGCTGGAGGCTTTGCGCAGCGCGGAAAAGTATATCTTCATCGAGTATTTTATCATCCAGCCCGGGGAATTCTGGGGCGCGGTGCTGGATATCTTAAAGGAAAAGGCCGTTGCCGGGGTGGATGTGCGGGTGATCTACGATGACATCGGCTGTGTGTTTACTTTGCCCAGCCACTATGACAAGGAGCTGGAGCGATTTGGTATCAAGTGCAGGAACTTTAACCGCTTCGTTCCGGTGGTGTCTTCCCTGATGAACAATCGGGACCACCGCAAGATCATGGCGGTGGACGGCAAGGTGGTGTTTACCGGCGGGGTGAACCTGGCCGACGAGTATATCAACCGTAAGGAACGGTTTGGACACTGGAAGGACAGCGCCATCCGCATCGAGGGCCCGGCGGCCTGGTCCATGTCGGTGATGTTCCTCACCATGTGGGCCTTCACCACAGGGAAGCAGGAGCGCATCCAGGAGTTTAAACCCCAGGATGTGGCCGTATTCCCCGAAACCGGCTGGGTCCAGCCCTACACCGACTGCCCATGGGATGACGAGCCGGTGGGGGAGACGGTATATCTCAACCTATTTAACCGGGCCAAGCGGTATATCTACATTACCACCCCCTACCTCATTATCGACGAGGTGATGAACACCGCTCTGGTCAACGCCGCCAAGGCGGGGGTGGATGTGCGGATCATCACCCCCCACATCCCGGACAAGAAAACGGTGTTCCAGATGACCCGCGCCCACTACGAGCCGCTGATCCGGGGCGGGGTGAGGATCTATGAGTATACCCCCGGCTTTGTCCACGGGAAAAATGTGGCGGTGGATGACCGCTGGGGGACGGTGGGCTCGGTGAATCTGGACTACCGCAGTCTGTTTCTCCACTTTGAAAACGGCGCGCTGCTGATGGACGACCCCGCAGTGCTGGACATTAAGAAGGACTTTTTGGAGACGCTGGAGCAGTGCCGGGAGTGGACCCTGGAGGACTGCCGCAACGTACCCTGGCCCCAGCGGCTGGTCCGCAGTATTCTGCGGATCTTCTCGCCGCTACTGTGAGAGGAGCTTTTATGGAGATACGTAAAAGGGAGCCCCAACGGCGGGAGTTGGCGGTGGAGGAGCAAGGCCAGGCGCTGGAGTTTCTGCTGGCCAACGTGAAGGGCAAGTCGAGAAACGCGGTGAAGAGCCTGCTGACCAACCGCCAGGTGCTGGTGGACGGACAGGTGGTGACACGGCACGACACGCCGCTGGCGCCGGGACAGGTGGTGACCATCCTGCCGCCCGGCGCTCCGGCCCCCGCCGATTTGCCCTTTCCCATCTGCTATGAGGATAACTGGCTGTTGGCCATCGAGAAGCCCGCGGGTCTGCTGGCGGTGGCCAGCGACAAGGAGCGGGAGCGCACAGCCTACCGCATGGTGCTGGACCACCAGCGCGCCAAGGACGAGAGGGCCCAGCTCCATGTGGTCCACCGCCTGGATCAGGACACCTCCGGCCTGCTCCTCTTTGCCAAGAGCCGGGAGGTCAAAGAACAGCTCCAGAAGGACTGGGAGAGGGCGGTCAAAGAGCGGGTGTATGTGGCGGCGGTGAGCGGCGCGCCCAAGGAGCGCCAGGGGGTGGTGCGGTCCTTCCTCAAGGAGACCACGACCCACCTGGTCTACTCCACCAACGACCCCCGGGGCAAGGAGGCAGTCACCGAATATCAGGTGAAAAAGAGCTCTAACGGCTATTCTATGTTGGAGCTGTTCCTCCACACGGGGCGGAAAAATCAGATCCGTGTCCATATGAAGGACCTTGGCTGCCCGGTGGTGGGGGACCGCAAATACGGCGGGGAGAAAAGCCCCATCGGACGGCTGTGCCTTCACGCCAGCCGCCTTACCTTTACTCATCCCGTTACCGGGGAGACCATCTCCCTCACCTCCCGTAAGCCCCGGGACTTCAACCGCCTGTTCCGGGAAAAGGAAGGATAAAAAACGCCGCAGACCATCACGGTCTGCGGCGTTTTGATAAAAGCGTGGAGGGCGCGTTGGCCTTATCGGGGTGCTGTAGGGCGGGTCCTAAACCCGCCCGCGGTACAACCGTCTCTCTGTCCTAGGCTGTGTAGGGCCCGATGCCCTCATCGGGCCGGAGGGTCAGCTCAACAGCATCCTGTCGTTGTCCAGGGCCTTGCCCGCGCCTTGGCGGAAGCGGTCCAGCAGGTCGTTGACCGTCATGTGGGCGCGCTCCTCGCCGGACACGTCCAGCACGATGTCGCCGGCGTTCATCATCAGGGTGCGGTTGCCCAGCTCCAGGGCCTGGGTCATGTTGTGGGTGACCATGAGGGTGGTGATGGAGTGCTCCGCCACCACGTCCTTGGTGATCTCCAGCACCTTCTCCGCCGTGGCGGGGTCCAGGGCAGCGGTGTGCTCGTCAAGGAGCAGCAACCAAGGGGGATTCATGGTGGACATCAGCAGGGTCAGGGCCTGCCGCTGGCCGCCTGAGAGCAGGCCCACGGGCTGCCTCATCCGATCCTCCAGGCCCATGTCCAGCTGGGCCAGACGGTCCCGGAAGGACTTTTTCTCCCTGGCACCCACGTGGGAGAACCACCCGCCGCTTCCCGCGGCCAGGGCCAGGTTTTCCTCAATGGTCATTCCCGGCGCGCTGCCCCGCATGGGGTCCTGGAACAGCCGCCCGATGTGCTTGGAGCGCTTATAGGAGGGCATAAAGGTAACGTCCTGTCCGTTGACCACGATGGAGCCGCTGTCGGTGAGGAAGTCGCCGCAGATGGCGTTGAAGAGGGTGGACTTGCCCGCGCCGTTGGAGCCGATGATGGTGACGAAGTCACCGGGGTCCAGATGGAGGGAAAGGTCGTGGATCACCTTTTTTTCGTTCACTGTGCCGGGATTGAAGGTCTTGGAGATGTGGGAGATATCCAGCATGGCTTACTTCCCCTCCTTTCCGGCCAGGGCCTTTTTGTAGGAGAGCCGCCGGGAGATGACCGGCCACTGGCTCTTCAGATAGGGCAGGGCCAGGGCCAGGGCCACGATGATCGCGGACACCAGTTTGAGCATGAAGGCGGGCATATCCAGCCGCAGAGCCACGGCGTACACCAGCCGGAAGAGGAACGCCCCCAGCACCATCCCAACAGCTCGGGTAAAGATGCCGCCCCGGCCCAGCAGGGTGCCGCCGATCAGGAGAGAGGCCAGGGCGATGGTGACCATGCCGCTGCCGATGTTGATTTCGGTGGACTGCTGGGCTTGAGCCATGAGACAGCCGGACAGGCCGGTGAGGGCATTGGCCACGCACAGCCCCACGATGGTGGTAAAGGCGGGGTTGATGGAGGAGGAGCGGACCATGTCCGGGTTGTTGCCTGTGGCGCGGATGGCGAGGCCCAGGCGGGTGTTGAGAAACAGGGTGAGAAGGACCACCGCCAGGATCACCGCCGTTCCGGCCACCACTGTTATGTGCCAGCCCGCCAGAGGGGTGCCCGCCAGCACGGACTTTACCATAGAAAACACGGTGGGCGTTTTGGTGAGGTTGATGCGCGCGGCGCCGGACATGATGGCGATGTTCACCGAGTATAGCCCGGTGTTGACGATGATGCCCGCCAGCAGGCTGTTGATGCCCAGCTTGGTCTGCAGCAGGGCGACCACAAAGCCGGAGCACACCCCTGCCAGCATGGCCGCGGAAAGAGAGAGGAAGGGGTGGCCCGCCGCCGCAACCATGGCCCCCATGGTGGCGCCCAGGGTAAAGCAACCGTCGGTGGACAGGTCGCAGACGTTGAGCATGGAATAGCTCAAAAACAGGGCCAGCACGGTGAGGGAGCAGATCAGGCCCAGTTCCAGAACGGTTTGGAGCTCCGCGAAGGACATAACGTTACCTCCTGAAGAAAAATGCGTGTGGGGTCATCAGCCCGCCAGGTCGCCAAAGCTCTCGGCGGTGGTGATAGACTGCACCTTGGTGCACAGGGGGGCAAAGGCGGCCTCAATGGTATCATAGTCAAAGCCGACGGCGGCACAGGTCTCGGTGTTGACAGTGGCGGTGCCGTTGTCAAAGGTCTTCACCGCCAGGGTGGCGGGGTCCTTGCCGTCGATGAGGATATCGGCGATCATGTTGGCGGTCTCACGGCCCAGGTTGGCGTAGTCCACGCCGTAGCCCAGAAACGCGCCGTTGAGGGCGAAGGAATCCGCACCGGTGTAGTGGGGGATCTTGGCGTTGGCAAAGGTCTCATAGATGGCCAGATAGGACTCCATGATGGTGTTGTCGGTGGGGGTGAACACCGCGTCCACCCCGTCAGCCACCAGAGATTGGGCGGCCTGGGCCACCTCGGTGGCGTTGGTGCCGGTGCGCTCCACGTAGGCCACGCCCTTGGCGTCCAGATACTCCTTGGCGTGGGCGATGGGGGCGGTGGAGGAATCCTGGCCCACGTCATAGAGGAAGCCGATCTTGGCGGCGTTGGGGTCGGCGGCAAAGATGAGGTCCATCACAGCGTTGGTGTCCAGATAGTCGCTGGTGCCGGTGATGTTGTGGCCAGGGGCCTCGATGGAATCCACCAGCTTGGCGCCCACCGGGTCGGACACGGCGGAGAAGACCACGGGGGTCTTGGCGTCCTCGGTGGCGGCCTGCATGGCCATGGCCACGGGGGTGGCGATGCCCACCATCAGATCCACCTTGTCCGCCTGGAAGTTGGCGATGATCTGGTTCATGACGGCGGCGTCGCCGTTGGGGTTTTCATAGTCGATCTGGAAAGTGGCGCCCCTCTCCGCACCGATCTCCTTGAGCCGGGCCTGGATGTTTTCGTTGATCTGGTTGAGGGAAGCGTCGTCTACGTAGTTGCAGATGCCGATCCGGTAGGTCTTGCCGTCGCCCACATTGACCGAGGGGCCGTCGGGACTGGAAATCGTGCCGCCGGTACAGGCGGCGAGGGAGAGGACCAGCGCGGCGGCGGCGGAGAGAGCGAGGACCTTCTTGACGATGTTGTGCTTTTTCATGGGAAATACCTCCAAAAAAATAGATTTTGAGTGGTCGATGGAGGGGCCGGTCGCCACCCGGCCTTTGAAAAACAAAAGTGCTCTTGCCCCACATGGGACAAAAGCACTTGCTTCTGCGATACCACCCAAATTGGCGTTTGAAAACGCCCGCTCGCTTATGCGTACCATCATACGCATCCCTGCGCTGTAACGGGAGGGGACCCGTCGGGAACTACTAAGCGCCTTTTCAAGCACGCCGTTCAGCCCGCCCTCGGAAGGCCATTCACCGGTCGCCAGGGGCTTCGCTCTCACCGTCCGAAGCTCGCTATACCTTGACGGGACACCGGTTACTCTTCTTCCTCATCGGTTTACTGTGATGAAGTTGTTATGGGCATTATAAACGCCCCAAGGGAAAATGTCAACCCCCAATTTCTGCTTTTTTCTTCGACAGGAAGGACAGCTTGGTTTCGGACAGGATCACCGCGAAGAAGATCAGCACGAAGCCCAGGTACATTTGGGCGGTGGGCCGCTCAGTCCCGAAGAGGACGGAGAACACCACGCCAAAGGGAGCTTCCAGGCTAAGCAGGACCGCCCCGGTGGAGGGAGGGGTGTTGGCCTGACCGATGTTTTGGAACAGCATGGCAAGGCCGGAGGCGCACACCGCCAGATAGCCCAGACGAAGGATATCCGCGCCGCTGGGAAGGACGCTCAGGGTCTCTCCGGCCAGGAAAACCCCGATCCAGGACCACAGGGCCATAAAGAGGAACTGAAGCACGGTAAGGAGCAGAATGTCGCAGGTCTTGGCATACCGGTCCACAGCCAGAATGTGAAGGGAAAAGGCGACGCCGCACACCAGGGTGATGACATCGCCGCCCACAACGGTAAAGTCCTCGGTGAGGGAGACCAGGCCGATGCCTAGCAGACAGAGCACCGCCGCGGCTATGTTATAGCGGTCAGGCCGCTTGCGGGTGAGGAGCCAGTTTAAAAAGGGCACCAGAACACAGTAGGTGGCGGTCAGGAAGGCGTTTTTGCCCGGCGTTGTCCCCTCCCAGGAGCCAATGCCGCTGAGGCCGTAGGTCTGGAAGACGTAGCCCAGAAACATGAGAGTGCCCAACAGTCCGCCGCCTAGAAGGGTCTCCTTGTTCAGAAGACGCCACTTTTTCCAGAAGACCAGGGAGAGCAGGACCCCGGCCACGGTAAAGCGAATGGCCAGCAGGGTGAAAACGGGGATGCCGTCCACCGTCTGCTTCATGATAAGGAAGGAGGAGCCCCAAATGATCGTGGCGCAGACGATGAGCAGCTGGGGCCAGAGCGTGGCTTTGGTCGAGGACATGGGTTGACGTCTCCTTTGTGGGCATGATATGCTAAAAGGGAAAGAGGTGGTACCATGAAGAGCTTGCCGCGGGAATTTTATGACCGGGACACTCTGGAGGTAGCGAAGGACCTGCTGGGGTGCCTGCTGGTACGGGAATATGAGGGGGAGCGGCTGGTGGGCCGCATCACCGAGACGGAGGCCTATATCGGCCGCTGTGATAAGGCGTGCCATGCATACGGTTACAAACGCACCGGCCGCACCGAGACCCTGTTTGCCAGGCCGGGGACCGCATATCTCTACCTCATTTATGGGATGTATACCTGCCTGAATTTTGTCACCGAGCGGGAAGGGGAACCGGCGGCGGTGCTCATCCGCGCCATCGAGGCGGTAGCAGGGGAGGAGACCATGGCCCGGCTGCGCTTTGGCGCGGTCCCGGAGAAGTGGAGCTCTTATCAGCGCAAGAACTTCCTCAACGGTCCGGGCAAGGTGTGTAAGGCTTTGTCCCTTGACAAACGGCAGAACGGCCACGATCTGCTGACCCCGCCCCTCTATGTACTGCCCCGAGACCGGGCGGTGGGGAACCTCCATTGCGGGCCAAGAATCGGGATCGACTATGCCCAGGAGGCCAAGGACTTCCCCTGGCGGTTTTGGGTATAACTATAAAGGTAGATGCCTTAACCCTTTTTGGTCATGTGGCTCGCCGCGGAGCGGAGCATGAGTCGCTTGGTGCCCACGCTGTCGAAGGCGATCTCCACCAGGGCGTCGTTGCCCATGGGCTTGAGAGAGAGGATCAGCCCTAAGCCGAAGGCGGAGTGCTGGACCTGGTCGCCCACCTTGTAGTCGGGCAAGGCCGCCTGCTGCGCGGGGGCGGCGGGCCGGGCGGCAGGAACGGCGGCGGCGGAGGGGGGACGGTGACCCTTTTTGAAGACGCCCTGGGTCTCGTGGTCTTCGTCGAAGCCATATTCCCGGAAGGTGCCCGAGGCGCTGCGGCGGGAGCCGCCGGGGGCGTACCGTCCAAGGCCGGAGCCGCCGGAGGCGGCGGGACGGGGACGGGAGACGCCTGAGACGGGGGAGGCGTCCTGCCGCTCGATGGAGATGGGCCCACCCCAGTCCTCCAGCGGATCGCGGTGGAAGAGCAGATCCCGGCCGCTGCGTTCTACGTAGTCGGGGGGGATCTCCTTGACAAAGCGGGAGGGCTGGTTACAGGTGGTGTGGCCGAAGAGCATACGCTGGGCGGCGGAGGTGAGGTACAGCCGCTCCTTGGCCCGGGTCATGGCTACGTAGCAGAGGCGGCGTTCTTCCTCCATTTCCTCGGCGTCGCCGATGGAGCGTATGCCGGGGAAGACGCCGTCCTCCATGCCTACCAGAAATACCGAGGGGAATTCCAGCCCCTTGGCGGAGTGCATGGTCATCATGGCCACGCAGTCCTCTCCCTCCTCGCCGCTGTCCAGGGTGGTGAAGAGGGAGACCACGTCTAAAAAGCCTGCCAGAGAGGGGTCTTCTCCCGCCGCGGCGGCGTCCTGTAGGTAGCCGTTGATGGAGGTCAGGAGCTCTCGGACGTTTTCAAGTCGGCCCCGGTCCTCCACGGTGTTTTTGCTCTCCAGCATGGCAGCGTAGCCGGTGCGGAGCAGCAGCTCCTCATAGAAGCTGGCCAGGTCCATGGTGGACAGAAGGTCATGAAGCTCCACCATGAGCTTGGTGAAGTCGGCCAACCGGGCCTGAGCCTTTAAAAGCTCCGGGTAGTCGGCGGCGTGGGAGGCCACGGCCCACAGGGAGACGCCGCTTTGGGCGGCGATGGCTTGGGCCCGTTCAACGGTGGTGGCGCCGATGCCCCGGGGCGGGTTGTTGATGATACGGACCAGGCGGAGATCGTCGGCGGGGTTTTGCAAAACGAAGAGATAGGCCAGCATATCCTTGACCTCGGCCCGGTCGAAAAACCGCGTGCCACCGTAGATGCGGTAGGGGACGCCGTTGCGCTTGAGGGCGGTCTCCAACTGGTTGGATTGGGCGTTCATGCGGTAGAGAATGGCGAAGTCCCGCCAGTGCTTGCCCTCCTGTACGCCGTTGATGATCTCTCCGGCGACATATTGGGCCTCGTCGCTCTCGTTCATGGCGGTGTAGTGCCGGAGCTTGTCCCCCTTAGGGTGCTGGGTCCAGAGGGTCTTGCCCTTACGGCCCTGGTTGTTAGCGATGACGGCGTTGGAGGCATCCAGAATGTGGCCGGTAGAGCGGTAGTTTTCCTCCAGGCGGATGACCTGGGCGCCCTTGTACTGGTCCTCGAAGGAGAGGATATTTTGGATGGTGGCGCCCCGGAAGCGGTAGATGGACTGGTCGTCGTCGCCCACCACGCAGATGTTGCCGTGACCACCGGCCAGCAGGGAGGCCAGGTGGTACTGGAGGGCGTTGGTGTCCTGATACTCGTCGATGAGGACATAGTGGAATTTGTTTTGGTAGTATTTCCGCACGTCCTCGTGCTCATCCAGCAGGCGGACGGTGTGGAGGATCAGGTCGTCAAAGTCCAGCGCCCCCGCGTCCCAAAGGCGCTTTTGATATTCTACGTATACCTCCGCTACCTTGAGCAGATACATGTCTCCGGCGGCCTGTTGGCGGGCCAGGAACGGCTTGGACAGCAGCTCCTGGTCCTTGGCCTTGGAGATCTGGCCCAGAACGGCCCGGGGGGCAAAGATCTTGTCGTCCATGTTCTTGGCCTTCAGGATCTCCTTGATGACCCGGAGAGAGTCGTCGGTGTCGTAGATGGAAAAGGACTTGTCAAAGCCCAACTTGTCCGCGTCCCGGCGCAGGATGCGCAGACAGGCGGAGTGGAAGGTGGCGGCCCAGATGTCGTTGGCGGCGTCTCCCAGTTTGGAGGCCAGCCGCTCCTTCAGCTCCCCGGCGGCTTTGTTGGTGAAGGTGATGGCCAGAATAGACCGGGGGGCGGCGGGGTCCAGGGCGCAGAGCTGGCGCATGCGCAGGCGGTCGGAGCGGCCCTGGGAGGCGACGTAGTCCCGCAGAAAGAGCAGATCGTCACCGGTGATCCAGGAGGGGCACAGGGCGCTGTCCGAGCCGCAGCCGTAGGTGATGAGGTTGGAGATGCGGTGGATGAGCACGGTGGTCTTGCCGCTGCCCGCTCCCGCCAGCAGTAAAAGGGGGCCCCGGGTGGTCAGGACGCCCTTAAGCTGTTGGGGATTCAGAGATTGATAATCCAGGGCGATGGCCTGGTGGCGCAGACGGCAAAATTCCTGGGCATCGCTGCCGGTGAGCATGGGGACGACCTCCTTTTTCCGCAAAGAATGGGCACGCCCGGCACGGGCGTGCCCATTCTCAAACGAGCTTTGGTACAGAGAATTTACTCCGCGTCAGCGGGGGCCTCGGCCTCCTCGGCAAAGGCGGGAGCCACGGTGGTGGCGTCGGCGTCGCTGGTGGCGACCACCTCGTCGGGCTCGGCGGCCCGCTCAGCGGCCTCGGCTTCACGGTCGGCCTGAGCCTCCTCCAGCAGAGCGCGGATGGAGAGGGAGATTTTCTTGTTCTCCTGGTCAATGGCGGTGATCATGACGGTGACCTCCTGGCCCTCCTTCACTACGTCCTCGGGCTTCTCCACCCGGTGGTCGGAGAGCTGGGAGATGTGGATCAGGCCGTCCACACCGGGAACGATTTCGGCAAAGGCGCCGAAGGTCATGAGCTTGACCACCTTGGCGGTGAGCACGCTGCCCACGGCATACTTCTCGTTGAAGAGAGTCCAGGGATCTTGGCTGCGGTCCTTCATGCCCAGGGAGATCTTGCGCTTCTCCTTATCGAAGGAGAGGACGTAAACGGTGACGGCGTCACCCACATTGACCACCTCAGAGGGGTGCTTGATGCGGGCCCAGGTCAGCTCGGAGATGTGGACCATGCCGTCCACACCGCCGATGTCCACAAAGGCGCCGTAGCTCACGAGAGATTTGACAACGCCCTCGTAGACCTTGCCTTCCTCGATAGACTCCCAAACCTCGGCGGCCTTGGCGTCGCGCTCCTCGCGCTCCACAGCGCGGATGGAGCCCACCACGCGGCGGCGGGAGCGGTTGACCTCGGTGATGCGCAGGCGGACCTTCTGCTTGAGCATGGTGGACAGGTCGGCGCCGCGGGGCAGGCCGGACTGGCTGGCGGGGATGAAGACGCGTACGCCGCGGACACTGGCCACGATGCCGCCCTTGTTCTCCTCGGTGATGACGCCCTCGAGGATGGAATGGTCTTCCTCGGCGGCCTCAATGTCGTCCCAGCTCTTCACGCTGTCCAGACGCTTCTTGGACAGGGTGACAACGCCCTCCTGGTCGTTGACCCGGACCACAAAGCATTCGATCTCGTCGTTGACCTTCACCAGGTCCTCCACCTTGGCGTTGGGGTCGTCGGTCAGTTCATTCAGGGGAATGTAGCACGCGTGCTTGGTGCCCAGGTCGACCTGGACTTCGGTGGGGGTGAGCCCGGTAACGATGCCTGTGACCTTCTCTCCTGTATGCAAAGTTTTGATCGACTTCTCCAGCATTTCCGCAAAGGATTCCTCGATCTCAAAGTTGTTTTCGTCGCTCATGATGTCATAGACCTCCTTTATTATCCACCCGGGTGTTGAAGCGCCCGCGGTGATGCCGACCTTGGCAAGCCCGGTGAATTGGGTCTTGTCCAGTTCCGACGCGCCGGGTATACATACCACTTTGACGTGTCGTGCCCGGCAAAGTTCCGCCAGCCTTGCGGTATTGGAGCTCTTGGGGTCGCCGATGACCAGCATGGCGTCACATTCCTCCGCCAAAGCCATGGCTTCCTCCTGTCGGGCATAGGTAGCATTACATATTGTATCAAAGATTTTCACATTTGTACACACTTTTTTTGCAAATTCCACGCAGGATTTCCAAGCCACCGATTGGCCGGTGGTTTGGGAGACCATGGTAAGGGGCAATTCCCTCCGGGCGGGATCGCCAAAAAGCCAGTCCTCCAGGCCGCTGAGGCCGTCCACCACAACGCCGTGGGCGCACCACCCGGCGATGGCCTGTACCTCGGGATGACCGGGATCACCCACAATGAGGGGGATGCGGCCCTCCGCCTCCGCCTCCCGGACCAGGGTGTGGATGCGCGTAACATTGGGACAGGCGGCGTCCACCACCTCCCAGCCCCCCGCCGCCAGAGCGTCGTGGACGGCCTTGGGCTCGCCGTGGGAGCGTAGCAGTACGGCGCAGCGGGGTGGAAGCTCGTCGATGGAGGCGCACACCGCCATGCCCTGAGACCGCAGCCGGTCAATGACATGGTCGTTGTGGATGATGCTGCCCAGCATGGCCGAGGGCTTGGCGCTGTCCGCCAGGGTTTGGGCCATGTCCACCGCCCGGCGCACGCCGTAACAGAACCCGGCGGTCTTCGCCAGCTTAATTTCCATGCTGAGCACCCAGGGCCATGATGCGCGCCAGCAGGTCGTCGGCCACCCGGCGGTAGTCCTCGTTGGTGGGCTTGGCGCCCTCGGGCATTTCGGGGTAGTACGCCTCTCCAAAGACCACCGGCGTGCGGCGGAACCACTTCTTTTTGGCGGGCATCCAGATGGGGACGATGGGCACCCCGGTCCGCAGGGCCAGCATGGCCGCGCCGGTTTTGGCTCCCTGGGTCTCACCGCTGCGGAAGCGGGTGCCCTCGGGGAAGAGAAGGAGCTTGTGGCCCTCCTTCAGCACCCGCAGGGCTTCCTTGATGGCCTTTACGTCCGACTTGCCCCGGTCTACGCCGAATACCCCCACCTTTTTTAAGATCCAGCCCAGGACGGGGTAGCGCAGCAGCTCTCCCTTGGCCATGATGTAGGGGTGGTCCTTGCGGCCCATGGCGAAGAGGATAAAAAGCGGGTCGGAGTAGCGGGTGTGGTTGCCGCAGAGCAGGCAGGCGTCCTGAGGAACATTCTCCCGGCCAATGGCTCGGCCGGGATGGACCAGGTTGAAGAAAAACCAGGCGATGGCATAGAAGATCTTGAACCAAAATTCACTCATAGAGACAGCTTCTCCTTCACGAGAGTCAGCAGGCGCTTACGGCTTTCCTCGAAGGGGAGGCCGGTGGTGTCCAGCCGCACGGCGTCGGGGGCCTGCGTCAGGGGAGCGGCGGCGCGGTGGCTGTCCCGGTAGTCCCGGGCCTCCACGTCCGCCAGGATGGTGGCGAGATTCGCCTCCTGACCCCGGGCCAAAAGCTCCTCATAGCGGCGGCGGGCCCGGTCGGCGGGGTCGGCGGTGAGGAAAATCTTCACCTGGGCGTCGGGCAGGACCACGGTGCCGATGTCCCGGCCGTCCATGACCACGTCGTTCTCCTGGGCAAAGCGGCGCTGCATGTCCAGCAGATAGGCCCGCACGCCGGGGATGGCGGAGACCTGGCTGGCGGCGTCGGAGACGGCGTGCTGGCGGATCGCCTCGGTCACGTCCTCCCTGTTGAGGTACATATGCTGAAGACCGTCTGTCCCATACCCGGTGGTAATGACCAGGGAGGGGAGCAGGGCCAGGACGGCGGACTCGTCGGCGGGGGAGAACCCCTGACGCAGGGCGGCCAGGCCCACGGTGCGGTAGATGGCCCCGGTATCTACATAGAGAAAGCCCAGCTCCTTGGAAATGGCCTTGGCCAGGGTGGACTTGCCCGCCCCGGAGGGGCCATCGATGGCGATGGCGCGGTGGCTCATAGGTGATCTCCTCCTTCTGATATGTACCTGGCGGCAGCCACCCCCGCCGCCCGGCCGGTACACCAGGCGATCTGGAGGTTGAACCCGCCGGTGTAGCCGTCTACGTCCAGAAGCTCTCCGGCAAGGTATAAGCCTTCACAAAGCTTGGAGGCCATGGTGCCAGGGGCGACCTCCTTTACGTTGACTCCGCCGGTGGTGACAATAGCCTCCGCCACCGGGCGGGGACCGGTGATGGGGAAGGTCAGGTCCTTCAGCGTTTCGGCCAGAGCGCGGCGGGCTTCCTTTGTAAGGGAATGAAGCTTTACATTCCCTTGGACGCCAGAGCGCTCCAGGACCACCGGCCCCAGCAGATGGGGGACCAGGGTGAGGATGTAGTTGGACAGGTCCCGGTTGGCGTATTCCGCCAGGTCCCGCACCATCCGGGCCTCCAGATGCTCCGGGGTCAGGGCGGGCTTGAGGTCGATGTGGGCGGTGTAAGTCTCGCGGTCATAATGGCGCAGATGGGCAGAGGCGGAGAGCACCAGCGGCCCGGTGAGGCCAAAGTGGGTGAAGAGAAGCTCCCCCTGCTCCCGGTAGACCGGTTTTGGCTTTTTGCCCGTGACCGCCAGAGAGACATTTTTCAGCGACAGCCCCTGCAGAGGCGCGCAGCCCTCCGCCTCCAGCGGCACTAAGGAGCCCCGAGGCTCTATGACGGTGTGCCCCGCGCTTTGAGCCAGGGCGTAGCCGTCGCCGGTAGAGCCGGTGGCGGGATAGGAGAGGCCTCCGGTGGCCAATATAACCGCTTCGGCAGGGAAGGAGCCAACGTCGGTCTTGACCGCTGTGACCCTTCCGTGCTTGAGCTCCAAGGCGGAGGCGCGGGCTTCCACGATGGACACCCCCGCGTGGCGCAGGGAGGCAAACAGCGCGTCGATGATATCGCTGGCCTTATCGGAGACGGGAAAGACACGGTTGCCCCGCTCAGCCTTCAGGGGAACGCCCAGCCCCTCAAAGAATGCCTCGGTGCCGGAGGGGGGAAAGGCGGACATAGCGCTGTAAAGGAATTTGCCATTACGGGGGATGTGGGCCAGAGCCTCGTCCACGGTGCAGTGGTTGGTGAGGTTGCAGCGGCCCTTTCCGGTGATGTATAGCTTGCGGCCCAGCTTGGGGTTACGCTCCAGCAGGGTGACCGCCGCCCCAGCCTGCCGGGCGGTGAGGGCGGCCATCATGCCTGCCGCGCCGCCGCCAACGACGACGATCCTGCCGCCGGTCAATGGGCCTGGTCCTCCACGGTCTCGTAGACTTCATACTCCGCCCAGATGTGCTCCAGTTCTCCGAGAGATTTGGAGATATCCTGCTTTTTGACCCGGCTGATGGCCACGATCAGGGCGTTGACCAGACTGAGAGGGGCGACCAGGGAATCCACAAAGGACACCATGTCGCTCTTTGCCATGAGCACCCGGTCTGCGGTATCAGACAGGGGAGAGGTCTCCGAGTCGGTAATGGCGATGACCCGCGCCCCCCGGTCGTGGGCAAAGGCCATGGCCGCCACGGTGCGCTTGGAATAGCGGGGGAAGCTGGCCCCGATGACCACGTCGTCGGGGCCCACCCGCAAAAGCTGTTCAAACACTTCGCTGGCGGAGGACGCCGCCACATGGGTGACGTTTTCAAAGATCAGGTTGAAGTAGAAGGCCAGGAAGGTAGAGATGGCCCCGGCGGAGCGGACGCCCAGGATGTAAATGCGCTTGGCGGCGACAATGTCGCTTACCGCGCCATCAAAGGCGGCGCGGTCGATCTGCTCCAGAGTGAGGCGGACCTTGTCCATGTCCGACTGCATGACCATGGAAAGGATGTCGTGGTTACCGATGCGGTCGTCGGAGACCTCGATGCGCTGTACGGAGGTGAGCTTGTTGCGGATCATCTCCTGGAGGGTGCGCTGCATGGCGGGATAGCCGTCGTAGCCCAGCTCGGCGGCAAAGCGGACCACGGTGGATTCGCTGACCTTCACCGTCTTGCCCAGCTTGCTGGCGGTCATGAAGGCGGCCTTGTCATAGGAGCTGAGGATAAAATTGGCAATAAGCTTCTGCCCCTTGGAAAAGGTGGGCATCTGCTCTTGGATCGCGGCTAAAATATCACGGTTCATAAGGTAAAACCTCCGTCACGGCCTGGGCCGAAAAAATCCGTCAGCCCCTATCATACTCCAATAAAAAGGGAAAGGCAAGGGCTTTTGCAAGAAAAAATTCATTCACTTGCATTTTTCAGCCGGGACACCTCTTGGGAGGTGAGCCGCCGCCATTTTCCCCGGGGCAGGGAGCCCAGCAGCAGGTCTCCCTCCCGCACCCGGACCAGACGCTGGACCTCCAGCCCCGCCAGGGCGCACATCCGCCGCACCTGACGGTTTTTGCCCTGGTGGATGATGACCCGGAGCTGGTTGGGCGCCAGGACCTCCAGCTGGGCGGGAGCCAGAGGCTGTCCGTCCAGCTCCAACGGGCCCCGGAGGATGGGGAGAGCGGCCTCCACGTCACCTGTGACGGTGACGTGGTATTCCTTTTCGATCTCATGGCGGGGATGGGTGAGGCGGTGGGTCAGGTCTCCGTCGTCGGTGAGAAGCAAAAGCCCCTCGGAGGCGTAGTCCAGCCGTCCCACCGGCCAGACCCGGACGCCGCAGTCCGCCACCAGCTCGGCTGCAGTTTTGCGTCCCTTCTCATCGGAGAGGGTGGTAATATAGCCGGGGGGCTTGTGAAGCATCAAGTATGTATGGTGGGAGATGGGACGAAGGGGGACGCCGTCCAGCGCGACGGCATCCCGACCCGGGTCCGCCTTGTCCCCCAGAGAGGCGGGGAGACCGTTGACGGTGACCCGCCCAGCCAGAAGGTATTCCTCCCCCTGCCGCCGGGAGCAGACCCCGGCGGCGGACAGGAGCTTTTGGATGCGTTCCTCCACGGAGAGCACCTCCTTGCTTAGATGGTCAAAAACGCTCCGGAGCGGGATAGAAGACCCCGCCAGCGGGGCAAAGCGGGGGAAAAGACGTTGGCACCGGGGAGGCGAAAGCTCCATCGGGGCGTGTTCAGCCGCGCGGCGGAATCGTCGGGGGCGGAGACGGCGGCAATCAGGTCGGTGCGGCCGATCTCCTTGCCGTCCAGGGAGTAGACCAGCGCGCCCACCACCTCCCCTTGAAGGACCGGGGCCTTGAGCCGGGCGGGGAGCCGGATGCGGACGGTGGGGACCTCGTCATCCGTGAGAGGGTAGCGCACCTCAGAGGCGGTGACCACGGGGACGGCCCGGGCAAGGCTGCCCTCCACCGCTACGGTGGCCAGGGCCTTGCCGCCCCGGGCCAGCAGGTGGGAGTGGTAGTTGGCAAAGGCGTAGTCCAGCAGGGCTGTGTGATCGTCCCAGTCGTTGGGATCGCAGAGGGTGACGGCGATAAAGGTGGTTCCCATGCGCTGGGCGGCGGAGACCAAAGTGCGGCCTGCCGCCTTGGTGTAGCCGGTCTTAAGGCCGATACAGCCCTCGTAGCGGCTCAGGAGCTTGTTGTGGTTTTCCATATACCGCTCCCCAAGGGTGATGGACTTGGTGGCGACGATCTCCGCCAGCACGGGGTCGGCCAGCACGGCGCGGGCGATGAGCGCCATGTCGTAGGCGGAGGAATAATGCCCCTCCACCTCCAGCCCATTTGGGTTGGCAAAGTGGGAGTGCTGAAGACCCAGGTCGGCGGCCTTTTGATTCATGAGCTCGGCAAAGACCTCCACATCTCCGGCGATGTGGATGGCGATGGCCACGGCTGCGTCATTGCCCGAGCGCAGAAGGAGGCCGTAGAGCAGATGGCGCAGAGGCAGTTCCTCGTTGTAGTCCAAATACATAGAGGATCCCTCGGTGCCCACAGCTCTGGAGTCCACGGTGACCGGTTCGTCCAGGTCATCGGACTGCTCAGAGGCCACCAAGGCGGTCATCAACTTGGTGATGGAGGCGATGGAGCGCTCTGCGTGGGGGTTTTTGGCATAGACCACACGGCCCGACCCGGCGTCCATGACCACCGCGCTGGCGGCGGAGGTCTCAAGGGCGCGGGCCGGGACGGAGAGAGGACAAAAAAGAAGAAAAACGCACAACAGGGCGGAAAGGATAGAACGCAGCCGAGCCAATGCAGGTCACCTCGCAGAAGGATGGTGACCTTATTATGAGCTTACAGGGCAGAACTATCCTTCTGACGGTCTAAATAGTCGATGATTTTGTCTACCAGCTGAGGCACCATCTCCACCGCGCGGCCTGCGGGAGAGACGGCGGGAATGCCGATGGGCAGCAGGCGCACCGAGCCGTCCTTGACCACGAGGAAGGCCACCGGGTCCACCTTCACCCCGGCGCCGGAGCCGCCGCCGAAGTTGAAGGGGGTGTTGTCCTTATGGTTCTTGCCCGCAAAGTCGCTGCCGCCGGAGCCGAAGCCCATGGACAGGCGGGAGACGGGGATGAGGGTAGTGCCGTCGGGCGTTTCGATGGGCTTGCCCACGATCACGTCCACATCCACCATCTCCTTGAGCTTGGCCAGGGTAGTGGTCATGAGGGAGTCGATGGGACGGCGCGGGCTTTGAGGAGTCTTCATTTGTTCGTCCATGGTTTTACGCCTCTTTCTTCACAGTTTCGCCTTTGGGGGCGGCGTTGACAGCGCGGTAAATTTTGAAAAAACGAAACAGCAGGGGGAGGGCCAGGGTGAGGACCCGGAGCACGGTCATGGTCAGGTCGGCCTTGGCGTACAAGGAGGGCTGGGCGGCGTCAAAGTCCACATCGACGCCTAAGGCATAGTCCCGGATCTTGAAGTTCTGGTAGAAGACCGGCCAGAGGATGCCCAGGGCGGCGTTGGCCGCGCCATAGCCCAGGGCGGCGTCGGCGGGGTCGGGGGCGGCCCAGATGACGTGAAGGGTCAAATGCTTGATGGTCAACCGTTTGCGCACCCCGTCCAAAGCGGGCTTGACCAGGGGGAGACAGGCCTTGACCAGCGCCAGGGCTCCGCCCTTCTTGGGGTGGTCGTCCGCCTGCTGGGGCTTGTCCTTTTTGGTTTTTTTCTCCGCCTTATTCTCCTGCTTTTTCTTGGGGGGGAACAGCTGGATGACAACGGGGCCCAGCTTCAGCGCGGCGAAGAGGCCATCCTCATCATAGCGTACCCGACCGCCCACAGGGAGCAGGAGAAGAACAAGGAGGACCAGCGCGACGATGAGCAGAGGGATCATGAGAGACTCTCCCCGAGGCCGTCGGAGGGGGCGAGCTCAGCTGATGCCGGCGGCTCGGGGGGTGAGGCGTCCGCCTTGTTCGGAGCTGTCCCGCCCGTGTCCCCTTCGGGCGGGGGAACGGCCTCCTCGGCGGGGAAGTCGGCGGGGTCCAGGGTCTGGGCCGCCTCCTCCGCGGCCAGCTTGGCCGCGGCCTCCAGCAGCTCGTCGTCGGAGATATCCGCCAGCTCCTGCTGGGCACGGAGCTTTTCGATGTTGGCCTGGATCTCCAGGGTCAGCTGGCCGTCCTCGGCGGTGGAGTTGGGCAGCTCGGGTAGCTCATCCAGAGAGGACAGGCTGAAGGAGCGCAGAAAGTTTTTGGTGGTCCGGTAGAGGATAGGCCGGCCTGGCACCGCCAGGCGGCCGCATTCCTCGATGAGCTCCCGCTCCAGGAGGAGTCCCACGGTGTACGAGCTGTCCACCCCGCGGACCTGGTCCACATAGGCCCGGGTGGTAGGCTGGAAGTAGGCGATGATGGAAAGGACCTCCAGGGCGGGCTGGGAGAGCTTGGCAGGCTTGCGGCTCTCGAAGGTCTGGCGGATGAGGTCGGCATATTCCGGGGCGGAGGCCATCTGCCAGGCGTTGTCCAGGCGCAGAACACGAAGGCCGCGCCGCTCGTAGCTGTACTGGTCCGCCAAATGGGAGCAAAGCTCGTCCACCGTCTCCCGGTCCAGCTCCAGGGTGAGGCACAGCCGCTCCACCCCTACAGGCTCTCCGGAGGCGAACAAAATGGCCTCCAGGGCGGCTTGGGTGTCCTTCAATTCCATGTCGTTCGCCTCCTTTTAATACGCGTCCACCGAGATGTCGGTGAGCTCGGCGTCGGTGTCGTCAATGCAGGTGACGGTGCAGTCCTCCGCGCTGCCCGCCAGAAGGACCCGGCAGGCCTTGCAAAGCTCCAGCACTGCCAGGAAGGTCGCCACGATCTCACTGCGGGAGCGGCTGCCCTGAAAGAGGGAGAGGAACCGGGCCACCCCGAAGGTGCGAAGCCGGGCGATGACCTCGCCCGCCTTGTCGCTCACCGGGTAGGGCTCCCGGCCCACGATGCCCTCAAAGGCGGCCAGCGGGGGCGGGAGGTGGTTGTCCACCCGCTCCAGCACATTGGAGATGGCTCGGAAGAGGTCGTTTGGCTGGTGTTGATAGCGGTAGAGCTTGTTGACGGGAAGATGCTCGGGACCCTTGGTGATGTAGTCCCGGCCGTAGAGATAGCGTTCCCCCAATTGGGGGGCCACAGCCTTGATCTTCAGATAGCTTTCCTGGCGCTGGTGCTCCTCCAGGGAGGCAATGAGCTGTTCCATCTCGCTCATAGCCTCCTCGTCGTTGATGGACAGGAGCATCCGGGTCTTGATATACACCAGGTGGGCGGCCATGGTGACAAACTCGCTGGCTACGTCCAAGTCCAACGCCTTGCGCCGGTCCATCCAGTCTAGATACTGCTCCAGAATAAGGGAGATCTGAATGTCCTTGATCTCCATCTTATTTTTGCTCAAAAGGCTGAGGATCAGGTCCAGAGGGCCGGTAAAATCCTCCAGATCGTCGGTCTTTGCCTTAACTACCTTTTCCAAATGGAAGGTCAATTCCTCCACGGCCCTCACCACCTTTTCGTTAAAATGGGAAGCTTTATGTCAAAGAATACAGGATCAAAACATTCTCGAAGTCCATGCCGCTGAGGAAGCAGAGCCCCCGGAGGAGCTGGACCATCAGGAAGGAGAGGGGCTTGTCCAGCACGCCCACCCAAACCAGCGCCAGCATGAGGATCATGATATAGCGCTCATACCTGAGGATGGTGTAATAGATCTTGTCGGGCAGAAACGAAAAAAGGATCTTGGAGCCGTCCAGGGGCGGGATCGGGAAGAGGTTGAACACCCCCAGGCCAATGGAGAGGACGGCGGCGTTGATTAGAAAAAGCATGGGCAGAAGTCCCCAGGGGGAAAGGCCGATGCTGGGGGAAAAGAGGACCAGCAGATGACCAAGCAGATTGGCAAGAAGCAAAAACACCCAGGCCAGCAGGAAGTTAGAGGCTGGCCCCGCCAGGGCGGTGAGGGCCATGTCCCGCTTGGGATGCTTGAAATAGCGCATATCCACCGGCACCGGCTTGGCCCAGCCCACATGGGCGGTGATCATCAGCAGCAGGCCCAAGGGGTCGATGTGCTTGATGGGATTCAAGGTCAGCCGGCCCTCGTCCTTGGCGGTGGGGTCGCCCAAGACATAGGCCACCGCGCCGTGGGACAGCTCGTGGACGGTGAGGCAGAGCAGGGCCGCCACCGCGGAAAAGACCGCCATGAGAAAGGAAAAACGGTCAAAGTGTTGCAGGAAGTTTTGCAAAGAGCTCATGGCGTGGGCCTCCTTTCCAGTGAATTAATACATAATTCTACCACAAAGGCGGAGGAATGGCAAGGCCGCTTATCGGGCCCGCAGCTCCCAGAATGCCACCGCGCTGGCGGCGGCCACGTTGAGGGAATCCACCCCACGGGCCATGGGTATTTTTACGGTGTGGCGACACTGGGCGATGGTGGACTCCTTTAGCCCGTCCCCCTCGGTACCTAAGACGACGGCCAGCTTGGGGGCTTCGGCCAGCAGGGGGTCTGTGATGTCGATGGTGTCGTGGCGCAGGGCCATGGCCACCGTGAGAAAATCTAAGGCGTGGAGCCGCTCCAGACCCTTTTGAGGCCAATCGGCCGGGTCCTCTCCCAGCCGGGTCCAGGGGACCTGAAACACCGTGCCCATGCTCACCCGAGCAGAGCGGCGGTAGAGGGGGTCGCAGCAGGAGGGGGTCAAAAGCACCGCGTCCACGCCCAGGGCGGCGGCGGAGCGGAAGATGGCGCCGATGTTGGTGTGGTCCACGATATCCTCCAGCACCGCCACCCGCCGGGCGTTGCGGCACAGGTCCTCCACCCTGGGCAGGGCAGGCCGCCGCATGGCGCACAGCACTCCGCGGGTCAATGGGTAGCCTGCCAGTTGGGCCAGCAGAGCTCCCTCCCCGGTGTAGACGGGAACGCCGGGACAACGGGCGATGACCTCCGCCCCCTGGCCCTCAATATGGCGGCGCTCCATTAAAAGGCTCAGCGGCTCATGCCCCGCGTCCAGCGCCCGGTGAATGACCTTGGGGCTTTCCGCAATGAAAATACCCAGCGTGGGCTCTACTTTAGAGCGCAGCTGCCGCTCAGTGAGAGAGGCGAAGGGGGCGACGCGGGGGTCATCCAGAGAGGTAACGGAAATAACGTCGGCCATGGTCACGCCTGCTCCGGGTCAGCGGCGTTGTTGCCGAAGGGGACCATACCTGTGCGGTCCAGAGCCACCATAATGACGGGAATGAGAGTGAGCTGAAGGATGATGCCGGGCACGGCCTCCACAAATCCGGCGGTAAGGAAGACCTGCCAGCCGAAGGGAACGTTGGAGACTCCCGCCAGGATCACCCGGCCTGCCGCCCAAACGATCCGGCCGCCTACCATGGCGATCAGGAGCGAGCGGTAGAGAGCCAAAACACATTTCCACTTGGAGCGGCCATAGAGATAGCCCACGATCAGGCCGTAGGCCGCTAGCTCAAAAGCCATGGGAATGGCTAAGGGCATCCGGGGCATTCCAAAGAGCACATTGCGCAGCAGCGGGAGGACAAGACCCACCAGACCGCCATATTGCCAGCCGCAGATCAGCCCGCACAGCAGTACGGGCAGATGCATGGGCAAGAGCATGTTGCCAAGTGCATGCAGCTGCCCGGTGAAGAAGGGGAGTACCAGTCCGATGGCCAGGAACATGGCGGAAAAAGTAAGGTCTTTGATGTAGCTCTTGGACTTTGGAGACATGAGGCTTCCTCCTTTTGGGTCTTTGTGCATTTAGAATAGCAGATATTCTGAAAGATGTCCAGAAAAATTGCGCAAAGCTATTGAATTCATTGAAAAAGGGCGGTATAATGCTTTCCACAAATCGTGGTTTTCCTTACGGCGCGAAAACAAGATGGGGAGGAAGATAGCATGAAGACGGGCTTTGGAAAACGTTTGAGCGCGACACTGCTGGCAGTCTGCCTGACGGCGGCACAGCTGCCTGCCGCCCTTGGGGCGGGAAACGGACAGGGCGATATTTTTCGGGGCGAGGTCGAAGAGCCGGGCGGCGGCAAGTCCAGCGTGAAGGTGACGCTGCAATACCAATATTCTCCCAGCGGCGGTATGGCGGGCATCAATGCCCACGCCCCGGAAACGGTGGAGTTTTTCCTCAATGAGGATGGGACCACTACGCCTGCGGCGTGGCCCATCCCCTGTTACAGCGCCGCCGGGGCCAACGAGTATCACGACCACGACCATAACAATTTGGAGGGCTTCCGGGTGGTGCTCAACGCCGCGCCGCTGAATGGGTTTCTCAAAACTCCGCCTACGGGGAACGAAACGGCACAGGAGCTGGAGGACAAACTGAACCGGGGCGATTTTGACCCCGATCCGGAGAAAATGGCAGACACGGCGGCGGTGACGCAGGCGTGGATCGATGCGCGTACTTTTACCACCGAAAGCGGTCTCGTGTTTCAGTTGGTGGATAGGGACGGTAATGCAGCCCAGGGCAGCGCTGCCCTGGACGGCCCCAAGCTGATTTTGAAGAATCCTGGCGCACTCACCGGGCAGCAAGAGATCACCATGGAGGTCAACTACCGCCGGGACAACGGCACATACACCGTCAAGCATTGGATACCCAAGGAAGATGTGGTCGTTCCGGACGTGGGGAATGCAGCCCACTGGAAGGTTCAGGAGACCCAGACCCTAAGCGGACGCATCGGGGCAATGACCCGGGCGGAAGCGGAATTCATTCAGGGCTACGCGAACCGGGCCATCTCCCAGCAGCCCATCAAGGCGGACGGCTCTACCGTTGTGGACATTTTCTACACCAAAGACGATACGATCCGGGTGATTTTTGACACCTCCGAGGCGACGTCGGGTGAGATCGACCGTCAGGCGTTGAACATTACTGATGAAGACCACAAAACAGTGGATTTTTCCGCGATCTTTCCGGGAAGGAAAGACGCGCCGGTCAAGCCGGGATATGTTTTGGCCGGCTGGGCCTTTCGTGACAAGACAAGTGGGGACTTGATTCCCCTCGAGACGCTGACAGGTTTGTATGATACGCAGAGCAACATACTGACGCCTGATGAAGCGTTTTTGAACCGGGCCCAGCTCCAAGTGAGCCAGGAGACGGCCGGAGTCAACGTGTTGCAGTTCTATCCCATGTGGGAGCCGGGGACGACCAGCGTCCGGGTGGTTTTCTGGACCGAGGACCTCACCGGGGAAGACGACGTGGACGTTCGGAACAAGGATGAGCTGACAGATCTGGCCGATCTGGATGTAAAGACCCACTACTATCCATATGCGGCGGGCGATGAGGACGCGGCTTACAGCAACATGGGCGTTGAGACATTGACCAGTGTAAGGACAGACACAAAGCTTGAGTTGGATCTGAACGCAGAGGCACTGGTGTATACCGATGGGGACGGAAATCAGGCTGTACAGCCCTTGACAGAGTGGTTTGCCGGGCTGGAGACCATGGAGATCGCCACCTCTTATCAAGGGGAGGAGGCGTTGACCGACGCCTCCCAATTTTATACGCTGGACGGCATTCGGATCACTCAAATGGACGGCACGCACCGAGACGCCAGAGAGGGAGACACCGCCGCCCCCAACGGCACAACGGTGGTGAACGTCTACTACACCCGCAACATCTACCGGCTGGAGTTTATTTATTCCACTACGAAAGAGGAAAAACCGGTGGTGGCGGTTCACACGCTGGGATATGCGAATGGGAATGAGTCCGAGGATGCGCCGGCCAACACACAAAGGGAGTTGGCCTCCGAGGCAGAGCTGACTAAGATTCCACCGCGGTTGGTGGTTACAGGCAAATACGGCGCGGATCTTCGTGATGTGTGGCCCTATCACCGGAATCTGGCAGTGGAGATCATTCAGACAGACATCGGCGACGAGAACAAGAGCAATACGGCGCGGTTTGTCTCATGGACGACCACCACAGGGCCGTATAATGCAGAGGCTAAGAGGATTGGATTGGGTGTGACGGGAAGCGAGCCGACCATCATGGGGGTCTATGGTTCCATGAGCGCGGATATCATTCCTGATCCGGAGCAGCATTTGGGACAAGATACCTACAACGAACAGACAGGCACGCACCGGCTGTACGCTTATTGGTCACAGTGGACATACAATAATTTTTACCGTTATAACCACTGCTACGAGATTCCTGACGTGACCAGAGAGATGCTGGAGGGGCAGGACGGGCTTGTGAAGCTGGTCATAGACGGACAGGATGACACCCCGGAGCGTCGCGAGAACGTCCGCAACATTTGCTACCTTCTCCCTGCGGATGGGGACGGGGACGTGCTGAATATCATTCGCGATTACGGCTTTGAAGATTTGAAAAAGGTACGGTATACCGAGGGTATGTCCATCAATGAGATTCAAATTGATGACAACGGGAACTATTATGGATTCCGTATTTACCAAGACGAAGAGAGCGGGAAAGAAAAGTGCTACGCTTTGGCCCGCATCGTGAGCGTGGTCTCTACAAACAAGGTCGAGGCTCAGACTCCCAGCACCCGGCTGCATATGAGAAGGATCAACGACATACCTGACCATAGTACCGCATGGCAGCCTACCAGCGGCGGCTATTTTAAGGACACCGTTGTCGGTTCGGTGGATCAGCCGTGTGAGTTGTTCTTTTACTATGACCGTATCCCCTACCAGATCATTTACAGCGTCGGCTCCGCCGAGGGCTTGAAGGAGCTGGGCACGAAGGAGCTCTATTACGGCGCGAAGCTGTCCGATTTCTATAATATTGAACTGGAATCCGGCGTCTCTACCGATGGAAACACGGACGCTACCAAGGGGAAGACAAACGGGGAATATGCCGTCTCCGAAGACAATCCTAACGGCTGGGAGTTGCCTGCCGCAGGCAGCGGCGCGTCCGACGCGGCCATAGCCGGCACACAGCCAGTCTGCCCTGACCGCAACGAGCGGGGGACGGTAGCCTGGAGCTTTAAGGGCTGGGCCATGGACCTGGCGGGCACGGCGCTGTTGGACGACCCGGACGACTGGAACGGCGTGGCCAGCGGCGATCTTCACCTCTATGCCCAGTGGGAGGCCCCCAAATACACCGTGGAGTTTGACTGGAACGGCGGTCACCTGGCCTTTGGAAGTGAAGAGGATTATCAGACGCAGGAGATCTCCGCCAACTCCAGCATTGCCGGGGGCGGGCTTGCGCCTGTGCCGGTGCGGCCGGGGTACTATCTGGACCACTGGCGCGTGACTGACTACAAGCTGAGCGAGGATGCGGAATGGACGCCGGTGAAGGCGGAGGATTATGAATTCCGTTTTGATCAGAAGATCTCTGTTTCCATGAAGATACAGGCTGTGTGGAAGGGGATCCGGGGCGCGGAGGAACGCACCTATGTCGTCCACCATGAATTGGACGGTCAGCCCGGCGTGAAGGTGGGGAAGGACCAGAAGGTGTCGGGCAGCTTTGTGCCCGGCTTCAACGTTTGGGCGAGTCCCATTCAGTTGGGTGAGTACGAGGGCAAAGATTACAGCGACTATATTCCCACGGTGCAAAATGCCGGGGTACCTGTACCCCGTGATGGGAGCGGTATCGCTCCCATCACCATTACCTACCGTCCCCCCACCGCGGCGGACAAATACCGCTATGCTGTGCGCTTTGTGGAAAAGAGCGGCGGCAGGGAGGTCCTGAAGATGGAGCTTCCCGCCGCAGAGGTCACCAAGACGGTATACGCCGGGAATTATCAGGAGGAGCTGGATGTCAAGGGCTATTGGTTGGCGGGCGAGGACGGCCTGCGGGCTGACCTTGGAAGCGATACGTTGCTGGCGGACCTGTCTCAGGATGGAGAAAAGACGGCGACCTTCCCGGTGGTCGCGCAGATTTATGAGATCGCGTACCAATGGCCCGCTGATATGGACGAGGCTACGCAAAACGCTTCGGAGAAAAACCTGCTTAAGAGTTACACCCCTGCTAAGGGTGCAACGACCCTGCCCACGCCCAGCTCCTACAAGCAGGGAGACAAGACTTACTATTTCAAGAGCTGGAAGCTGATCCGCGGGACGCTGAACGGTGAGAGCAACGTGGAGTTGGACTCCGTGACCATTGCGCCGGAGAGCCGCGGCGCGCTGACCTTTGAAGCCCAGTGGAGCGATACGCCGGTGAAGCAGCCGGACCGGCCCTCCAGACCCAGCGGCGGCAGCGATCCCGGTACGAAGCCGGAGGACCTGCTGGAGCGGGAGAAGCACGAGGCATATATCGTGGGCCGCAGCGGCGGTCTGGTCGCCCCGGAGGAAGATATCACCCGTGCAGAGGTGGTGACCATCTTCTGCCGTCTGCTTACCGAGGAGAGCAGGAGTCGCTTTGCCACAACGCAAAACCCCTTCCCTGACGTTTCTTCCGAGGATTGGTTCTTTACGGCGGCGACCACCTTGGCCAAGGCCGGGATCGTAGAGGGCCGCCCTGATGGGCAATTTGCCCCGGCGGACACAATCACCAGGGGGGAGTTTGCCGCCATGGCGGCCCGTTTCCTCAGCAAGACTTACACCGGGGAGAATCATTTCTCCGACGTTGAGGGTCACTGGGCAGCGGAATATGTGGACCGGGCGGCCCAGGCGGGGTGGATCAAGGGCTACCCTGACGGTACCTTCCGGCCCGATGACTACATTACCCGGGCAGAAGCCATCAGCTTGGTCAACGCCGTGCTTGGCCGCGCGCCTCATAAGGAGCACCTTCTGGACGGAATGATCACTTGGCCGGACAACATGGATGAGGCCACATGGTATTATCTGGATATCCAGGAGGCGACGAACTCACACAAACACACGTGGCAGACGGTGAACGGTGAACGGGTCGAGGTGTGGACAACATTGCTTGAAGGAGAGAGAACATGAATTTATTTACCCCGACGCAGTACGTAGAAAATTACATCAACGCGGGAAAAAGCAAGGCGGAGATGCCCCTTTTGAAGATGTTTTTGCTGGCGGTGCTGGCAGGTTTCCTGATTGCCGTGGGCGGCGCGGTGGTAAACACCGCCACCCATACCATCACGAACGTGGGCCTGGCTCGGATGGTGAGCGGTCTGCTGTTTCCCTTTGGCCTCGCCATGGTGGTGCTCACCGGGGCGGAGTTGTTCACCGGCAACACGCTGATGGTGATGTCGCTGCTGGAGCGTAAGATCTCCCTTCGGGGGCTGCTGCGCAATTGGGGAGTGGCGTATCTGGGCAACGTGACGGGGGCTGTGCTTACCGCGGCGCTGTGCGCCTTTGGCGGCCAGCTCAAATACTCGAGCGGGCAGCTGGCGGTGTTTGCCATGAAGCAGGCGGCGGGGAAGTGCGCCATGCCCATTGTCAACGCGGTGATCCTGGGCATTCTCTGCAACCTGCTGGTGAGCACGGGGGTGCTGCTCGCCTCGTCGGCCAAGGATGTGGCGGGACGGATCCTTGGCGCCTATGTGCCGGTGGCTGTCTTTGTTATCTGTGGCTTTGAGCACTGCGTAGCCAATTTGTTTTACGTCCCGGTGGGCCTGTTCGCCAAGACGGTTCCTGCCTACGCCGCCCTGGCGGCCGAGGCGGGGGTGGACCTGAGTGCCCTGACCTGGGGGAACTTCCTGCTCCGAGAGCTGCTTCCGGTGACGGCGGGGAACCTCTTGGGCGGCGTTGGACTGGGCAGCCTGTTCTGGTTCTGCCACCGAGAACAGAACAGCTGACGCGAGAGCAGGCACGGGACGAAGGGGGGAGAGGCCATGCTTCGGGTGGCGATCTGCGACGATCAGGAGGCGGACCGGGAGGCTGTTCTGAGCGGAGAGTGGGCGACGGTCTCGGTCACCGTGGCACCGGACTATGCCCTGAGCCAGATCCTGTTCAACGGCGTAGCCGCGCCGTGATCGTGGTGCTCCCCCAGGAGGAGAAGAAGCCGGACGCCGGGGTGGAACGGTGGCTGGTGCTGGAGCCTCACGACGCCTATCTGGAGGGCCGGGGAGAGGGGTTGTTTGCCCCCAACGACTCCATGACCCGCGCCGAGGCGGCCATCGACAAGGGGCAGGGCGCGCGGTTTGACGACGTGCCGGAGAACCACTGGGCCTTCTATGAGATCGTGGAGGCCGCCACCACCCACGGCCACTGCCGCACCGCCGGCAAAGAGAGTTGGGGTCGGCCGTAAGGGGCTACTGGGCCGGCGCTGCCAGGGAAATAAAATATCCGAAAGGGTAACTTTATCACAGAGCGGATCAAAAACTTAGGGTATCATAAGCTCACAGCGCCGCATGTGGGCCGCTGCCAGTCGCTTTGAGGGGGGATGACACGTGCAATATTTGATTTCATTTTTGGAGGGGATCATCACCTTCATCTCACCCTGTCTGCTCCCCATGCTCCCGATCTATATCTCCTATTTCGCGGGGGGCGGTGAGCGGAGCGCGGGCAAGACCCTGCAAGCCGCGCTGGGCTTCGTGACCGGGTTCACGGCTGTGTTCGTGAGCATGGGCGCGCTGGCGGGAACGGTGGGCGGCTTTTTGCGGGAATACCGGACCGCCGTGAATATCGTCACCGGCCTCATTGTGGTCGTCTTTGGGCTGAACTTTCTCGGGGTGCTCAAGCTGGACCTGTTCAAGGGCAACCGCCGCCGCATGGACACGGAGCACATGGGCTTTTTCACCGCGATGCTGTTTGGAGTCATCTTCTCCGTGGGCTGGACCCCGTGTGTGGGGGCTTTTCTTGGCTCGGCGCTGATGTTGGCCTCTCAACAGGCGTACGCGGCGGAGGGGATGCTAATGCTGTTGGCATACTCTCTGGGTCTTGGCATCCCCTTTGTCCTCAGCGCGGTGCTGATCGACTATTTGAAAACAGCGTTTCAGTGGATCAAGAGCCACTATCAGGTCATCAACGCCGTCTGCGGCGGCTTTTTGATCTTGATCGGCGTGCTGATGATGACCGGAACGCTGGGGCGGCTGTTGAGCCTGCTCAGTTAAGGAGGCGCTATGAAAAACTGGAAAGCACTGTTGATCCTGGCGCTGGTCCTTGTGTTGCTCATCGGCGGAGCCTCCGTGCTATATGGTCGGCTGGCAGATAAGGTGAAGCCCGACCGGCTGTCCTTGCAAAATACGCCGACCCCGGCAGGGGAAACAGGACCGCAAGGAGAAACAGGACCGGCCGAGGACGGCGTGGACGGGGAAGAGGATGTTGACGAGGAAAAGCTGCTTGCCCCGGATTTTACGGTCTATGACGCCGAGGGCGGCGAGATCCATCTGGAGGACTACATCGGAAAGCCCATCGTGCTGAATTTTTGGGCCAGCTGGTGCGGACCCTGCAAGTCGGAAATGCCGGATTTTCACGAGAAGTATCTGGAGCTTGGCGAGGACGTCTGCTTTCTCATGATCAACATGACTGACGGCGTCCGAGAGACCCTTGAGAGCGCGGCAGACTTTGTGGCGGAGGAGGAATATACCTTCCCGGTGTTCTATGATACCGCGTCGGACGCCGCCATGACCTATGGCTCCTATTCTCTGCCCACCACCTTTTTCATTGACGCCGACGGCGAACTCGTAGCCCGGGCAGTGGGCGCGATCGATAAGGCCACCCTGGAGAAGGGGATCGATATGATCCTGTCCGAATAAAACAGAGCGTTTCACCCACAACTACATCAGATAAGGAGAAATGAGCATGTCTGTGATCCATGTTGACCGAACCAATTTTCAATCGGAGGTCCTGCTCTCCGACCGCCCCGTTTTACTGGACTTCTGGGCCCCCTGGTGCGGGCCTTGCCGTATGATCGCTCCGGCGGTGGAGGAGATCGCGGCGGAACGTCCCGACGTCAAGGTGGGCAAGATCAATATTGACGAACAGCCGGAGCTGGCCGTCCAGTTTGGAGTGATGAGCATTCCCACCCTGGTGGTGATGAAGGAGGGCCGGATCGTCAATCAGGCGACGGGGGCGCGGCCCAAGGAGCAGATCCTCGCCCTGCTGTAAGGGCAAAAAAGGCGGCATTGCCGCCGCTAAGGAAGGATGGAGCGTGGATATGAAGGTGGTCATTGTAGGCGGCGTGGCGGGAGGCGCCACAGCGGCGGCCCGGCTGCGCCGTCTGGATGAGCGGGCGGAGATCGTGATCTTTGAGCGGTCCGGGCATGTGTCCTATGCCAACTGCGGCCTGCCCTACTATATCGGCGGGGCCATCGGGGAGGCGCGGGCGCTGACCCTCCAGACGCCGGAGAGCTTTTCCGCCCGCTTCCGCGTCGCGGTGAAGGTGCGCCATGAGGTCACCGCCCTCCATCCTGACAGGAAGACCGTCTCGGTCAAAAGCCTGGAGACAGGGGAGGAGTGGGAGGAGTCCTATGACAAGCTGATCCTCTCTCCCGGCGCGAGGCCCACCCGGCCGCGGCTGCCCGGGGTAGAACTGGAGAAGCTGTTTACCCTGCGGACCGTAGAGGACACCCTGCGCATCAAAGCGCACATCAACGCCCACCACCCAAGCTCCGCGGTGCTGGCCGGCGGTGGCTTCATTGGTCTGGAGCTGGCGGAGAACCTGCGGGCACTGGGGATGGAGGTCACCATCGTCCAACGGCCCAAACAGCTTATGAGCCCCTTTGATCCCGACATGGCGGCATTTCTCCACGCGGAGGCGCGCGGGCACGGCGTCAAGCTGGCCCTGGGGCAGACGGTAGAGGGCTTTGCGGAAAAGGACGGCGGCGTAGATGTGATACGCAAGGAGGGGCCGCCGCTTCACGCGGATATAGTGGTGCTGGCGATCGGCGTGACGCCGGACACCGGGCTTGCCAAGGAGGCCGGGCTGGAGTTGGGGCTCAAGGACAGCATTATCGTCAATGACCGCATGGAGACCTCCGTCCCCGATATCTACGCCGTAGGGGACGCGGTGCAGGTCAAGCACTATGTCACGGGGCAGGACGCGGTGATTTCTCTGGCCGGACCCGCCAACAAGCAGGGGCGGATCGCGGCGGACAACATCTGCGGCGGAGACAGCCGCTACCTGGGCTCCCAGGGCAGCAGTGTCATCAAGGTCTTCGACCTGACAGCGGCCTGCACCGGCGTGAACGAGAGCGGCGCGAGAAGAGCGGGTCTGGAGGTGGACGCGGTCATTCTCTCCCCCATGAGCCACGCCGGCTATTATCCCGGCGGAAGGTTGATGACCATGAAGGTGGTCTTTGAAAAGGGGACCTATCGTCTACTGGGCGCGCAGATCGTGGGCTATGAAGGTGTGGATAAGCGGATCGACGTGCTAGCCACCGCCATCCACGCGGGACTGACGGTCGTCCAGCTCAAGGACCTGGATCTGGCCTACGCGCCCCCCTATTCCTCCGCCAAGGACCCGGTGAACATGGCGGGCTTCATGGCAGAAAACCTGGCAGGGGGCGTGGTAAAACAATTCCGGCTGGAGGATGTGGACCGCCTCCCACGGGATGGGAGCGTGACCCTGCTGGACGTCCGCACCCCCCGGGAGTACGCACTGGGACACGTCGAGGGCTTTTGGAACCTTCCTATAGACGAGCTGCGCCAGCGGCTGGATGAGTTGGAGGCCGGGAAGCCGGTCTACGTCATCTGTCAGAGCGGCCTGCGCAGCTATATTGCCTGCCGCATTTTGGAAGGGCACGGCTTTGAGACCTACAATTTCGCGGGCGGCTTTCGGTACTTTGACGCGGTGGTCAACGACTGCCGCCTGATCGAAGCAGCCACAGCCTGCGGTATGGATCGGTAGACGGCAAACGCCCCTTCTCAGGCCTCAAAAGAGGCTGAGAAGGGGCGTTTTCATGTCTCGCCCAGAGCCTTGAGCTTGGCTTCATCCAGAAGCTCTACCCTGCCACGGGACAGCTGGACCATGCCCTCGCTCTGAAAATAGCGGAGCATCCGCGTGACCACCTCCCGGTGGGTCCCCAGATGGTTGGCGATGGTCTCATGGGTAATGGTCAGCTGTTTGGTCCCCTCCACCGATGCCTCCTCCAGCAAAAACGCGGCCACGCGCCGGTCCATGCTCTTCCACATGATCTGCTCCACCAGCCACATGACCTCGGAGAAGCGGGAGGCCATGAGCTCGTTGATGTAGTTGGCCGCGGGGGCCGACTCGTCCATCAGCTGCCGGTATACCTCCGCGGGGATCACCCACAGGTCCGTGTCCTTCTCCGCCTCAATGGTGATGTCAAACTGGATGCCCCGCAGGAGGCAGGAGGCGGAAAGCAGACAGGCGTCCCTGTCAAACAGGCGGTAGAGGGTGACCTCCCGCCCCTCTTCCGAGAGAATGTGGGCCCGGAGCTGCCCGGACCGCACCAGCAGCAGCCCGGTGCATTCCAAGCTGCCGTTGTGGATCACGCTTCCCCGCTTGACCTGCCGGGAAGATAGGCAGGCCAGCAGCCGGGCCTGCTGAGCTTGAGACAGCTTATCCCAGACCGGAAAGCAGCTTTGAAATTCCATCAAGTTCTCCTGCCCCATGGTCGGCACCTCTTTTCTTGGCTTACATGGTAGCAGAAACCCTGGTAAAAAGCAAGGCCGTGGCTTTTGGTCGGCTTGCGTTTTGTAACAATTGTCACAGAATGATCACATTTTTCAAAAGGGTAGAAATTGGCGAGGACTTTTGCTATCCTGTAGCCGTCAAACTATACAGAGCGGGGACCCCGCTCTGTCCGCAGGCTCCCTGCGGACAATACCCTTTTGAAAGAGAGGACGACCACCATGAAACGACGCCTGTTTTCCCTCCTGTTGTGCCTTTGTATGGCGCTGACCCTGCCCTGGGCAAAGCCCTCAGCGGCCAGGACAAGGACCAGCTCACCACCACCCAGGCCGGGGACTATCTCTGCCGGGTGACCTGGCCCGACAGCACCGCCCTCAACTCCGACACCGTGGCCGATACCCCCGCTGTGCCCGCCTGTCATTGAGGGTGAGGTGGAGGTCAAGCCGGGCATTCCCGCGGTCTCTGTGGACGAGGAATTGCTGAAGGAGCTGGCGGGAGAGGTCGGTGAGGGCGACACCGTTACCGTGAAGCTCACCGTAAGCAGCAGCTCCAGTTCCGGTAGCAGTCAGCCCATTCTGCCCTTCGTGGACGTGAAACGGACGGATGAGTGGTATCAGGCTATCAAGTACGTTTACGAAAAGAAACTGATGGAGGGCGCCTCGGTGACCACCTTCGATCCTGAGGGTGAGTTGACCCGTGCCATGCTGGCTACGGTGCTCTACCGGGCGGCGGGAAGCCCAAAGGGGGAAGGTGCCCCCATTTCGAGGATACCGAGACAGACGCTTGGTATTCCAACGCCATTGTTTGGGCGGCCAAAACAAACGTTCTCCGGGGCTACGGCAACGGAAAGTTTGGACCCAACGACGCCGTGAGTAAGGAAATGCTCAATCTCGTCATCGCCCGGCAGAAGGGAGAGGACCCAGTGTGGGTGGCGATCCCGAGTTGGCACGCCTGGCCACCCGCGCTGAGATCGCCAAGATGCTGTATGATTTGATGGAAAAGAAATCATAAGACCGAAATGTCAAAAAAGGACTGACACGATTACGTGTCAGTCCTTTTTTGGTCCGAGTGGGGCGCCTCGAACGCCCGGTCTCTTGATCCCAAAGAATACAAGGAACTTTTTTATAACATTTTTTAGATATTTATAGCCATTTCCGCTCCATTTGATATGCTCTTTAGAACTCTCTAACCACGGGTTCTCCGTGTACTCCAGCCCCAACTGTGGCAGAATATGTGGTCAAAAACACTTCTCGGCCTGGGGCGGTGAAAATCACCATCCCAGGCCGGGAAGCATTTTGCAATTCAGGTTGTTTGGATTGTAACTCTGAGGGAGGAGTTATGCAAGAGCTTTCTGCGAGAGGGGCAGCTCAAGATTTGAGGGGCAATAGACAAGGAAAAAACCAAAAGTCTCCCTCATGATTACCACCACCTTACGCCAGAACGGATGAAACCATCCAGCCCGATAATGTTTACCAAATGAGCGGCAATAAAATCAGTGTAAAGACGCTGGATCTAAATCGATATTTTTCTGAAATTGCTACACAGCTGAATGCAATTGTAAGGGAGTATTTTGAACAGTAGAAAAGAAATGCAATGAATGGCCGGAATAAAGAAACTCATGAGTTTTAGTTGGAATATCATGATTCAATAGCCGCGCACTGTTATATGCAGGGGAACCGGATAGGCCTGGCTTGAAGGATTAAAAATTTTAGTAGCTATTTCCGCCGTCTTGTGGTATATGTTTGTACTGCAAGGAGGCGAGCGAATGAAAAATGGCTTACTGAAAGATCTGTACGACAGCTTCTACAGCCCACCGGAGTTCTCGGCGCAGAAGCAGGAGATCAAGGAGTGCCATCAGACGCTTATTGAAGCGGTGGACAAGCAGGAGCGGCGGTTGATGCTTCAGATCATCGATGCCAAAGACTACATGATTGAGAACATTTCCATTGATAGCTTCTTCGCTGGCTTTGAGTTGGCGTGGAAGCTCTCCGCAGAACTGAACAACTACGAAAACGAGCATTCAATCTCCTGCCGCAAGGCAAGAAAATTGAGTGCTCGTTTTCTATTCAAGAGGGAGGAAGAAAAGTGAAGAAGTGCATCATGGCGGTTGTGATTGTCGTTTGTCTGGCCCTGTGTGCCACTGTGTGGCCGCAAGGCGAAGCGGTGGAGGAAACACCCAAACCAACGCAAACAACCGCAGTAAATACCCCAGAAGTGCCCGTTGCGGCCACCAAAGAGGAAAATGCACAGACAGAGAAAGAAAATACCGAGCCCCAGCAGCCGGAGCCGCCCACGGAAACCGTCCCTGAGCCAGAGGTTACTCCCACGGCAACACCTGTTGTCGTTAAAGTACAGCCGACAACGGAACCAACTCCCACCTCAAAACCTGTCTCCGAGCCTACCCCGGCGCAGGCGGTCGTTGACCCGCAGCCTGGTGGCATGGTCTATGTACCAGGTTTCGGCTGGCTGGAAAGCCAAGGCGAAGGCACAGTCATTCATGATGACATGATGTATGAGAATGGCAACAAGGTCGGAATCATGGGATCATCTGAATAATATATTCCGTAACAATAAGGCGCCTGCTCTGGCCGATTCACAGTCAGAACGGGCGCCCTTATTGTGTATCAAAATTTGCGCCGCTAAAGACAAGGAAAAACGAACTGAGTGATCAGCCAAAGGTAGATCACCGCATCATGCGAAGATTTGATTGAGAAGGATATCGAGATGTGGTAAAATATGAGTAGAATTGAGTAAGCACGCCCGGAGAAAGGCAAGGTGATCCCATGCCCCTTACCATCGTCCGCCAGGACATCACAAAAATGAATGTGGACGCCATCGTCAACGCCGCCAACACAGACCTGCAAATGGGCGGCGGGGTTTGCGGCGCCATCTTCCGGGCGGCAGGGGAGCGGGAGCTTCAGGCGGCGTGCGATCAGGTGGCCCCCATCAAGACAGGAGAAGCGGCCATCACCCCCGGCTTTGGGCTGACCGCCAAGTATGTGGTCCACGCCGCCGGGCCGGTCTATAGCTTCTGGCACAAGAGACAGTGCCGGAAGCTGCTCTGCAGCGCTTACATAGAATCCCTGAAGCTGGCGGCAGAGAACGGCTGTGAGAGCATCGCCTTCCCGCTGATCTCCAGCGGTATCTATGGCTACCCCAAGGACGAGGCGTTGGAGGTGGCCCGGTCAGCCATCGAGGATTTCCTGCGGGATCACGACATGGAGGTCTACCTGGCGGTTTTTGACAAGTCCTCCTTTCAGATCAGCAAGGCTCTGCTGGGGGATGTGGAGAGCTACATCGACCAGCACTATGTGGACACCCACCGGGTCACCCGGCGGCAGCTTCTGGATGTGGAGGAGGATGCACTCCGGCAGGCGGCAAGGCCGAACCAGAGCGCTCAGATGCCCTCGGCGCCCATGGCCATGCCCGCCCAGGGGCTGGACGACCTGATGGAAAACCTGGACGAGCCCTTTTCGGATACCCTTCTGAAGCTCATTGACAAGAAGGGCAAGACCGATGTGGAGGTCTACAAGCGGGCCAATATGGACCGAAAACTCTTTTCCAAGATCCGCACCGGCAAGGGCTACACGCCCAAGAAGCCCACCATCCTGGCCCTGGCCATCGCCCTGGAGCTGACCCTTCCTGAAACCGATGACCTGCTGGAGCGGGCGGGCTACGCCCTGTCCCACGCCAGCAAGTTTGATGTGATCGTGGAGTATTTCATTGTGAACGGGAAGTACGACATTTTTGAGATCAACGAGGTGCTGTTTGCCTACGACCAGCCGCTGCTGGGGGCGTAGCGGAGGAAGACAGATTACAATCTGTGGAGGAGATATTATGCTTGAAAACATACCCGCTCAATCTATTATGACTGAATTGCTCGGAAAATCCTTGTATGAAGTTTGGCAAGCGTTATGCTTGGCTATTGATGAAAAATACGATATGGAACAGTCATGGAATACTGGCGGTAAGAATTGGGATTATGAGTATAAATATCGCAGAGGTGGTAAAACGCTTTGCAGCCTATACGTTAAAAGTAATTGCATTGGATTTTTGATTATTTTCGGAAAAGATGAGAGAACAAAATTTGAAGATATCAGGGATACTCTTTCTGATGCAGTTTGCAGGCAATATGATGAGGCAAAAATCTATCACGACGGGAAATGGGTCATGTTTGAACCGACCAATATGGCTGATTTTGATGATTACATGAAATTGCTGGCTATCAAAAGAAAACCAAATCGGAAATAGCAATCCTCATTTCTTCTATTGTAAAATCATCACAGTCATCATACTTGTTTTTATCGAGATTAAGAAAATCGCTAAATTCGATATCTTCGATATCACCTTCGAGAAAGGGCAGTTTTTTTATAGCGCCAATAATGCTATCCTTTATTTCTACAGGTGAAAAGATAAGCATTACAAACATCCTCCTTTGTGAATACAAGTTATATATATTATAGCAGAGGGAATCTATAATGTAAATTCAACGAATATATGGTGGCACAAATCCTGCGCCGCAATAAACAAAGAAGAAGGCTCTGAAATCAATTGGTTTCAGAGCCCTTTTGGTCCGAGTGACAGGACTTGAACCTGCGGCCTGGTGGTCCCAAACCACCCGTGCTACCAACTGCACCACACCCGGATATTGAGTTTTTATGTTCTGCTGACTGTGGGCATCTATGTGGTCAAAGGGGAATTTGAAACAGGGATTTGCGCCGAGAAATTCCAAAACAAGCTACTGCCCCAGTGCCTTCCGGGCTTATAGTTCAAACCTATCGAACCTCCAAGCCACGCTCCCAAACCACCCGTGCTACCAACTGCACCACACCCGGATATTGAATTTTTTAGTTCGGCTGACTGTGGGCGACTATGTGGTCAAAGGGGAATTTGAAGTGGGGATTTGAAATTGAACTTTTCAATATGTGCTACTGTCCCAGCGGGTTCCGGGCTTGCGGGCCGAAGTGATTGGACGCCGCACCCATCTTCCCAAACCACCCGTGCTACCAACTGCACCACACCCGGATATTGAATTTTTAATTTTTGCTGACTATGGGCAAGCATATGGTCAAAGGGGAATTTGAAGCGAGGATTTTCAACGGGAGATTTCAGAATGTGCTACCGTCCCAGCGGCTTCCGGGCTTGCAGGTCAAAACAGTTGGATGCCACACCCATCTACCCAAATCAAGCGCGATACCACCTTCGCTACACCCGGAGATCTTTAGCCATTATAAACGAAAGCAACGGTGATTGCAAGCCCTTTCATAATGTGGTACAATCTCTCAAGACCCAAAAGGGGGAATTGCAATGCGCATGCGCAAGAAAGCTCATCTGGAGGAACGCTGGGCGAAGCAGCAGCCCCGGCTCATCGACTGCCCTGCCGCTCATAAAGGTTGTTGGCGGGAGCTGGCGCCCGAATGTGAGGCGGTGTGGCTGGAGCTGGGCTGCGGCAAGGGGCGCTTTACCGCCCAGACCGCCCAGGCCCATCCAAACGTCCTGTTTATCGCCCTGGAGCGGGTGGCGGACGCCATGGTGGTGGCCATGGAGCGGTGCGCCGGGCTGGGGCTTTCCAACGTCTTTTTTATCGACGCCAACGCGGAAAACCTCCGGGACTACTTTGGTGACGGCGAGGTGGACCGGCTCTACCTCAACTTTTCCGACCCCTGGCCCGCCAAGGCCCAGGCAAAGCGGCGGCTGACCCACCCCGATTTTCTGCGGAGGTATGCCCGGGTACTGGAAAAGGGTGGCCAGATCCACTTTAAGACGGACAACAAGGACCTGTTTGAGTGGTCCCTCTTTCAGTTCCCTAAGGCAGGGTACACCCTGTCCGAGGTGACGAGGGACCTTCACGCCGACGGGATCAACGGTATCATGACCGACTATGAAGAGAAGTTCTATCACGAGGGCAAGCCCATTTGCCGGTGTGTGGCTACCCGGGGGGAGACCGCCTCCGCCCGGCTGCGGCTGGCTCTGCCCACTGAGGACGACGAAACCGCTATCTGGGACTACCGCCAGGCGTTTTTGGACAGCGGCGAGGACACCGATGGAGCCTCCGGTCTGCGGGAGACGGAGGATTTCCGATTCTGGCTCCACCACGCATGCGTGGGCGACGTGCCCGGCTGGGTCAAGGCTGACACCTTTATGGCCCTGGATGAGCGGGGGACGCTGGTAGGGATGGTCAATGTACGCCACACGTTGAATGAGCACCTGGAGCGGGTGGGGGGACACATCGGCTACAGTGTTCATCCAAACTTCCGCCGCCGTGGCTTCGCCACCGAGATGCTGGCACTGGCGTTGGACTACTGCCGGGAGACGCTGGGGATGGGCCGGGTGTTGATCACCTGCGATGACAACAACCCCGGATCGGCCCGGACCATCCTCCACTTCAACGCCACGCTGGAGAATAAGGTCCCCGACGGAGACAGGCTGGTGCGGCGGTATTGGGTGGAGCTGGACTGACGCGGAAAAACAGGGGGCCTCTTGGATGAGGCCGGCTCCTTTGTGCTAGTCGTGCTTTTTCTTGCGCTTGGCGGCGCGGGCGTCCTTGGCGGCCTGGAGAAGCCGGTCGGACTGGGCTGTAATATCCCGGCGGACGCGCTCGTCCAGCTTGGGGGTGTGAGGGTGATAGATGTTGCGCAGGCGGCGGGTCTGCCGCTCGGCGGAGGCCACCAGGTCGTTGTAGCGGGCCTTGAGCTTGCTTCCAGCGTCGGTGACCGAATCAGGCAGGAGGGTGGCCATGGCCTGTTTGGCATCTTGGAGGGTGTCGGTGACCATGTCCCTGGCGCCGTGGAGTTTGTCGGTGACCAGGCCCTTGGCGTCGGAGAGCCGGTCGGACAGCTCCAGCTTACCCAGAGAGACCTGGAGCTGAAGCTCGCCGCTCAGCTTCTCCAGGGTGTTAAGGACCTTAGTCATCAGGGCCAACTCGCGGACGGTGGCGATGGCATCCGCCAGCACCGCCACGGCCAGAACGATGGCGACGATCTGCCGGGTGAGCAGGGAGACCTGGGCGAAGAGAGCCGCCACCGGCGGGTGGATCCAGAAGATGCACACATAGGACAGCAGGCCCCACACCAGACAGACCCAGAGGCAGATGCGGCCCTTGAGGTTAAAGCGGTACATGCTGTAATCCCAATACTTGATGTGGGTGGTGACCTCCAAAAACCAGCCCACAAAATATTCCCAGGCAGACATGACCACGGTGGAGACGATATAGAAGAGCGCCAGATTGCCCTTGAGCGGTGCAAAAAACAGGATCATCAGCAAAACGCCCACCCCGTAGATGGGACAGAGGGGACCGTGGAGAAAGCCACGGGGGACAAACCGCTTTTCCAGGATGGAGCAGTAGACCGTCTCCATGCACCACCCGGCACAGGAATAGAAGCAGAAGTAGAGAAAGAGCGTGGACAAGGGATATCCCAACAGCATGAGCTCAGGCATCATTCACCCTCCTTTTCGTCGTTGAGCAGCGCCGCCAGCAGGGTGTGGAGAAGGCGGTCGGGCGCCTGACGGAAGCGGTCGGCGGCCTGTTGGCCGCGGTCCCGGGCGGGGACCGCCAGGGTGAGGTGGAGCAGCTGGCCCGCGTCGTCTGAGAGACCCAGGGTGAGCTGACAGCGGCCGTCCTCCAGGTCGTCTACCCGGGCGATCAGCTGGGATTCCCGGCGCAGGGCGCTGTTGTGCTGGGAGATAGCGCGGTTGCACCGTCCCCGCACCACCGAGGGAAGGGAGTTTTCCATCACGGCGCTGTTGTCGCAGCCCTTGTCCGTAATGGAGTAAAGCCCGTCGTCCGCCAAAGAAAGGTGACCGCTGGCCACCAGTTCCTCCACCGCCTGGGCAAAGAGGAAATAGTCCATGCCGTCGTCCTGGAGGGCGAGGGCAGTGAGGGTGGAGAAGTCCACCGGGGCGGAAACACGGGACATAACATATAAAACGAGAAGCTTGATGTCCAAGGGGTCGTGGATAAAGCCGGGACGGGCCATAGGTGGGCCTCCTTTCCAAGACAGGTGGAAGTTTTAGGACATTATAGCCCATTTCCGGGGAAAGCACAAGGGGGAAATACCGTGAAACCCGGTGGTTCTCCCCGGGGGGAGGAGCGCATAGGGTTGACCCATGGGGGTGAGACCATGGGAGGGCGTTCCGGTTCCATGATGTACGGCACGGTGCTGTTGACCTTCAGCGGCTTGTTTGGGCAGGTGGTGGGCTTTTTTTACCGCATTGCCCTGGCCCGGCTGATCGGGCCGGAGACTATGGGCCTTTACCAGCTCATTATGCCGGTCTACTCGGTGATCTCTTCCATTACCACCGTGGGGCTGACGGTGGCGGTCTCCACCCTCTCCGCCAAATACCAGGCCAGAGGCGACCGCTTGGGGATCTGCCGGGTGCGGCGGAGCTGCCTGACATGTCTGGTGGTCCTTTTGCTACCGGTAGCGGCGGTGACGGTGGCCTTTTCCGACCCTATCTCGGTCTATATCCTGGGGGACGCCCGGACCAGGACGGGGCTTATTCTTCTGCTGCCCTGCATTTTGCTCACCGGCATCGAAAACGTACAAAAGCACTGCTTCTTCGGGATGGGGCTGGTGCGTCCTCCCGCCTTTTCCGAGATGGCGGAGCAGATCATCCGCGCGGTGGCGGTTCTGGGGCTGCTGGTCCTCTGTCTTCCGCTGGGCGGAGAGGGGACGGTGGGGGTCATCGTGGTGGGGATGGTGGTGTGCGAGGTGTTTTCCGCCGCCACCCTGACCATTCTGTTCCGGCGGCGCGTCGGCTCCTGCGGCTGCTGCTGTCCCCGGCCTCAAAGCCTATACCGGGAGATCGGCCGCATCGCCCTGCCTGTGGGGAGCACGGCCCTGCTGGGCAACCTCATGGGCTCGGCCAACGCCATTCTGATCCCTCAACTCCTGGTCAAGGGGGGGAAGACTGCCGGGGAGGCCATGAGCGATTTCGGTGTTATCAACGGCATGACCATTCCTATGCTGCTGATGCCCACAGCCTTTATCGGCGCGCTGGGGCTGGTGCTGGTGCCCAAGCTGGCCCAGGCGGTGGCGCTGGACCAGCGCAAGGAGGCCAGGGAGGGGCTGGGCCGGGTGATGGCGGCCACCTCTTGCGTGCTGCTGCCCTGCATGGCCCTGCTGGTGGTCATTGGACCGTCTTTGGGACGGCTGTTGTTCAAGGACCCGCGCGCGGGGGAGATGATTCTGCCTTTGGCGATCGGCGTTATCTTCACAGGCTATCAGGCTGTGCTGGGCAGCGCTCTCAACGGTCTGGGAAAGCAGAGCGCCGCCGCGGGGAATATGCTCCTCAGCGACGGCGTACAGCTGGCCTTTACCTATTTTCTTGTGGGCGACCCCCGCATCGGCTTGAAGGGGTATGTGACCGGGCTGTGGGTCAGCTCCCTGCTGGGGGCGTGGCTCAACTGGCGCTCCGTCCGTAAGACCATCGCCCTGAAGGGACAGACCTTCTCCTGGGCGGTGGCCCCGGGACTGGGAGCGCTGCTGATGGCGCTGTGCTGCCGCCTGCTGTTTGGGTATCTGGGGGACGCGGGGCTGAACGCTGCCGTCTCCTGCCTCATTACCGCCGCCTTTGGCGCGGTGCTCTATCTGGTGGCTCTCCAGGCCCAGGGCATCCGCAGTTCAGACCTGATGGGGGGCAAGGAGATGTAATAGCGGCTCAAAATCCGCTCCCTCCACCGGATCCCCGCCCCGGTCCAGGGTGGCGTTGGCCGCCAGGGAGACGAAGCTGACGGCGGCCTGGGTGGCGGCGGGGAGAGCTTCCCCCGCCAACAGCTTACCAAAGGCAACCGAGGCGAAGAGGTCGCCGGTGCCTGAGAAAACCCCGTGGGCCAGGGGGGCCTGGGCAAAATCCACCGCACCCGTGGTCCGGTCAAAGCACCCCGCACCCAGGGTGCCGGAAGTGAGGGACAGCCCCGTGAGGATGACGCTCCTGCGGCCCTCCAGGCTCAGCCTATGCAGCCAGTCGGCGGCTTTTTTTCGGTTGGGTGCGGGGTCGTAGTCCTCTCCTAACAAAATGGCGGCTTCGGTGAGGTTGGGGGTGATGACATCGGCGTAAGTGGACAGCTCGGCCATCTTGTCGCAGAGCTGGGGGGTGTAGGTGCGGTAAGGCTTGCCCCCGTCTCCCATCACTGGGTCCACCATGGCCAGGAAGCCGTCTTTCCGCCGCGCGGACAAGCACCGCTCCAGAAGCTCCATTTGCTCCGGCGCGCCGAGAAAGCCGCTGTAAAAGCCGTCAAACCGGGCGTGCAGCTCATCCCAGTGGGCCAGGGTGGCCTCCATCTGAGCGGTGAGGTCGAGAAAAACGGCGTGCTCACAGGGGGGGAAAGCGGTGTGGGCGGATAAGTAGGCCGTGGGCAGGGCGCAGGCCCGAACGCCCATGGCGGCGAGGGTGGGCATGACAACGCCCAGCGAACACTTTCCGAACCCGGACAGGTCGTGGACGGCGATGATCTGTTTCATGGCAGAGGCCTCCTTTGCTGGGGACTATTATGACCCTTTGCGTTGACTTTTGCAAGAGGAAATGGTAAAATAGCCAAGCATGCGGGTATGATGGAATTGGTAGACATGCGAGATTTAGGTTCTCGTGGAGCAATCCGTTGGGGTTCAAGTCCCCATACCCGTACCACGGCGGAGCAAGCGATATGACGCTTGCTCCGACCTTTTTAAGTCAAAGTGTGTTCATTCCGCTCTGCCTCTCCAAACCACAACCGCGTTGAGAAGAAAAAATTTTTGTCCCGGCGCAACGCGGGCGGGAAAAAATCTGTCATAACCATATGGGGGGTATAGAGATGAAAGGTATCAAAATTATTGATTTGATAGGAGACATCACCATGAAACACACAAAACGCTTGTTTTTTGCGCTGGTCACGCTCTGTTTGCTGGCGGGCCTGCTGCCTACATCGGCGTGGGCGGCGAGTAAGACCGCCGGCTTCCATCTTCATCCCATCTGCGGGGCGTCGTGTTCCCACGCGGAGGGACACGGGGCGGTGAGCTACACCGCCCTCACCGCGGCGATGATCAACACCGGGGAGATTACATACTACACCCTGGCCGCGGGGAATTATTATCTTTCCGAGGACATTACGACGGCCAGGACCATCAAGGCGTCCGGGGAGGTCAACCTGTGCCTCAACGGCCATACCATCACTTGTACCGAAGACGCGTATATGCCCGTTGGCAGAGGGGCGACCCTCTACATCTGCGATTGTCAGGGGGGCGGCGGCATGACCGACAAGCGCACAGGAATGAACGCCGAAAGCGGTTTTGTGTATGTTACCGGCAGCGGCGCCGCGACCCTCTGCGACGGCATCTTTACCGGCAAATCAGTGCTTTATGTGTCCGGTAGCGGCAGTACGCTGACGGTGGACGGGGCGACGATAAAGGCCACCAAAACCGCCCTCAACGCCCAGCCAGCCGCCACCGTACACATCAAAAGCGGGGAGCTGACCACCAGCGACGCGTTCTATACTGTGGATTCGTATTCTCCCAATTTCACCATGACGGGCGGGAAGGTCGTTAATACAAAATATGATGGCGAGGCGGTGTCTTTTCACACCGACGGCGGCGGGACCATCAGCGGCGGCACGATCCAAGCCACGGGAAGCGTCGGCGTGGGAGTCAGCGTGGGAGGGAGAAACAATGTTGTCCTCTCCGGCGCTCCCGTCATTGAGGGAAAGGCCGCCAACATCCAGTTTTCCGCATCTTCCGTCGCCACCGGCTTGCTCACCGTGGGAGAAAATCTCACAGGGAAGTTTACGGTATTGCGTGAAAGCTGGAATACCAGCGGAAACTTTCGCGTCACCGAGACCAAGCCCTTTCCCTTTACCACCGCCGCCGACGGGGACGATTCCGATCACTTCACCTCCGCCATCTCCCAGCTCGCCCTCCGGGACGTGGTGGACCAGGAAACCGGGAAATACACCCTGGAGTTATACCGCAAGCACGCCTGGGCCAAGACGTGGCAGAAAGACGAGACCCACCACTGGCACAATTGCTCCAACGCCGACTGTACCGTCACCGACAACGCCAGTAAGGACGGCTACGCCGCCCACACCGCTGTCACCGACGAGGCAGTGGACGCCACCTGTACCACCGACGGCAAAACGGAGGGGAGCCACTGCTCGGCGTGCGGGTATGTGATCACCGCCCAGACCGACATTCCCGCCACCGGGATCCACACATACCCGGGGTATGAGAAGGATGACACCCAACACTGGCAGAAATGCTCGGTCTGCAAGACCGAAACCCCCAAGGCCGCCCACACCGCTGTCACCGACGAGGCAGTGGACGCCACCTGTACCACCGACGGCAAAACGGAGGGGAGCCACTGCTCGGCGTGTGGGTATGTGATCACCCCCCAGCAGACCATCCCCGCCAGTCACACCTGGGGCAAGTGGACCCTCCAGGCGGATGGAAAGACTGTCAAGCGAATCTGCACGGTCGACGACTCCCACACTGAAAGCAAGGCTCTTGCCATCACCCTGGACAAGCTTAGCTATGTTTACAGCGGCGGGGAGAATAAGCCTGCCGTCACCGTCAAGGCGAACGGCGCGGCCTTGACCCCGGGCACCGACTATGCCGTCAGCTACAAGGATAACGTGAACAAGGGCACGGCCACCGTTACCGTCACAGGCAAGGGTGACTACGCCGGGAGTGTGGACAAAACCTTTACCGTCACCGCCAAGTCCCTCACCGCTACCGCCGCCGCGGCAACGAACCGGGCCTATGACGGTACCGCCGCCGTGACCGTCACCGCCGTTACCCTGGACGGGGTGGTGGGCCGGGACGACGTGGCGGTGAATACCACGGGCCTCAAGGGGACGGTCTCCAGCCCCAACGCCAGCGGCACACCCTATGAGATGGTGAGCCTCAACGGCTTGACCCTCACCGGAGACAAGGCGGGCAACTACGCCCTGGCTCAGGTCAACGTGACCCTGCCTACCTCGGTGACCATTTCCAGGGCCGCGCCGCCGACGGCCACGGCGGTCTCCCGCAACATCACCAACAAGCTGGAGAAGGAGTACACCTTCGCCCTGGCCAACCTTCTGCCTCAGCTCAACGAAGAGGGTATTACGGAAAACCGCAAAGATTGGGGCGCGCCGGTCTATACCATCCGATCCGTGAGCCTTCCCGACGGCTACTATGACGGGGTAAATGCCCCCGCCCGCATCGTGCGGGAGGACGACGCGGCCATCCTCCATCTGCCCATCCGGTTCAACGACGTGGAGACCACCGGGGAGGTGGGCGCTGTTACCGTGGAGATCCAGTCGGCTAACTACGAGACCTTTACCAACGTCCTGAGCATCAAGGCCAACAACAAGACCTCTGTGCAATTTGAGGGCATTTCGATCGCCAGCCGGACGTATAACGGCCAGCCTATCGCTCATACCGGGACACTGGTCGTTAAGACCGACGCCGGCGCAGACGTGACCGCCAACATTCCAGAGCCCCACATTGAGATCACCTACATGGGCGTGGACGGCACCGCATACGGCGGCGACCGCTCCAAGGTCCCGCCCACCAACGCCGGAAGCTTTGTTATGGTGATCCGGGTGGCTGACGAGGATGAGAACTATATTGGCGTGACCCAGTTCCCCTTTGCCATCTCCAAGGCCCCCGGCACGGGCAGCGTCACCATGGCCGATTTCACCTGCGGCGGGGAGCCCAGTGTGCCGGTACCCGCCTCGGATACCAACGGCGTGGATGGGGTGAGTTATGTCTATAAGGTCAGGGGCGCGGCCGATGAGACCTACTCAACCACCAAGCCCACCTCTCCCGGGACGTACACCGTCCGGGCCTCCTTCCCCGCTGCCACCAACTATCAGGCCGTTACCGCCACTGCTGATTTTACTGTCTCTCACGCCTGGGCAGATACATGGAGTACAGACGAGAACGGGCATTGGCATGAGTGCACGGCCTGCAGGGAAAAGAAGGACACCGCCGAACATGTCTATGGCAGCGATCGGGACCTCATCTGTGCCGCCTGCGGCTATGATCGTACCGTCACCGAAAACCAGATCAAGGGCGAGGTGGAGGTGAATTTGGGAACGGGTACCCCGGCGGTCACCACAGATACGGAGGTTCTGAAGGATCTGGCCGGAGAGATCCAGAAGTGGCAAAAAGTCATTGTGAAGCTCACTGTGGAAAAGCAGGACGAGCCGGCGGATAAGGACGAGATCACGGAGTTGGTCACAGGCAGAAAAGACGATGTGCTCTACCTGAATTTGTCTTTGCTGCGGCAGATCAACGCTGAAGAGCCGGAGGCCATTACCGACACCGGCTCCAGGGTATTGGAGATTGTGGTGCCCTATGACTTCACAGGCAAGAAGGACGTGACCGTCTATCGCAAGCATGGGAATACCCCCGCGGTGGCGCTGACCAGGCTCGCCGAAAGGCCCGATGGCGCCTTTGCCGACGGGACCTTCTGCACCGATACCGCCAACGGGAAGGTGTATATCTATACCTCCAAGTTCTCCACCTATGCCATTGGTTACACCGCGCAGACCAGCGCGTCCGGCTCCTCCGGCGGATCCACCATCTATTACACCCTCACCGCCACGGCGGGGCAGGGTGGCTCCATCTCACCCAGCGGTAAGGTAAGCCTCCACCGCAATGGAACGAAAGCCTTTACCATCACCCCCGACGAGGGCTGTTTGGTGGCTGATGTGCTGGTGGACGGCAAGAGCGTGGGCCCGGTAATGGAGTATACCTTTGAAAGGATCACCGCCAACCACACCATTGAGGTGGTCTTCCGGAAGATCACCTCTGGCGCAGCAGACTGTGCCAGGGACAATACCTGTCTCATCTCGAAATTCCCTGACGCCGAGCCCGAAGCCTGGTATCACGATGGCGTCCACTACTGTCTGGAGCAGGGCTTGATGGTGGGTACCTCTGAAACCACCTTTGCCCCCGCCATGGAGACCAGCCGGGCTATGATCGCCACCATTTTCTGGCGGCTCTCAGGCAGTCCTGAAGCCGGGGCGGAGATGAGCTTCCCCGACTGCGAAGCGGGCAGCTGGTACGCACAGGCGGTGGCGTGGTGTGCTGAAGCGGGCGTGGTCAAGGGCTACGACAGCGGAAACTTTGGTTCGGACGACCCCATCACCCGGGAGCAGATGGCTCTCATGCTCTGGCGGTATGCCCAGCTCCGAGGGCAGGACGTCTCGACGGGCGGGGAGGCCGGCCTGCTCACCTATTCGGACTTTGACCAGGCCGGTGCGTGGGCTGTTTCCGCCCTTCGGTGGGCCGTAGGCAGCGGTGTTATGAACGGCAAGGACGGAAACCGGCTGGATCCCAAGGGCCTTGTCTCCCGAGCCGAGGCTGCCGCCGTGCTCCAGCGGTTCTTCGAAATGTGAACGGAAGACCCGTAATGAAACTGTCCGGCCTGGAGCAGAGCTTCAGGCCGGACACATACTATGCGGTTCTGCTTGCGGTATAGTGTATCATGATAAATAGTGTAAAATTTTCACTCTGGCGCAACAACGGCAGCGGAAAATCTGTTATTTCAGACAGGAAGGTAGAAAGATGAAGGATACCCAGATCATTGAACTGTTTTTCCGACGGATGGGGGAGGCCATCACGTTTCTGGCGGAAAAGTACGGGGCTATGTGTCGAGCCATCGCCCGGCGCATCCTGTGGGACGAGCGGGATATCGAGGAGTGCGTCAATGACACCTGGCTTCAGACCTGGAATGCCATCCCACCCCAGCGGCCCGCCTATTTAGGCGGCTTTGTGGGCCGTATCACCCGGAATCTGGCTCTGAACCGGCTGGACTATAACCGCGCGCAAAAGCGGGAATCCACCCTGGCGGAAACCTTTGGAGAGCTGGACAACAGCCTGCCCGCTCCCGGGGACATGGTGACGGACGAGGTGACCTTCCGCGAATTCCTCAACCGTTTTCTCCGCCGGCAGCGCGAGGAGTACCGTCGCTACTTCCTCCGTCGGTACTGGTACGGCATGAGCGTCCAGGAGATCGCCCGAGAGTGCGTTGTGGGGGAGGAAAAGGTCAAGTCCGCCTTGTTCCGCACCCGCAACAAGCTCCGCCAAGCCATGGAAGAGGAGGGGATCTACGTATGAGCGAGCGCATGTACGCCCGATTTTTGCTGTTTATGAACGCCGTGGACGATGACCTGCTGGAGGAGGCACTGGCCGTCCCCAAACGCAAGGCCATACTCCATTGGAAGGCCTTGACGGCGGCTGTCGCCTGTCTGTGCGTGGTCCTTGGCATCCTGCTCTGGCAGGGCCGCTCCCCTGCTTCGCCGGAGAGCGGCGTTACCGCCGCCGATCTGGCCGGATACGGCTATGCGCTGCCCCTGCCGACAGATGCCCGGGAGGTTCTCTATGACCTGCTGCCCAGCCCCAGTGAGATCCCCATTGCCCAGGTGAGGTTTGGCACAGGCGGTCACGCCGTCACCCTTCGGGCGTGGAGGACCGAGGCGCCCCAGGAGATCTTTGACGAAGAGATCTGGACCGACCAGATGGACTGGAGCGACGGCGGTACCGCCCTGTCCCTGCGCTCCAACGCCCAGACCGCCCAGGTGAGCTGGTACGCCGACGAGACCCAGTGGTCCGTCCGCTCTGACATGACCCCCGCCGATCTGCTGGACACGGTGGACGACATCTTCTCCGTTCTTGGCCGCCAGTTGAACCGCGCCCCGGAGAATGCCCAGGACGTCCACTACAACGCCTTTTACCTGGACGACCTGGCGGTGGGCGAGACCTCCTTCACTCTGGACGACGTGAAGTACGTCTACCGCATCGCCCCCACCTACGATACAAGCTCTGACTTCGCCGACATCTCCGGCCTGGAGGGGGACTTTGACCGCCAAGCCGAGGCCGAGGTGGGCTGGTGTCCCGCCCGGCTGTCCTGGAACGACGGCGGCGTGGGCAAGGTGGTCTGGTTTGACGTGGTTCCCGGCCAGCTTTACAGCCTCAGCGTGGACGCTGGGGCCAGCCAGGAGAGTCTGCTGGACTTGGCCAGCCAGCTATTCCTTCCTGCCCAAGACGAGCTCTGATGCGGGGATATCACTATGCAGTATACAAAACGCTTGCTTTCTATTCTGCTCACACTCTGCTTTTTGCCGGGACTGCTGCCCGCGGCGGCACTGCCGAACCGATCCTATGGCGGTGCGTGGCCTTTGAAAGGATAACAGGGATGGATGCGGGCGGAAACCCAATCACGGGGCCACGACGACGCAGTTTTCAAAAGAAAGGCGGGCGACGACCTTCCAAGAGAATCTTGAAGTAGCCAGAGCTGGAGGAACTGTTGCCGGTTATGCCAGAGCCGAGATTGACTCCCAACCCAGTACGCCAGTAATTACTGCAAAAAACGCCGCGTAACTCAACCGGGTCGTGACCGAGATGATCGAAGGTGTGGTCAGGGATTGGAATGAGGACACGGAAGGGACCGGGAAGACTCGAAAGAACGACGGATGATATCCTGTTCTCATACACCGGACAGGGCGAGCAGAATTCCGCTCGCCCTGTCTTTCTTTTGCGTCGAAGTTATTGCTCTGCAAAAATAAATTATCGAAAAACGATAAAAATAGATTGACAAACGAAAAGAGAAGTGGTATGCTGACCTCACACGAAGGAGGGAAACATATGGAAAAAACATCGGTGCAAAAGCTGGCGGGGGTGCTGAAGGTGCTGGTCACGGTCACCTTCGTATGCAACCTCTTGGTTCTGCCTCTGGTGCCGGGGTTGGCGGCGCTGGGCAAGGGGACGATGGTGTCACACGCGGACGCCCTGTTGAAGGACGCCCTTGGCTCACTGGGCTGGTGCTTCAGTCTATGGGCACAGCCGGAGCAGTGGGGAAGCAACCCGGCATTTTCGGTTCTGTGCCTGTTTCTGATCAGCTGCGGCGTCTGCACGGCGGTGATCCTGTGGCAGGCCCGGCGGGTGTTGGGGACGGTGGTGGCGGGGAATCCCTTCCAGGACGCCAACGGGCGGAGCATGAAGACGGCGGCGGTGTGCTGTTTCCTGATCTCTGCCGCCGCGCTGGTGCGGGTGGTCTGGCGCATTTTGTACTACCGGTCGCTGGCGTCGCTGTGCTCCTATAACGCCCTGTTCGTGCCGCTGTTTGCTATGGGAGGCCTGCTGTGCATGGTCATGTCCGCTCTGTTCCGCCAGGCCTATGCGCTGAAGTCGGAAAACGACCTGACCATATAGGAGGGCGCCATGGGAATTTGTGTAAATCTGGACGTAATGATGGCCAAGCGGAAGGTGAGCGCGGGGGACCTGGCGGCCAAGATCGGCCTGACCCCGGCCAATCTGTCCATTTTGAAGAACAACCACGCTAAAGCTATCCGTTTTTCTACCCTGGAGGCCATCTGTAAGGCGTTGGACTGCCAGCCGGGGGACATTTTGGAGTACCGGAAGGAGGGATCGTGATGGAAAAGGTGGAGATCATCGTGCCTGGACCAGAGGACGGGTCAAAGCCGGCCTTCCCCCGCGCCCCGGCGGAGGTGAAGCGCAAGCCGCTGGCCGTAGACGGCAAGGACCGGGCGGTGTGGCTCCTGGGATGGTTTTGGTGCGCACTGGTGTTTGAGGTGCTGTCCTATTTGGATTTTTATGATGCCTACTACCGGAACGGCTTTCGCTTGGGAGCGGGGATCACGGTGCTGGCGGTGGCCTTTTACGCCCTGGTGTGGCTCTATCTCGGTCCGCCCAAGACCAAAAGCGGGCAGTGGCTGTTGGCGGCAAATCTGCTGCTGGCCCTCACCTATGCCCTTACCTCCAAAAGCGACTGGTTCCGGGGGTGGAATCTTCTGTTCCTGTTACTGCTCATTCCTGTCCAGCTCTATGACTGGAAGAAGGGGGAGGGGCGCCCCTGGTCCGATCCCCGGATGCTGGCCCAGCGGTGGCTGGGCGGCTTGGTGGGGCTGTTTCAGAACGTGGGGGTCAATTTTGACCTGGCAGCGTCGCTGAAAAAGGAGAAGCACAAGACCGGGCTGTGGGTGCTGGCCGGGCTGGCGGTGGCGGCGGGGCTGGGGATGATCGTGGTGCCGCTGCTTATGGCGGCGGACGCCCTTTTTTCCCAGCTGGCCGCCCGGTGGACGGCATGGCTTCCAAAGACAGCCCTTCGCTGGATGGTCTGGCTGGGGATGGGGCTGGTCCTGATCCCCTTCCTTATGAGTCTGCTCTACTCCGTTCGCCGCCCCGAGACCGCAGCTCTGCCAAAGGTGGAGGGGAAACGCTGGGCGCTGGAGCCGGCGCTGTGGCTGACGGCACTGGCGGTGCTGGATGGACTTTACGCCCTCTTTCTGGGGGTGCAGTCGGTGGCCCTGTTTGGCGGGGCGGAGTACCTGGCCCACTCGGGCATCAGCTACGCCGACTACGCCCGCAGCGGCTTCTTCCAGCTGGTCTGGGTGGTGTTCCTCAACCTCTCTGTCCTTCTCCTGGCGGTGCAGCTCTCCCGGCGGGGGGGAAAGGCCTGGCGGGCGGTCCAGCTGCTGGGAACGCTGTTGATCGTGGAGAGCGGCGTGCTCTTGGCTTCCGCGGCTTGGCGGATGACACTGTATGTCACCACCTTCGGCCTTACCTTTAAGCGGGTGTTGACCTACTGGGGGATGCTGGTGGCGGCGATCTTTTTGATATCTGCCCTGTGTAAGGTCTGGCGGCCCACCTTCCGCTTTTTCCGGGTGCTGTTTGGCGGGAGCCTGGTCCTGTGGCTGGCGCTCAACGCCATCGATCCCGCCTACCTCTCCGCGTGGTACAATGTGAACGCATACCAGCGGGGCGTTTTGAGCACCATGGATGTGAGCTATCTGACGGAGCTCTCCTACGATGTGCTGGGGCCCTTATCCCGGCTCCCGGCGGATTTTGTGGACGACCACGGCCAGCGGCTGGAGGAGGTCATCGCGCTGGAGCGGGCCTGCGCGGCGGAGGATTGCTGGGACTGGCGGGGTTGGAATTTGTCAGCATGGTTAGCGGCGAAGCGCGAGCCGTAGACACGCAAGGAGCATCTGAACGAAGCGCGGGACGAATTGGCAAGCGGCCGCCGAAGGCCGCGCGATTTGGCCCGAGATGGAGTGAAAAGGCGGCTGGCCGCGTGTCCAACGGGAGCGTGACAGCCCTAAAGTGCGAAGCATTGCAAAACGACTCTGCCAAGGCTTTGGCAGAGTCGTTTTTTGTCAAAGGGTGCCGCTTGGAGTTGAAATGGGACCTGCGTTGTATTATAATAAATAAGCACGCAAGAAAAGAGGTGGGCAGAGATGACACCAAGAAAACAGCGCCGATACCGCCGGAGGAGAAAGACTGCATGGTCTTTGTGGGCGACTATTTTGGTGTTGGCGGTGGTGCTGCTTGTGCTCCTGATCCTGCCCAGAAGCGAGGAAAAGAAGCCTCCGGCCTCTTCCGGCTCTCTTGGGGCGGACGAGCTCACTCCAAGTCCCGCCGTTCCAAGCGCCCTGGAGCCGTCGCCTCCTCGGGAGACTCCGTGGAACCTGACGCTGGTGAACACCTGGCGTCCGCTGGCGGAGGAAGCGGAGCCGGAAACAGTGACCCTGACCAATGGCCTCAAGGTGGACGAGCGGTGCTACGAGGACCTCCAGGAGATGATGGACGCCTGCCGGGCCGAGGGACTGACCCCAGTCATCTGCTCCGCCTACCGCGACCGGGAGACCCAGGAGCGGCTGTTTGAAAAGGAAGTAAAGCGGTGGCTGGACAAGGGCTGGTCCCAGGAGGACGCGGAAACCGAGGCGGGCACGGTGGTGGCGGTCCCGGGGACCAGTGAGCATGAGCTGGGGCTGGCCATAGATATCGTAGACATCAAAAACCAGCTGTTGGACGAATCCCAGGAGAGGACCGCGGTCCAGCAGTGGCTCATGGCTCACAGCTGGGAATATGGCTTCATTCTCCGATATCCCACCGACAAGAGCGAGGTGACCGGCATCATCTACGAGCCGTGGCACTACCGCTATGTCGGCAGGGAGGAGGCAGAGCGGATCTACACCGCGGACCTCTGCCTGGAGGAATATCTGGCGCGGGAGGGTTATGCCTCCACCGTCAGCGATTCGGGGCCGAAGCCATAGGGGAGGAGCTTTTTGAGGGGCAGGGAGACGAAGTCGCCGTCCGCTCGTGCCACCAGCACGTTGAGGTCGGGGCAGAACTCAAAGAGCATCTGGCGGCACGCGCCACAGGGCCAGCAGTAGTCGGCACTGTTGCCCGCGATGGCGATGGCGTTCCAGTCGCTGAGATGGCCCTCGCTCACCGCCTTCACCAGCGCGGTGCGCTCGGCGCAGATGGTGGAACCATAGGCGGCGTTTTCGATGTTGCAGCCGGTGAACACCGTGCCGTCCTTGCACCGCAGGGCCGCGCCCACGGGGAACTGGGAATAGGGAACATAGGCCCGCTCCAGCATGGAGAAAGCGGTTTGGACCAGCTCGTAATCTGTCATAGCGAAGCCTCCTGTTAAAAAAGGCAACCACCCAGGTGGTTGCCTTTTTGATGTGATTTAGTCTTTCACGTAGGGTAGCAGAGCAATCTGACGGGCCCGCTTGATAGCGGTGGTCAGCTGGCGCTGATGCATGGCGCAGGTGCCGGTGGTGCGGCGGGGAAGAATCTTGGCCCGCTCGGAGGTGAATTTCTCCAGCTTCTTGGAGTCCTTGTAGTCGATGTGCTCCACCTTATCCACGCAGAAGGTACATACCTTGCGACGCTTACGCCCGCGGGGGCGCTGTTCACGTTCCATAGGCATAGGAAAAACTCCTTTCAGTCGTTATTGTTTAGAAGGGCAGCTCGCCGTCGTCGTCGTCCAGCTCGGTGAACTGGTCGCCAGCGGGGACGGGCGCGTCATAGGGCGAGGGCTGGGCAGGGGCAGAGGCGCCGGAGAATCCGCCGCCATAGTTGCCGCCGTCGCCGTCACGCTTGGAATCGCCGAAATAGATGTTTTCAGCGACCACCTCGGTGGCGGAACGCTTGTTGCCGTCACGGTCGGTGTAGGGGCGAATTTGGAGCCGGCCCTCCACCACGGCCATGCGGCCCTTGGTAAAGTACTTGGCTACAAATTCGGCAGTGCCGCGCCAGGCGACGATGGTGACGAAATCCGCCTCCTTCTCGCCGGTCTGCTTGTTTTTGAAGTCGCGGTCCACGGCGATGCGGAAGGTAGTGACCGGCACGCCGCTGGGGGTCTGCTTGGCCTCGGGATCGGCCACCAGACGGCCCATGAGGAAGATCTTATTGAGCATAAGTGGTTCCTCCTTACTCCGCCACGTCAACGATGATGGACCGCACCACGCCGTCGGTGATACGAAGAACACGGTCCAGCTCGGCGGGCAGGTCGGGGGTAGAGGTGAAGGTCATGAGAACGTAGTAGCCCTCGTTGAGGTCGTTGATGGGATAGGCCAGATGGCGCTTGCCCCACTCGTTGACCTCGCCCAGAGTGCCCTTGCTCTCGATGAGAGTCTTGAACTTCTCCACCAGCTTGGCGGTGGTCTCCTCGTTCAGGTTGGGATCGAGGATGAACACCACCTCATAGTTTCCGCTCAGTTTTGCCATTTTTTGTGCACCTCCTTATGGTCTAATGGCCTCCGGTCATTTGCCGGAAGCAAGGAATAGGGCTTGCCCTTACCCAGGCAAGCCCTATTATTATATCGAATTTTTTCCAGTTGTCAAGAGTTTTTGGGGTTTTTGTTCTTATCATAGATGATACGAAGGCCATCCAGCATCAGATTTTCATCCACGAAGATGGTGCGGCGGCACTGGGGGATGATGACCCCCGCCAAGCCGCCGGTGGCCACCACCGAGGCGATGGGCTTGCCCAGCTCCTCTTCTACCCGGTCGATAAGACCGTCCACCAGGGCGGCGTGACCGTAGATGGCCCCCGACTGCATGGCGGCAATGGTGTTGGAGCCAATGACCCTGGCGGGGAGGTCCAGGTCAATGTGGGGCAGCTGGCTGGTGCGGGTGGACAGGGCGTCTACGCTGAGCCTGGGACCGGCCATGATGGCCCCGCCCAGGAAGCGGCCGTCGCCGTCGATGACTGACATGGTGTTGGCGGTGCCCAGATCAAAGATGATGAGGGGTTTTTGATACTTGGCCGTGGCCGCCACGGCGCCCACCACCAGGTCCGCCCCCAGCTGGCCGGGGTCGTCGATCTTGATGTTCACCCCGGTCTTGATGCCCGCGCCGACTACGATGGGGGCTTTATGGATGACCAATTCTACTGCTGTGCGTAAGACCTCGGTGAGCTCGCTGACCACGCTGGCCAGGATAGCCCCCTCCAGCCCCCGGCGGTCGATGCCGTGGAGGTCAAAGAGACTGCGGAGGATGAGGGCATACTCGTCCATGGTCTTGCCCCGGTCAGTAGAGACCCGGGCGGTGAAACGGAGACTTCCGTCCTCCTCCAGACAGCCCAGAACGATGTTGGTGTTGCCCGCGTCGATGGCGAGGATCATGGGAAAGCCCTCCTTGTTGGATTATTTCTGCCGGGCTTCAATAATGCGGACGATAATGGGGGCAAGCACCAAATTGACGGCTACCTCCAAAAGATAGTTGATGCCGGTCAGACCGAGAATGGCGTAGAACACCGGGTTGGCGGTGTGACCTGTCTGGGCGGCCCAGCCGTCTGTCCAGACCATCAGGGTATCCTTGAAGAAGAGGAACATCCCCGCCACAAAAATGGCGGTGTTGGTGGTGGGGGCGCAGACCCCGGCCACTATGGCTGCGGCGGTTTTGTTTTTGCCGCTCAGCGCGCGGTAGACTACGGCGGCCACCGCGCCTGCGGCGATGCCCTTGACCAGACAGACAACGGCGCAGAGAAGGGGATTGGCGTTCCAGAGCATCGCGCCGCCGGCATCAAGGCCGATGATGCAGAAAAGAAGCACCACAACGCCCATCACGCCGCCCAAATACGCGCCTGCGCTGACTCCGTAGATCGCCGCACCCACCACAATGGGCACTAAAGTCAGGGTGATGGAAACGGGAAGCGGGGTGAACCGGGAGAGAAGTGCGGCCACCAGCTGCAAAACGAGGATCAAAGCGGTGAAGATGGCCAAGGTGGTGAGTCTGCGGGTGTCTGTGCGTTTCATATTCAATTACCTCCTGCTGCTGTCCACGAAGGGTACAGCGCAAATGTACTCTCTTACGAGAGCCGCCCATATTATAAGCGCAGTTGGAAGGAAATGCAAGAGGAATTTCTGCCTTTCGTCGTGGCCCTGCCCTTGTCAAACAGGAGGAAAAGAGATATAATATTTTAGTTATGGTTTTCAATGGAAAAGAGGGAAGACTATGTCAGGTGTTTTAACGCGATATTGCGAGACACTGCGGGGACGGTCTGTGGCTGTGCTGGGGGCAGGGGTGAGCAACAAGCCTCTCATCACCCTGCTGCTGAAAAACGGCGTGGCTGTCACCGTGCGGGACGCCAGCGGCGCGGAGAAATTCCCGGCGGAGCTGCTGGCCGGCTGGACGGCCCAAGGCGCGAAGCTGCGGCTGGGAGAGGGTTATCTGGAGGAGCTGACCGAGGATGTCATCTTCCGCTCTCCCGGCGTGATGCCCCATACCCCCCAACTGGCGCGGGCGGTAAAGGTGGGCAGTGTGCTTACCTCTGAGATGGAGGCTTTTATGGCCCTGTGCCCCTGCCCCATCACCGCCGTCACCGGGAGCGACGGCAAGACCACTACCACGACGATCATTGCCGGACTTTTAAAGGCGGCGGGGTACAAGACCTGGCTGGGGGGGAACATCGGAACGCCCCTGCTGGACAAGGTGGAGGAAATGGCCGCCGGTGACAAGGTTGTGCTGGAGCTTTCCTCCTTCCAGCTCATGACCATGCCCCAAAGCGCCCAGGTGGCCGTGGTGACCAACGTGGCCCCCAACCATCTGGATAAGCACACAGACATGGACGAGTATGTGGCGGCCAAGGAGAATGTGTTCGCCCACCAAGGCGTCCAGGGCAAGGTGGTCCTCAATTTTGATAACGCCATCACCCGGGACTTTGCCCAGAAGGCGCCGGGCCAGGTGGTGTTCTTCAGCCGCCAAGTGGGTTTAGAGGACGGCGTATGCGTGAGGGACGGAGCCATCTGGAGAAAAGGTGTAAAGGTGCTTGACTTGTCGGGTATCACCATTCCCGGAGCCCACAACGTGGAGAATTTCATGGCGGCCATCGCCGCGGTAGAGGGCTTGGTGGACGACGAGACGGTCCGCCGCTTTGCCGGGGAATTTGGCGGCGTGGAGCACCGTATTGAGCTGGTGCGGGAGATCGGAAAGGTCCGCTATTACAACGACTCCATCGCCTCCAGTCCCTCCCGGACCATCGCGGGGCTTCGCTCCTTTGACCGGAAGGTCATCCTCATCGCCGGGGGGTATGACAAGCACATCCCTTTCGATGTGTTAGGGCCCGAGGTAGTCGCTCATGCGAAACGGTTATACTTGACAGGAGATACCGCCCAAAAGATCCGCCGGGCGGTGGAGGGGGCGGCGGAGTTTGACCCCGCGGCTCTGCCCATTGTGGAGACCGCCGATTTGAGAGAAGCGGTAGAGGCGGCGCACCGGGCGGCGGAACCGGGGGATGTGGTGCTCATGTCCCCGGCCTGCGCGTCCTTTGACCGGTACAAGAATTTTATGGAGCGGGGCGAGGCCTTCAAGGCTATGGTCGCCGCGCTCCCGGAGAGGTGAAAGGAATGGGAATGGACCTGCACACGATGTTCCTGACCATGGCAGGGGAAAAGGGGCCGTCTGGATTTGAGGAGCCGGTGGCGAAAACGGCGCAAAGGCTTCTAGAACCCTATGTGGACGAGACGTGGTTTGACCGCCTGGGCAGCTTGGTGGGGGTGCGCCGCTGCGGAAAGAAGGGCGCGAAAAAGATTTTGCTGGACGCCCATCTGGACGAGATCGGTCTAATGGTCACAGGGATTGAGGAGGGTTTTCTCCGCTTTACCGAGATCGGCGGAGTGGACCAGCGGATGCTTCCTGACCGGGAGGTGACTGTGCTGTGCGATCCGCCGCTTATGGGGGTGATCGCCTGTCTGCCTCCCCATGTGCAGTCGGCCAAGGACAGCGACAAAGCGATGGAGATGGAGGACCTTTATATTGATGTGGGCCTCTCTCAGGAGGAGGCGGAGCGGCGTATTCCCATCGGGACCCCCGTCACCTACCGCTGCGGCTGCTTTTTCATGGGGGATGGACGGGTCTGCGGCAAAAGCATGGACGACCGGGCGTGCTTTGTGTCACTGGTGCTGTGCGCGAAGCTGCTGAAGGACAAGGACCTGGACTGCGACGTTTATTTCATTGGCTCCAGCCGGGAGGAGGTCAACGGCGCGGGGGCGGAGTGCGCCGCATTTGCCATCGCGCCCGACGCTTGCGTGGCGGTGGATGTGACCCACGGGGACAGCCCAGACGCCCCCAAGGAAAAGACCTATCAGCTGGGGGGCGGGCCGGTGATCGGCCTGGGACCCAACTGCGTGCGGACGCTGTCCCGGGCGCTGGAGGAGTCGGCCCGGCGGCAAAATATCCCCTATCAGCAGGAGGTCATGACCGGTCACACCGGCACCAACGCCTGGGGCGTTCAGGTGCGGCGGGAGGGGATCGCCACGGCGGTGCTGTCCCTGCCCCTGCGGTATATGCACACCCCGGTAGAGGTGCTGGACACGGAGGACCTGAAACGGCTGGCCCAGGTGCTCAGCGGCTTTGTCGGACAGATCGGGAAGGAGGGAGCGGTATGATCGAGCTGCTTAAGGAGCTGTGCCTGCTGGACGGGGTGTCCGGCAACGAGGACGCGGTGCGAAACTATATTGCGGCGCGAGCCAAGCCCTACGCGGATGACATCCGCGTAGACGCTATCGGCAACCTCATCGTGTTCAAAAAAGGCGCGGTGTCCGCTCCCAACGCCCTGATGATCGCCGCCCACACCGACGAGGTTGGGGTGATGGTCACCCACATCACCGACCAGGGCTACCTGAAATTTGACTTTGTGGGCGGCGTGGACCGCCGGGTGGTCATTGGCAAGCCGGTGACAGTGGGAGAGAAGAAGGTCCCCGGCGTGATCGGGCTGAAGGCGGTCCATATGACCACCAAGGCTGAGCGGGCGAAATCCCCCAAGGTGGACGAGCTGTATATCGACATCGGCGCGAAGGACAAGGAGAGCGCGGAAAAAATGGCGCGCGTGGGTGATTACGGCGCGTTTGTTTCCGACGCGGTGGGGTTTGGAAACGGGCTTTTGAAGGCCAAGGCCATCGATGACCGGCTGGGCTGCGCGGTGATGCTCAAGCTCTTGGAAGAGGATCTGCCCATGGATGTGACCTTCGCCTTCACCGCCCAGGAGGAGGTAGGGACCCGTGGGGCGTTCGGCGCGGCGTTTTCCGTCCATCCTGAGACGGCTCTGGTGCTGGAGACCACCACGGCGGCGGATATCCCGTCGGTGGACAGAGCCAAGCGGGTTTGCTATGTAGGAAAGGGACCGGTCATTTTGCAGATCGACAGCTCCACCATCTACGACCGGGCGCTGTTTGAGGAGCTGCGCGCCCTGGCGGAGGGGAACGGACTGCCCTGGCAGACCAAGGAATTGATCGCCGGCGGCAACGACGCCAAGGCCATCCAGCGCACCCGGGAGGGCGTGCGGGTATGCGCCGTGTCCGCTGCGGTGCGGTATCTCCACGCCCCCAGCAGTGTGGCGAGCGTGCGGGACTGTGAAAATATTCTGCGGCTGGCCCGGCTTTTTATCCAAAGCCGGACGGAAGCCGTTAAGGGAGGAAATTGAGATGGAACTGTTGAACACCCTGCGGACGCTGTGCACCACCTTTGGCCCCTCGGGGCAGGAAAAGGAGATCGCCTCGGTCATTGCCGCCCTGGCCGCCCCCTACGCCGATGAGATTTCCCGGGACGTGCTGGGTAACCTGATCGTCCACAAGAAGGGGAGCGGGCCCAAGGTCATGTTCGCCGCCCACATGGACTCCATCGGCCTCATGGTCACCCACATCACCGACGAGGGCTTTCTCCGGGTGGGGAAGCTGGGCGGGATCTCTCCACGGGATATGCTGGGGATCCCTGTGCGCTTTCAAAACGGCGTGATGGGCATGGTCTATGAGGACGACGAGCTGGGCGATGTCAAGCGGGAGATGGGCCATCTCTTTATCGACATTGGCGCGAAGAACGCCGAGGAGGCCAGAGAACGGGTCCAGGTGGGAGACGCGGCGGTGTTTGCCGCCTTTACCAACCAAAGCGGCCACGCCCTCATCAGCCCCTATCTGGACAATCGGGTGAGCTGTCTGGCTCTTTTGTGGGCCATGGAGCTGCTGGAAGAGACGGACAACGACCTCTATTTTGTCTTCACCACTCAGGAGGAGGTGGGGACGAGAGGAGCCCAGACGGCGGCCTACGCCATCGATTCCGACTACGCGGTCATTGCCGACGTGACCATTGCCGACGATCTGCCGGGGAGCAAGCACACCTGCTCGTCCAAGTGTGGCGGCGGCGCGGCCATCAAGGTGATGGACAGTCTGGTCATTTGCCACCCGGAAATGGTGGATATGTTGAAAAAGCTGGCGGAGGAAAAGCAGATCCCCTTCCAGATGGACGTGATCTCCGGCGGAGGCACCGACGGCGGACCCATTCACAAAAGCCGCGCCGGGGTGTTTACCGGGGGCGTTTCCGTGCCCTGCCGCAACACCCACTGCCCCCAGGAGGTGGCCTACGCCGAGGACGTAGAGGCAGTGGCCAGGCTGCTGGCGGCCTTTGCGGCGAAGAAGCTGCCTCGGGCGGACGCGCTGAGAGGGTGAGGGTATGATCCGCATTTCAGACAAGCTCCTGGCCCTGGGCCGGGAGGCGGAGGCCGACCTGGCGGCGCAGTTCAGCCGGGTGGACGCCATCGCCATGAAAAATACCCAAAAGGTCCTGTCCTCTTTTCAAAAGCACCGGGTGGCAGAGGGGGACTTTGTGGGGACAACGGGCTACGGCTACGACGACGAGGGCCGGGACAAGCTGGAGCGCATCTATACCGACATTTTCGGCACGGAGGACGCCTTGGTGCGCCTTCAATTCGTCAACGGCACCCACGCCATCACCGCCGCCCTGTTTGGGTGCCTGCGTCCGGGGGACACGCTGGTCTCCGCCGTGGGCGCGCCCTATGACACCATGCTGGGGGTCATCGGCGTGACGGACAAGGGTCCCGGCTCGTTGCGGGAATATGGCGTGAATTACTGTGAAGTGCCTCTCCTTGACAACGCCCCGGACAAAAGGGGCATCGCTGAAGCGGTGAAACGGCCGGGGGTAAAGGCGGTCCTCTTGCAGCGGTCCCGGGGCTACGCTACCCGGGCGTCGTTGCCTGTGGAGACCATCGGGGAGCTGTGCGCGGTGATCCGGGAGGCGAACCCCAAGGTCCATATTCTGGTGGACAACTGCTATGGAGAGTTTGTAGAAGAGCTTGAGCCGACCCAGGTGGGGGCTGACCTGGTGGTGGGGTCCCTCATCAAAAACCCCGGCGGCGGGCTGGCCCCCACAGGGGGCTATCTGGCGGGGCGGCACGACCTCATTGAGGGGGCGGCGGCCCGCCTCACCGCGCCGGGGATCGGAAAGGAATGCGGCTGTACCTTAGGTCATGACCGCAGTCTCTATCAAGGGCTTTTCCTTGCCCCCCACACCACTGCCCAGGCGGTGAAGACCGCTCTGTTCGCCGCACGGCTCATGGAGAAGTTGGGTTTTGCGGTGGACCCGAAGAGCACCGATATCCGCCATGATATCATCCAAATGATCCATCTGCGAGAACCTGAAGCGGTCAAAAAGTTTTGCCGGGGGATCCAAAGCGGTTCCCCGGTGGACTCCTACGTCACCCCTGAGCCCTGGGATATGCCGGGCTACGACAGCCAGGTCATCATGGCGGCGGGGGCGTTTATCCAGGGGGCGTCCATCGAGCTTTCCTGCGACGCGCCTATGCGTGAGCCGTACACCGTTTATTTGCAGGGTGGATTGACCTATGAATCAGGCAAACTGGGGATCCTGCTGGCGGCGCAGGGGTTGGAGGAAGGCTAAACAGAGATCGGGAGGATGTTTGGGATGGAGCTTATCATGCGGTTTGCAAGCTGGGTATGGGGCTTCGGGCAGGAGATGCTGATCCCGGCAGTCCTCGCTTTGGGAACATTGTGGCTTTGCCGCGGGCGGCGTAAAAAACGGCTGGAAGAGAAGGGGCTGGAGACCACCAAGGGCCATGAGATCGCCTTGGCGGTGTTTGTGGCCTTTTGCGCGGGGCTAGGGGCATTGACCCTGTTTCCGGGTGGATTTTGGAGCTTGTCCCACTTCCGCTACGGCGGTGGACTGGAAACCTTTTTTAACGGATATATTTCATGGGAGCGGATCGTGGAGCGGTTGGGCTGGCTGGACGAGATGCTTACCCCCTTTCAGGAGATCCGCCGGATCTTCCGGGTAGGCGGCGGTTGGGATCTGTTTCTGCTGGCAGGGAACATTGCCATGTTTATGCCCATCGGTTTTTTTCCGGGGCTGCTGTGGCGGCGTTGGAGCTGGTGGAAGTCTCTGCTGGCGGGGTTTTGCGCCTCCTTTACCATTGAGTTTGTGCAGTTTTTCATAGGCCGTAGCACCGATATCGATGACGTGATCCTCAACACCACCGGGGCGGTGCTGGGCTACGCGGTCTATTGGTTGTTGAAGAAAACATGGCCCGCGGTGGGGACGAAATGCAAGTGCAGGGAGGAGGAAAACCATGGATGAGCGCAGAGAGCTGGAGGAATTGAAGGCCAAGCTGGAGCAGTGGAGCTATGAGTATTATGTGATGGATGCGCCCACGGCCGCCGACTACGACTACGACATGGCCCTCCGGCGGCTGGAGACCATCGAGGCCGCTCACCCCGATTGGATCACCCCTGATTCCCCCACCCAGCGGGTGGGGGGACAGGCCATCGACCAGTTCCACAGCGTGGAGCACCCCGTGCCGTTGGAAAGCCTGCAGGATGTGTTTTCTGTGGAAGAGCTGGGAGGATTCTGCGCCAAGGTGACCGAGACGCTGGGCGGCGACGTGGAGCTGGACGTAGAGCCCAAGGTGGACGGCCTTTCGGTGGCGCTGGAGTACCAAAACGGCGTGTTCGTCCGGGGCGCCACCCGGGGCGACGGCCGGGTGGGGGAGGACGTGACGGAAAACCTCAAGACCATCCGGGCCATCCCCATGAAGCTGCCCGACGCTTTGCCCCGGCTTATCGTGCGAGGCGAGGTGTATATGCCCAAAAAGGTATTTCACGCCCTGAATACGGCGCGGGAGGAAAAGGGCCAGCCCCTTTTCGCCAATCCCCGCAACGCGGCGGCAGGGTCTCTGCGGCAGCTGGACCCCAAGATCGCCGCCCAGCGCAAGCTGAGCATTCTGGTGTTCAACATCCAGCTGGCGGAGGGGAAGACCTTCGAGACCCACACCGAGACGCTGGAATATCTGAAGTCCCAACGCTTCCGCGTTATCCCGTACGCGCTTTGTAAAACGGCGGAGGAATGCGCCGGGGAGATCCAACGCATCGGCGACAGCCGGGAGAGCTACGATTTTGATATCGACGGGGCGGTGGTGAAGGTAAACCGCCTCAGCGACCGGGAGGTCATGGGCAGCACGGCCAAATTTCCCCGGTGGGCGGCGGCGTACAAGTACCCACCCGAGGAAAAGCCCACCCGGGTCAAGGAGATCGTGGTCCAGGTGGGCCGCACAGGCGTGCTCACCCCCAAGGCTGTCGTAGAGCCGGTGCGGCTGGCGGGGACGACGGTGCAAAACGTCACCCTCCACAACCAGGACTATATCACGGAAAAGGACATCCGCATCGGTGATACGGTGCTGGTGCGCAAGGCGGGGGAGATCATCCCTGAGGTAGTGGAGGTGCTGAAGGACAAGCGGCCGGAAGGCACGCAGCCGTATACCCTGCCCGTGGCCTGCCCTGTCTGCGGAGCGGCGGTGGAGCGGGACGAGGACGGCGCACATTACCGCTGCACCGGGGCGGAGTGCCCCGCCCAGCTGCTGCGCACCATCAGCCACTTTGCCAGCCGTGACGCAATGGACATCGAGGGCCTTGGAGAGGCGGTGGTGGAGGCGCTGGTCAACGCGGAACTGATCCGCACTCCCGGCGACCTGTACTTCTTAAAGGTGGCAGAGGTAGCCGAGCTGGAGCGGATGGGAAAAAAGTCAGCGGAGAACCTCATTGCCGCCATTGACAAGTCCAAGGGACAGGACCTGTCCCGCCTGCTCTACGCCTTCGGCATCCGTCAGGTGGGCAGTAAGGCGGGGAAGATCCTTGCGGCGCGCTTCGGCTCTCTGGACGCGCTGATGGCGGCCACGCAGGAAGAACTGACCGCCGTGGACGACGTGGGGGAGATCACCGCCCGCTCTCTGCAGGAGTGGCTGGAAAGCCCCCAGTCCCAGCACCTGATCGAACGCCTCCGGGAGGCGGGGGTAAACTTTGAGACCACCCTTGCTCCCGTGGGCGACGCACTGGCGGGGCAGACCTTCGTGCTCACGGGAGAGCTGTCCCGCTTCACCCGCAAGGAGGCCACGGAAAAGCTGGAGGCCCTGGGGGCCAAGGTGTCCGGTTCGGTGTCCAAGAAGACCTCCTATGTGGTAGCGGGAGAGGCCGCCGGGAGCAAGCTCCAAAAGGCCAACGAGCTGGGCATCCCCGTTCTCAGCGAGGACGAGCTGGTAGCCCTGTTGACGGAGCACACACATCCATAAGGGAGGTAGAAGAATGACCGAGCGGGAGAGAATGGTGTCCGGCGGACTTTACAAGGCGGACGACGGAGAGCTGGTGGCCCTGCGTCAACGGGCGCGGCGGCTGACCCGGCAGTTCAACGCCACCACCGAGGAGGAACTGGACAAGCGGCAGGAGCTGCTACGGGAGCTGTTTGGCGCGTTTGGGGGAAATTCCTTCATGGAGCCTAGCTTTCGGTGCGATTATGGGGTGAATATTTTCATTGGTGAGCACTTTTACGCCAATTTTGACTGCGTGATCCTGGACGTGGCCCCGGTCCACATTGGCGACAACGTGTTTTTTGCCCCCCGGGTGAACCTCTACACCGCCGGGCATCCCATCGACGCCGGAGTCCGAAATGAGGAGCTGGAGTTCGGCAAGCCTATTACCATCGGCGACGACGTGTGGGTGGGGGGTGGTGTGATCGTCAATCCCGGAGTCACCATTGGCAGCGATGTGGTTATCGGCTCGGGCAGCGTGGTCACCAAGGATATCCCCAGTCATGTGATCGCCGCGGGAAATCCCTGCCGGGTCATCCGGGCCATCACCGATGAGGACAAGGTCCGCTGGACCAGAGAGCGGGATGCCTATTTCGCGGACAGGGAGAAAGAGTGGTCATGACCATCAAGGACATCGCCCGGCTGTCCGGGTGCGGTGTGGCCACCGTATCCCGGGTGCTGAACGGTCATCCTGACGTCAGTGAGAAGACCCGCCAAAAGGTGATGGCGGTGGTCAAGGAGCAGGGCTTCCAACCCAACAACAACGCCAAGCACCTGAAGCAGCAGGCCAGTAGCAGCATCGCCATCCTGGTGAAGGGAACCATGAATCTGCTGTTTGCCGACCTGGTGGAGAAACTTCAGGCCCTGCTTCAGGACGCCGGGGAGACCGCCGCAGTCTATTATTTAGACGAGGACGCCAACGAGGTGGACTTTGCCCAGCAGCTGGTGCGGGAACGCCGCCCCAGAGGCTTTCTGTTCCTGGGTGGGAACCTGGAGCTGTTCAAGGCGGGGTTTGCGCCCATTACCGTGCCCAGTGTGATGCTGACCAACACGGCTGAGAAGCTGGGGTTTGAGAACCTTTCCTCCTTTACCACCGACGATACGCTGGCCGCGCGGCGGGTCATGGAGCTGTTGGCCGAGCAGGGGCACCGGTGTATTGGGATCCTGGGAGGCGACTGGGCCTGCTCCCAGATCAGCTATCGCCGCCTGGTGGGCTGTCAGGAGGCCTGCAAGGCCTTGAACATCCCCCTGGACATGGATAGCCAGTGCGAGCTTTGCCGGTACTCCATGCCGGACGCCTACGCTGCCACCCGCAGGCTGATGAAGCGGCGCAAGGACCTGACCGCCATCTTTGCCCTCAGCGATGTGATGGCGCTGGGAGCCATCCGCGCTCTGCGGGACCTTGGGAAACGGGTGCCGGAGGATATCTCGGTGGTGGGCTATGACGGTATCGTCACCGGGCAGTACTTCATCCCCAAGCTGACCACCGTCCAACAGGATACCCAGCGGTTGGCCAAGCGCGGGGTGGAGACCTTGCTGCGCCGCATAGACAGCGATCTGCCGCCCATCCATGAGCTGGTCCCGTTCCAGCTCATCTCCGGGGAGAGCGTGGCGCAGCTTTGACAGAGCAAGGCGGGACTTCTCAGGTGGGGAGCCCCGTGACCCAAGTAATGAAGAAAAGGTGATGTCAACATGAGAAGAGCTGGTATTCTGATGCCGATATCCTCCCTGCCCTCCCCTTATGGGATCGGTACCATGGGGGTGGAGGCGAGGGCCTTCGTGGACTTTTTGGCAGAGGGAGGACAGAGCTGCTGGCAGCTGCTGCCCATCGGTCCAACCGGCTTTGGGGACTCTCCCTATCAATCCTTTTCCTCCTTTGCCGGAAACCCCTATTTTATCGACCTGGACATGCTGGCGGGGGAGGGCCTGCTGGAGCGGGCGGAATATGAGGGGCTTTCCTGGGGAGACGACCCGGCCCGGGTGGACTACGGCCTGCTGTATCAAACGCGCTATCCGGTGCTGCGCAAAGCGTGCCGCCGGCTTCTGGAGCAGGGGCGGGAGGACTTTTTCCGCTTTTGCGCGGCGGAAGAGGACTGGCTGGAGGACTACGCGCTCTTTATGGCGCTGAAGGATAAACACGGCGGCGTGTCCTGGTTTGATTGGGAGCCGGAGCTGCGGCTTCGTGAGCCAGCCGCGCTGAACAAGGCGAAAAAAGAACTGGCGGTGGAGTGCGCTTTTTGGAAGGCGGTCCAATATCTCTTCTTCCGTCAGTGGAAGGCCCTGAAGGACTACGCCAATTTGAAGGGAGTGTCCCTCCTGGGCGATCTGCCCATCTATGCCGCGGGAGACAGCGCCGACGTCTGGGCGGACCAGGACCAGTTCCAGCTGGACAAGGAGGGACGGCCCACTGAGGTGGCCGGGTGCCCTCCCGACGGCTTCTCCGCCGACGGCCAGCTGTGGGGGAATCCCCTGTTCGACTGGGAGGGGATGAAGAAGGACGGCTATTCCTGGTGGCTGCGCCGGATCGCCTTCCAGTTCCGCCTCTATGATACCCTGCGGATCGACCATTTCCGGGGATTCGACTCCTACTACGCCATCCCCTATGGGGAGACCACGGCGAAGAATGGCCGTTGGCGTCCCGGTCCGGGCATCGAGTTCTTCCGCAGGGTGAACGAGACGCTGGGAGAGAAGGACATCATCGCGGAGGACCTAGGCTTCTTGACGCCATCGGTGCGGCAGCTGCTGAAGGACTCGGGCTATCCGGGTATGAAGATCCTGGAATTTGCTTTTGACAGCCGAGACGGCGGGAACGATTATCTGCCCCATTGCTACACGAGCCACTGCGTGGTCTACACCGGGACCCATGACAACGACACGATCATGGGTTGGGTCGCCACGGCCCCTAAGGAGGACGTGGCCTTTGCGAGGGATTATCTCCGCCTGACAGAGGAAGAGGGGTATCACTGGGGCATGATGCGCGCCGCCTGGGCCTCAGTGGCGGAGCTGGCGGTGATGCAGTTTCAGGACCTACTGGGCCTGGACAGCGAGTCGCGGATGAACATTCCCTCGACCTTGGGCACGAATTGGCAGTGGCGGACGCTGCCGGGTACTTACGACCACGCTCTGGCACAACGCCTGCGCCGGGAGGTGGCGCTTTACCAGCGGCTGGGACGGTAGCGGGGATCCACATGAAAAGGGCCACGGGAATTTCCCGCGGCCTTTTTTGGACCCAGGTGTAGTTTTGACTGTCAAAAGGTTAGATAACAGATAAGGGACGGAAAGGAGGCGGTATCCCGTGGAAGATCGCGCGATCGTGCAATTGTTCTTTGAACGTTCGGAAGAGGCCATCCGGGCGGCGGACCGTAAGTACGGCAAGCTCTGCTACAAGATCGCCCACAATATTCTGAACAGCTCCGGTGACGCGGAGGAGTGTGTGAACGACGCTTACCTGGGTGCGTGGAACACGATTCCACCCGCACGCCCGGAACCGTTGGGAGCCTATCTCTGCAAGATCGTCCGCAACCTGGCCCTGAACCGGTACCATGCCGGCTGCGCGCTGAAGCGGGGTGGCGGAAACTGCGCGGTGGCTCTGGAGGAGTTGGAGGAGTGTCTGGCTTCCGGGAGCAGTGTGGAGGACAGTCTGGCCGGGCAGGAGCTGGTGAGGCTCATCGAAGGCTTTTTGGATGGGCTGTCCGTGGAGGATCGGGTCATTTTTCTGGGACGGTATTGGTTTGCGGCGTGTTATCGCGATATTGCGGCGCGGACTGGCATGTCGGAGAAAGCCGTGTCGGTGCGGTTGGTGCGTTTGCGAAAAAGACTGCGCCGCTACTTGAAGGAAAGGGGAGTATTTCTGTGAATCAGGAACGGTTCTTTGACGCATTGGGACAGATCGACAACAAATATATTGCGGAGGCCATGAGCTATCAAAAGAAACAAGGCATGACGTGGCGAAATTGGGGGATGGTGGCGGCGTGCCTGGGGGTAGGGTTTCTTGCGTTAGCCACGGTGGGAACGTTGCAGCGGAGCGTATGTATCGCGCCGCCGCCCGACGGCCCAGTGGCGGCGGTCACGCCCGGTGCCACGGCCACTACAGACCCCCACGCGCCGCCGGAGGCGCCGAAGTTTGTCATTCACTGGGACAAGGTGGCGGTCAATGAAACGGAGGGTGTGTCGGTGGATGCGACCCGGCTGAACTACGACCCGGAACACTACACCGAGGAGCTCTGGACGCAGACAGAGATCAAGGAATACTATGGATGGGAGTTGAATGTGCCCTATGTCCCCGATGGCCTGACCAGCGGCGGACAGGCGGTGACCGCTGCGGTTTGGCGGGAAAAGGCCACTGGGGAACTGGTGCAGGACCAGGTGGGGAGGGGCTTTTGGGTGGATTTCTATGAAGACGGAAGCCCCAGGTCTCGTGATGACATCGTGCAACCTACCGGCTTTACCATTACCGTTTCCAAATTGGGTATCCTTCATTGCGGCCTTTTGCCGGTGGACAAGGTCGAGACGACCGATTTTGACGGGACTCCGGTCACCTTGACCCATGCCTCCTTACCTTATGGTCCCTTCGACCCCACGCAGAAGGACCCCAGTGGCCTTTACAACAAGCCCGCAGGGTACTATGATATCTATGTGGCGGCATTTACGCTGGATGGGGTGGAATATGAGATCATGGCCCAGCGGTTGACGCTGGAGGAATTGGTCAAGATCACCGCGTCGGTCATCGGCGGAAGTCTGGAAGGACCCGCTGTGGTGGGCGCACCCTCCTGAGAGGGAGGCAAGCAGTGCTGGAAGCAGAGCAGGGCCGCGGGAGAGATCCCGCGGCCTTTTTGCGCGGCAACGGAGGGAAAGAGAAATGCTGTGGAAAATCCACAAAAAAGTCTTGCATATCGGGGTAAAAAATGGTATTATCATAAATAATGGAACCTTCCAATCGGCTTGACCAAGGAGCGTGAACGAAGATGAAAGACCAGGAGAACGCCGCCGTGCCCCTTGGGGACACGTGCTTTGTCAACCGGGAGCTGTCCTGGCTCCAGTTCAACCGCCGGGTGCTGGAGGAAGCGGAGGACCCCGCCAATCCCCTGTGCGAGCGGCTGAACTTTGCCGCCATCTTCCAAAGCAATCTGGACGAGTTTTACATGGTCCGGGTGGGCGCCTTGATGGACACCCTGGACATGGGCGTGACCGATGATAAGACGGGCATGACCAGCGAGGAGCAGGTCAACGCCGTGCTGGAAAAGACCCGGACCATGCTGACTGAGCGGGACCACATCTGCAAGGGCCTTTTGAAGGAGCTGGCGGGGCAGGGGGTGGAGCTGTGCCGCTTCCACGAGCTGTCTGACAAGCTCCAGTCCATGCTGGAGAAATATTTCGCCTCCAACGTGATGCCCCTGCTGTCGCCCCAGATCGTCGGGCGCAAGCAGCCCTTTCCCTTTTTGAAAAACAAGGAGATCTACGCCGTGGCCCGCCTTCGGACCAAGAGCGGGGGGGAGCGCATGGGCATCGTGCCCTGCGGCGGCGGGATCCTGCGCCGTCTGGTCCCCGTTCCCGGCGAGGGGCAGCGGTTTGTTCCGGTGGAGGAGCTGGTGGCAGGCTCCCTTTCCAAGATATTTGCCCACTATAAGGTGGAGGGCGCGGTGCTCATCCGCCTGGTGCGCAGCGCGGATATCCACCTGGAGGACGCTGCCGCCGAGCTGGACGATCTGGCCTCCGATGGCTACCGCAAGAGCATGGAGAAGATGATCCGCCGCCGCAAGCGCCTGCGTCCGGTGAAGCTGGACTACCAGGGCAAGCTCACCGACACCATGCGCGACAGCCTGTGCGCCTGCCTGGGCCTGTCCAAAAAACACCTTTTCGCCAGCGAGGTCCCCCTGGAGCTGTCCTTTTTCGGGGCGGTGCGGGACACCTTGCGGGATAAGGCGGAGCTCTTCTATCCCCGCCGGGTGCCCCAAAACTCGCCCAATGTAGACCCAGCCCAGCCCATGGTGGAGCAGATCCGGCGGCGGGATATCATGCTCAGCTATCCCTACGAGAGCGTGCGGCCCATGCTGCGGCTCCTTCAGGAGGCGGGGCAAGACCCTGAGGTGGTATCCATCAAGATGACCCTCTACCGGGTGGCACACAACAGCAAGATCGTGGAGGCCCTGGTAGACGCGGCGGAGAACGGCAAGGAGGTCGTGGCTTTGGTGGAGCTGCGGGCCCGGTTTGACGAGGAAAACAACATCGGCTGGTCCCGTGTGCTGGAGCGAGCCGGGTGCCGGGTCATCTACGGCCTGGACGGGTTGAAGGTCCATTCCAAGCTGCTGCTCATCACCCGCAAGAACGGGGAGCAGGTGGAGTATATCACCCAGGTGGGCACGGGGAACTACAATGAAGATACCGTGCGGCTGTATACCGACTATGCCCTCATGACCGCCGACCAGGCCATCGGCGCCGACGCGGCCCATGTGTTCAACGCCTTGTCCATGGGCGAGGTGCTGGAGGAGAGCCGGGAACTGATGGTGGCCCCGGCCTGTCTGCGGCCTAAGATCCTGGCCCTCATCGACCGGGAGATCGAGGCGGCGCGGGCCGGAGAGGAAGCCTGCCTGGGCTTTAAGCTCAACGGTCTGACCGATAAGGTACTCATTGAGAAATTTATCGAAGCCTCCCAGGCGGGGGTGAAGATCGATCTGGTGGTGCGGGGGATCTGCTGTCTCATCGGCGGCGTGCCCGGAAAGACGGACAACATTCGGGTGATCAGCATTGTGGGCCGCTACCTGGAGCACGCCCGCATTTACATTTTTGGCCCCGAGGAACGGCGGCAGGTATACATCTCCTCGGCGGACTTTATGACCCGCAACACCTCGAAACGAGTGGAGGTAGCCGCGCCTGTTCACGACCCGGTGCTGCGCGCCCAGCTGGAGGAGATGTTCCGCTGTGAGCTGCGCGACACCGCCAAAGGCCGCCGCCAGCAGCCGGACGGAAGCTATGTCCGCATGGAGGGAGAGCCATTCAATTCCCAGGAACGCTTCTGCGACGAGGCTTACCGCGGGGCGTGGACGGTCACGGCTCCGGCAAAGCCGGGGAAGAAACAGACCGGGTCGGCAGAGGGAGCGGAACCGCCCGAGGCGAAAACGACTACACGTAGAGGACTGCTTGGCCGGTTGTTCGGACGGGACCAAGGATAATCTGGGTTTCACATAGCCAGAGGGCTAAATATATTTTCTTGGTAAAGGGGAACAAAGTCATGAAACGGATCGGATTATTGACCAGCGGCGGCGACTGCCAGGCGCTCAACGCGACCATGCGGGGCGTGGCAAAGGGACTCTACAACATTTATGGCAATCAGGTGGAGCTGATCGGCTTTATCGACGGCTACAAGGGCCTGATGTATGAGGATTACCGGAAGCTGTCCCCGGTGGACTTCACCGGTCTGCTGACCCGGGGCGGCACCTTCCTGGGCTCCAGCCGCCAGCCCTTCAAGCTCATGCGGGTGCCTGACGAGAACGGCCTGGACAAGGTGGAGGCCATGAAGTACACCTACCGCCGCCTGCGTCTGGACTGCCTGGTGGTCCTGGGCGGCAACGGTAGCCAGAAGACCGCCAACCTCCTTAGCGAGGAAGGCCTGAACGTCATCGGTCTGCCTAAGACCATCGACAACGACCTGTGGGGCACCGACACCACCTTTGGCTTCCAGTCCGCCATCGGCATTGCTACCGACGCCATTGACTGCATCCACACCACCGCCGCCTCCCACAACCGTGTCTTCATGGTGGAGATCATGGGCCACAAGGCCGGCTGGCTGACGTTGAACGCGGGCATGGCAGGTGGCGCCGACATTATCCTCATCCCTGAGATCCCCTACAACATCGATTCTGTGGTGGCCAAGATCGACCAGCGGGCCAACGAGGGACACGGCTTCACCATCCTGGCGGTGGCGGAGGGCGCCATGTCCAAGAAGGAAGCGGCCATGCCCAAGAAGGAGTATAAGGCCCACATGGCGGAGGTGCTGGAGAAGTATCCCTCCGTGTCCTACGCCATCGCGGACAAAATCTTGAAGAAGACGGGCAAGGAGGTTCGGGTCACCGTGCCCGGCCACATGCAGCGCGGCGGCACCCCCTGCGCCTACGACCGGGTCTTATCCTCCCGCCTGGGCGCTACGGCGGCGCTGATGATCTCCCGGGAGGAATACGGCAATATGGTGGCCATTCAGGACCACGTCATCACCTCCGTTCCCCTTAAGGAGGTTGCGGGCAAGCTCAAGACCATTGACCCCCAGTCTGATATCATCACCGAGGCCCGTCTGCTGGGCATCAGCTTTGGCGACGACTGACCGAAAGGGAAAGACCTTTATATCATAATGAGGAAAGGGCCGCAGGTGGATTCCTGCGGCCCTTGTGCTGTCGAGCTAAATCACTTGTCGAAGGCGGGGTTGGTGAAGTAGATGTTTTTCTTGTCCATCTTCTCCTTGGCCAGGGCGATGGCCTCCCCAAAGCGCACAAGATGGAACTGGCTTTAAATGCGCCACTCGATTTGGAGCGTGGTGCTGGTGGCATGGATGACCTTGATGAGTTGGTCGACCACCCGTCGCTTGTCCTCGAAGGTCAAGGCGTCCCAGGTATTCAGGTGGTTGGAGATCTCCCGGAAGTCGACCTCCTTGTGGCGGCTTCGTTCCTCGATCTGCCGCTGGAGCTCCTGCTTTCGGACATCCAGCTCGCTGACCCGTCCGCTGATATAGCGGTACATCACATCATCGGCGGCGGTCAGGCGGTCCACCAGGGCGGCGATTTCTGTT
>CAJTUE010000005.1 GCA_910579775.1 uncultured Oscillospiraceae bacterium | reverse complement strand
AGGGTGTTGTCCACGTCCAGGGCATAGGCCCGGTCGGACTGGAAGGGGCTGAGCACGGTGGCCTGCCAGCGGGAGGCGTCCGAGCTGTCCAGGCTGTCGTACATCTGGAGGTCGCTTCGCAGCCGGTTTCCCTCGTCCATGTACATCTGGTAGGCCAGCTGGCGGAGCTCGGGCACCTTGTCCGCCAGCTGGGCCATGGCGGCGTTGTAGCTCTGCTGCCCCGCCGTCTGGGCAAAGGAGGACGCCAAGCCCCCCGTCCGGGCCATGACCTGGCCCATGGTGTCCTGCATGGACTTGCTGGCCCCACGCTCATACTGGGCCTTATACTGCTGATACGTGGGGTCCTTCTCCGGGTCATAGGAGAAGGGCTTCCGGCTCTGGAGCTGGGACAGGGTGTCCGCGCGCTCCTTCTCATAGGTCGGCGTCCACCGCGGGGAGCTCATATGTGTGCCGCTCATATGGGCGCCGCTGTCCGCGAACTGGTTATACGCCCCGCCGTTGGCGCCACCGGAATATCCCGCCTGGGCGCGGATGGCCTCGGCCCGCTGGTGGGCGGAGTCCATGCCCGCCTGGTCCCCCGCCTCGCTGGCCTTCTGCCAGTCGAGCTTTGCCTGACTGATCCCCGCCTGCTTGTCTGCGCTCAAAAGCAGCTGGTCCGCGCCAACGTCAGTAGCATCGGTGTATTCTCTGTAAGGGTCCTTATACGTCTTTGCCATTCTTTCCTTCCTCCAATCGTTTTTCCAGCTGCCGGAAGCCGTAATCCATCTGCTCCTGCAGGTAGTTGATGTGCCGCTCTATCTGGTCCATCCAGGCGTGCAGGTCCTCTTGGTTGGTGTGGCCCAGCTGCTTGTCAAATAGGTTCATGTCATGCCTCCCTTACCATACTGACCCCACGGTAAATTCCCGCACCATGCTCCGAAGCAGGAACTTGCCCTTGCCCCGCAGCCGCACCTGAAAGCTGTCGCACCGCCCTGGGCGGATGGGAATTACCTGGGTGACGGGGCCGGGGGCGTGGGCCGTCCACACGGTCTGGAAGGGCCCGTTGTCCGCGGCCACGTCCACCTCCGCCCAGGCCCCCTCCTCCAGCTCCAGCCGCAGCAAAAGCCGGGAGTAGCCCTTCTTGTTGTGCACCGTCTCGGTAAAGGGCGCGAAGGTGGCCGACCAGGGGATGGGCTTCCCCTCCGCTCCGTCCGCCTCCCCGCTGTGACAGAAGATGCCCTCGGGGGTGAGGGAATAGAGCACGCCGTCCAGATTGGCGAAGGCCAGCGTCTGCTCCTCGCTCTCCTTGAGCCAAAGGCCCGTGTCCGCGCCGAAGCTCAGGGTCTCCCATGTTCCCGTGTCCGCGCGCTTCATGGAGATGAGGTAGCTCCTCCCCACGTGGCCCGCCGCCGCCTGGCCATAGTCAGTAAGGCCCAGCTTGGCGGAGATGAGCTTGGGGGTGCTGCCCGTGTAGGCGTAGACCCCCTCCCGGCCCTTGTAGTACAGCACCTCGTTGACGATCTCCAGGCTCTCCTCGCTCCCCGCCTGCACCCCCGCGATCTGGTAGGTGAACACCTCGTAGTTGGCGGGCATTGTCCCCAGCACCTTGTGGAGGCACTGCTCCTTCCAGCAGAGCACGTTGCTCCCATAGGCGCAGATGGCGGTAAAGTCCCCGTCGGTACCCACGGGCACGGCGTAGCTGAGCATGCTGTTGCCCACGGTCACGCCGTCGTAGATGTAGAAGTTGGTGGGGTCGCCCAGGGCGGAGGCATAGATGGTCTTGTCCTTGTTGGAAACGCCCCACAGGCGGTTGCCGCTCTCGCAGATAAAGTCCAGGTCGGGGACAATACGTCTGACCGTCACCGTCCCGGCTTCCGCACCCTCTTGGAACACGGGGGAGTCAAAGACCAGCCTGGTGCCGGTGACCTCCTTGACCAGGATGGAGCGGTCATTTTCCTTGTGGGTGACACACCCGCTGAGGGTCACCGCGTCTCCCGCCTTGAAGCCCCGGTCGGTGAAGGTCACGTTGGACGCTCCTGCGTTGCGCCGCTCGGCGAATACTGTGACCCCCACATGCGTAGTGTCCGCCCAGGAATCTACCCCCAAGACATAGGCGTAGTCGCCCCAGCTGTCGTATTCCGTGGCATACGGAGTCAATTTCCCGTTGTACGTTTTTCTTGTGTGGTCGATCCATCTGTCCCCCCGCGTCGACGATTTTGGAAGCATGACGCAATCCCCGACCTTCAAGCTTTCCGGCATAACTTCCTCCATCCCGGTCAGGGACCAGCCTCCTTCCGCAGACCAGGAGATGTTTTCTTCCCGATACCGCTTTACCTTTAACGTTTTATGGTCGTCGCTAAATGATGTGACGTTCATGCACTGATAACGTTTTCCCATCACCCGGCGTAGGCTGGTGACCTCCAGGGCGTCTTTCGTAAAGGTCACTGTGTTTTCTACCAGCTGCGCCCGCGCCTCCAGGTCTCCGAACTCCTTGGTGGTAAGATCCAGATACTTCTTGTCTGGGAAGATGCACAGCTTGGTGTTCACCACGGCAAACTGCTTTTTCCCCGGTTCTACCGCCCCCACCGAATCATCTCCGCAAAAGAGCTGCGCGCCCTCTACGCGGATGAGCTTCCCCCAAGCAAACAGGGCGGAGCAGTCCGCGGCCTCCCGTGTCCGGGTCCGACCCGTCCGGGCGGTCAGGCAGGGCCATTGCCTGGCCGACACCCCCACCGCGTCGCTCAGCGCGCCCTCGCTGTATGCCTGGGTGCGGTCCAGTCCGCCGAATTGGATATTCTGTTTTTGGTGCTTCCGCTCGCTGATGGAAAGCCGCGGTAAATACATGGTGTTTCCTCCTTATCTGGGTACATGCGTGCGGTGATAGTCCTTCCGAAAATCGTCCATGGCGGCGCGGAGCAATGCCGCGTCTACGGTATATGTCTCCATCTCCTGACTGGCCAGATCGACCTTGCTGGCCACATAGTAGACGTACATCTCCTCATAAGGCCCGCTGCCCGACAGGACGGTCTCCCGTCCTGTCGGCTTCGGCGCTGTTTCCTCGCCCTCCTCCCCTTCGGGCGGCGGCGTGCTCTGAACGTACCGAGGATAAAACTCGTGCTCTAACTGCCGCTCCAGCTCCAAGCACCACGCCACCTTTTCCCCCTCACTGATGGCGTTGGGCCGCAGAAGGTCGGCCTTGACGATGCACTCTCCCGCCGTCATGCGTCTCTCCCCACCATCTCCAGCCGGAGCTTGTCCAGCGCCGCCGCGGCGCCCAGGTTCATGGCCCCGTTGACCAGGTTGATCTCATGCGCCCCGTCGCCCTTGACGATCCCCGCGTCCATGAGCCGCCGCGCCACCGGCCGCGCCCACTCGGGTAACTCCTCTACCTTGTGGTAGCTTGCCGGGTACACCGCCCGGATCGTCTCGGCCAGCGCCTCCTCCAGCGGCTTCACCGCCTTGTCCACGGCCTTGTCCACCATGGCCTGGATCTCTTTTTCGCTCATCTCATTTTCCTCCTTTACGCTCTCATAGTCGGGCCGCGCCACCGCCATGATACAGCTCCACCGGCGCGTCCGCCGCATCACCGCCCCGCCGTTGTCCTGGCTGGTCACCGACGTGTTCCCCTCGATGGCCACGATGCCCGTGGACGTGCGCTTCTCCACGATGCCCACATGGTCGGCGTAAGCGTCCTTGTCAAACTGATAAAACACGATGTCCCCCGGCTTGGCCTCCTTGGCAGGGATCAACCTCCCCTTGGACTTGAACCAGTTCATCAGGGTGGTGCAGCCCCCCGTCTTGCGCAGTAGCTGAAGTTGCCCCGCCATGTAAAACACCCAGCACACAAAGGCACAGCACCAGGGGTAGCTCGCCCCCGACACCTCCCGGCCATAGAACCAGGTGTTGTACTTCACCTTGTTGCTCCCGGCAGGCAGCTCGGTCACCCCGATCTCCTTCCCGGCGATGTCCACCACCCGTTCAGCCGCAGTCATCGCCCGTCACCGTCCTTGCGGGTAAAGAAATACGTAATGATCGCCCCGTAGCTGGTGCAGAACAGGGCCAGCACGTCCTGCCCTGGATTCACCCCCGAGAGCAGCAGCGCCGCCATGCACGCTGTCATCACCAGCGTTACGATGCTTTTTACGGATAAAAGCTTTTCCAATACCTGTTTCATGACAATGCCTCCTAACTCGTTTTCGGCTTGTGGAAGTCCTCCAAGTCATCGATCCTGTGGTTGATGCCCTTGATATCCTCAAAGACCACATCCCTGGAGCGTTCCAGTTCGTAGGTCCGCTCCACGACCCGGTTGTGGGCCTCCACCTTCTTTTCCAGCTGCTCCAGCCTGTACTGTGTCAGCTTGGAGCTTACCATGATGCCGATGATGGAGCCAATGGCCGACCCACCCAGCCCGATTAGGGCAACAATGACATCACTGGACATTTACGTTGCCTCCCCGTTCTCGGCTTCCTCCGGGGTGATGCTCACCACCAGCTCGGTGTATTCCTCGTCGGTCAGACGGCCCAGCGCAAAGGCCAGGTCGATCTTTGCCCCCAGCGTAGCGGTGTCCCGCTCCAGCCGCTTGTAGCTCTCCACCAGCGTCTTATATACGATGTATGTACTCATACCTCAGCCCTCCTAATTGTTTTGGGCGGCGATGGCCGCCAGCTCCTGTTGACTGACCCTGTAGTCCAAGTCCGCCAGCATATCCAGCATGGCGTCCTGTACCGTGGGGGTGGGCGGTTCCGGCTCCACCGGCTCGGGGTCCGGGACCGGCGCGGGCACGGGCCGGTTGGTCAGCACCAGCGTCCGTCCCTCCACCGCCCATCGGGCATAGTCGGCAACCGTCTGGGTTGCCAGCAAGAAGCCATCGTCCCGGTAGAGTTCCACCGCCGTCCCCAGCTCCGTGGGCAGCGCGTCTCCCGTCAGGTGAAAGCGAACCTCGTCGCCCACCGGTTTATACCCCACGCAGGGGCAGACCGTCTCGTTTGTTTTGATGTACATTGTGGGGCCTCCTTACAGCTTCATAACGTAGCACAGCGCATAGTACGGCGGACGGTTTTCATGGGCTTGTCCGCCGCCGGTTTCTTTTGTTGTGTAGGTATCCAGTCCGTTGTTTTGCGATCTCGACACAATACCAAAATTGCTGTTGCCTTCATCCATAGTTGCAATTTGGTGGGAATGCTTCGGGATCTGACTCACCGTCAACGTCACAGACGCCGCGCCGCCGGTATCTCCCACACTGTATGTGTCCCCGGCCCCGACGACAAACCGCCCCCGCAGGTCCGGTGTCCCGTTGCTCCCGTTACACAGAGCCCACCCATTGGGGATGGCGTTGGCCGCTCCCGACCACATGACGATCACGCCGCTCGGGATATCTCCTCCACCCCCGCCACCAATGGGCGGCACCACTGTTACCTTACTCATACCCGTCCCCCCTCGATGATGACTTGGAAATTGGTCTCCGGCTTCTTGTCCCGACACGTAAACTTGATGGCCCCCGCCAGGGTGTCCGCCTGGGCGGCGAGGCAGCCATAGGCCGCCTCGTAGAGCTTCCGGGCGTCCGCGTCTGTCACGTCCACCGGATAGACATGAAGGTGGTTATCGTTGGCGGTCACGCCGCTGACGCTCACCTGTTGCGTCCACGGTCCGCTCCCGCTCCAGCTGGCGGCGTACAGGGTCACGGTGATGGGACCCACCGGGGTAACCGCGCTCATGGCCTGCCTCGCGGAGGTGGCGGAGGACAGGATGACCGCACTTGTCCCGTTGCCCCGCAAAAAATACCCGCTGGTCATGGTAGACCGTCCCGTCCCGCCCCGACTCACCGGCAGCGTGCCGCCGGTGATGTCGCTGGCGTCGTGGGTGTGAGAGGTCGGGGGAAAGCTCTCAGGCTTCCCCCCGATGCCGTCCCACTGGGTCGTCCCCGGCGCACCGTCCGCCCCCGGAGGCCCCACCACCGGCCCAAGGTCAACGTATCTCGTTGCCATGCTTCATCCCTCCTCAGTCGGGGTATGCGGCGATTAGGTGGCCCTCATCGTTGATGGACAGGGCAGGAGTCTTGCCGTCCACCCCGTCCTGGCCGGGTTCCCCCCGGTCCCCCTTGGGACCCTGGGCCCCGGGCGCGCCGTCCTGGCCGGGGGCGCCCTTTTCGCCCTTAAAGCTCCCCCGGAGCTGCCAGCCCTCCGCGGTCTTCTCATACACGCTCCCGCTGTCCACGTCCAGCGCCCAGTCCTCCACCAGCCCCAGCGACGCCTCCGGCGCCCCCGTCACGTTGTGGATCTTGCTACCTACTACCTTACCCAAGTCCATTTTTCATTTCCTCCTCTTTGTTACTCGTTCGTTGTAATCTTGTAAATCAAATGCCCCGTTGCCGGGTCGATGTGGATCGGCGGCGCGGCTTCTCCCTCGTTCACCGCCAGAATGAGGTGCCCGTCCTCCGACACCCCCATGGCGAACATCCCGGACGCCACGCTCACCAGCGCCCCATCCCGTCCATCCCGGCCGTCCGCCCCGGGCTCTCCCCGGGGTCCCTGATGTCCCGTTTCCCCCCGTTCTCCCTGGGGCCCGGTCTCCCCCCGCGGTCCCTGAGGCCCGGCGTCACCCTTCGGCCCCGTGGCTCCGGTCTCGCCTTTTTCGCCTTGGGGTCCGGCCTCGCCGGTCCGGCCCCGGGCGCTGATCTCCGTGTCCCGGTAGGCCTCCGCCTCCATGTCCCAGACGTACCAGTTGCCGTTCTCGCCCACGTAGGGGCCGTTTCCCGCCGCCGCCTTGAGCTCCGCCAGCAGGCCGTCCACCTGCCCCTGCATCTGCTCCATATCGGTGGGAGAGGTAACGGCGCCCCCGGCCACGGCGGCGCGCACAGGCGCCCTGGCAACGTCGAAGGTCTGGGTCACGGTGCGCCCCCGCTTGCCGTCTCGATAACCGTCCACCACCAGGTTGCACGGTCCGCCGTACCGCAGCGCCTCCGGGGGCACGGGCAGCAGATAGCGCCGAACGCTCACCGCCACGTCCTCCAGAAGGTCCGCCGTCAGGGTCCAGCTCACCGCCTCGCCCCCGTGAGCGTCCCACCAGACAGCGGTCTTGGCCCAACCGTCCCAGACGGCGTCAAAGGTGAGGCGCAGGGTGTCCGCGTTGCCGCTGCCCTGCACACCTACCACGCTGCCGTCCACCTCTACCAGATCCCCCGTCACCGTCATGTTGACGATCCGCATGGTCTTGCCCTCCTTTCAAAAATTGGGGGGATAGGCGGCTCCGCCTATCCCCCTGCGGATGTACCGTGCTTCTTACATGTCGTAAATAGCCTTCTCCGAGGCCTTGACCGCCTTATCCCGGGCTTCCCGGGCGGCCATTTCCTGGGTGTCCGCGTTGCGAAGCACCTCCAGAAACTTGGCCTTGATCTTCACGTCCTTGCCCCGCTGGATTTTGATGAACTCTCCGTTCACCCCCACGGTAATGTCCCGGCTTTCCCCTCTGGAGTCGATGGGGGCGCGGTAGTCCACCAGCGCCTCGGGGTCAAAAACGGTTTCCTTGTTTTTTTCGCTCATGTTACTTTCCTCCTATCCGTTGTTACGCTTCGCCGTTGCTACGCTCAGACGCTCCCTATACGTCTACGGGTCGCGCTTCGTTTTAAGGCGTCGCAGACGTCTCCACCCGCAGCAGATACTGGGGCACCAGGATCACCGCGGTGGTGGTGCACTTCCAGCCCACGGTGGAGCGCTGGTTGATGGGGTCCGCCGTACCGGCGCTGCCCTTGGGCTTCACGATGTGCTCCATGCCCGAGCCCTCGATGGGAATGATGCCGTAGGCGTTCTCCGCGATAAAGAGGGTGGAGTAAACATTCTGCTTGGGCGCTCCCGTACCAACGCCCGCGGCGCCCTCCTGCTCAAAGATCTTGGCCCGGGGATTCTCCACAAACCGTACCCCGTACAGGGAACCGATCTCCCCCTTGAACAGGTGCTCCACGCTGTCCTTGTAGGTGTTGGGGTCCTTCCAGTCCTTGTCGCTCATGATGTCATACTTCACGTCAGGATGGACAATGGCCACATAGTAGCCGTCGATGCGGGGGGCGCTCTGCTTCTCGAGGGTGCGCACCGCCTTGCGAATGAGGTCCACCGTCATGTTGCAGTTGACCGTCTCGCTGGTGTAGCCGATATCCCCCCGGCTGGACTTGCCGCCGCCGTACATTACGTTGGTACCGGCGTTCAGGATCTCCCGGACCACGGCGTCCATGGTCCGGCCGCCCTGGCTGCCGATGAGCTTGGTGGCCTCCACGATCACGTTGTCGATGGCGGTCAGCTCCAAGGTATCAGAGAGGGTCACGTACCCACCGTACTGCTGCACCGTGGCGGTGACCGTCTTGGTGCTGATGGTCTGCCCGTCGGGGGTCACGCCCTCGGTCAGGGGGGTAGTAGCCTCGGGCAGGGGATCGAACTGCCGAAACTCGGTGGTCTTGCCGTTGTTCTTGGGAATGGGCCGCTTCTGGCCAAACTGCTCGTGGATCAGCTCTGCCTCGGCGGTCTCAATGAGCACCCGCTGATAAAAGGTCTTGTTTTCCGCCGACAGGGTCGCCGTGCCGGTGGTGTTGACGTTCATATTCAGGTCTGCCATATTTCATTTCTCCTTTCGTTTGTCAGGAACGCGCGCTCAGCTAAAACTGATCCGTTCCCCTCTGGCCACGCGGGCCATGATCTTGTCCATCTCCTGCTTGCTCAGCTTGCCCGGGTCCACCTTGGTGGCCGCGCCCGGCTGGCCGCCGGTGCCCCCCTCTACAGGGCGGCTCCCGCCCGCCCGAATGCTTTCGGTCAAGCGGGCCTCCGCATCCCGGGTGGCCCGGTGGGCCACCGAACGCTTAATGTCGTCCATGTTGGCCACCTCATAGGCCGTGCGCATGTTGACTCCGCTTTTGAGCATGGCCAGGAAGCTCTCGTTTTTGACCGCCGACCGAAGATCAAACTCCGGGTAGACGCTCTGGGTCTCTCGCGCCTGCCGGTCCCAGCGTTCCATCTGAACGCGGACCCGGCGTTCCCCCTCCTCGGCGGCGGCGCGCCGCTTCATGGCTCCCAGCTCCGCCTGGAGGGCGATCTGCTCCCTGGCCTGCTGTTCGCTGATACCCCGGCTGGTAGCATAGGACTGCCACCAGTCCGCATCGGCGTTGATGGACTCCTGGAGCCGGGCTAGATCCCGGGTCCCATACCGGGCCATCAGAAGGTCTAAAACGGGCTGCTGGGCGGCCATGGCCTTTTCCACCTTGGCCCGTTCCCGGGCCAGCCGGGTCTTGACGGCGTTGTCCACCCCCTGCTGATAGAAGTCGGCAAACTCTCCGTCCTTCCCGATGGCCTGCTCAAACCGGGCCCGCCGCTGTTCGGGGGTCTCCTTGATCTGCTTTTGTACCTGCTCCGGATGGACCGCGCTCTCCAGCCCCTTGTCCTGCCCCCCGGCGTCCGGGGCAATGCTCCCGCCGGTGTTGGCGGCCGTAGCCGCCGCTGCTTCGCTCATGACTTTTGCTCCTTTCGTTGTCGCGCTTCTCTTTCCGCAATTACCGCCTGCGTCGCGTATTCCGAGTTGCCTCGTTTTGATATCTACATGCCGACCGGGCCGTTGCCCTTGCCCGCAAATAGATCAAGCATATCCCCGCCCCCGGGGCTCATTCCCTGGGGCGGCTGAGCCATAGGCTGCTGGAGCTGGCTGAACTCAGCTCCCTTTTGGCGCACCTGCTCCAGCACCCGGTCCTTCCCCTCAAACTCCATCATTTCCAACATTCCCTCGGTCTCCTGGGCCCGCTCTGGGTTGAACACCCCCAGGCCGTAGAGCTCCTTCGCCAGCTCGTTCTGGCTCATGCGGGAGAAGGGATTCTTCTTCTGGGCCTTGACCCGGACGTCAAACACTGGCCTGCGCATCAGGGGATTGCCCGCACTGTCCACCGCCACCTGCTGGGTCCTGATATTGACGTTGGAGTAGCGGACAAAGTCATAGTCCCGGACGCCTCCCCCGGTAATGCGAAAGCTCCTCTCCTGGTCATAAAACTGCCGCACCAGCTCAATGATGAGATAGTCCAGCTGGGTATACGCCCGGTAGCTGGCGGAGATCATGTCCCGGCTGGTCTTGTTTCCCGCCTCCTGGAGGGCCGTAATGGCGGAGGCCGCCGTCACCCCGCCCATGGTCCCCCCGCTGCTCACGTCCCGGTTGGAGCTGGTCTCCTTCAGCTCGTCCACCTTCATCTGAAGCAGATTTAGGGTAGAGCCAGGCAAGGGGGTCGTGGTGATCTCCCGCATGTGGGCGTCGTCCAGATTGGCGCTCCCCTCCACGTCCACAAAGTCCTTGTTCCAATCCAGGAACTGCTCCTTGTTCACCCCCGTCTGGGCCCCGATAAACCACCGCTTCTTTCCCGCCCGCAGGGCATTTTCCAACACGGCCTGGGACAGCTTGTCGATGTACATCTGGGGGTCCTTGCAAAGGGCCACATACCCAAACCCGCAGGGGGTCCCCTTCTCGGGAAACAGCGCGTCAAATACGAAGGGATACTTCCCGTGGTCGTAAAAGCCCCGGTCGGCATACTCATCCATATCCTCGCTGGCAAACAGCAGGGTCTCCCCCACAAACTTGACATAGTGGACCAGCGTCCGTCCATCCTCGGCGCGGACCTTGTAATACCAGTCCACCACCGCCGATTTGCCCGTCAGATCCAGCGTAAGGTCATGCTCATATTGGGGCAGGTCCAGCCCCCTGTCGCCACCCAGCTTCCCCTCCAGCTGGGGATATTCCCGCTCCAGCAGATCGTTGTCCCGCAGATCGAGGACAAACACGTTCCTGCTGTCCTGAATGTCCTGAATCCCCGGCTCCCAGAAAATGTTGAGGATGTCCACCGGCTTGATGTCCACATCGCCCAGGCCGTTCTCCAGCCGGGGATTCCAAAAGGACCCGTAGATGGCAGTGCCGTGCTTCAGCTTCTCCCACCAGTTATAGCTGTAGACCTTCTCAAACTCACACCGCTCCAGGATCACCGGAATGATGGCGGAGAGTGTCTTGGCGTCCTCCCGGTCCCCGTCCTCCCGGGGCAGGACGCTGCACTCCGGGAAGTTGTCCATGGCGTCGGCGTGCTTGTTCATGATGGCGTTGAAAAGCCACGCCGACGTAGGCTGCGGCCGGGCGGCGTCTCCCTCCCCCCGCACCACCTCCCAGTGGCGCAGGCGGTACCATTTTTCCTCCTCCCTTACCCGCGCCTCCAGGACCTTTTTCCCGTCCTTGTACTTTTGCAGGATGCCCCTGGCCTCCCGCAGGACCTCCTCGTTGATCCTTTCCATGTCAATACCTCCTGTAAAATTCCCGGCAGTCATATTCCGGCGTGTCCAACGGACTCCAGGCCTTGACCGCCCTGGCCGCCCGCGGCCTCGGACTGATGGGATCGGCCATGCACACATAGCGCAGCTCGTCGTAAGCGTGGTCCTCCCCGTCGGTGTCAATATCCTCCACTTCCGCCTTGTCATATACCAGCGCGGGCAGGGTCCGGATAAGATGCTTGCAGGTGGAGAACACGTAGAGCATGGCTCTTCCCTCCTCGTCAAAGGCCAGGCGGTCATGGATCTGCATCTTTCCCGCCAGCCGCTGGTGGTCCCCCTTCTCAAAAAACACCCCCGCGCGCTCCATGATGGAGGCAATGCTCTCGGTGCCGTCGCTGGCAAAGATGGCCGGGTCGGCCACCCCAAGGACCCGCTTCCCCTTCAGGTTGGGGTCCTCCCCCTCTACCCGGCGGATGGCGTCCGCCACCCGCCCCGGCTCCCACTTCACCCCTGTGTTGGCCCGCCCGGTACAGCCATACAGCTCCCGCACGGCGTAGAGCCGCCTGTCGTGATCCACCGCGTACCAGTGGACGGAAAAGGGTCTGGAATACCCCCAGTCCAACCCCCGGTAGATCCGCCAGGTCTCCGGGAGATGGAAGGGGTCTATCACGTGGCTCCACCGCCGATCCTCATAGTGGTCCGGGTCGTCACGCCACTCAGTAAACACCTGGCCGTCGAAGCTGTCCCAGCTCCCATAGAGCAGGGCGTTGCGCTCCGCCTCGGGCAAAACAGCCAGCCGTGCCACATAGTCGGGGTCGTTGCGCAGCAGCGCCGGATTGTCAAACACCGACGCTGGCACAAACACCCGGGACCGCCACACCTCTCTCCTTCCTCCGTCTGGCATTTGGATCTCCGCCTTGTGCCAGTGGGTCTCTAAAGGCCTGGCCGCTGTGACGAACCGTTCCTTCACCCATCCGTGCCCTACCCCTCCAGGATTGGCCGTCGCCCGGACATAGCACCGCACCCCCGGCCCGTTGGGCCGGTTGCGGGTAAGCAGATACTCGTACTCCTTCTGGGTAAAGTGGGTCAGCTCGTCAAAGGCGATGAAGGCGTAGGCGTGGCCCTGATATTTAAAGCGGTCCCGCTCATGGTGCATGGCCCCAAAGCGAAGCTTCGCCCCGCTGGGAAAGCTCCAGGTGTGAGCGCTGCCGTTGTACCGGGCCTTGGGAAACGCCCGGGGATAGATCGCCTGGCTCTTGTCGATCAGCTCCCCCAGCTCAGGGTAGGTCTTGCGGAGGATCAGCCCCCGGTAATGGGGAATGTGCACCTGGCGCAGGGCCTCCATCACCAGCGCGTCCGACTTCCCGCCCCCGGCGGCTCCGCCATACAGCACCTCGTCCTCCCCCCGGCTCATAAACACCGCCTGCTTAGGCTGGGGCGTCCAAATGATGTCAGCCATGATTTCCCTCCGAAGGTGTGGGCATCTTGGCCGGAGGCAGCTCTACCACCCCTGTCACACCCTTGTCCCTGTTAGATCCCTCCGCCTCCTTGCCCCACCGCACAGGCACACGGTTGGACAAGTAGTACATAATAGAGGTCAGGTGGGGCGGCACGTCCTTGGTGACCGTCTTGGTCAATACGTGGATGTTGCCGTCCCGGTCCAGCTTTTCCTCCTGGGTGACCTCATCAAACTGATAGCCGACGGCCCGCTTCAAAAGTGCCGCCTCCACGACCTGCTCCGGCCGCTCCCGGCCTGCGCTCACCGCGTCGTACAAAGGAACATATTCCTTCTCGCCCGCGCGGCCTTTCTTGATCCAGCTCCGCAGGGTAGTGGTGCTTACTCCAAGTCTTGCGGCGATCTCCTTGAGCCCCGCTCCCGCTCTGGCCCAGTCCAAAACCTCCACCAGCCGTGGCAACACATAGGTCGTGTACTTATCCTTCACCCTATCGCCTCCTTTCACCTTCGTTTGTTGCTCTGCGCAACTCACGATGAAAAATTTTGCAGCCAAAGCTGCTTTCTACACAATTCCAACAGGATAAAGTAGTCTCCCACCTCGCGTCTGTTGCTCTGCGCAACAAATGGTACCACAGGTTTCCTCCGTTGTCAATAGCACAGCGCAAAATTTTTTAAATTTTTTTGTTTCTCTATTGCGCAACGCAAATTCTTGTGTTATCATACCCTTGAAAAGAGGTGTCTCCCATGACCAATCTTGAGCTCGGGCAACGACTGGAGTCGCGGCGCACGGCGCTGGGGCTCACCCTGGACGATGTCGCCCTGCGCGTGGGCGTGGCAAAATCCACCATTCAGCGCTATGAAAAGGGAAAGATCGAAAAGCTGAAGCTTCCGGTCATCGACGCCATTGCGGCGGCGCTGGATACGGACCCGGCCTGGCTGCTGGGAAAAACAGAGACCGTGGGTCCCTATGCGCCGCCCCCCGCCGTACAGATCGTCCGCGTCCCCGTGCTGGGCCTGGTCCCGGCCGGGATCCCCATCGAGGCCATCGAGGACATCGTGGACTGGGAGGAGATCCCCGCCGCCATGTGCAGCGGGGAGCGGCAGTATTTCGGCCTGCGGGTCAAGGGGGACAGCATGTACCCTGAGTATCTGGACGGCGACACCATCATCGTCCGCAAAACCCCTGTCTTTGAAAGCGGGGATGTCTGCGTGGTCTATGTCAACGGCTTTGACGCCACCCTGAAGCGGGTCAAGGTGGACGAAAGCGGGGCCTGGACCCTATTCCCCCGCAACCCGGAATATCCCCCCAAGACCTATTCCGCCGAGGAGGTCCGCACCGTCCCGCTGTCCATCGCCGGGGTGGTGGTAGAGCTGCGCCGCAAGGTCAAAGGATGACCCTGCCTTGGCAACAGGGACAGCGTTTTGTATCTCGTTGGTGTGAAAGGTGAAGAAGAAATATGCGATACCTCGGAAACAAGGAATCTATGTTAGACGAAATACGAGCCGTTCTTCAAGAGAACGGCCTGTTGGCACAAAGGCATGTTTTTTTGACGACTATGGAAGACTCTTTTACCGAAATAACATAGGCCGGGATCATCTAAGCTTCATCGAAGGTATTACCGTGAACGATCAACTTCCGGACTATATTCTTACGGATGCCTTTATGAGGTATATGTGGCAACGCAGACAGATATATGGATGGTAGCGGACACAAAAATCAAACATAAGAAGGACTAGAAAACAAAAGGACCCGCCGCCGGCGGGTCCTTTTTGATGGGGCATTCCTTCGGTCCTCACGCCAGCGCGGCAGTGATGATGGCCATGGAATAGACCTCCAGGGCGTTGCAGCCGCGGGAGAGGTCGTTGATGGGCGCGTTTAGGCCCAGGAGGATGGGCCCGTAGGCGTCGAACTTGCCCAGACGCTGGGCAATCTTATAGCCGATGTTGCCCGCGTTGATGTCGGGGAAAATGAAGGTGTTGGCATGACCGGCCACAGCGCTGCCCTTGCACTTGGTCTGGGCGACGCGTGGGGAGACGGCGGCGTCGAACTGCAGCTCGCCGTCCACAGGCAGACCGGGGGCCCGTTCCCGGGTGAGCTCCATGGCGCGGCGCATCTTGTCCACATCCTCCCCCTTGCCCGAGCCAAGGGTAGAGTAGCTCAAAAAGGCCACCTTGGGGTCAATGCCGAAGATCTTGCCGCACTCGGCCACCTCCACGGCGATCTCGCTAAGCTCCTCGGCGGTGGGCTTGATGTTGATGGCACAGTCGCCCATAGCCAGCACCTCGTTCTCACCGGTGGCGGAGGGACGCACCAGAATGAAGCAGGAGGAGACGATGGAGTGGCCGGGCTTGGTCTTGATGATCTGGAGGGCGGGGCGGACGGTGTCGGCGGTGGAGTAGGTCGCGCCGCCCAGCAGGGCGTCTGCCTTCCCCATCTTCACCATCATCGTGCCAAAGTAGTTCCCTTGAGCGAGGGTCTTGCGGGCGTCCTCCGGGGTCACTCCCTTGCTCTTGCGAAGCTCACAGAAGATCTCCACCATCTCGTCCATATAGGCGCTGTTGTTGGGGTCTTCGATCTCCGCGCCCCGGATGTTATAGCCCGCGTCCTCGGCAGCCTTCTGCACCTCCACGGGATCGCCGATGAGGACGGGCTTGAGGAAGGTGCCCGCCAGCAGGCGGGAAGCGGCCTCCAAAATGCGGGGGTCGGCGCCCTCGGTAAACACAATGCGCTTAGGATTCTTCTTCAGATACTCGATCAGCTGCTGAAACATTTCACATATCTCCTTTTCTTTGAAATAACCAGTCTTTATCCGATGCGGTAGCCCACGCCCCACACGGTCTTGATGATCCTGCCCTCGCCCCGGTCGGTGTCGCCCAGCTTCTCCCGAATGCGGCGGATGTGGACCATCACGGTGTTGTTGCGCTCCAGATATTTTTCACCCCATACCTGCTCAAACAGCTGCTCGGCGGAGATGACCTGTCCCTTGTGGGCGCACAGGGTCCAAAGGATGTCAAATTCGATGGGGGTGAGGGATATCTCCTCCTCATACAGCCAACAGCGGTGGGTCCCCTTGTTCATCACCAGCCCGGCCACATCCACCTCGTCGGCGGAGTCCTTCCGCTCCCCGCCGTTGTAGCGGGTGTACCTCCGCAGCTGGGCCTTCACCCGGGCCGCCAGCTCCAGGGGGTTGAAGGGCTTGGTCATGTAATCATCCGCCCCGATGGTCAGGCCGTTGATCTTGTCCATGTCGCTGGTCTTGGCGGTGAGCATGAGGATGGGGAAGGGATACTTCTCCCGCAGGCGGGCACAGAGGGTAAAGCCGGACAGGTCGGGGAGCATCACGTCCAAAATGGCCAAGTCAAAGCTCTCCCCCTCGGCGGCCTCCAGCGCCTGGCCGGCAGTCAGGCACTTGGTGACCGTATAGCCCTCGCTGGAAAGATACACCCCCACCAGGTCGGCGATCTCCGGCTCGTCGTCCACCACCAGGATGTGGTATTTCTGCTCCATGTCACTTGTCCATGCACGCCGCGGTTTGGGCGGCCAGAGCGGCGTTGTTGAATACCAGCTGGATGTTGGAGCTCAGGCTGTCTCCCCCCGTCAGCTCCTTCACCTTGGCCAGCAGGAAGGGAGTGGTGGCCTTGCCGTGGATGCCGTTTTGCTCCGCCTGCCGCAGGGCCTCCTCAATGGCGGCGTTGATGACGGCGGGGTCCATGGAATACTCCTCCGGGATGGGGTTGGTCACCAGCATCCCACCCCCCAGGCCCAGCTCCCGCTGGGTGCGGAAAGCCGCCGCCAGCTCCTCGGGGGAGTCCATGCGGTAGTCCACACCAAAGCCCGACTTACGTGTGTAGAAGGCGGGCAGCTCTTCGGTGCCGTAGCCGATGACAGGCACGCCATGGGTCTCCAGATACTCCAACGTCAGCCCCAGGTCCAAAATGGATTTGGCCCCGGCGCACACCACCATGACAGGGGTGTGCGCCAGCTCCTCCAGGTCAGCGGAGATGTCCATGGTGGTCTCCGCACCCCGGTGGACGCCGCCGATGCCCCCAGTGGCAAAGATGGAGATGCCCGCCATGTGGGCGATGATCATAGTTGTGGTGACTGTAGTGGCCCCGTCCGCGCCCCGGGCGCAGAGGACGGCCAGGTCCCGGCGGCTTGCCTTGGTCACCGTCTGGCCCTTCTTGCCCAGATACTCGATCTCTTCCTTGGTACAGCCCGCCTTCAGCTTGCCTCCGATAATGGCAATGGTGGCGGGGGTCGCCCCGTTCCGGCGGATGATGTCCTCCACCGCCAGAGCGGTCTCCACATTCTGGGGATAAGGCATCCCATGGGAGATGATGGTGGACTCCAGGGCCACCACAGGCTTGCCCGCGTCCAGGGCCGCCTTCACCTCGGGGGAAATGTCCAGATACCGGTTCAACATAACGCTTCCTCCTTATGTAAGTCGATGATATCGCTGACCGCTTGGGGACTCAGCAGGGGGTTGATGGTCTCCGCCCCCGCCAGAGCAATGGCCGCCGCGGCCAGTCCCGCCCTCGCGCTCTCCTCCAGGCCCTTGTCCGCCCAAAAGCTCCAGGCCAGGGCCGCCATAAAGGCGTCGCCGCAGCCGGTGGCGTTTTTCATCTCGCCAGGGTAGATGGGCAGATGGACCAGCCCCCGGTGGTCGGCGGCCAGTACCCCGTCTCCCCCCAGGGAGATAAACACCCGCTCCAGTCCCGTCTCCAGCAGCTTACTTGCGGCAACCTGAAGAGATACCTCGTCCACGATGTCCACCCCGCTCAAAAGCGCCGCCTCGATGCGGTTGGGCTTGAGGGTGTGGAGCCTGCCCAGAATGGGCCGGGCCTTTTCCGCCTTGGCGGTGGAGACCGTGTCCAGAAACACGGGAGCCGTACAGTGTTCGGCAAGAAACTCCACGCTCTCGGCGGGAATGTTGGTGTCGCACACCACCAGCTTGGCGTGGTTCAACACCTTTAGTTTACTCTCTAAAAACGCTGGGGTCAAGTGGTCGTATATCGCCATGTCGCTTACCGCCAATTCCATCTCCCCCAAATGGTCGGTAAGAAATAGGTACGTTGAGGTGGCGGCATGGGGCACCCGCAGGGCGTGGGAGAGGTCGATGCCCAGCTCCTTGCAGGAATTGGCGATCTGCCGGGCAGGCAGGTCCTCCCCCAGAGCGGTGATGAGGGCCGTCGGCACCCCAAGCAAAGCCATGTTGTGGGCGATATTCCGGCCCACGCCCCCCAGAGACATGCGCACCGTGCCGGGGTTGGAGTCGTGAAGGACCATAGTCTTGGCGGGAGTGCCGCCAATGTCCAGATTCACCCCGCCCACCACCACGGCGTAGCTGTTATTCATGGCGCTTCCCCCTCCCGTTTTTCTATACATTGGCGCACCAGAGCAAAGCCCCGGTCCAGCCCCTCCTGGGACGCCGCCTCTTCCAGCAGAGCCGCGTCCGCGCCGGAGCCCCCCTCCGGCTCCAGCTTCCAGCGGCTCAGGACCGTTTCGTAAAGAGCCTCCTCCGGCGTCTGTGCCAGCTCCTCCGCCAAGGCTTCCGCCGCCCGGAGCATGTTGCGCTGGCGCAGGCGCAGGACAGTAGAGCTCGTGGGGTAAGTAAGCGTTATCTCTGCCACGGCCTGCGTCCCGGTCTCGGGATAGTAGACGATCTCCAGCGCCGGGTCCCCCAGCGCCAGGTCCGGCCGCGCGTCATACACCCGCCGCAGGCTGTCCTCCGGTGCGTCCTCCTCCGTCTCCCGGCGGGTCAGCAGAGCGGTGAACCGTCCGCCAAACGCCTCCACGGTCTCCTCCACCCGCGCGTCCAGGTCGGCGGTGGTCCGAATGGTCTCTAGGGCCATGTATTCTGACGGAGGGACACGGTAATCAAAGGCTGCTGTGACCTCGTAATAGGCGATGATGCGGCTGACATGGAAGGTGATGTCCGACAGAGCATAGCACCCCAGGGGGTCCTCCTCCATCAGCTGCCGCTTGGCCTTCTCCAGGTCCACCGCCAGATTGCCCGGATAGGTAACGGGAAAATGCAGGTTTCCCTCGGTCATCCCCTCCTCCACATAGGAGCCCAGGGCGGAGCACAGCCCCGAGTAGGTGTTCACCCGGTAGGCGTCCAGCAGGGAGGCCGTGGGATTTTCCTCGTGGGGACTTATGTAGGTGGCCTCCCGCTCCAGCATGGCTGCGCAGGAGGTCAGGAAGAAAAACGCTATAATAAGAGGCAATAGCCGTTTCATAGATGACCTCCTTTGGGCGTGATATCACGCTCGGGTTGGACGCGCTGTCCCCAACGGCTTCCCTCCGTCTCGGGGCAAATCGCGCGGCCTGCGGCCGCTTACCAATTCACCCCTCGCTCCAGTCCATCCGCTGGGGCGCGTCTACCCTCGCGCTTACAGATCATTTTGCTTATACTCCCTGAACCCATCCCCCAGGACCTCATGGGCGTCGCAGACGATCAAAAAGGCTACCGGGTCGATCTCCTTCACCAGGGCCTTGAGCTGAACGATCTGCCGCTGCTTGAAGGCGCACATAAGCACCTCCTTGGGCTGGCCGGAATAGGCCCCCTTCCCGGTCAGGATGGTGACCCCCCGCTCCATGCCATCCACAATGGCCCGGGCGATCTCCTTATCGTGATCCGAAATGATATAGGCCACCTTGGCCGTGTCCATGCCGTAGAGCATCTTGTCCATGATGACCGTGGAGATATAGAGGCCGATGAGGCCGTAAAGGCCGCTCTCCAGGGAGCGGAACGCCGCCGCCACCGCCAGCACCACCACCAGGTCGATGACCAGCAGCAGCTTGCCCACGGGGAGCCACGCCAGCTTCAGCTTTAAAAGCCGCGCCAGCAGGTCGGTGCCCCCGGTGGTCGCCCCCTGGCTGAAAACCAACCCCAGGCTCACCCCCAGCAGCACCCCTCCGAAAATCGCCGCCAGCATAGGCTCCATGGTGGGGATTGCCGGAAACAGATAGTTGAGCCCGTCGATGAACAACGAGGACAGGGCCATGGCGTAGAGGGAGGACACCAGCAGGTGCCCGCCCAACAGCCGCCACCCCAGGAAGAACAGCGGGGCGTTGAAGACGATGACCATGATACCGATGGGCAAAACAGGCACAAAGGCGTTGATGATCTGGGCAATGCCGGTCACGCCCCCGAAGCCAATGTGGTTGGGGTCGTAGCACCACACGAAGCTGACCGCGTACACCAGCGCGCCCAGGGTAATGATGGCATAGCTTTTTACGAGGTCAAACGCCTTTGATTTCATGTGGAGGTCTCCTTTAACGATTCCAACTAGTTATAAAGTAATCTGATTTTCCGACGCGTAGTCCTCCTGGCGCAGGAGCGCCCCGGAAGCGGGGAGGCTGCGGCCCCGGAAGCGGGCGGGGTTAGCGATGCGGCTTTCCTCCAGGAACTCCGCCCCGGCCACGGTGTGCTTGCCCTTGAGAGACAGCACGTTCACCCCCTGGGTGTTGCGGGTGGTCTTGGGGGCCAAGGAGGCGGTGTGGAAGATGAGACAGCGGGTGTCGGTGGAGTGGATGGCCACCTCCTTGTCCTGGACCAGCACCATGGCGGTGACCAGAGGGGACTTGTCGCTGTACGCCCCGGTGAGCCGCTTGCGCTTGGTCTGGGTCTGGTAGCCCGCCATCTCCACCCGGGCCACCTTGCCGTTTTGGAAGAAAAACAGCAGGTGGGCGGAGTAGTCCCCGGTGAGACAGACGAATTTCACCGTCTCCCCCTGGTCCATCCCCAGCTTAGTAGGCAGATAATCGCCCAGCAGGCTGGCCTTGGCGTCGTCGAAGTCGGCCAGCCGCGCCTTGTAGCACTGCTGGCGGTCGGTGAACACCAATAGCTCATCCCGGTTGGTGGTCTCGTAATGGAGGCTGGGGCCGTCCCCCTCCTTGTACTTCTGCTCCCCGCTCATGCGGAGAGACTGGGGGGTGATCTTCTTAAAATACCCCTCCCGGGAGACAAACACGTGGACCGGGTAGTCCTCCACCTCGGCGGTCAGGTCCACCTCCTGGGCGGATTCGTATTCGTAGAGGATTTCCGTCCTTCTGGGGGCGGCATACTTCTTCTTCACCGCCTCCAGCTCGGCGGCGATGACCTTCTGGATGCGCTTGTGGGAGTTCACCAGGTCCTTGAGGTCGGCGATCTCCTCCTCTAATTGAGAGGTTTCCTCCACACGCTTTAAGATATACTCTTTGTTAATGTTGCGCAGCTTGATCTCCGCCACATACTCTGCCTGGACATTGTCGATGCCAAAGCCGATCATCAGGTTGGGGATGACCTCCGCGTCCTCCTCCGTCTCCCGAATGATCTTGATGGCCCGGTCAATGTCCAGCAGGATCTTTTTCAGACCCTTCAGCAGATGAAGCTTTTCCTCCCGCTTTTTCAGCGTGTAGTAGACACGCCGCCGCACGCAGTCGGTGCGCCAAGCGATCCACTCGCTCAAGATCTCGCCCACGCCCATGACCCGGGGCATGCCCGCGATCAAAATGTTGAAGTTGCAGGGAAAGGAGTCCTGGAGCGGGGTGGCGCGACAGAGCTTTTGCATCAGCTTGTCCGGGTCGGTGCCCCGCTTGAGGTCGATGGTGAGCTTGAGGCCGTTTAAGTCGGTCTCGTCGCGCATGTCTGCGATCTCCTTGATCTTCCCGGTCTTGATGAGCTCGCTGACCTTGTCGATAATGGCCTCGGTGGTGGTGGTGTAGGGGATCTCGTAGATCTCAATGAGGTTGCCCTCCTTGAGATACCGCCACTTGCACCGCACCTTAAAGGACCCGCGCCCGGTGCGGTAAATGTTGGCCATTTCCGCCCCGTCATAGAGAAGCTGACCACCGGTAGAAAAATCCGGGGCCTTTAGTACTGTGAGTAGATCCACCTCCGGGTCCTTCATGTAGGCGATGGCGGCGTCGCACACCTCACCCAGGTTGAACCCGCACAGGTTGGAGGCCATGCCTACGGCGATGCCCTGGTTGGCGGAGACAAGGACGTTGGGGAAGCTGGTGGGCAGGAGGGCAGGCTCCTTCAGCGTGCCGTCGTAGTTGTCCTGGAAGTCCACCGCGTCCTGGTCGATGTCCCGGAAAAATTCTCCGGCAATGCCGTCCAGCTTGGCCTCGGTGTAACGGCTGGCGGCCCAGGCCATGTCACGGGAGTAGACCTTGCCGAAGTTTCCCTTGGAGTCCACCAGGGGGTGCAAAAGGGCGCCGTAGCCCCGGGAAAGACGGACCATGGTGTCGTAGATGGCCGCGTCGCCGTGGGGGTTCAGCTTCATGGTCTGGCCCACGATGTTGGCCGACTTGGTACGCGCCCCCGACAGCAGGCCCATCTTATACATGGTGTAGAGGAGCTTTCTGTGGGAGGGCTTGAAGCCGTCGATCTCCGGGATGGCCCGGGAGACAATGACCGACATGGCGTAGGGCATATAGTTCAGCTCTAAGGTCTCGGTGATGGGCTGTTCCAGGACTTCCTTGCGCAGGCCCATGACGTTGGGGTTGTCCCGGCGCTTGACCGTCTCTTCCGTCGTCTTTTTCTTTGCCAAATCAAATCATTCCTTATTTTACAATATCGTCGATGCTTCTGGGTGTCTTTCCGCCGGTCTGCGTCGCGGTGGTGCGGACGGTCAGCTTGCCCACGTTGTTCCAGTGAAGCTCCATGCTCCCGGTGGAGCGGGCCGCGCTGCCCTGGCTGGAAGCGGTGAGGTCCATATCGTAGCCCTTGAGGGCCAGACCCATCACGATCTCGATCACGCCGGAGGCGGAGGGGTCGCCGTAGTAGCTGCTCTCATAGGCCTTGGCAATGGTGGAGGCGATGCCGTCCATGTCAGGGCGGATGTGGAGGTCGGCGGTCACGTTCCCAACCTCGTCCAGAGTGTAGGTAACGTCAAAGGCCTTGAAGAAGGAGTAAACGGGCCGCGCAATCCGGTCCAGCTCCCCGTCCTCATCCGGCTCGGCGTTGATAAGGGCGGAAAGGGCCTCATTCATGGCCCGGGTGGTAAGCGTATAGGTAGTCTTGCCGTTGTGGACGGTGAAGCGTTCCTTCCCGGCGAAGAGCGCCAGCATTTGGGTCAGGGACTCATAGCTGTCCAGGCCATACTCTGCGCCCGCGTAAGAGGCGGTGGAGGTCATCTGGGCGTAAAGGGTGGAGGTGAGGGAAAGCGCTTCCATTTCCTCCAGGACTTGCGTCAAGCCGTCCGCGCCGGAAAAGCTCTCGCTCTGCCACCCTGCCAGGTCCTCGTCCACCAGGGCAAGAAGGGGAATGTTATAGGCCATGTCCCCGGTGTTGTAGTCAATGATAAATTCTGCCACCCCGGCCTTGAGGAACTGGCGAAGCTGAGTGACCGAGAAGCCGCCCAGCTTGGTCACGCTCTCCAGGGCGTCAGCGGGGAACGCCTTCAACAGCTCGGACACGTCGAAGGTGACCGTCATGTCCAGGATCCCCCCGCCCAGGGTCATGTCGGCCTCCAGGGTGAGGGGATAGGTCTTATCCCCGTCCAGGGTGGAGAAGCGGGTCAACTCCACGTTGACCGTCTCGTGGGTGGTGGTGGGAGTCTCGGCAAAGAGGGCGTTGCCGCTGGCCTTTACCGCCTTGGTCAGGAAGTCGTTGAGGGGACCGAACTCCTCCGCCAGATAGCTTTCATAAGCGGCCTTGTCCCATAGCTGGACCTCCTGCTCGCCGCTCCAGCGGTTGGAGTACCAGCCCACGTCCCAGCCCGCTTTTTGGACGGTCTCCCGAATGGGCAGCAGACCGATGGCGGTCTCGGGCACGGCCTGGGGGCCGAAGAACTGCCGCAGGGCGTCCGCGTCGGCGTAGGTCACGCCCTCCCCGGCGGTCACCTCCACGTCGGTGGCCACGCCGTTGACGTAGAGGGTGAGGGTAGGCTCGGCTGGGGGCACATCGTCCATCCACCAACGCTCCGGCAGAGGCTCAATGGGGTCAAAAGTATAGTCCGGATCAGTAATCAAAACCACATCATCCGGGTTGTAGGTTTCAACAATGTACCAATAAAACACACTGTCCGCAAACTCTTCTTCCGTGCGGATGTCCGCAGTGGCAATGTATTCCTCCTTGGATAAAAACTTATCTGGTTCACTCGCCAAATAAACTTCAGCATCAAAACCGGCCCAATCCTCGGGGTAGGATATTTTATATTCCTGTGCTCGCTCGCAAAAATATTCCACCTGTTCGCGAGGAGTCCTATCTATATATTCCCCAAAAACGCCTAATTCCTCCATTAACTGGACCGCATCCTTCTTCTCTGCGGCCAGGACGGGGCCAACCAGCCCCAGGGTCATGACCAGGGTAAGCGCGAGTGCCAGCAGCTTTTTCATGCTAATGACCTCCTTAAAAATATGTTACTCCTCATCCAGCTTCAAAACCGCCATAAACGCCTCGGTGGGAATTTGCACCGAGCCGAGGGAGCGCATCTTCTTCTTGCCCTCCTTCTGCTTTTCCAGCAGCTTCTTCTTGCGGGTAATGTCGCCGCCGTAGCACTTGGCCAGCACATCCTTGCGCATGGCCTTCACCGTCTCCCGTGCGATGACCTTGCCGCCGATGGCGGCCTGTACGGGCACCTCAAAAAGCTGGCGGGGGATGTTTTCCTTGAGCTTTTCGCACATCCGCCGCGCCCGGGGATAGGCCTTGTCCTTGTGGGCAATAAAGCTCAGAGCGTCCACCTGGTCGCCGTTCAGGAGCATATCCACCTTGACAAGCTCGGAGGGCTTGTAGTCGGAAAGCTCATAGTCCAGGCTCGCGTAGCCCCTTGTCTTGGCCTTCAGGGCGTCAAAAAAGTCGTAGATGATCTCCCCCAACGGCATAAAGTAGTGAAGCTCCACCAGATTGGTGTCCAGATACTGCATATCCTTAAACTCTCCCCGCCGCTCCTGGCACATGGGCATGATGTTGCCCACGTAGTCCGGGGGCGAGATGATGGAGACCTTGGCAAACGGTTCCTCCGAAAGGGTGATGACGCCGGGGTCGGGGTAGTTGTGGGGGTTGTCCACCATGACCACCGAGCCGTCCGACTTGGTGATGCGGTAGATGACCGAGGGCAGGGTGGTGACCAGGTCCAGGTCAAACTCCCGCTCCAGCCGCTCCTGGATAATCTCCATGTGGAGCATCCCCAAAAAGCCACAGCGGAAGCCAAAGCCCAGAGCCGCCGACGATTCCGGCTCAAAGGAGAGGGACGCGTCGTTTAATTGGAGTTTTTCCAGCGCGTCCCGGAGGTCGGGGTATTTGGAGCCGTCCTCGGTATACACGCCACAGTACACCATGGCCTGGGCGGGGCGGTAGCCGGGCAGGGCCTCCGCCGCGGGGCGGTCCCGTTCGGTAATGGTGTCCCCCACACGGGTGTCCTTCACGTTCTTGATGGAGGCGGTGAAGTAGCCCACCTCTCCGGCAGAGAGGCTGTCGCAGGGCTCCATGCCCAAGGGGAGCAGGTGGCCGCACTCCAGCACGTCGTAGGATGCGCCCGAGGCCATGAGCTTGACCCCCATCCCCGTCTTGATCGTCCCCTCCATAATGCGGAAGTAGACGATGACTCCCCGGTAGGGGTCGTACTGACTGTCGAAAATAAGCGCCTTCAAGGGCGCGTCGGGGTCGCCCTTGGGGGGCGGGACGTTTTTCACAATGTCCTCCAGCACGGCGGGGATGTTGATCCCCATCTTTGCAGAAATCTCCGGCGCGTCCTGTGCGGGGAGGCCGATCACGTCCTCGATCTCGTTCTTTACCCGCGCCGGGTCCGCGGCGGGGAGGTCGATCTTGTTGAGCACCGGGCGGATCTCCAGGTCGTGTTCCATGGCCAGGTACGTATTGGCCAAGGTCTGGGCCTCAATACCCTGGGCCGCGTCCACCACCAGCACCGCCCCCTCGCAGGCGGCGAGAGAGCGGGAGACCTCGTAATTAAAGTCCACGTGGCCCGGGGTGTCAATGAGGTTCAGCTCATAGGTCTCCCCGTCCTCCGCCTTGTATTGCAGGCGCACGGCCCGGGCCTTGATGGTGATGCCCCGCTCCCGCTCCAGGTCCATGTTGTCCAGGAGCTGAGATTCCATCTCCCGCGCCTCCACCGCGTCACAGGCCTCAATGAGCCGGTCGGACAGGGTGGACTTGCCGTGGTCGATGTGGGCAATGATGGAGAAGTTGCGAATGTGAGATTGGTTGGTCATGGTATTTGCCTCCTCTGGCAAGTCTACCTAAGCGGCCTTCTGGCCACCGCGGCAAGTGCCGCGTTAATTTGAGGCCGCAGGCCGAGAATTGCGGAGGGCTGGCTTTGCCAGCCTGAGCATTATCATAGGCGGGGCCCCCGGCGGGTCGCTAGACCCGCTGGGGAACAGACTTGCCGTGGTCGATGTGAGCAATGATGGAGAAGTTGCGAATGTGAGATTGGTTGGTCATGGTATTCACCTCGTTGGCGATGCTTTCCCCTGCAAGACAGCAGGGGCGGTTCTCCTGTCGGATAGGGCTCGACAGAGAAAACCGTCCCTCTGTCTTGCTTACTTTTCTTCGTTAAGCCGTTCTCTCAGATCCAGCTCCGAGTTCACCCGCTCGCCGGTGGTGTGAACGATCTGCAGCAGGGACTGGTACACGCCGGGGTACTTGGCCGCCAGGGTGTCGTGGGAGAGGTCGGGGAAGGTCTTCTTCTCCCGCACCGCCTGCTCCAGGGCGTCCACATAGTCGCACTCAGACAGGGTCATGTCCGCCTGGGTAATGTGGGCGTCATAGTACCGTCCAGGCACGTCGAAGAAATCCTCGTTGGCCCCCGAGGCCCGGTGGAAGCGGCGGAACAGCTGATACACCGCCGCGCCCAAATACTGGCTGGCGGCCTGGATGGCTTTCTTGCTGCCCAGCTGGCCCAAAAAGTCAAACAGGAGGCCCACCGAGTTCACCAGCAGCTTCTTGCTCAAAATGGCCAGCACGTTCCCCTGCATGGCGTTGCCCCGCTCGTTGGAGGAATCGGTGAGGGTCTCCGCGTCCAGGATGGTGGTGCCGTCCCGGGACAACGACAGCCCCAGCAGAAAGTCCGCCGACACGTTATAGTACCGGCAGGCCTTGGCCACAAAGGCCAGCCCCGGCTCACGGGCCCCCTTTTCGTAGTGGGACAGCAGCGCCTGGGAGATGCCCAGGTCCGCAGCCACCGAGCGCTGACTCATCCCCTTTTCCTGGCGCAGCAGTGCCAGAGACCGCCCCAACGCTTCATTCATAAATGCCACGTCCTCTCTCTAAAAATGGCAGAATACAACAGGTATATTATATCGCAAGCAATACCGCTTGTAAAGCAGAAAAAGAGGGGCCGAAGCCCCTCTTTTTCGCGGTTTCTCTTATTCCAACTGGAATTGCCCCGTATAGAGGCTGTAATACCGTCCCTTCTCTGCCAGCAGGGCGTCGTGATCGCCCTTTTCCTCGATCTGCCCCTGCTCGATGACCACGATGCAGTTGGAGTTTCGCACCGTGCTCAGCCGGTGGGCGATGACAAACACCGTCCGGCCCTCCATGAGGGCGTCCATCCCCGCCTCGATATGCTTTTCCGTACGGGTGTCGATGGAGGATGTGGCCTCGTCCAGGATCATCACCGGCGGGTCGGCCACGGCGGCCCGGGCAATGGCCAGCAGCTGCCGCTGGCCCTGAGAGAGGTTGGCTCCGTCCCCGGTGACCACCGTCTGGTAGCCCTGGGGGAGGCGGCGGATAAAGCTGTGGGCGTTGGCGGTCTTGGCGGCGGCAATGCATTCCTCGTCGGTGGCGTCCAGGCGCCCATAGCGGATGTTGTCCATCACCGTGCCCGTAAAGAGGTGGGTGTCCTGCAACACCATCCCCAGGGAGGCCCGCAGGTCGTCCTTGGCGATGCGGCGCACGTCGATGCCGTCGTAGGTGATGCGTCCTCCCTCCAGCTCATAGAAGCGGTTGATAAGGTTGGTGATGGTGGTCTTGCCCGCCCCGGTAGAACCCACAAAGGCGATCTTCTGCCCCGGGGTGGCATAAAGGGAAATGCCGTGCAAGATACGCTTGCCGGGCACATAGGCAAAGTCCACGTTCTCAAAACGCACGTCCCCCTTGAGGGGTACCAGCGTTCCGTTCTCCTCCTGCCAGGCCCACCGGCGGGAGCTGCGGTCCCCCTTCTTAAGGCCAGTGAGAGAGCCATCCGCTCCCTCGGTGACACGGACCAGGCGCACCTTGCCCTCGTCCACCTCCGGCTGGGCGTCCATCACGGCAAAGATGCGCTCCGCCCCCGCCAGAGCGGAGAGAACGGCAGTCATCTGCTGAGAGATCTGGTTGAGGGGCTGGCCCACCTGCCGGGCCAGGTTCAGGTAGATGATCATGCCGCCCAGGTCGAAGCCCTGGAGCACCGCTAGCACGCCGCCAAAGCAGGCGGTGAGGGCGTAGCTCACATTCATCAGGTTGCCCGAGATGGGCATGATGGTGGTGGAATAGAAGTTGGCCTTCTGGGCCGCGTCCCGGTAGGTCTCGTTGAGGGCCTTAAAGTCCGCCTTGGCCCGTTCCTCCCGGGTAAAGGCCTTCACCACCTTCAGCCCCTCGATCATCTCCTGGATGTTGCCGTTGACCGCACCCAGGGCAGCCTGCTGTGCCTGATAGTACTTTCTGGACTTCCCGCCCAGAGTCTTAAAGATAGTCATGGTAAGGGCCAGGATGACCGCTGTGACCAAAAAGAGCTTCCAGTTGATGACCAGCATCATGATGACCAGCCCCGCGAACATCAAACAGCTGGAGACCATAGACACCATGCTCTGCTCCAGAGCGGTCTGCACGTTGTCCGCGTCGTTGGTAAAGCGGCTCATCAGCTCCCCGTGAGGGTGGCGGTCGAAGTAAGAAAGAGGCAGCTCCTGGAGCTTGTCAAAGAGGTCATAGCGCAGACGGTTGACCCCCCGCTGGGCCAGGCGGACCATAATAGCGGACTGGCCATAGGAGGCGAGACAGCCTAAGAGATAGACTGCGATCAGTTTTAAAATACCAAAAGTCAACCCGGCGTAATTGGTGCAGCCCGACCAGATAAAGTCGTTGATGAGTCCGCGCATCATATAGGTGCCCGCCAGGTTGGTGCCCACCGAACAGAGAAGGCAGGTGAACACCAACACCAGGGGCAGGGGGTTTTTGGTGAGGTAGCCAATAAGGCGGCGGAGGGTCTTGCCCAGGTTCTGGGGCTTCTGATATCCTCCGCGGGGAACGCGTCCGGGCGGCATTATTCCATCACCCCTTCCTGCTGAGACTGGTAGATCTCCTGATAAATGGCGTTATTGGCCAGCAGTTCTTCGTGGGTCCCTTCCCCGGCGATATGGTCGTCCTCCAGAATGACGATCTTATCGGCGTAGCGCACCGAGGAGATGCGCTGGGCGATCATAATGACGGTAGTGCCCTTCAGGTTCTCCCGGAAGGACTTGCGAATGGCGGCCTCGGTAGCGGAGTCCACCGCCGAGGTGGAGTCGTCCAGGATAAGCACCGCGGGCTGTTTGAGCATGGCCCGGGCAATACATAGCCGCTGCTTCTGCCCGCCGGAGAGATTCACGCCCCCCTGGTCCAGCAGGGTGTCGAACCCATGGGGAAGGGACATAATGAAGCCAAAGGCCTGGGCGTCCTTAGCCGCCCGCTCCAGCTCCTCTCCGGTGGCGTCCGGCTTGCCCCAGAGAAGATTTTCCCGCACCGTTCCGGTAAAGAGGACGTTGTTTTGCAGCACCATACCGATGCGGCCGCGCAGCTCGTCCAGAGGGTAATCCCGCACGTCCACCCCGTCCAGAAGCACCTGTCCGCCGGTGGGGTCGTAGAACCGGGGGATGAGGTTGACCAGGCTGGACTTGCCCACCCCCGTGCCGCCGATAATAGCGACAAACTGCCCCGGCTCAATGGTCAGGTCGATGTCCTTCAAAACGTCGTCCCCGGTACCCGAGGCAGTGTATTTGAAGGACACCCTGCGAAGCTCCACCTTCCCCTTGGGCGTGGGGAGGCTGGCATCCCGGACGTTCTCCTCGTTCTGAATGTCCGGCTGAGCGGAAAGCACCTCCTGGATGCGCTGAGCGCAGGCCTGGGAGCGGGAAAGCTGCAGGAGGGTCATGGCCACCATCATCACGCTCATGAGGATCTGCATGATATAGCCGATGAAGGCCTGGAGCCTGCCCAGGTCAAATGCGCCGCTCATGACCATCCGTCCGCCGAAGTACAAGACTGCCACCATCGCCCCGTTCATGCACAGCATCATAATGGGCATGATAGTGACGATGCGCAGGCCGACGTCCAGCCCCGCCTGGGTGAGGTCGTCGTTGGCGGTTTTGAACTTGCCCCGCTCGTGGTCCTCCCGGACAAAGGCCTTTACCACCCGCACCCCTACCAGGTTTTCCTGGAGGGTGCTGTTGAGGTGGTCGATCTTGGCCTGAAGAGTCTTAAAAAGCTTGGTGCAAATGTTCATCACCACGGCGATGATCACCGTCATAACAGGAATGACCACCACCAGCACCAGCGCCAGCTTGGCGTTGAGCACTACGCTCACCACCAGAGCGGTCACCAGCATCATAGGCGCACGGATAAGCATCCGAAGGCCCATGGCCAGCATCATGGTCAAAACGTTCACGTCATTGGTAATGCGGGTGATAAGGCTGGCGGAGGAAAAGCGGTCGATGTCGGCAAAGGAGAAGGTCTGGATCTTGTCAAACAAAGATTGGCGCAGATTGCAGCCAAAGCCCTGGCTGGCAAAGGCCGCCGCCTTGGCCGCCCCCACGCCGCAGGCCATGGAAATGAGCGCCAGCGCCACCATCCCCGCCCCCAGCAGGAAGATATATTTAACGTCCCCCGCCGGAATGGCCACGTCCACGATCTCCGCCATAATGAGGGGCAGGGTCAACTCACAGATGACCTCTAAAATAATGAGGACGGGGGACAACGCCGCCTGCTTCTCATAGCCCTTGATGTGTTCGCGCATGAGTCTGAGCAAAGAAAAGCCTCCTTTAAAAAATGGAATTTTAAGCATAGCGTTTATTCTATTCTTTCCATTTTTTAAAGTCAATGGATAAAATGTAAACGATTTTAGAACAAGGCCTTTTGCGTGACCACCGCAAGTCCTCGGAAAATTGAAACAAATGTTTGACAAACAGAGACGCATGTGCTATATTAAACATAACATAGCGTTGACCTTCACCAAACATTGACTATAAGGAGGGCTTCTCATGAAAGAACTGACCCCCAAGCAGCAGGAGATCTACGATTTTATTGTCCAGTTTACCCAAGAGAACGGCTACCCCCCCTCGGTTCGGGAGATCGGGCAGGCGGTGGGACTGAAGTCCCCCTCCACCGTCCACTTCCACATCAAGGGCCTGGAGAGCGCGGGGGTGCTCACCAAGGCGGCGGGCAAGACCCGGGCCATGACCCTCCAGGACGGCGAGGACGCCGCCCGCCGGGACAAGATTCCCCTAGTTGGCAATGTGGCGGCGGGCAGCCCCATCCTGGCCCAGGAGTGCGTGGAGGAGTATCTTACTTATGATACAAACGGCATGGTGGGCGAGCACTTTGCCCTCAAGGTCCGGGGGGAGTCCATGCTGGGGGCGGGCATTTTACCCGATGACCTGGTCATCGTCCACCAGCAGGAGAACGCCCGCAACGGAGAGATCGTGGTGGCCCTTCTGGAGGACGAGGCCACGGTCAAGACCCTCAGCCGCAAGGACGGCCACACCTGGCTCCTGCCCGAAAACCCTGACTACGACCCCATCGACGGCGACGAGGCCCGGATCTTGGGCAAGGTGGTGGCGGTAATCAGACGCTACTAAGATCTGCCTGTCAAGAAGGCCGCAAACCCATGGGTTTGCGGCCTTCTCGCGCAAACAAGCCTACCACGCCCGCTCCAACAGGGCGCGCAGACGGTGGGCGGCGGCGCGTGAGGCGTCGGCCAGGGCTAAGTAGTGCCGCGCCAGCTCCGGCTCCTCCTGGGCCGCCTGGGCCCGCAGGGCAGTCTCCCTGTCCCGCTGGGCCAGGCACAGTGCCCGAAGGGCAGGGAGCAGCGATAGGGGAGGCAAGGACCGGACCGCGGCCTCAGGCCAGTAGCGTACCCCCGTACGCAGAAAATACTCCGCCGCCAGCGACCTAGCCTGGCGGCGCGTTTCCCGCTCCAGCTCGCTGAGCTCGCTCCCGTGGCGCCCCGCCCGGCGAGCCACAGCGCGCAGCTCCCCCGCGTCCATCAGCAGGCAGAGGGTCCACCGCTGGAGCGCGGCGCAGGTGGGGTCGATGGGCAACGCCGCCGGAGCAGGCCTGGCCACCGGGACCAGAGCCGCCTCCGGGGCGGCGCGCAGCTCCCCCGTGTCCGGCTCCATGGGCCCAAGGGCGGCGGGCATGGGCGGCGACTCCGGCGTCGGAGCCGCGGCGACTACCCGGTCCCACACCCTGGTCACCAGCTCCTCATCACAGGCCAGCAGGCCCGGCCCTTGATTTTCCATAAAACAAAGCGCCTCCTTCCAAAAGATAGCTTCCAGCCATCCTATGGAAAAGAGGCGCCTTGTGTGTCTTGGGTGCCGTCCTCTACAGGAACACGCTCAAAACAACATCCAAGGTAGTCGCACTCGTCACAGCAGGCTTCTCCAAAGCCCTCCGCGATGCATTGTTTCCGCTCCTCGCACCCTTCGCATACAGGCGGCAGCCGCTTCAGCTCCCGGTACTGATACCTCATAACGCTCCCTCCATCCCTCTGCTTTTGCAGTGTAGCACGGCCCCTCGGATAAGTCAACATAAATTGAATATATTATGAATATAACAAACGCCCTGAAAACACTATATCATGGTGTGGGGTGAGAATATGAATGCCGATAAGATCAAGCTCTCCAAGCGAGGCGATGACGGGTACCGGGTCATCTCTGTGCGCATTCGGGAAAATACCTTACGGCGTATTGACGAGGCCGCGGGCAAGGCCAACCGTTCCCGCAACGAGGTGATCAACCTGATTTTGGACCGCAGCGTCGATCTGCTGGAAGTGGAGGAATAAAACAGGACTCCGTCCAATCTTGGACGGAGTCCTGTTTTCTGTTGGCCTCCTGATTCCTTCGCCCAGCATGCCAGAGGCGGAAAGGGCCAAAGGCAGCACAAGTAGGGCGCGACGACTCGGCGCGCCGCTTGGGCGCGGCAATGAAAGGCCGGATCTTTCTGTCAGAACGACAGGAAGCTCCGCTTTTTATGCAGCCAGGACAAAAACACACGTTCCATTTTGTGGGGAATTTTACGTTCAGAGAAGTAGACAACAGGGCCGATTAGGTATATACTAAAAGGATCAGGTCGAACATACGTGCGCACACTCCGCACGCGTGAAAGGAAGGCAGGAAAGACGTTCAAATCACACAAAAGAAAGGAAAAGGTGATGCTATGGCAACTAAAGAACGGCAAAAGCACATAACAGAATTAGAGTGGACGCGGGCGCCGGACCTGACACAAGCCCCCGCCTCGTCTTATTTAACAGGCGGAAGCTACACCTCGCCTCCTCCCTACGCCGCGTGGCTGCAGGCCCAGGAGTTGAAGAAGCTAAACATTAAGCCCGTGGAGCGGAAGAAAACGCCGAGCAATCCTCCCACGGTCCGTGTTCCCGCCTCCAACTACCTGACAGGTGAAGCTTCTATGCCTGACACCCCCTACGCCGCGGGGCCCCAGGCGGGGATCGTTAAGACCCCGGAGCGCAAGCCGGTGGTCAAAGAAAAAGCAGAGCCTGTCCCGGAGGTCCAGGCCCCGACCTGGACCGAGCTGATGGGCCGGAGCGCGGAGGAGCTGAAGCGACAGCATACCACGACCGTTTCCCAGCGTAACGCGCTGCAGGAACAGATCGGCGCGGTGGCGCGGGAGCACGCCGGGCCTAACTCCACCTACGGTGCCTCCGCCGGACAGTATAAGCCCCGGGAGGAGAACCCCTTCTCCTCTTCCGCGGCCGCGTCCGGATGATGGGAGAGCGAGGCAGACCGGGAGCTGGCCTCCTTGCGGGGCGAGGCAGGCCGTGAGCAGGACGCCGTGAACGATCTTGCCACCGCCCACTACTACCGCAAGAACCTGGAGCAGTTCGCCAGACTGGAGACTGACGCGGCCTCAAAGACCCGCTAGGAAAGATTGGAAGGGAATGGTGAAAACTGTGTTAGCACAAGCAGGGGTTCCAGCCGGCAAGAAGATGCTGACAGAGGTATCCAACATTCTAGCTGATACTATGGCGATGGGCAATCGGTCTAAACTGGCTGAGGCCGCCAGAAGATACGAAGAATATGGTTTGAGTCAGAAGGAGGCGTGGTTTCGAGCTACTATGGACAGTCTGTCCCAAGTTGGCTGGGCTGGAGCCAAGGGGCTTGCGTCAGCAGGTGCGAACCAAGCTATGAATGGTATGCGAGGTGTCTTCCAATCCCCTTAATATCAAGACTGACTGACCATTCCTTGACATTTGACTTGATAGGTTTGAATAAGATGACGGACACTTTTGTAGTAGTCGGCTTATTATCGTAATGGAGGAGAACGATGGGTGTTTCAGATATAGTGTTTTTAGAAACATTAATTAAGGGAACCGTACAGCTTTTAAAGAGTGCTGCTTGTCTGAAGTCCCGGAGGGAGTTGAGGTGTTTTGCTACAAAGGCAAAATCTATGACCGGGAAAAGTTCGTTCTCACGGAAATGAAACGGTTGCAGACCGCGAAGTACTCACATATCCAGCACGCACTAGCCGATGCAAAAAAGGAACTTGAGAAGGGTGGCGAAAACGCAGAGCTGGTGGCAGCCTACATTTCCGCATATTTGCGCGTGCTTTCGGAAAAGAAGAAACCGCTCTTCTATATCGATGATGGCCTGTAAGCCAATGAAACAGCAGACAACAGGACTCCGTCCAAGGTTGGACGGAGTCCTGTTGTCTATGACCGGCGGTTCTTTATTCCTTTGCCCGGTACACCAGAGGCAGGGCCTGGGGGACATTTTCCACCAGGGCGGTCTTATGATCGCCGCCGTACTCTCCATCCAGAGTCCAGGGGATGGCTTTGTCGGCGTTGAACTCCACCCTGGAGGCGTGGAAGCCGATGACGGGGCCGTCGGGGTCGGGGGTCTGGGTAATGACTGCGGTGAGGATGGCGTTGAGTTCAGCGGCATTTTTGGGCTGACGCACCAGCACCACCTCAAATTTGCCGTCGTCCAGCCGCACGTCCTTGGCGGGCAGGCCGCGAAAGCCACCCACCGAGCGGGTGTTGCTCACCATACCGAAGATAAAGTCGCCCTCCACCTCGCCACCGTCCCAGGTGACGGTCATGCGGGTGCTTTTGATGGCCCCCAGGCGTCCAATGCCCTCCAGTACGTAGGCCAAGTGACCAAACATATTTTTAAAACGCTGGGGCGTTCCATAGCTCACGTCGGTAAAGGCCCCAAAGGCGGCGACATAAACAAAGGGGGCTGCGTTGAAGCGGCCCATGTCACAGGCCATGGCAGGGCCGGTGACCGCCACATTGGCGGCCAGGGCCATGTCCCGGGGAAGGTTCAGATTTTTGGCAAAGTCGTTGGTTGTGCCCGCCGGGATATACCCCAGGACCGGGGGATCAGGCATGTCCATCAGAGCAGTGACTACCTCGTGGAGGGTACCGTCTCCACCGCAACAGACGATCCGGCGGTAGTGCTTGCCGATCCCCGCCACAATGCGGGTGGCGTCCCCGGCGGCGCGGGTGGGATAGACGGCGGGAAGGTAACCCTGATAGGTGAAGGAATCGATGATGTGGGACAGGTTGGCGGTGACCCGCCCCTGTCCGGCGTGAGGGTTATAAATAAACAGCATTCGTTTCACAGCGGCAGCCTTCTCTCTATCCGGGTGTATTTACCGCTATTGTAGCCCGTCCTTTTCCAAAAAACAAGGGAGAATATGTAAATATTTTTTTACGGGAGGGAAACCGTCAGGACCCGGTGCTCCTCCCCCGCCCCGGCCAGGACGCTCTCCAGATACCCATTGCCGACCTTGGCCTGCCAAAGCTCCACGACCGCCTCATAAGGAGTGGGATCGAAGGGCGCGCCGGCAAAATAGGCGGCGTTGAGCCTGCCAAAGGTGTCGGCCAGCAAGGCAATATCCGCCTCATCCAGGCCGCTGTCCGCCAGCTTGGCGGCGGTCTTGTCACGGTTCACCGACACCATAAACTCCGCCGAATAAGCGGCAAAGTCCAGCAGTTCCGGGTCCGTCCTGCCGTTTTTCTCCGCCCAAGTAGATACGTCCAGCTGCTTGGTCTCATAAGAACAGGTCTTGCCATTATAACGAATGATCCCGTACTGGTTGGGGGCAATAGACAGCGCGGAGGTGGCCACCTCGGGAACCGCGCCACCCACGATATGTTGGTTGTGTAGATGACCGCTTAAATTGCAGACCACGCCGTATTTCTCATAGAGGGCCGCCAGAGCGTCCCCCTCCACGATCTGATACCCCCAGGTGAAGCGGGGGTTGTGGATATCTATGTTCTGATGGCTGGCGGCAATCACCTTCGCCCCCGCCTTTTTTGCGGCCTTGAGCTGTTTTTCCACCCACTCCACGGTCTCGTCGGGGACCGAACACCAGCCGCCGCCGTTGGCGTCCAGCATCAGCACCCGCAGGTCCTTACGCAGGGCATAGACATAACTGAGGGTGTGTTCATCCTGGCTGAGGGCTTGCTCCGGCCCAAAGGGCGCGTAGAGCGCTTCAAACTCGTCGGCGGTGATAGAGTCTGTGGAGGCGTAGTCCTCCCCTGAGAAGGAGAGCGCGGAGGTAGAATCCAGGTCGTGGTTGCCGGGAATGACCAGGGCTTGAATACCCGCCTCTTGGAGTTTCTCCAGCAGCTTCACCAGATCCTCGTGGCTGGCCTTGGCCCCCAAAAGGGTAAGGTCGCCGGTGAGGAGGACCGCATCCGGCTTCAGCTCCTCCATTTCCGCCACAAAGGTCTCCAGAATCTCCTGAATGTAGAACATGGCCTTGCCGTCGCTGTGCTCTACCAGGGTGTGAAACGCCGCACCGTTGTCGCAGATCGTAGGCGAGATGTAGTGGAGGTCGGTGGCCTGCACTAACGTGACCGGGGCGGCGGCACAGGTCTCCGGGGGAACGTCCTCCTTTGCTCCGCAGGCAGTCAGCAGGAAAAACAAAGCGGCCAGCCACGCCGCCAACGCGCGCCGCCTATCCATTTGCCGCCACCATGGCTTGATAGTCCGCCCCCCAGGTGAGCATAGCGTCCAGAATGGGTTTCAGGCTGTAGCCCAGCTCCGTAAGACTGTACTCCACCCGGGGTGGCACCTCGGCGTATACCGTCCGGGTCAGCAGGCCGCTTTCCTCCATCTGGCGAAGCTGGGCGGTGAGCACCTTTTGACTCACCTGGCCCACCAACCTCCTCAGCTCCCCAAACCGTTTGGTCCCCCCCAGCAGATCCCGGAGAATGAGCACCTTCCATTTGTCGCTGATCAGGGTCAAGGTGGTCTCCACCGGGCAGGCAGGCAAGATCTTTTGTTCCATGAAATCCTTCTCCTTTTGCAATAGTTCCTTTTTGGTAACTACAGCACAATATTGTGCGTACTTTATAAAATGTCCCTACGGAACTATTATAGCGTCAACGAGGGCAAAACACAAGCGGCCCTTGAAAATTCCCAGGAGGCCATGTATCATGAACAAAAACACTTTTACTTCCATTCGGCTGGACAAGGGCACGGTGGCCGTCTACGATTTCGGCGCGGTCAAGCTCCACGCCTATCAGACCAACGATCCCCTCAGTGACGAGGTCTTTGTGGTGGAGAAAAGCGGTAAGGCAGTTGTGATCGAGCCGCCCTGCTTCTTGGACAACTGCCGGGAACTGGAGGGGTATCTGAAACCCCTGACGGTAGAGGGCGTTCTGGTGGCTTACCATGGCGCGGGTGCCTCCTTCCTGCCCAACGTTCCCAAGTACGCCACCCAAAACGCGGCGGACTATTCCGCCAACGGCGGTGGCAATTACCTGGACATGACGGCGGGATTCTTCTTCCCGTAAGCTTTTCCCAAGGAGGGTCTTCCATGGACCGTTTGCAACAGCTTTCCTACCTCAATCAAGCCCTTCTCGCCGGCCTCCCCCAGTTTTCGGGGGAGGCCGCGGCCCTGCCCAAGGACGAGGCCACCCAGCGGCGGCTTTTGCGCACACTGATGAACGTCTGCCCCCCTGGACTGCCCTTGGGAGAGGACTTTTGGGCCGTCCAGGACGCGTTTCTCACCGCAGAGCGGGAGGCCAAAGGCGTGGTGGACGCCGCCGCCCTGCCCGAGCTACCCGGCCACCCTGGCATCGCCCTGTGGCAGGGAGACATCACCCGCCTCCGGGCCGACGCCATTGTCAACGCCGCCAACCGCGCCTTGCTGGGTTGCTTTCATCCCTGCCACGGGTGCATCGACAACGCCATTCACTCCGCCGCCGGGCTTCAACTGCGCGCCGCCTGCCACCGTCTCATGGAGGCTCAGGGGCATGACGAACCCACCGGGCAGGCAAAGATAACGCCTGGGTATGATCTCCCGGCAAAATACGTTTTGCATACTGTCGGCCCGATCGTTCAGAACACGGTCACTCCTCAGGACCGGGCGGCGTTGACCTCCTGCTACCGCTCCTGTTTGACACTGGCGGCGGAGCGGAGCCTCCAAACCGTGGCCTTTTGCTGTATCTCCACCGGGGAGTTCCATTTCCCCCCGGATGAGGCGGCACGGATCGCGGTGGAGACGGTCATCGATTTTCTCCAAACTCCCTCAAGTATTGGGAGCTTGGTGTGGGGTACAACACCCCCGGCATCATCAAATACCCCTTCTGGCGGCTGACCCAAGTAAATTCCAACGCTTTTTACGCCTGTGTCAATCAAGGCGAGGCAGTTGTCCCTCCACAGTTGGGAACGCAGGCCGTTGCCATTGACTGCGGCATTACTCAAGTCCTCCAGGCGCTTTCCGCATAAGGCAAGAGACGGCATCCTGTAGGATGCCGTCTCTTCTGTTTACAGGAGCTTCAGCAGCTCCGCAGGGGTCTCCAGCACGTAGTCCGCCTCAGGGATGACCTCGAAGGGCGCGCCCCAGCGGGCAAAGGCAAACCTGATCCCCGCGCCGTGGGCGCATTTCCAATCCCCCAACCGGTCGCCGATATACAGCACATTCTCCGGCTCCACGCCCGTCAGCTCCAGATACTTCAAAAGCGGTTCGGGGTCCGGCTTGTGCTTGACCGTGTCCTCTTCCAACACCTGCAGGCCAAAAAAACCTGCCACAGCCATAGGCTTGAATCCCCGCTCGTACTCCCAGCGCCCCTTAGAGGACACCACCGCCATGGAATAGCCCCGGCGGCGCAATTCCTCCAGCAGCTCCAAAACGCCGTCGTACGGGGCAATGGTATCGTCATAGTCGTGGACGTGCTCAGCCCAGTAGGGGTAGATCACGTCGGGATCGGTCACCCCAAGCCGGGCCAGAGCGTCCATGCCGGGGATGCCGAAGACGGGGGACAGCTCCTCCAGAGAGGGGGACGAGCCGTGGAATTTGATCAGGGTGTCCTGAAGGGCCTTCATGTTGGCGTACTCACTGCTGATGAGGGTGCCGTCGATATCAAAGGCAAGGTGGGTAAAGGACATGGGAGGACCTCCTTTTTTTCATGCGGTCAAGTGGGCGGGTTTGGAACCCGCCCGCAAGGGTGCCGTGCTTTATGTGCCGTGCACCCATTATAGCATACTTTTTCCAAAAACAAAAGCAGGGCGGCTCCGAAGAGCCGCCCTGCCGATGTAATCGCCGCGTGGGCCGCAGCTTTATTTCAGGAAACCTTCGAAAGGTTTACTTACTTGACCAGCTTCTCCATCTCGTCGAAGACGAACTGGACCTTCGGGCCAACGATGACCTGAACGGCAGTCTTGCTGGGACGGATGATGCCGGAGATGCCGGAAGACTTGATCTTCTTCTCGTCCACCTTCAGGTTGTCCTTGACCTCCAGACGCAGACGGGTGATGCAGTGATCCAGCTCAACGATGTTCTCGGCGCCGCCGAGACCCTCGAGGATGATCTTGGCCATGGCGGTGAAGTCGTTGTTGGCCAGCTCGATCTTCATCTCGCCCTCAGTGTCTTCATCCTCACGGCCGGGGGTCTTGAGGTTGAACTGCTTAATGGCGAAATAGAACACGACAAAGAACACCACGAAGGCCGCAATGCCCATGGGGATCATGACCCAGTAGTTGTTCGCCGCGGGCAGGGAGGCGCCGAACAGCAGGTCGGTGGCGCCGGCGGAGAAGCAGAAGCCCGCGCGGAAGCCCAAGGCCACGGTGACCATGGCAAAGATGGCGTACAGCAGGGAGTACACGACATACAGCGGGAAGGCCAGGAACATGAAGGAGAACTCGAAGGGCTCGGTGACGCCGCAGATGAAGGCGCAGATGGCGGCGGAGCCAACGATGCCGATGGTGGCCTTACGCTTCTCGGGCTTGGCGGTGAGGATCATGGCCAGGGCCGCGCCGGGAATACCCAGCATCATGCAGGGGAAGAAGCCCGCCATGTACTGACCAACGCTCCAGGAGATGTTGGCGCCCATCAGCTCCTTGCTGATGATGCCGGCCTGGCCGCCCCAGTAGGCGGACAGATCGCCCAGGCCGATGGTATCAAACCAGAACACGTTGTTCACGGCGTGATGCAGGCCGGTGGGGATCAGCAGGCGGTTGAGGAAGGTGTAGATACCGACGCCCGCGACGCCAGCCTTGGCGGCCAGAGCACCCAGGTTGACCAGCAGGGTGAAGATCAGCGGCCACACGAAGACCAGGACGAGAGAGGCCAGGATGGACACAACGCCGGTGACGATGGCAACGCTCCGCTTACCGGAGAAGAAGGCCAACACGTCGGGCAGCTTGGTGTCCTTAAACTTGTTGTAGCACATAGCGCCGATGATACCGGCCAGGATGCCGATGAAGGGGTTGGCGATCTTGCCGTAAGCCACGCCCCAGGTCTCGTTGGCCTCGACCAGCTTGGGGAGAATGGCGCCGGCGTTGCCCACCAGGGTGGTCATCATCAGCCAGGAAACCAGAGCGGCCAGGCCGCCGGTACCGTCACTATTCTTGGACAGGCCAACGCCCACGCCGATGGCGAAGAGGATGGCCATGTTGTCGATCAGAGCGCCGCCGGCCTTCACCAGGAACAGACCGATAGAATAAGCCAGACCTTCGGTGGCCGCGCCGGTCACACCCATAACACCGGGGGCGATGGCGTAGCCCAGACCCATCAGAATACCACAGATGGGCAGCACGGCGACAGGCAGCATCAGCGCCTTGCCGAGCTTCTGCAAACGTTTCATCATAATGCAATTTTCCTCCTTTTAGAAAACTCTCTCGGATTCCCCTTATGCTTATCCGTCGGCCCACGACGGCAAGGAGACAAAAATAAGTAAGTCGGGCTTAGAGATTCTCCTTCAAGAACTTCTCAAGCCCTTCGGCGGCGGCGTCTTCATCCTCGCCGCTGCAGGTGACGGTGAGCTCCATCCCCTGCTTGGCGGCCAGACGCATGATGGCCATGAGCCGCTTCGCGTCCGCCGTGCCGCCCGGGGCGGCCAGGGTGATGTCACACTTGTAGGCGACCGCCTCTTTGGCAAGCATGCCCGCGGGCCGGGCGTGCAGACCGGCAGGGTCGGCAATCACGTGAGTGAAACTCTTCATGGTGGTTCACCTCCTTAAACGTAACTTTGAGGTTGTCACGCTCCCGTTAGACGCATGGCCGGTCGCATTTTCGCTCTGACTCGGGCCAAATCGCGGCGGCTTCGCCGCCTTACCAATTCGCCCCTCGCTCCGCTCAGATGCTCCCTATGCGTCTACGGGTCGCGCTTCTGCTTCTTACTTTCCCAATTCCATCACCACATCGCCAGGGGCGACGGGGCCGGTATGGACGTTAACGGTGGCGTAGTCGGGGGTGTTGCAAATGACCATGGGGGTGATAACATCGTACCCCGCAGCAGCGATGGCGGCCACGTCAAACTCGATGAGCAGGTCGCCCTTCTTCACCTTGTCGCCGTTGTGGGCGTGGACGGTGAAGTGCTCACCCTTGAGGTTGACCGTGTCCAGCCCCACGTGGATGAGGATCTCCGCGCCAAAGTCAGCCAGCAGGCTCACGGCGTGGCCGGTGTCAAACATCAGGTCCACCGATGCGTCGCAGGGGGCGAACACCTTGCCCTCGCTGGGGCGGAACGCCACGCCCTTGCCCAGGATCTCCTGGCCGAAGGTGGGATCGGAGACCTCGCTGATGGCGACGGCCTCACCGGCAACAGGGGCGCCCAGAGCGTTCAACGCGGGGGCCGCCTCCTTGCCTCCAAACAGGTTCTTGAAAAATCCCATACTTTATGACCTCCCTTTGTTGTGGGTGGGTTTGCACGCACAGTCTTATGAGTATACCAGAAATTTCTTGTTTTGCCAACCCTTTTTTCTTTTTTCTTGCGACGAGGATCAGCTCTCGCACACCGCCCGGCGCACCTTCAGGATGGAGGCGGCGGCCACCGACAGCTCGTCGATGCGGTTTTCCATAAAGAAGGAGGTCAGGTTGGTGTTGGCCCCAGCCTCGCCGCAGATGCCCACCCAGATGCCCGCGGCGTGGGCGTTGCGAGCGGTGATCTCGATCATCCGGCGGATGGCGGGGTCCTCGGCGTTGAAGATGTTGCTCACCTTGGCGTTCATCCGGTCGGCGGCCAGGGTGTACTGGGTGAGGTCGTTGGTGCCAATGGAGAAGAAGTCCACCAGCTTGGCCAGCTCGTCGCTCATCACCACCGCGGCGGGAGTCTCGATCATCACGCCGATCTTAATGCCGTCGGAGACAGGAACGCCCTCTGCCTTCAGCTCCGCCTTAAGGCTGGCCAGAAGCTCCTTGGTCTTCATCACCTGGGTCACGCTGGTGATCATGGGGAACATGATGTGGAGATTGCCGTACACCGAGGCCCGCAGAAGAGCCCGCAACTGGGTGCGAAAAATCTCCGGCTGGTCCAGGCAGATACGGATGGCCCGGTAGCCCATGGCGGGGTTTTCCTCGGGGGGAATGTGGAAGTAAGGGGCTTGCTTGTCGCTGCCCAGGTCCAGGGTGCGGACGATCACCCGCTTGGGGGAGAAGATCTCCAACACCTTCTTATAGGCCTGGAACTGCACCTCCTCGCTGGGGAAGTCGGCGCTCTCCAGATAGAGGAATTCACTGCGGAACAGCCCCACGCCGTCCGCCCCGGCCTTTTTGGCCTCCTCGGCGTCCTTCACGCTGCCGATGTTGGCGCAGACCTCTACATGATGTCCGCCCTTGGTCACAGCCTCCTTGTCAAAATACTGGTGGAGCAGGATCTTCTGCTCTTCAAAGGCCTTGCGCTTGCCGGCGTATTCGCTGATCTCGGCCTCGTTGGGGTCTACGATCACCTCGCCAGTGGCGCCGTCGATGGCCATGATGCCGTCCTTGGGAATATACTGGAACGCCTCCCCCAGCCCCACGATACAGCCGATGCCCATGCTTCGGGCCAGTATGGCGGAGTGGGAGGTCACCGAGCCATTCTTGGTGACGCAGCCCACCACATACCGTTTATCCAGGGCCACCGTCTGGCTGGGGAGCAGATCCTCTGCCACCACAATGGTGGGCTCGTGGGGCAGGCCCGCCCCCTCGTCGATACCCTTCAGGATGCGGATGACCCGTCCGGCCACGTCCTTCACGTCGGCGGCCCGGGCGCGCATGGTCTCGTCGTCAATGGCCTGGAACATATCGTGGAGCATATTGCCTGTCTGCTCCACCGCCCACTCGGCGTTGCAGCCCCCGGCCACCAGGCCCGAGACTCCCTCGCAGAAGTCCAGATCCTCCAGCATCATGCGGTGGATGTCAAAGATCATGGCTGCGTCGGCGTCCTCCTGCCGGGTCGTTTCGTAAAGGGCGGTCAACTCGTCAGCAGCGGTGTGCTGGGCATCGGCAAAGCGCTTGCTCTCCCTTTCAGGATCGCACCCCTCCCGATGGGACACCGAGAGGTCTACCACCTCCATGTGCCACAGCCGCGCAACGGCAATTCCCTCCGCCGCGCCGATCCCCTTGAGCTTCATAACGACACCACTCCTTACCTTACTCTATGGTCGTTGTAGTATTATAGCACAGCCTTTGTTAAAATTGCAACCCCTCGCCAGCATTTTCCCCAAGTCTTTTTTGCAGATTTTACAAAAAGCGCCCCGACTTTCCGTCGAGGCGCTCTTGTTTTCGGCGTCACTTTGTGAACATTTCCTTCCTGCGCTGGTAATAGATCCAGGTACAGCCGGCCGTGACGAGGGCGAGGGCGGCGATCACGGCGGTGCTTACCAGCGGGTTGTTGCCCTGCGCGGTGTGAGCGGCCACCATCTCGGGAACGATGGCGTACAGCGCGGCGGTGTAGGCCACAGACTCCACCACATTGAGGATAAACAGCACCATCAAATACATAGGCGCCCGGCGCTTAAAACCAGCCAGCTGGAAGCGGACAAACACCGCGTACATGCACATAGCCAGCATAAACACGCCGTCCAGAATAAAGATCTGGGGGTGAGCCATGTCAGGATAGACGTGCAACGCGAAGCCCATCCCGCCGTCCGCCGTCGGCCCGACCTGAATACCAAACACGCCCACCAGACCGTTGAACAGGTCCATAAACGCGATGAGCCACAAAATAAAGTAGATGAGCACGATGTGCCAGTTCATTTTCTTCTGCCCCAGAGGGGCCAGCTTTTCCGCCATCGAGGGTTCCTCCTTCAGAATTGGTCTCTCTTTCCGCGTGCGGCTATTATATCCTACTAAAGCCGCCTTTGCAAGGGGGAGTTATCAGGCCAGGGCATGGACAGTCCGGGCGCAAGCGGCAAACTCTTCCTCATCAGTGCGCCACAGCTCGTATTCCGACAGCGAGGGAAGCCCCATGGCCACCCCCGCCTTGCGGTAGACCATGCCGCTGTCCACCGGCCCCCGCCGCCCGGTGGTGTGGAAGGTCCGCACCCCCGTCTTCTCATAGATGGCGCGGATGTTATCCGTTCGCACACCGCTGCCCGCCATGATGTGGACGCGCCCCGCCGCGGCGCGGTGCAGCTCCGCCAGAACGTCCGCCCCCGCCAGGGCGTTTTGCGCCTGGCCGGAGGTCAAAATTGTCTTACAGCCCAGGCCGATGGCCGCCTCCAGCGCCTCCAACGGGTCCCGCGTCATGTCAAAGGCCCGGTGGAGGGTGACCTCCAGGTCTCCGGCCTCCCCCATGAGCCGCGCCATAGCGGGCACGTCCAGCTCCCCCTCGGGGGTGAGCACGCCAATGACCACGCCGTTGGCCCCCAGGTCACGGCAGGCGGCGATCTCCTCCGCCATCTGGCCCAGCTCCGCCTCGTCATAGAGAAAATCCCCAAAGCGAGGACGGATCAAAACATTGACAGGGATGTCGCACATCTCCCGCACCTGCCGTAGCAGGGCGCGGGAGGGAGTAGTGCCGCCGATGGACAAATTGGCGCACAGTTCCAGCCGGTCCGCCCCGCCCCTCCACGCCGCGACGGCGGAGGGAAGGCAGTCTACACAACCTTCAATGAGTGGAATACTCATAAAAACGCTCCTTTCAGCCCTTGATCAAAGCTATTGTACCATTCTTCCCGCGGCATAGCAAGGCTTCCCCCTCCCCCCGCGCCGCGGCGTTGCCGTCGGGCGGCGCGGACGCAAACGTGCGGGACGCCGCGAAAGGCCTTGGAAAACCCATGCGGTCCAGCAGCTCCTCCATGCGCAGAAGGAATTGGCTCATGCTGTGAAAGACAGCCGCCTCCGCCATGCCGGGGTTGTAAAACCGCCCCACAGGCACGCCATTGTCATAGCTGTCCACGCACACCCGCGTGGCCCGGTATTGATTGCCCCTTGCCCGCTCCAGGTCCATGCTCCATTCCTCCTCTTGTTCCGGTTTTTTAGCTTGCGTGGTCATTATAATCCGCGTGCGTTACATATTGGGGTGCATTTTTAAGATTTACTTTCAAAAAATAAAAAATATCACACAAAGCCAGCGGTATCTTCCACCGGCTTTTGTGTAATATTTCTGTTTTGGCCAAAAAATGTCCTACTGCGACAGTCTCCGCTCCATCTGCTCCCGGTTTTCCGCGTACTGAAGGGCGGTCTCCCGGGTGATCTGACCTTCATTATATAAGGAGAGAATAGACTGGTCCATGGTTCGCATCCCCTTGCCGCCCCCGGTAGCCATAGCGGACTCCAGTTGGTGGGTCTTGTTGTCCCGGATAAGGGCGCGGGTGGCGTTGTCCAGGCGCAGGAGCTCGAAGGCGGGGACCACGCCGCCGTCCGCCGCAGGGAGCAGCTGCTGGGAGATGATGGTGTGGAGCACCATGGCCAGCTGGAAGCGCACCTGCCCCTGCTGCTCGGCGGGGAAGGAGTCCACAATGCGGTCGATGGTGTTCACCGCCCCCTTGGTGTGGAGGGTGGCAAAGAGCAGATGGCCCGTCTCGGCGGCGGTCATGGCGGTGCGGATGGTCTCGTGGTCGCGCATCTCCCCCAGCTGGATCACGTCGGGGGCCTGGCGCAGGCAGGCGCGCAGGGCGGAAAGGTAGTCGGCGGTGTCGGTGGCCACCTCCCGCTGAGAGACGATGGAGCGTTGGTTGCGGTGAAGGTATTCGATGGGGTCCTCCAGGGTGATGATATGGGCCTGGCGGGTGGCGTTGACCCGGTCCACCAGGCAGGCCTGGGTGGTGGATTTGCCGCTGCCCGCGGTTCCGGTGACCAGCACCATGCCGCTCTTCACCGCTGCCGGCTCCATGACCTCCTCGGGAATATGGAGGGCGCGGTAGTCGGGGATGGAGAAGGCCACCACCCGTACCACCGCCGCCAGAGAGCCCCGCTGGCGGTAGGCGTTCACCCGGAACCGGGCCAGACCGGGTACGGCGAAGGAGAAGTCGTCGTCCCCCTTCTCCCGGAAGGGCACCATAGACCGCCCCGCCCGCTCATAGATGGCGGCGAGGAGCCGCTGGCTGTCCTGGGGCATAAGCTTTTCTTCCCCCAGGGGGACCAGCCGCCCGTCCTCCTTCACGCTCACCGGTCCCCCGGCCACCAGAAAGAGGTCGGAGGCGCCCCGGTCAACCGCTTGTTGTAAGTATTCCATCAATTCCGCCATGTTATCGTCTCCTTGTGATTTGGTCGCTATTCACTTGTGCCGCCCCAGAGCTTCAGGCCATCGTCCCCCACCCATTCTTCGTTGGCCACCGCCTGCCAGCGCAAGATCTCGCAGCTTCTGTCGGCGCGCTGTCCAACCTCCACCCGTAGCTCCTGGACGTCCGAGATGGGAACGGCGTAGCGCAGGATGACGTAGCCACCTTGCGCCTGCGCCTCCACTCCCTCCGGCAGGGACTCGCCCAGACGGATGCGGGCCAAAATCTCCTGCGCCTTGCAGTCGGCGGCATAGTAGTCCTTTGTGGCCTGAAGAGAGGCCTCCGACAGCCGCTCGTCCGCCCGGACGGTGGACAGGGCCAGCAGGGCAAACACCACCAGGCACAGCACCGCGAAGGCGGAGAGCAAAGAACTGGCCCCGATGGGCAGGATAAACAGGTGATCCTTTTTCTCAGCCATGGCCGCTCACCTCCTGCCACGCTGTCTCGATGGCGAACAGTGAGACCATCTCCCCCCGCTCCCAAGCGCAGGCCTCCACATGGGCCTTGCCCAGACCGGGGACGCCGCTGTCCACAGGCTGAACCCGGAGGGTGTAGCTGGAGGTTTTCCGCCCGTCGGGGATAAACTCGCTCCACCCCTCTCCGTAGGACACAAAATATCCAAACCCCTCCCGCTGGCACACATCGCCGCCGGTGGCGTCCTCCAAAGCGGCGGGGATATCTCCAGTTTTGTGCTTCAGGGTCTCCGCCACACTTTGGCAGAGGACCGCGGCCTTGTCCCGGTCCGCCATGGTCCGGGAGCGGCGATTGGCGGTCACGAAGGCCTGGAGGCAAAGCGCCGCCGCCAGGGCGAACACCAGCAACATCACCAACTGCTCCATGAGCAGCAGAGAAGTCCTGTCCCGTTTCACGGCTCCGCCACCTCCCCACTTCGCAGGGAGAGCGTTACCGTCTCCGTTTCTCCACCCTGAAAGGTAAGCGCCGCCGCCAGCAGACCATCCTCCAGGGAGAGGTCCAGGCCGTCCAGCTCCAGCACCCGCTCGCCGTCGGTGAGCTTCGGCTCCACATCCGCGGTGGTGTAAAGCTCCCACAACGAGCCGTCATAGCAGTAAAGGCAGGTAACATATTCGCTGACGTCCCCGTCGTTCCGCTCCCGGAGGGTGAGGCAGTCCGTTCCAAAAAATTTCTCCACCGCCACCGCGCCGGCGGCATCGCCCTGGCGCACCCTGGTGGCGATGTACTGGGCGGCGGTGCGGGCGGCAAAGGACGCGCCGTCCCGCTCCACCAGGCGGCGGTACGCTCCCGCACCCGCCAGCAGGGTCATCAAAATGGAGGCCGCGAATACTGCCAGTAGCGTCAGCACCGCCAAGGTGGTCATATACCCTTGCCGTGTTCCCGCTCTCATGGCTGACGCTCCAATACGGTAAAGTTCGGCATCAGGTTGGGGCCGAAGGGCTCATAAAACACCGCGTAATGCTCCTCGTCCAGCTGGAGGCCGTAGCGGTCCTTCAGCTCGTCCAGGCTCTGTGGATAGCGGCCCTCGGCGGCGTAGCACGCCGCACAGCTCCGGCGCAGGGCGTCCTCCAGCCGGGCCTTGGCCTCCCCGCTCCGGTCCCCGGCCAGGGTCTCCGCCCCCCGGGCAAGGACCCACGCCCCGCCCAGCAGCAGGGCTGGGACCAGCAGGGTCCAAAGGCCTGCAAGACGGTTTTCTCTCCCTCGTCTCATGGCGTCACCCGATGGCGGAGAGGATATGCATCAGGGGAAGCATCACCGACAGGAGGATGACCCCCACCAGTGCCGACGCCGCCAGCACCAGCGCCGGCTCCACCCGGCCCGCCCGGCGCTCGATCGCCGCGTCCGCCTCCTCCGCCAGCTGTACGGCCACGCGCTCCATCATTACGTCCGCCTGGCCGCTCCGCTCGGCGGTGTCCAGCAGACGGCACTGTGCCTGAGGAAGCAGGCCGCCCTCCCTTAGGGCGGCGCCCAGCCGATCCCCCCCGTCCAGCCGCGCTCTACAAGCCTCACAGCGGCGGGCCGCGGCGGGAGCGTCCTCCTCCACCAGCCTGCCTGCCAGCTCCAGCGCCGCCTCCGGCGTCATGCCGCTGGCCAAGGCCATAGACAACGCCTGGGCCACCCGGGCAGAGGCCAAGGTGCGGGACGCCCCTTTGCTCCCCCGGTCTTTTCCTCCCAGCGCCCGCACCCGGCCGCGAAAGCCGGGGCACAGGGCATAGCACACAAGTAATACCGCCAGGAGCGCCAGAGCCGCCAGCACAAGAGGCAGTGCGGCATCCAACCAACGCCCCAGCGCCAACAGCCCTCCCGCCGCTCCGGTAAGGCGGCCGCCCAGGGCAGCGTATACATCGTCAAAGATGGGCAGGACCTTCACCAGCAGCACGCCGATGACCACCAGCATCAGTCCCAACAGAATGGCGGGATACAAAAGAGCGCTTTTCAGCTGCCGCTCCATCCGGGCGCGCCGCTCGTAGTATTCACCAAGGGCCTTCAGCGCCTCCTCGGCACGGCCCGAGCCCTCCCCCACGGCCACCAGGCCCACCGCGTAGCCGGGAAAGGCGCCGCTCTCCTCCATGGCGGCGGAAAGGGTGGCGCCGCCATCCACCCGGCGGGCCATCTCTTTGAGAAGGGTCTGCTCCTCCCCCACGGCGTCCTCCGCCAAAAGGGCCAGGGCGTCGCCCGCCGCCACCCCGGCGTGGTAAAGCAGGGACAGCTCCAGACACACTTCCCCCACCGCCTCGCCGGTCAAGGTCTTTTTCACGGCGTCTCCCTCCCCTTGGATCGGTTTTGATAAAAAAGAAATGGGCTTGCGGTTTGACCGCAAGCCCATTCTAACGTATTTTATGCCGTTTGTAAATGGTTGCTGAAAATCTCTCAGTAAAGATACCGGGCGGCGTAGTTGCTGCCGTCCCCGATGTACTTCATGATCGCCTCGCTGCCGCCGCCCGAGGAGGCAAAGGTGGGGTCCATCCTCTGCCAGGCCGCGCCGTCAAAATAGACGGCGCCGTCCACCCAACCCTGCTCCTGCGTCCACACGTTAATCCAGGCGTGGTAAGCGGGGTCAACGGTCCCCACATAGCCCACCACCAGCTTGCAGGGCACTCCCTGGGACCGGAGCATAGCGGTCATCAGCGCGGCATAGTCAAAGCAGATGCCCTTCCCCGCCGCCAGCACCTTGTCCAGCTGGGGCAAATAGCCGCTCTTCACCGTCTGGGCCAGCTGGGTATCATAGGTGAGATGAGAGACCACAAAATCATAGACCTTCTCCACCTTCTCCAGCTCGTCCTCCACCCCGGCGGTCAGCTCCTCCGCCTTGGCCAGGGTGTCGGCCGCCCCGGCGTAGTCCACATACTGGTTGGGCCGCAGGAAGGGGGCAAACTCGTCGGTCAGCCGGACGGTAAAGCTGGCGGTGAGCATCACGGCGTACCGCCCTGTGGCCGGGTTCTGCTCGTAGATCTTCACCTCATATTTGCCGCTGCCGTCGGAGAGGGGGAAGGTGGTCCACTCCCCCTGGGTCAGGTTATACTGATATCCGCCCTCGGTGGCCGGGCCGGTGACCTTGGCCTTCAGCCGCCGGTCGCTCTTCGCGGTGTAGCGCGCCATAATGTACCCGTCATCGGCGTTGGAATAGTCCACCTCCGCCTTTCTGTTGCGCTCCGCTTGTGTCCCCGGATGCTCAGGCAGGAGCAGATCGTGGACTGCCGGCGCGCCGGCCATGGCCACCGCCTCCTCCCGCAGCTCTACCTCCTCCAGCGCCACCCGGTCCAAATACAGCTCCTCCGGCGCCGCCGCCTCCCGGGCTACGCACCCCGCCAACAGCCCGATCGCCAGCGCCAGGGCCACCGCCGCTCTCCCGGTCTTCATCGTCTCTCGCTCCTTTTGTGTCCCTCCCGGGGACGCGCTTGTATTTTTTAGTATAGCAGATGTTTCCCAAAAAGGAAAGTACTTTTTGGGAAAATTTTTTCAAATTTTATCAATTTGTGTAACGAAAACTTTTTGCCCCTCTTTGCCCCAAAAAGCTTGCAAAACCACAGGGCATGTGTTATTTTATTTAGATAAGATGTGTGAAATTTTCCTCAAACTTTTTCATTTCTCCCAACTGGGCCCAGTGAAAGACTTTGAGAGAGCCGAGAGAGGAGGGGCGCTGCCATGGCTGAGCCCAAGCCGCTGAAAATACAAATGCTGGGCGGGTTTTCCCTGTCCACCCCCTCCGCCCGGGTGAGCGACGGAGACAACCGTTCCAAAAAGGTCTGGCTCTTTTTGGCCTATATGATCTACCGCCGGGGGCAGAGCATCGGCGTCCAGGACTACATTGACCTGCTCTGGGGCAGCGAGGACGGGGGGAGCAACCCTGCCAACGCCCTGAAGACCATCCTTCACCGGGCCCGGATGGCCTTGGAGCCCCTTTGGCCCTCGGCCGGACACCAGCTGATCCTCCGCCAGGGCTCCTCCTACCGCTGGAACCCCGCCGTTCCCGTGGAGGTGGATCTGGACGAGTTTGACCGGCTCTGTCAGGAGGGTGATGCAGCCGACGACGAGGACGCCCGCCTCACCGCCTATCTGGCCGCCCTGGCCCTTTACCAGGGGGATTTTCTCCCCCGGCTGTCCGCCCATCTCTGGGCCATGCCCATCTGCGCCCACTACCACCAGCTGTACCTCCACATCGTGACCCAGACAGCGTCCCTGCTGGAGACCCGCCACCGTTACCAGGAGGAGGCAGAGGTGTGCCAGACAGCGCTGGCCCAGGAGCCTTATCTGGAGGAACTTTACCGCCATCTTATGGGCGCGCTGATCCGGTTGGACCGCCAGCGGGAGGCCGCCGCCGTCTATGAGGACATGTCCAAGCTCTTTATGAGCAGCTTTGGAGTGATGCCAGAGGAGAGCACCCGGGCGGTGTACCGGGAGGCGCTCAGCGCCCTGCAGGACCCCGCCCTGCCGGTGGACTCCATTCTGGAACACCTGCGGGAGCCGGAGGGGCCCGGAGGCGCGCTCATCTGCCAGTATGATATCTTCCGCTCCATCTACCACTCGGTGGCCCGCTCTCTGGTCCGCAGCGGCGACGCGGTCCACCTGGCCCTGTTCTCCGTCCACAACCGCAGCCGCGGCGAGGCGTTGCCCCGGCGCAGTCTGGACCGGGCCATGGACAATCTGCAGGAAATCATCCGCACCTCTCTTCGCCGGGGAGATGTGGCCGCCCGGTGCAGTGTCTCTCAGTTTATCCTTATGCTGCCCCAGGCCAACTTTGAAAACAGCCAGATGGTCTGCGACCGCATTTTGCGGGCCTTCTCCCGCAAGTTTCCCCACTCTCCCGCCCTGCCCCAGGCGGCCATCTTCCCCCTGGAGCCCAACTGACCGCTCCTCTCCCCCGAAAGGAAGTGTCCCCTATCAAGCAGTTACGCAAGCAAGGCTCCACCATCCTCATCGCGGACGATTCCGAGATGAACCGCGCCATTCTGGCGGATATGCTGGCCGACGAATACACCATCGTGGAGGCGGAAAACGGCCGGGAGACACTGGAGCGCATCCAGGAGCTGGGACCCACTCTGTCCCTGGTGCTTTTGGATATTGTCATGCCCGAGCTGGACGGGTTTGCCGTGTTGGCAGAGATGAACCGGACAGGCTGGATCGAGGATATTCCCGTCATTATGATCTCATCAGAGCGTGGGACGGATCAGATCGAACGAGCCTATTCCCTCGGCGCCACCGATTTTATCAGCCGCCCCTTTGACACATTGATCGTTCACAAGCGGGTGGTGAACACCATTCTCCTTTATGCCAAGCAGAAGCAGCTGGTGAACATGGTGGCCCAACAGATGTACGAAAAGGAACAGCAGAGCGACCTGATGATCGAAATATTGAGCCATATCGTGGAGTTTCGCAACGGGGAAAGTGGACTCCACGTTCGTCATGTCCGCCGCTTTACCGAACTGATCCTCAACCACTTGAACAATAAGCCGGCAGGACCGCGCTTTACCCCCTCCGAGGTTGCCACCATCACCACCGCCTCCGCCCTGCATGACGTGGGGAAGATCTCCATTTCTGAGGACATCCTCAACAAGCCTGGGAAGCTGACGGCTGAGGAATTTGAACTGATGAAGACCCATACCACCATCGGGGCCCGGATGCTGGAGGATCTGCCCATTTATCAGGACCTTCCCCTGGTCCGCATTGCCTACGAGATATGCCGCTGGCACCACGAGCGCTACGACGGGCGGGGTTACCCGGACGGACTCAAGGGAGAGCAGATCCCAATGTCCGCGCAGGTGGTAGCCCTGGCCGACGTGTACGACGCCCTTACCAGCCAGCGGGTCTATAAGGCGGCCATTCCCCATAAAGAGAGCATCCGCATGATCCTGGCAGGGGAATGCGGCGCGTTTCATCCTTTGCTGATGGAATGTCTTTCCGAACTGGAGCCCGATATCTACGCCGCCCTGCACCAGGAGGACCTGTTTGGCGGCAGCCGCCACAGTCTGCGCAGCGTAGCTGAGGCCCTCTCCCAAAACAAGGACCTGCCCTTGTCCAAGCGCACTCTCCAGCTCTTAGAGCACGAGCGCATCCGTCATGACTTCTTTGCCTCTCTCTCCAACGAGATCCAGTTTGAGCTTACCCTGTCCCCACCGCTGGTGACCCTCACCCCCTTCAGCGCCGGGAAACTGGGCTTCTCCGAGGAGCTTTACGACCCCATCCACAACCCCCAACTCCTCTCCCTGGTAGACGCCCAGCAGCTCTATCAATTCTCCGACCTGCTGCGGGGGACCTCCCCGGGTCAGCCGGTGGTGGAGTTTGACTGCCAGTTGAACATCAAGGGGGAGACGCGCTGGCACCGGGTCATGGCCCGGGCCACCTGGTCCGCCGACGACCCGCCCCGCTATCTGGGGGCTATCGGCAAGGCCATGGACGTTCACGACTCCCGCCTGCAGCTGGACAACCTGGAGCGCATTGCCTCCACCGATCCCCTCACCGGCCTCTCCAACCACACCAGCGCCCGTCAGAAAATCGAAAACCGCCTGCGAGAGCGGCCCGACGGCCACTTCGCCCTGGTCATCTTCGACCTGGACTTCTTCAAGTCCGCCAACGACAGCCGGGGCCATCTCTTTGGAGACCAACTGCTCACCCACCTGGCCGGCCACCTGCGCCATACGGTGCGGGGCGGCGATATCGTAGCCCGGGTAGGCGGCGATGAATTTCTGATCTTCTTGGAGTATAAGACCGACCCCGAGGCGGCGATCCGCCGTATCTTCAACGCCCTCACCGGCGAGTATGAGGGCTTTTCCATCTCCCTGAGCATGGGGGTGGCCCAGACCGACCGGGTGGGCATGGACTACGACGCCCTGTTCCACGCCGCCGACAACGCCCTCTACGCCGTGAAGCGCGGCGGGCGGGGACAATACCTGTTCTATGACGAGACCATGCGGGACACCCTCTCCAACATCTCCCCCATCGTCCAGGAGACGAGGGAGGTCCTGGCCAAGGAGGAGGATAAAAAATGACCCTTTCCGAGTGCTACGCCGCCCTGGGCGGCGACTATGAGGAGGTGCTGGGGCGGTTGCGCACCGAGAGTCTGGTGCAGAAATTTGTCCTCAAGTTTCCCTCCGACCCCAGCTTCCGGCTTTTGGAGGACTCCCTGTCGGCAGAAAACTGGTCCGAGGCCTTCCGCGGCGCCCACACCATCAAGGGCGTGTGCCAGAACCTGAGCTTTACCGCACTCTACCGGTCCAGCGCCCTGCTGTGCGAGGACCTGCGGAACGGTTCCGCCACCCCCCAAACCGCCCAGCTGGCCGCGCAGGTGCGGGAGGACTACCGCCGCACCGTGGACGCCATCGACGTTTTTGGCGCCGCCCTACCTGTGTAAGCCGCCACACATCCTTGCAAGGAGGTCATTTGATTCTATGCGTTTGAAAGGCATCACAAAACGCCGGACCACCCATATCCTGTGGGCCAGTCTGGCCGGTATTGCGCTTTTGTGCGTGTGCGTGTTCTCCTTTTTGGCCCTTCACATGGGCTCTATCAGCGCCCAGACGATCAATGAGGTTGGCTCCCTCTACATGTCCAGCCTCAGTGAGCAGATCTCCCTTCACTTTGAGACTACGATCAACCTCCGTCTGGAGCAGATGGAAGCCTTGGCGACTGCCATGACTTCCGAGGACATCCACGGGGACGCCGAGCAGCGGGAGGTCCTGACCTCTTACGCCAAGGCCCTGGGCTTTCAATACCTCGGCTTTTATTCCCAGAGTAACGACTTTGAGATGCTCTACGGCACGCCACTGGCCGTCACCGACCCGGAGCCCTTTATGACCTCTCTCTCAGGTGGGCAAAAAAAGGTTGCGGTAGGCTCAGACACCGCGGGAAACAGCGTGATCCTCATGGGAGTTCCCTCCACCCACATCCCCACCTCAACGCACCCCTGTGTGGCTCTGGTGGGCGCGCTGCCTGTGGACTACATCACCAAGACCCTCTCCCTGGACGACACCGGCAACCATGAATACTCCCACATCATCCGCAGTGACGGTTCTTTTGTGGTGCGGACAGGGGACGCTTCCCGGGACAATTACTTTGACCGGGTGCTGGCCGTCTATGACAACGTGGCTGGCAAGAGCCCTGCGGAATACCTCAAGGAGCTTACCACCGCCATGGCCAACGACGAAGACTACTCCAGCGCGTTTACCGTAGAAGGAGAGCGGCGGCATCTCTACTGTACCCGTCTGGCCAATTCCGAGTGGTACTTGGTCACCTTTATGCCCTACAGCACTATGGACGCCATTGTCAACGCCCTGAACCGGCAGTGGGCAATCTCCGCTCTGCTGGGCGCGGCGGCAATCCTGCTGGCGCTTCTGGCCGTCTTCGCTGTTTATTTCCGTCTGACCCGTCAGCAGATGCAGGCTCTGGAGGCCGCTTGGCGGGACGCCGACGCCGCCACCAAGGCCAAGAGCGAATTTCTCTCTAACATGTCCCACGACATACGCACTCCCATGAACGCCATCGTAGGCATGACCGCCATTGCCACGGCCAATATCGACGACAAGGACCAGGTGCAAAACTGCCTGAAGAAGATCACCTTGTCCTCCAAGCACCTGCTGGGGCTCATCAACGACGTGCTGGATATGTCTAAGATCGAAAGCGGCAAGATGACTCTCAGCATGGACCAGATCTCCCTGCGGGAGGTTATGGAGAGCATCGTCTCCATTGTCCAGCCCCAGGTGCGCATCAAAAACCAGCAGTTTCAGGTGTCCATCCACGACATCTCCACCGAAAGTGTCTACTGCGACAGCGTGCGCCTCAACCAGGTCCTGCTCAATCTGCTGTCCAACGCCATCAAGTTCACCCCCGACGGCGGTTCCATCACCATGGCCCTCTATGAAGAGCCCTCACCCAGGGGAGATCCCTTTGTCCGCATTCATCTGTCGGTGACCGACACAGGCATCGGCATGTCCCCCGAATTCCAGACCCGGATCTTTGACTCCTTTACACGGGAGGACAGCGCCCGAGTCCACCGCACGGAGGGCACCGGCCTAGGCATGACCATCACCAAGTACATCGTGGATGCCATGGAGGGCTCCATTGAGGTGGACAGTGAACTGGGCAAGGGTACCGAGTTCCGGGTCACCCTGGACCTAGAGAAGGCGGAGGCTGCCGAGCCGGAGATGCTCCTGCCCGATTGGAACATGCTGGTGGTGGACGACGACCAGCTCCTGTGTGAAAGCGCGGTGGCCTCCCTGAAGTCCATCGGCATCAAGGCCGACTGGAGCCAGGACGGGGAGAGCGCCATCGCCCAGATCCTCCGCCGCCGGGAGGAACGCGACCCCTATCAGATCATCCTGCTGGACTGGAAGCTCCCCGGCATCGACGGTCTGGAGACCGCCCGGCGCATTCGCAACACCTTGAAAAGCGAGGTGCCCATCCTTCTTATCTCCGCCTACGACTGGAGCGAGATCGAGGAGGGGGCCCGGATCGCAGGGATCAACGGCTTTATCTCCAAGCCCCTATTTAAGTCCACCCTCTACCACAGCCTGCGGCAATATGCCGACCAGACCGACCTGCCCGCCGTAGCCGACCCCGCCCAGCAGGCTGTGGACCTCACCGGACGGCGGGTCCTGCTGGCAGAGGACAACGAACTCAACTGGGAGATCGCCAGCGAGCTGCTTAAAAGCGTGGGCCTGGAGCTGGACTGGGCAGAGAACGGCCAGCTGTGCGTGGAAAAGTTCCAAGCCTCCGCCCCCGGCACCTACGACGCCATCCTCATGGATATCCGTATGCCGGTGATGACCGGCTACGAGGCCACCCGCACCATCCGCGCCCTGGACCGTCCCGACGCCGGCCTGCCCATCATCGCCATGACCGCCGACGCCTTTGCCGAGGACGTAAAAAAGAGCCTGGACGCGGGCATGAACGCCCACATTGCCAAGCCCATCGACCTGCGGGAGCTCTCCCTGCTCCTGAAGCGGTACCTGTCCGAATAACAAAGCCCTGCGTCCAAAACAAACCGCCGGAATCTTGCGATTCCGGCGGTTTCTGGTTGCGGGGGCAGGACTTGAACCTACGGCCTCCGGGTTATGAGCTGCGCTCAGCGGTACTGGCGGCGGCTTTGGGGCACTTTTGAGGGGTGTTCACTCCGAAATGGAATGCTTTCTGGCTCTGATCCCTCCACTGCTTCCGCCCGCTCGTTTCCTATTCTGGGTCGGAACCTGGGTCAGATCATTTGCTCCAATTTCTTTGCTGCGGCGCTCAGTATCTGCCGCCCCCGTTTTAAAAGCAGAACAGAGCGTTTGGGAAAGGGTTCTTCCAGGGAAAGTGCCTGGACTGCACCAGAGGGCGGCAGCTCTTGAAGGAACTCTTCCGGCACGAAACCAATCCCCAGGCCCGCTTTGACGAAGGGAAGGATTTGGTCTGCAGTGGCGGTCTCGATGTCCAGACGGAAGGGCTGCTGGCGCTCGGAAAAGATTCTGCTGAAAAAGCGGAACGATACCGTGCCTGGCCCCAGGCCAATCAAAGGATACTGAGTCAACTCCTTCAGTGTCAACGGTCTGCCCCAGAGGAAGGAGAACGCGCCGTTGCAGACAGGGACCTCCTGGATCTCCTTTACCTGGCGCTGGTCCAGCCCCTTGGAGAGGTCGTCTGCGGCGGTGACTATCGCAAGATCCGCCAGACCGCCCCGCAGCGCGGCCACCGCCTGAGAGGTGGAGTGATTGGAGATTCGGAGACGGACACCGGGATATTTGCGCCTGTATTCCCCCAGTACTGGCAGCAGACAGCAGCGCAGGGCGATCTCGCTGGCTGCGATGGTCACGATCCCGCTTTGGGGGCTCTGGTCCGCCGCGATGGCCTCCTCGCCCGCCTGGATGTGTTCGACGGCAGGTGCGATATGGGCGCGTACAGCCGCTCTCCCTCCGGCGTGAGACGGACGCCCCGGTTGGAGCGGAGAAACAGCTGGCAGCCCAAGGCGCCCTCCAGATTTTTTATGGCCCTGGTGATGTTGGGCGGGCTACTCCGCAGCGGTGAAGCTGAACAACCTGGTCATCACCTCCTTCACCACCTTGGGCAACGGCATCTCCAACTATACAGCCCAGAACCTGGGGGCGAAGAAGCTGCCCAGCATCCAGGAGGGGCTCCGGGCGGGCCTCAAACTGGTGTGGTTGCTGAGCCTTCCCCTGGCGTTGCTGTATTTCTTCGGTGGACGGTATGTGCTGGGCTTGTTCCTGGAACTGCCCACGGCGGAGGCCCTGCAAACGGGCGTCATGTTCCTGCGCGTTCTCTCTCCGTTCTATTTTGTGGTCTCGGCCAAACTGGTGGCGGACGGCGTTCTGCGGGGTGCCGGCATGATGGACAAGTTCATGATTGCCACTTTTACTGACCTTATCATCCGGGTGACGTTGGCAGTTTTGCTGGCTGGAACTCCCCTGGGAGCCACTGGCATCTGGTGTGCCTGGCCGATGGGCTGGTCCATCGCCACAGCGTGTTCCTTCGCGTTCTATCGGTTGGGGCCGTGGAACCAGCGTGTAACGCACAATGGATATGAGATGCAGAGACCAACGTAGCACAGGGCAGCGAATCCTTAGTGGCAAATGTAAACAGATAGAAAATTTACTGCGCTGTAAACAGAGCGAACCCCCGTCCGCCCCTGTGAGGGTTTTTACGCCCCGCTTGCGGGGTGAGCAGCATCATATCCCCCCGAAAGCCTGAAACGCGGTGTTGAGGCCATTGTGGACGATTATGCTGGAGCACAGTTCTGCTCCTGAAATTAAGGAAAAAGCAGCCGGCTAAGGGGTTAATCTAATAAATATGCATAGGCCGATGCATACACCGTGAATATTTTTACGACGTTTTCGCTTTCTGAAAGTATAGCAGGATAAAGGGTTGGGTCGCAAGTGACCTCATTCCAGAGGGCGAAAAGGCCGTTTGACCTCACCGACCGCTGTTTTCTTAGAACCACCCACTTTTCTTCTGCCACCAATCCTTGCATCAGCAACAGTTCCCCCACAGTAAACAAGCAAAAGGATTTCCCCGGCAGTTCAAAAATTGATGCGCTAATCAAAGAAAAAGCACCGCCTGTCCATCTCCGCAAAATTGTGTCCAGTCTGATAACTCTCCCTCGTACCCCTGGCTATTGCCCGATGTCTGTGGTATGCTGTGTCGCTGCGAAAGGAGTGACACGCTATGGCAAAACGCAGAGCCAACGGCGAGGGCAGCATCCGCAAGCGGAAGGACGGCCGCTGGGAGGGTCGCTACACCGCAGGCCGTGACCACAAAACAGGCAAGACCGTCTACAAAAACGTCCTGGGCAAAACTCAGGCGGAGGTCAAAGAGAAACTGAAACAGGCCATCTCGGAAAACGACCAGCTGGACTTCGGCAGGGCAGGGGAGTACACCGTAGGACAGTGGATGGACGTGTGGTTTGAGAACTGTGCTAAGGTCAAGGCGCGTCCCTCCTCCCACCAGACCTACCGGGGCTACATCGACCACCACATTAAACCCTACATCGGAGACATCCCGCTGGGCAAGTTGACTACTCTGGATCTGCAAAGGCTCTATAAGAAACTCTTAAGCGGAGGTAGGGTGGAGAGAATAGAATCCGAAAAGCAGCCCAAAGGTCTCAGCCCCAAAACAGTCCGTAATATCAACTAAGTCATATCCTCTGCGTTGACCTTTGCCAAGGAGCAGAAGCTAATTATCAGCAACCCGGCGGACGGCTGTGCCCTGCCTAAGCTGGAACACCGGGAGATGAAAACTCTTACCGCCGACCAGCTCCAGAGCTTTCTACGGGAAGCCAAGGAGAGCGGCGTCTACGAGCTCTATTACATCGAGCTGGCCACTGGGTTGAGAAGGGGAGAGCTCATCGGCCTCAAGTGGGAGGATATTGACTTGGAGGGCGGCACAATCCGCGTCCGCCGCCAGGTGGCTCGAATCAACGGCCAAATCACCGAGGCGCCCCTGAAAACAAAAAACAGCTACCGCACCCTGCCGCTGGCAGAGGGTACGGTAGCCGTTCTAAAAGAGCAAAAGAAGAAAGCGGGGAATAGCCCCTGGGTCTTTCCGTCTCCCACAGGCGGCCCCATGTCGCCGGACAGCGTTCTGCATATGCTCCACCGGGTGCTGAAGCGGGCAGGTCTGCCCAAGGTGCGGTTCCACGACCTCCGCCACACCTTCGCCACCCTGGCCCTCCAGAACGGCGTGGACGTGAAAACCGTCAGCGGAATGCTGGCCACTTCTCCGCCGGCTTCACCCTGGGCACCTACGCCCACGTCACCACCCAGGCCCAACGCCAGGCGGCGAATACAATGGGGAGTGTCCTCTCCGCCGCCGTTTGATCCTTTCTAAAACTTTCCCCGTATGGATCACGGTTTGGGTCAGGGAAATCTCTGCCGCACAAACTACCGCAAAAGATAAAGAAAGTCACCGCTTCCTGCAGGAAACGGTGACTTTTTGGTTGCGGGGACAGGACTTGAACCTGCGACCTCCGCGTTATGAGCTGTGGTCTGGAGTAGTGGAAGGTGCTTTTGAGTCCGTTTCGGCACTTTCGTGCCCAGATATGGGTACACTTTAGCCCTCTCTGCTCCATCCATTCCATCCGCTTGTCTCCTATTCTGGGTCAGAAAATGGGTCAGCGGCCTGTGCCGCCACCCGGCGGAAGCGCAGGATCCACTCCTCGCTCCCGCAAGCTCTATCACTTTGCAACACCAAGGATATGTTTACTGGCTCCTTTGTGTATAATGAGTTTGCGCTTCCTTGCACTATCAAACTGTTCCCACGGGAGGCGGTATGTTTCGTCAATAGCTTTTACTTCTCGATAGTGCCAATGAACACTGGAATACGAACGCGAGAATTCGATCCAACCAACAAGGTCAAGCGAATACAAAACATCCAACATCTGCCGATGGTTTTCAAAAATCGGGGCAAACAATTTGTCGTTTTCACAGTGACCCTCATATATCTTTTTAAACTCTTCCTCAGAGAACGAATCAGTACGTAGCACTTTAATGAGGTTAAATATACTCTTGATTTCCTCAGCAGAATAGTTGAACATCATTTCGGACTTAACTTGATCAGTATAATAATTGGAGTATTTTGAAATCAATTCGCTTGATTCCAAAATCGATGGATTCGGTGCCTTTATGTTCTTTCTTTTGCATTCATCTTGAATAAGGCGCAACAATACCACTATGTCGCGCGGCCGTAATCTTGATTGCCGTTGAATATACATATCAGCTCTTACTGGGCGTCGGCGTTTAGATGGATGTAAGTTAAATCCAAAATATATTTCAGCTGGCAGTACACTATTTCCCCAATCCCAGCCCAAAACGCGATTCATCATTCTATAGAGATTTGAATAATGAAATTCTTTTTCGTTGCTATACGACCAATCAAGTTCAACACAGTTGTCGTTAATACAACTGGTAACATTGACGAGATTGGAATTTAAGAAAATATCAGTTCTTGTAAGCGCAATGACTCTAAATTCATGCTTATCCTTTCTCTCCATGTTCCCGAGTATCTTCGTGTTTATATCATAAACCGCCCGCACAAGTGCACCTATACACTCACTATACTCCTCGGGGTCAATAGCCTTTGGGCGAACATCAAGGCCATCGACAAACAAGAAGTGATTATACCTAAAAGATATATTTGCAATCGTTTTTCTAAACGCATCAATAGCACGTAGCCAGGTGTCTATGTATACTAACCCAACTTGCTCAATCTTTTTTTCTGACATTTCTGCAGATTTGCTACTAACACCAGATTTCGCGCCTGTTTTTGCCACAGGTAATGTGCTACTGCCTATTTCTGAATTCAAATAGCTCGCAACTTCGGATTGCTTGCTACAGCTATCAATTACGTTTATTGGGTTAAATGAATCATCTGAAACATCATATCCAAAATATGAACTAATAGTTTCTTGTATGGCTTTGAAGTTTTTTGATCGTCCCAAAAACGAAATTTCTGCCGCATCTAAACCTAAAAGCATTTTTTGCAGAAGAATTACCTTCCACATGGTGAGATAATCAGTAAAGCCAAGGTGATTAGATGTCTTCATTGCAATTAGTTTTCCGTAATCGCCAACATCTATTGTGTAAGATTTTGAAACGGTATTATTGCGAACGTCTGCACACATATAGGCGGCATATAGCGTTTTCCCACATCCCTTTGATCCAAGGATGTAGTATGTGTTCGGGCGAAAAATCTGATTGTACCATTCTTCTTCAATATATATGAAATTATCCACTTGTTTCTTACTCTTAGTTAGATAATAGCCATCTGCCGATTCTGCTGGCAAGGTAATATCTGTGAACTCCATTTTATTGTCCTTCTTTCTCTCTTATATGGCTGCAAATACATTATACACGTAGCTTAACTACAAGCCAGTCCCAATTCAATCCCAATTTAATCCCAATTTCGTGCCAATTCAGCATATCAATCTGCTGTAAACCATTTTGCGCCCCGCGTCTTCCCCTGATAGTAAATTCGGTCCTCTTTGTGGAGTTCCCTAACCAGCACTCTGATTTGATCGCGGCTCAGCCCGGGCAGTACTTGCTGCAATTCTTTGAGGGGCGCTCCTTGCGCCCCACTCTTCCGAATATGCTTCATAAGCAGCTCTTTATTCGTCTCTCGGTCCAGCCCCACGATCCGAGTGTGGACCCCAGCCTTTCCCGCCACCGCATACAGGCTACGCGCCAAGACGTATTTGCTGCGGCCCACATGCTCCACAAGGCCCAAGTCCGCCAAATGCTTCAGGTTGGCTCGCAGCCCTTCAGCCAATTTCTCCTCGTGATAGAGTGCGTTGATGGTCAAAAAATCCCCCGTTGAAAGAGCATCCAGCCGGTCGTTCCCGATCCGATTGATCAATGAGAGCATCTTTTTATCTATAACCAATCCATTCAGGGTAATGCGAACAAAATCCTGATCCGTGCCGGTAAAATCCGGGAGCTGTTTGGCCTCCTTGATGCTCAACTCATAAATCAGGTTCATGCCCTGCCCCGAGCGCTCCACCAAACCACACAGCGAGAGGATCTCCGCCACCCGGCGATTGCGAGGGTTCTGCCGGTCCAAGATATTGTCCAGTGAAATGCCGTAGGGAAACCCGCCAGGGCTTTCCACTACCAGCTTATCCCGGTACTGGCGGATAAACACACTACTGCCCATCTGATAATTTCTATGGCTTGCCGCATTCAAAAGCGCCTCACGGACCACTCGCTCATTAAAAGTGGGAATGTCATAGACGAACAGCCCCTCTTGGTAGTGCTGCTTGTCATTTCGCAGGTTGATCAGTTCCCAAAGCCGGTTATAGCAGGCAAAGAAGCCGACCCGAAACTCCTCTCGCTGGCTTGCGGGGCCAGACGCCTCGGAGGAGCGGTACTCAAATACGATCTCCGCCTGGGGCAAGTGCTTGCCCAATGCGGTCCGCGTTCCAAACAAGATCAGTGCGGCATATGTGATTCCATCCTCGGTGATGGCCTCGCAATCCCGGAGCAACTGTTCCACGGACAAGCTCTGGAGTCGCTTGTTCCCGCTCTTTTCGATCCACCGGCTCCGAAAATCCTCGACTGCCGCCTCATCCAGATCGGACAACTTTGCCGCCGGGCAGATACCTCCCGAGAAGTCAATGCCCGACTCCTCATATATCCTACGGCGCACCTCTTCCGGCATAGGGATCAGGCCGTCACCCTCATACCACCATGCTTTGCCATCCACCTGAACAGGCAGCCCCAGGGGACGGCTGGCCACTGTAAATACCAGCACCCGTTTCCCCTGATATTCCAACAACTGAAAGTCCACCATAACCTTTAACTTATCAATAAGTCCCTTGCGGGTCCGCTCGGGTTGCTCAAAGGCTTTGCTCCCCACAACCTGACGGGGACGCTGGTCGGTGATCCCAAAAACCAGTCTGCCCCCTCCGCAATTTGCCAAGGCGCAGCAGCATCGAAGGGCCTCGCCCATGTCAAAGCGCTCTTTTGCCTCCTTGAACTGAACGCTTTCGCCCTCCTTAGCCTCCAGCAGTTCCTCCACGGAAATCAGTCCGCTCACCTCAGCACCCCCCTCAGAAACACACACTGTAATTGTGCAATTTTAGTTATTATAGCATACCTCATAGGCAAAATAAAGGGGCACTTTCACCGGCAAAGGCAGCACAAAAATTGATACGCTAATCAATGAAAAGATACCAAGCCCCACCATAAGCAAAGAGACCCTTGACAGAGGCTCTATATCGTGCTACCCTTTAATCAACCATTAAATTTACATATGTTCGGAGTGATGTTGTATGACCACGACCGAGATCGCGCAGAAAGTGACCGAACAGTTTTCCGACCCAAACCACTACAAGCAGTTCCGGGAGTTTCAGTATGGCGCGCAGTACAGGCCCTACTGGGAGTTGTGCATGGCGGCACTGCTGGACAAGGAGCTGTTGGGACACATTATCTTTTGTAATGACATCCACCGCATCCCGCCAGTCAAGACCTTTTTGCTATATTACCGCAAAGCATTCCAAGAAATCACCGGCCGGGAGGACGCCATGCTGGAGACCTTTGTCAAAAAGGCCATCGGCGCCTTTTGGGGAATGGTGTTCAAGTTCGGCCTGGGCTATCAGGCTCAGGAGAGCGTGTCCATCTCTCTGAACCGGGAATTCATGGTACGGACGGCCACCTGCTTTATGGGGCTGCAGAAAGAAATTGTTTTGGAGGGATAAAGATGGACAAATACGACACGCTCTATAAAGAAATCGGCACAAAAAACGCATGCGAGATGCTGGAACGAATCCAGGAGGAACTACAGAGCATCAAGGGAAGCAGTTATCATTTGAGCCAACGAAAGAACTACCGCGTAAAAGGTCACTACGGGGACTTTGACGATGAGGGCTATATGAGAGCGAAGGAGGAAAGTAAGAAGCCGAAAATCTACTTCCGAAAAGAGGAATGGATGTGCAAAATGTGCATGGGCAAGCACTTCGCTCATGTTGGAGAGATCGTGGACTATCAGGTTCCACTGAAGCACAGTCGTGGAGACGGTTGCGAAGGGATGGGCAAGGTAGATTTGCTTTCGGTGGATGGGGACACCGCTTGGCTTTTGGAGCTAAAAGTCCCTGACAGCCACGAGCACCCTCTGCGAGCTATTATGGAGATATACACATACTGGCGGCAGCTGGGCGGCGACGCGTGTGAGAGTTTTTTGGAAAATTCCAAAGCGGAAGGGGCCAGCACCCTGAAGAAAGCCATTGTGATATTTGAAAAGGATGCTGACGCCTCTGTCTATCAAAAGCTGAAAAAGGACTGGGGACCACTTTCAGAATTGATGAAGGCTCTGGACATTGCTTGTTTTGTGGCACAGCTTAAAACTGATGATCCTGAATGTGATGAGATCGTAGGGGTGGAACTGTGCAAATTGTGATCCACCGGGGCACCCACCAGATCGGTGGGTGCTGCACGGAAATTCGCACCGGGCAGGCTCGCATCTTGATCGACTTCGGGGACGAGTTGCCTGAGCCCGGCCAGGTCTCCCAGCCCCTCGAACTGGAGGACGTGACCTGCGGAAAAGCCGACTGCGGCGGGGTGTTCTTCACCCACTATCACGGCGACCATGTGGGCCAGCTCTCCCGCATCCTCCCCGGCATTCCTCTCTACATGGGCAGTGCGGCCAAGGAGATCTTTTCCCTCTACCAGCGGCGTGTCGCTGCCCACCACCCGGCAGCCACAGAGAAAACCATAGCGGCCATACAGCCCCTTCATCCTTTGGGAAGGGTGCGGGTGGGCGATATCATAGTTACGCCTCTGGCGGTGGATCACTCCGCCTACGACGCCTATATGTTCCTTATTGAAGCGCAGGGGAAAAAGCTCCTCCACACCGGGGACTACCGGCTCCACGGTTTTCGGGGGAAAGGTGTCCTGACCGCCCTGGAAAAGTATGTGGGCCAAGTGGATGCACTCATCACCGAGGGCACCACCCTTTCCCGGCCGGGGCGGGAGGTGGTGACGGAGCGCGACGTGGAGCGCGATGCCGCCAAGCTGCTCCAGGAAAATAAGTACGTCTTTCTCCTGTGCTCCTCCACCAACATCGACCGTCTGGCCACCTTTGCCGCTGCGGCGAAAAAGGCCGGGCGGCTCTTTGTCTGCGATGGCTACCAAAAGAGCATTCTGGACGTGGTCACCCGGCATAGCGGGGAGAAAAGCCCTCTCTATGACTTCTCCCGAGCACTGACCTACGGGCAAAACCTACTGCCCATGATGAAGGAAAAAGGGTTCTGCATGCCCATTCGAGGCGGGGAGTGGGCCCACTCGCTGGCGGAGCGGTTTGATCCCAGGAAGAGCCTTTTCGTCTACTCCATGTGGACAGGCTACCTGGAGCGCGATCCCGCGCTCAAAGCACTTTTGGATGGCCAAAACAGTGTGATCCTCCACGCCAGCGGCCACGGCTCCCCGGAGCAGATCAAGGCCGTTTGTGACATTGTCCGGCCCCGGGTCGGCATTATCCCCATCCACACCGATGCCCCGGAGCAATTGTCCAAAGCGGTCGACCCTTACTCGGTGATATTTTTAGAAGACGGCATCACTTATAAATTGTGACCTCCGCATCGGGTTTTGTTACTCTGGATCTGCAAAGGCTCTATAAGAAACTCTTAAGCGGAGGTAGGGTGGAGAGAATAGAATCCGAAAAGCAGCCCAAAGGTCTCAGCCCCAAAACAGTCCGTAATATCAATTAGGTCATTTCCTCTGCGTTTACCTTTGTCAAGGAACAAAAGCTGCTCATCAGCAACCCAGCGGACGGCTGCTCCTTGCCCAAGTTGGAACACCGGGAGATGATGACCCTTACCACCGACCAGCTCCAGAGCTTCCTCTGGGAAGCCAAGGAGAGCGGCGTCTACGAGCTATACTACATCGAGCTGGCCACTGGGTTGAGAAGGGGAGAGCTGCTGGGACTAAAATGGGAGGACGTAGACCTCGCCGTGGGCGCCATCCACATCCGCCGCCAAGTGGCCCGGATCAACGGCGAGATCGTAGAGTCTCCCCTAAAAACCCAAAACTCCTACCGCACCCTCTCCATTGGAGCGGACGCGGTAGGAATTTTAATGCGGCAGAAAGAGAAGAACCGCAGCAAGTATGTGTTTCCCTCGCCTACTGGCGGTCCCATGTCGCCGGACAGCGTTCTGCATATGCTCCACCGGGTGCTGAAGCGGGCAGGTCTGCCCAAGGTGCGGTTCCACGACCTCCGCTACACCTTCGCCACCCTGGCCCTCCAGAACGGCGTGGACGTGAAAACCGTCAGCGGAATGCTGGCCACTTCTCCGCCGGCTTCACCCTGGGCACCTACGCCCACGTCACCACCCAAGCCCAACGCCAAGCGGCCAATACGATGGGGAATATCCTCTCCGCCGCCGTTTAATTCTTTCTAAAACTTTCCCCGTATGGGTCACGGTTTGGGTCAGGGAAATCTCTGCCGCACAAACTACCGCAAAAGATAAAAAAAGTCACCGTTTCCAGTGGGAAACGGTGACTTTTTGGTTGCGGGGGCAGGACTTGAACCTGCGGCCTCCGGGTTATGAGCCCGACGAGCTGCCAGCTGCTCCACCCCGCGATATTTGGTGCCGGAGACCGGGGTCGAACCGGCACGGGATCGCTCCCACGGGATTTTAAGTCCCGGGCGTCTGCCAATTCCGCCACTCCGGCGTGTCCAAGCGCCTTGTTGGTGTCACTTAGAATACCACATTCCCGCGCCCCTGTCAACCCTCTTTTCCTGTCAAAGCCTGTCGCCGGGCCATTTTCGCCAAAGTGGCATTTCCTCTTCTCCGCCGCATATACTGATTAGACTGTTTTACGCAAAGGAGAGAACGAATATGGACAAACGAAATGCCCCGCCGACTCCCCCAAAGCCCGATGTGGACGACCTCATCTTCGCGCAGGAGACCCCAGCCTCCAGCGACCGCTAGCCTGAAACAGGATATTCGCAGAGCGCATGTGGGGCTGTCACCCTCGCATTGAGTGCGTGGCCGGGGCTGTCACGCTCGCGCTTCAAAAAGGACCGCCTGCCCGTCAGGGCAAGCGGTCCTTTTGGGGCTTGGTAGGGCTGAATTACTTCTGATAGCAGCCGCTAAACATGAAGTAGCCCAGCGGGGTGTAGAACATGCCGCCCACGCGGTCGGAGATCATGTACTTCTGGGTGTAGAAGTACAGGGGGCACAGGGCGTAGTCCTGGCCGATGATGATGTCCTCAGCCTGATGCATGAGGCTCATGCGCTCGGCAGGATCCTTGGAGGCCTTGGCCTGATCGATCAGGGCGTCATACTCAGCATTGGCATACTGGGCGTCATTGTTGCCGCCACGACCGGTCTTGGGGTCCTTGGTCAACCATATATCCAGGAAGGACATGGGATCGTTGTAGTCGGCGATCCAGGCGTTACGGGCGATGGAATAGTCGCCGTCCTTACGGGTCTGGAGGAACACGGCCCACTCCTGATTGTTCAGGGTGACGGTCACGCCCAGCTGGGTCTGCCACATATCCTGGAGAGCCTCGCCCACGGCCTTGTGGGCGTCGGAGGTGTTGTAGAGGTACTCAACAACGGGGAAGCCCTCGCCGTTGGGGTAGCCGGCCTCGGCCAGCAGCTTGCGGGCCTCCTCGCAGTTGGCCTCGTAGGACTCCTCATAGGGATCATAGTAGTCGCCGCCGGTGGTGCGGAAGTCGTCGCCGGTAGAGCCGGCAGCGTCATAGATACCAGCGGGCACGAAGCCGCCGGCCTCGACTTGACCGGACTGGGTAACCTTCTCGACAATGAACTTACGGTCAACAGCCAGAGTGAAAGCCTTGCGGACGAGGGGGTTGTCGAAGGGAGCCTTCTGGGTCTGGAAGCAGACATAGTAAGTGCCGATGTAGTCCACGATGTTCAGCTTGCCATCGGCCAGCAGAGTGGGGATCTCATCGACGGGCATATCCTCGATGAAGTCCAGCTCGCCGGAGTTGAAGCCGGCCAGCATGGCGTTGTTGTCGTCCATCAGCTTGAAGGTGATCTTGCTGGGACCCTTGACCTCTTCATAATAGGTCTCGCTGGGCTCCATGACGATCTCGGAGTTGTGGTTCCAAGCAGTCATCTTGTAGGGGCCGTTGCCAATATAGGTGGCGGTGTCGAAGGTCCACTGGTCGCCGTACTGCTCAATGATGTCCTGACGGACGGGGAAGGTGGCGGGGAAGGCGCAGATCTCGGTGAAGTAGGGCACGTCGTTGACAGTGACCTCGAAGGTCTTGTCGTCCACGGCCTTAACAGCCAGCTCGCTGGGGTCCTTCTCGCCGGCCATGATGGCGTTGGCGTTGACCACGCAGTCGATCATGTAGTTGTAGTCAGCGGCGGTCTCGGGGGTGACCAGACGCTGCCAGGTGTACACGAAGTCCTGGGCGGTGACGGCCTTGCCGTCGGACCACTTGATACCGTCGCGGAGATGGAAGGTGTAGGTGGTGGTGCCGTCCTCGTTCTCCACGCGGTCATAGCTCTCGGCCTGACCGGGGGCCAGCTCAGCAGCGTTGCAGCTGTCGTTGTAAGCCACACCGCTGTCCACCCACTTCATCAGACCCTCATGGCTGTGCTGGAGCATGATCGTGCCGTCTACAGCGCTGTTCAGAGCGGGGTCGATGGACTGAGGCTCAGAGGCCAGATTGACGGAAATTTCAAAAGGACCGTCGGGGGTTGTGGTGGGCTCCACAGCGTCGGTGGGGTCCACGGGATCGGTGGCCGCCTGGGTGGGATCGGGCTTCTCGCTGGTGCAGGCCACCAGAGCGAAGACCATCACCAGAGCCAGGACCAAAGCCAAGAGCTTCTTGGTATTCTTCATGGTTGTTTCCTCCATTCTTGATTTGTATCAAAACGCCTCAAAAGGCGGCGATACCAAAGGGGCTTGCTTGACGCCCCGCGTCAAGCCGAAGGCCCATGGGCCTTCCAAACAATCTTCCACTTTCAGGATATTGGCTATTGTATCACGCTGAAATGACCTTGTAAAGGGAATTGTTACAGAAATGTTAACTAACAAATTCCGCCGACAAGCGGCGGAATTTGTGGGTTTTGTTCACTCACTTGTGTGTCACGTTCGCGTTGGGCCCGCTGGTCGCCGTGGCTTCCCTCCGACTCGGGACAAACCGCGTGACCTTCGGTCACTTACCAATTCGCCCCTCGCTCCGGTCCATCCCCGGCGGCGCGCCTACGCTCACGCTTCGGCCTTCTCGACAGCTTCGGGATGGCTCTCTTCCAACAAATGGCACGCTGCCCAATGATTCGGCTCGTATTCCCGGAAAGGAGGGACTTCCTCCTTGCAGCGGTCGGTGGCGTAGGGGCAGCGGGTGTGGAACCGGCAGCCCGTGGGCGGATTCATGGGGGAGGGGATATCCCCCTCCAGCACGATGCGCTGGCGGGACTTGGACAGCTTGGGGTCGGGCACGGGCACCGCCGACAGCAGGGTCTGGCTGTAGGGGTGCAGCGGGTTGCGGTTGAGCTCGTAGCTCTCGCCCAACTCCACCATGGTGCCCAGGTACATGACGCCGATGCGGTCGGAGATGTGGCGCACCACAGAGAGGTCGTGGGCGATGAACAGATAGGTGAGCCCCTGCTTCTCCTGCATGTCCTCCAGCATGTTGACGATCTGAGACTGGATGGACACGTCCAGAGCGGAGATGGGCTCGTCGCAGACGATAAACTCGGGCTTCACCGCCAGGGCGCGGGCGATGCCCACGCGCTGCTGCTGGCCGCCGGAGAACTCGTGGGGGTAGCGGTTGGCGTGCTCGGTGTTGAGGCCCACATGGTCCAGCAGGGCCTTGATCTGCTCCGCCCGGTCCGCCTTGTTCTCATAGAGCTTGTGGATATCCAGGGCCTCGCCAATGATCTCGCCCACCGTCATGCGGGGGTCCAGAGAGGCGGAGGGGTCCTGGAAGATGATCTGCATCTTGCGGCGGTAGGGGAGCATATCCACCGTTTTGGCTCTGGGGACACGAGTTTTGACTATCTGGGGCTTTTGGCCGACCACCTGCCCCTTCTCATCCTTCACGTCCACCATCACAGTGGGATAGGGGTCCTTCCCCTCAAAAATGGTCTTGCCGTCGTAGACGATCTTGCCGGAGGTGGGCTCGTGGAGGCGGAGGATGGTGCGGCCCAGGGTGGTCTTGCCGCAGCCGGACTCGCCCACCAGGCCCAGGGTCTCCCCCTTGCGGATAAAGACGGAGACGTTCTCCACCGCCTGGACGCCGGGACCGCGCATACCCTTGACGGGGAAATACTTCTTCAGATTGGTGACTTCCAGGAGGTTCTCGCCGCTCAATTTCTTCTCGCTCATGGCTCAGTCCTCCTTCTGCTTGCTCTCGCGGACTTCCGCGCCGCCCTCGGCGCCGACGCTCTCGTCCTTTTTCTTCTCCAGCACCCGCAGCCAGCAGGCGGACTTGTGCCCCTCCCCGATCTCCACATGGGGGGGCATCTTCTGGAGACAGATCTTCATGCAGTGCTCGCACCGGGGGGCGAAGGGGCAACCGTCGGGGGGATTGAGCATATCCACCGGGGTGCCCTCGATGGGGATGAGCCGCTCGTGCTCGTCGGCGTCCACGCGGGGCATGGAGCGCAGAAGGCCCAGGGTGTAGGGGTGGCTGGGGTGGTAGAAGATGTCGTTCACCGCGCCCTGCTCCACAATCTTGCCCGCGTACATAACGGACACCTTGTCGCAGATCTCCGCCACCACGCCCAGGTTGTGGGTGATGAAGATGATACCCATCTGGGTCTTCTTCTGCAGGTCCTTCATCAGCTCCAGGATCTGGGCCTGGATGGTCACGTCCAGGGCGGTGGTGGGCTCGTCGGCGATAAGCAGCTTGGGATGGCAGATGAGGCCCATGGCGATCATCACCCGCTGGCGCATACCGCCGGAGAACTCATGGGGGTACTGCTTCATGCGCTTGGCCACGTTGTTGATACCCACCAGCTCCAGCATCTCCATGGCCCGCTTGGCCGCGTCCTTCTTGGTGATCTTCTTGTCGTGGGTACGCAGAGCCTCGATCAGCTGATTCCCTACAGTATAAACAGGGTTCAATGATGTCATCGGGTTTTGAAAGATCATGGCCGCCCGGGTGCCCCGGAACTCGGTCATTTCCTCCCGGCTCTTGGCCAGCACGTCCTCCCCCTCGAAGGTGATGGACCCGCCGATGACCTTGCCGGGGGACTGGAGAAGGCCCATGATGGCGTAGGCCTCCTGGCTCTTGCCCGAGCCGGACTCGCCCACGATGCCCATGACCTCGCCGTAGTTCAGCTCGTAGCTGATGCCGCCCACCGCCTTGACCTCGCCCGCGGGGGTGAAGAAGGAAACGTGGAGGTCCTTCACTTCCAGCAGCTTCTCAGACTGCGCTTCCATGTTCTGGTTTTCCGCCATTGTCGTTTCCTCCTTTCTTATTTCTTCAGCCGCGGGTCAAGGGCGTCCCGCAGGCCATCGCCAAACAGGTTGAGAGACAGGATCATCACGCTGAGGATCACCGCCGGGAAGAGCAGGCGGTAGGGGTAGGTGTACATTCCCGTCAGCGCCTCCGAGCACATAGAGCCCAAGGAGGTCAGGGGAGCGGACACACCCACGCCAAGGAAGGAGAGGAAGCTCTCCAGGAAGATGGCGGAGGGGATCTGCAGGAAGGTGGTGGTGACGATCTGGCCAATGCAGTTGGGCAGCAGATGCCGCTTAATGACCCGGCCGCCCCCCGCGCCCAGCGCCCGGGCGGCGGTGACGTACTCCTGGTTCTTCAGCTGGAGGATCTGGCCCCGGACGATGCGGGACATGGTCACCCAGTAGAGCAGGGCAAAGGCGATAAACATGGAAATAAGGTTGGGCCCCAGCATGGTCACCAAGCCGCTGAACAGCTTTCCCGCGTTTTGATAGTCGTCCAGGAAGGGCTTGAGGGTGGCGGAGATCAGCAGGATGACCAGCACCTCGGGGATGGAGTAAATAAGCTCCACGATGCGCTGCATCACCGTGTCCACCACGCCGCCGGCGTAGCCGGAGATGGCGCCGTACACCGCGCCGATGATGAGCACCAGCAGAGCGGAGCACACGCCCACGATCAGGGACACCCGGGCGCCAATCATCACCCGCACCATGCGGTCCCGGCCCAGATAGTCTGTGCCGAACACATGGGGAAATACCTTCTCCCCGGCGGCCTTGCGCTCCAGCTCGGCGCGGGAATAGCCAAAGGGTCTGTTGCCGATGCCCAGCTCCTTCTTCACGGTCTCTTCATCCGTGCTGATGGTCACTGCATCCTTGTCGGCGGCCGCCTGTTCCTTCAGCGCGGCATAGGCCTTCCCAGCCTCGTTTGCCATCTGCGCCTTGAGGATATTTTCCCGCTGGCGGGTGAGCTTGCCGCCCTGCTTCGCCGCCTCGGCGGCCAGCTGCTCGGCCACGTACTGATCCTTAAATTCCTCCCAGCTGGGCAACGCCGCCGCCGTCAGCGCCTCTTCCTCCGCGGCCTGGAGGGCGTCCTTGCGCCGCTGGATCTCCTCTTCAACGCGCAGCTGGTCCTGGAGGGAGGTGTGCCAGGGGTGGAGGTTCTCCGCCCCGCGGATGGTCTGGGCGTATCCGTAGGGCACCAGCATGGGGCCCACAAAGGCAAAGAGCATAATGAGGATCAGGACCACCGCCGCGACCATGGCCACCACGTTGTGGCGCAGGCGGCGCCAGGCATCCGCCCAGTAGCTCACGCTCTTGCGGTCCTGGATGAAGCTCTCCTTCTCCTGCCCGCTGGCCTTTTCAAAGACATCGTCGGCGGGCAGGTCGTTCCAGTCAAAGATATCCGGGTCGGGCTGGAGGGAGCCAAGAGGCGCCTTTTTCATCTTTTTATCCGCCATGTCAGTTCCCTCCCTTCTCCAGATTGATCCGGGGATCCACTACCTTATAAAGGAGATCCACGATCAGGTTCATGACCACGATAAAGGTCGCCAGGAAGATGGTGGTGCCCATGATCACCGGGTAGTCCCGGGCCTGAATGGAATCCACAAAGTACCGGCCCAGGCCGGGGATGGAAAACACCTTCTCCACCACGAAGCCGCCACACAGGGTGAAGGCGATCTGGGGCCCCAGATAGGTGATCACGGGGATGAGGGCGTTTCTGAGGGCGTGCTTAAAGATGATCTTGCCCGTTTTCAATCCCTTGGAGCGGGCGGTCTTGATATATTCCTGGTTGATGGCGTCCAGCATAGCCGTTCGGGTCTGCCGGGCCAGGTAGCACATGGGGTAGAAGCCCAGGGCCAGGCAGGGGAGCACATAGCTGCGCCAGGTCACGTCGTTCACGTTCCACATGGTGGGGAAAGGCCTGCCCTCTCCGGCCAGGGTGAGCAGCAGTATGGTCGCCACCACGAAGCCCGGCATGGAGATGCCGATGGTACACACCACCCGCAGCGTACTATCCACCCAGGTGGAGCGTTTATACGCCGACAGACAGCCCAGCGGCACCGCCACGATCACCGACCATAGAATGGAGATCGCCCCGATCTTAGCGGAGACAGGGAATTTCTCCGCTATGATAGAGGCCACCGCCCGGTTTTTCGACATTTTAATGGACGCGCCGAAATCTCCCCGCAGCATGTTGCCCAAATACTTGACCAGCTGAACGGGAAGCGGCTGGTCCAGGCCGTATTTTTTATTGAGCGCCTCAATGACCGACGGCGCGGGGGTCTTCTCACTGAGCCACGGATTACCCGGGATCGCGTGCATCAAAAAGAAGGTGATACAGGCCACAACGAGCACGGTCAGCAAGGCCATGAACACTCTCTTTGCGATGTATTTTGGCATACTCTCACTTCCTGTCGTGGGTTTTATCCTCAAGGGGACAAGGATAGTCATACGGAGTATTGTACCTCAAAATCAAGTGTCCGTCAAGGGCAAACAAATGATTTTTTGGCAAAAAATGACGGGCGCGCCCGCGTCTCTTGCAAAACGGCGGACCGTCCAGAAGGACGGCCCGCCGGAAAATGACACGTCTGAGATCCCACCTCTACGCCCTACCGAACTGCCTTTCCAAATGCGCCTTGGTCAATTCCGTCGCTACAGGTCTTCCGTGAGGGCAGTGGGTGACCTTCCCCTCCATCACCGCCTTGGCAATGACCAGCAGCTCCTCGGACTGGTTTTTCTGCCCGCCCTTCATGGCGGCCTTGCAGGCTATGGTGTGGAGAAGAGCGTCGCGCTGGCTGTCCGGGTCGGCGGTCCCCATGGTGAGATACTGCTCGGCCAGGTCCTCCAGGGTAGACGCGATGTGGGCGCTGTCCAAAAAGTCCGGGCAGGCACGGACCAAAACGCCGCCGTCCCCCCATTCCTCCAGGTGAAAGCCGAAGTCCTCCAGCTCCTTCTCTTGCTCCAGCAGGACCGAGCGCTGGTCAGGGCGCAGGGTGAGGGAGAGGGGGGTCAAAAGATCCTGGGCCATGGGACGGCTGCCCTGTGCCTTCAGGGCGTCGAAGCCCAAGCGCTCGTGGGCGGCGTGCTTATCGATAAAGATGAGCTTGTCCCCCTGCTCCACGATGATGTAGGTGTTCAGTGCCTCGCCCACCATGCGCCAAGGGACCTCCCCCTCGGTCACGGCAAAGCGGTCCGCCGGGGCCTGCGCTGCTCCGGTCAAGGGCGGGGAGGCAATAAAAGGTCCCTCCGCCAAGCGGGTCTGCTCCGGTGGCCGCGTCTCAGAGGGGACTGGAGGCGCAAAAGGCTCCAGCCCCGCCGGGTGCGGGACAGGATCGGACTGAAGGGCGGGGGAGTCAAACACCAGAAGCACATCTCCCGTGGCGGGGTCCACGGGCAGTCCGTGCTCCTCCCGGGCGGTGTAGTTGGGAGGGATGAGCATCCCCTTTGGGATGACCACCTCCTGGGTGGGGTGGGCCAGCGCCCAGGGGTCCGCCTGGGGGGCGGGCGCCAGCTCCGACCGGGGCGCGGCGGCGGTGGGCGCGGTGGTCAGCTCGGGGCGGTCGGCAGCCATCATCAGTTCTGCCCCCACCGCCCGAAATACGCAGCCAAAGAGGTCGTTTTCCTGCAAAAAGCGGACCTCGGTCTTGGCGGGGTGGGCGTTGACGTCCACCTTGTCCAGCGCCACGTCCAGGTAGAGCACGGCGGCGGGGAAGCGGCCCACCATCCGTTGGTTCTCATAAGCCTTCTCCAGGGCGGCGGTGAGCCGCTTGGAGCGCACCCAGCGCCCATTGACAAAGAAGTGCTGGCTGGCCCGGCTCCCCCGGCAGGCGGTGGGGCGGGAGACATAGCCAAAGACCCGCAGGCCGGGATAACCATAGGGGCGCACGAAGAGCATGTCCCGGGCCTCGTCGGGCATGAGGGTGTGGAGCGCGGCCAGAGGCTCGCCGTCACCCGGGGTGGTGAACACCTGCTTTTCGTCCCGGATAAAGCGGAAGGAGACCTCCGGGTGGCCCAGCGCCTGCTGCTCCACCGCGTTTTGCACGGCGTTGCCTTCTGCAACGTCCTTTTTCAGGTACTTATACCGGGCGGGGTGGAAGAAAAAGAGGTCGCGCACCACCACGGTGGTGCCGTCACCGCAGCCCGCGTCCCCTTCCTCCACAGCCTCACTGCACTCGATGGAGTAGGAATAGCCCATGGTTTGGTCCTTGGGCTTGCTGAGCATCTGTACCCGGGCCACGGCCGCGATCGCGGCCAGAGCCTCCCCCCGAAAGCCCAGGGTGCCGATGGCGTCCAAATCGGCGGCGGAGCTGATCTTGCTGGTGGCGTGGCGGAGAAAGGCGGTGGCCATCTCCTCCTTGGGCACGCCGCACCCGTTGTCTGTGACCCGAATATAGGTAGAGCCGCCGTTGCGGATCTCCACGGTGACCTGGGTGGCTCCCGCGTCCACGGCGTTTTCCACCAGCTCCTTGACCACCGAGGCGGGGCGCTCCACCACCTCGCCCGCAGCGATCAGATCCGCCAGGGCCTTATCCATGACTTGGATGTGGGGCATGAGGGTCACCTCCTTTGTTAATTATATGTTGCAGAGGACAAGCGGGCGGGACAAGCCCCGCCCACCTGTTACGCAATGAGGGCAAATACCAGGAACAACCCGTTCAGGATCACCCGCAGGGCCATAGGCGTAAGGACCGAGCCGCCAATGTCATAGGCCCAGGTCGCAGCGGCGGCCAGTGGGATATACCGAAGGGCCAAAAGCAAATACAGAGGTCCGCCGTCAGGGATCGCAAACTGCCACACCGCTGCCAGCGCCGCCACGCCAATGGAGACGGCGTAGGCCAGGGGGCGACTTCGTTTGCGCAGGGAACCGAAGAGCAGCCCCCGGTATAAGATCTCCTCCGTCATGGGGCGCAGAAACATGACTACGGCAGTGGTAAAGCCCGGGGCGAGCAGGAATTGTCCCCGGTAGTCCCCGATGACCGGATTTTCCACCGGCAGAGGGATCAGGGAGAGCAGGACCGTAAACAGCAGTCCCCCCAGAAAGCCCGCCACCAGGGCGAAAAGATTGCGGCGGGTATTGTCGCTGAGAATACGAAAGGCGTTTTTGAGAAAGTCCCAAAAGACCGCCACCAACAGGAGCAGTACGGCGGCGTAATAGATGGCGGAGGACTCGGCGGCGGTGAAGCCCAGCTCCAGATGCTCGTCCAGAAAGCGGGTAACCACCCCCACCAGGAAGGGGAGGACAAGCAAATAGAGGGCGAAAAAGACCCAGCCCACCCGCTGTTCCTCCACGGTGAGCTGCGGCCGCCAGGCTGCTTCCTCCCTTACCCTTCGTTCCATTTCAGGTCCCACTCCTTCATCAGCTCCTTGGCCCGCTCCACCACGGGGGCAGGCACATCGGCCAGCATAGCGACCTCGATGCCGTAGCTCTCGCTGGCGGCGCCGGTGATGATCTTACGCAAAAACACGACCCTATCTCCCTGCTTGCGGGCGGCAATGGAAAAATTCCGCGCCCGGACCAGCTGATGGGCCACGGGGCAAAGGGCATGGTAATGGGTAGAGAAAAAGGTCCGGGCCTTTAACGTGTCCGCACAATATTCCATCGCAGACCGGGCAATGCACGCCCCGTCCAGGGTAGAGGTGCCCCGGCCGATCTCGTCCAGCAGCAAAAGGCTCCGATCCGTCGCCTGCGCCAGGATCTGGGAAACCTCCAGCATCTCCACCATAAAGGTGGACTGCCCCCCCGCCAGATCGTCGGAGGCGCCGATGCGGGTGAATACCCGGTCAGCCACGCCGATATGCGCCGCCCGGGCAGGGACGAAGGATCCCATCTGCGCCATGAGAACAATGAGGCCGATCTGGCGCATATACGTAGATTTTCCCGCCATGTTGGGGCCGGTAATGAGGGCCACGTTCCACATCGTAGCGTCCATCTGAACATCGTTGGGAACAAAGACCCCGTCGGTCAGCGTCTTCTCCACCACGGGATGCCGCCCATCCACAACGTCCAGAGTCTTGGAATCGTCCACCGTGGGACAGACGTACCGTTCCTCGATCGCGAGGGATGCCAGGGAGGCCAGCACGTCCAGCTGGGCGGCGGCGTCGGCGTTCAGTTGGATCGCGGTGGTCCTGGCCACCGCCTTGGCACGCAGGGCGCAGAAGAGGTCGTATTCCAGCGCGGCCACCCGGTCCCGGGCGTTGAGGATCTCCTCCTCCAAGGCCTTGAGCTGAGGGGTAATATACCGCTCGGCGTTGACCAGAGTCTGCTTTCGGTCATAGTCCTCCGGGACCTGCCCCTTGTATGCGTTGGAGACCTCGATGTAATAGCCGAACACCTTGTTGTATTTGACCTTCAGGGATTTGATCCCGGTGCGCTCCCGCTCGGTGGCCTCAATGTCCGCCACCGTCTGCCCCCCGTTTTGGAGCAAAGAGCGGTAATGGTCCACCTGGGCGTCGTAGCCGTCGGCGATGATCCCCCCGTCCTTGACGGTGGTGGGAAGGTCCTGCTTCCGAATGGCCCGGTCCAACTCAGACTGGAGGTCGGTGAGGTCGTCCAGCTGGGCCAGCAGATCGGTCAAAATAGCGCACTGCGGCGCGGCCAGGGCACTCCTTACCGCAGGAATGGGGGCCAGCGCGTCGCACAGGGACAGCAGCTCCTTGGCGCTGCCCGTGCCACAGCCCAGGCGGGCAACCGCCCGCTCCAGATCGCCCATTTGCGCCAGCGCCGCGCGTAACGCCTCACGCTTTGGCGTGTCGGCCACCAGCTCGGCCACGCCGTCCTGACGGCGGACGATCGCGGTCACGTCCACCAGAGGGCGCTCCACCCAGGCACGCAGGCGCCGGTGGCCCATAGGGGTCTTACACTTGTCCATCACCCACAGCAGGCTGCCCTTTTTGTCCTTGGAACGGATGGTCTCGGTGAGCTCCAGATTGCGGCGGGTGGCGTGGTCCAGCTCCATGTAGGTGCGCTGACCGCCGCCGGAGAGAGTCTTAAGATGGGGAAGCACATCCACCCGCTGGGTGGAGTAGAGATAGGTCAGCAGTCCGCCTAACGCGCCCTGGGCGGCGGTCTCGCCGCCTCCCAGGGAGGGGACGAGCTTGCCCCACTCGCCGGGGAACTGCCGCTCTACCAAGGCTGCGGCGCGCTTGGCGGTGAATGGGTCGTCGGGAAGGGTCTCCAAATGGCACGCCAGCCGCTCAGCCAGGGTCTTCCCCAAGGCGGTGCGGGCCGCATCATCCATCACCAGCTCGGCCACCCGGCGGCTCTCCAGCTCACTGAGAAGCCGAGAACGGTCCTGGGGATCGGGCAGGGCCAAAACGGCGGTCTCCCCGGTGGAGAGATCGCAGAAGGCCGCCCCCGCGAAACCCTTGTCCAGCTTTACCGCGGCCAGGAAATTGTTGGCCTCCGCCTCCAGCGCGTCCTCCGCCAGCAACGTGCCCGGGGTGACGATCCGCGTCACATCCCGGTCCACCAAGCCCTGGGCGGCAGCGGGGTCCTCCATCTGCTCGCAGATGACCACCTTATAGCCCTTGGCGGCCAGCTTAGCCAGATAGCCCTGCACCGCGTGATACGGCACGCCGCACATGGGCACCTGCTCTTCGGTGGGCTTGTTGCGGTCCCGGGTGGTGAGGGTAAGGCCCAGCTCCTTGGATGCGGTCTTTGCGTCCTCAAAAAACATTTCGTAAAAATCGCCCAGACGGAAAAAGACCAGACAGTCGGCATGCCGGCCCTTGATCTGAAGGTATTGGCGCATCATGGGGGTGAGGCCCTTTTTCTCTGCCATTGTTGCGGTCTCCTTTCCGGCTTAGCTTCTATTCGTCCGCCGCCTCGCCAAACAAGGCCCAGGTGGTGGCGGAGGTGATCGTCAGGTCTTGGTAAGTCCCGATGAGGGCCTCGTCCCCGGTGAGGTGGACGAGACGGCCCGAGTTGGTGCGGGCGGTAAGGTTGTTGCGCTTATCCGTCCCCTTCCCATCGATGAAGCAGCGGAAGGTCTTGCCCACATAGCCCTCGTGAATTTCCTTGGAAATTTGATTTTGCACGTCAACCAGGCGTTGAAAATTGGCCTGTTTTTCCTCCGGGGATAATACATCCGGCCAGGTGGCGGCGGGCGTACCGGGGCGGGGAGAGTAGATAAAGGTAAAGAGCGCGTCGAAGCGGACGGCCTCAATGAGCTTGAGGGTGTCTTCAAATTCGGCGGTGGTCTCCCCAGGAAAGCCCACGATCACGTCACTGGTCAGCACGATATCGGGGATGCGCGCGCGCAGGGCAGCGACCTTTTCTAAGTACTGCTGGGCGGTGTACCCCCGGTTCATGGCCTTTAAGACCCGGTCGTTGCCGCACTGGAAGGGGAGGTGGAGGTGGTGGGCCACCTTGGGGCTGGCCGCCATGGCGTCAAACAGTTCCTCCGAGGCGTCCTTGGGGTGGGAGGTCATGAAACGCACCAGAAAATCTCCGGAGAGGGCGCAGATCTCCCGCAAAAGCCGGGGGAAATCCCAACCGTTTTTCAGGTCCTTTCCGTAGGAGTTCACGTTCTGGCCCAGGAGGTTGATCTCCTTACAGCCATGGTCCAACAGGCCCTTGACCTCGTCCAGAATGTCCTCCGGGGCGCGGGAGCGTTCCCGGCCGCGGACGTAGGGGACGATGCAGTAGGAGCAGAAGTTGTTGCAGCCGTACATGACGCTGACCCACGACTTGAGGGCGTTCTGCCGCACCAGCGGGATGCCCTCGGCGATGGCCCCGTCCCCGCCGGGGGTCTCAAACACCCTTCCCCTGCGGCGAAGCACCCGCTGGAGCAGCTCAGGAAACCGCCAAAGGGCATGGGTGTCGAAGACGATATCCACATGGCGGTAGGAGGCGCGGACCTTCTCCACCACCACGTCCTCCCCCATCATGCACCCGCAAAGGCAGATGATCTGGGAGGGCTTTTTGGCCTTGGTATGTACCAGCGCGCCCACGTTTCCCAACACCCGATCCTCCGCGTGGGCGCGGACGGCGCAGGTGTTGATGACAATCACGTCGGCGTCCTTCTCCGCGTCGGTGAAGGAATAGCCCATGGCCCGGAGGTAGCCCCGGATGCGCTCTGAATCCGCCTCGTTCTGCTGGCACCCGTAGGTGTCCACAAAGGCCAGGGGAGCGCGGTGTGCGGCGGCGTTTTCCTCGGCGATCTGGGCGCAGATGTCCAACTGCCGGGCAATATTCTCTTGGGAGATCGGGGGCTGGACGGCCATGGGCGCGCACCTCCGGGACATAGATTTTGTAATGGGTCATTATATCAGGTTTTGGCGGGCATTTCAATAGGAGAAGAGAAAACCCCCGCCGGATGGCGGGGGTTTTTGACTGTCCGGTATCTTATCTCGCCTTGGTCTTGACTTCCTCGGTGAGCTTGGCGGTGAGGTCGGCAAGGCTCATCGCCCCCAAGTCCTCCCCGGCGCGGGTGCGCACGGAGACAGTCTGGTTCTCCATGTCCCGGTCTCCCAGCACCAGCATATAGGGCACCTTTTCCAGGGTAGCCTCCCGGATCTTTTTGCCCACCTTCTCGTTGCGGGTATCCGTCTCCACGCGGAAGCCGGCCTCGTCCAGCTGTTTCGCCACCTGGGCAGCGTACTCGTCAGCCCGGTCGGTAACGGTGAGCACCTTCACCTGCACGGGGGCCAGCCAAGTGGGGAAGGCCCCGGCAAAGTGCTCGGTAATGACGCCGATGAACCGCTCGATGGAGCCCAGCACCACCCGGTGGATCATCACGGGGCGGTGCTTCTCGCCGTCCTCGCCCACATATTCCAGCTCGAAGCGCTCGGGGAGCTGGGAGTCCAGCTGGATGGTGCCGCACTGCCAGGTGCGGCCCAGGGAGTCGGCCAAATGGAAGTCCAGCTTGGGGCCGTAAAACGCGCCGTCCCCCTCGTTAATGACAAAGTCCTTACCCATGGCGGTAATGGCGGCCTTCAAAATGTCCTGGTTGCGCTCCCACTGCTCCACGGTGCCGATGTGATCCTCAGGCATGGTGGACAGCTCGATGGTGTAGGAGAGGCCGAAGACATTATAGACCTCGTCAAAGAGGCGGACAGTCTCCTGGATCACGTCCTGCATCTGGTCGGGGGTCATAAAGACGTGGGCGTCGTCCTGGCTGAAGCAGCGCACCCGGAACAGGCCGTGGAGCGCGCCGGAAAGCTCATGGCGGTGGACCAGGCCGATCTCACCCACCCGCAGAGGCAGCTCCTTGTAGGAGTGCGGCTCGCTGGCGTAGACCAGCATCCCGCCGGGGCAGTTCATGGGCTTGACGGCAAAGTCCACGTCGTCGATGACGGTGGTATACATGTTGTTTTTGTAGTGGTCCCAGTGTCCGCTGCGCTCCCAAAGCTGGCGGTTCAACATAATTGGGGTGGAAATCTCCACATAGCCGTACTTCTTGTGGACCTCCCGCCAGTAGTCCAGCAGGGTGTTTTTCAGCACCATGCCCTTGGGCAGGAAGAAGGGGAAGCCGGGACCCTCGTCCCGGAGCATAAAGAGGCCCAGCTCCTTGCCCAGACGGCGGTGGTCCCGCTTCTTGGCCTCCTCGATGCGCGCCAGATACTCGTCCAGCTCCTCCTTCTTGGGGAAGGCAATGCCGTAGATGCGCTGGAGGGTCTCCCGGTTGGAGTCGCCCCGCCAGTAGGCGGCGTTGCAGGCGGTGAGCTTCAGGGCGTTGCCCTTCACCCGGCCTGTGGAGTCCAGATGCGGCCCGGCGCACAGGTCGGTAAACTCTCCCTGCTTGTAGAAGGAAATGACCTCGCCCTCGGGGAGGTCGTTGATGAGCTCCACCTTAAACGGCTCGCCCTTGTCCTCCATGAGCTTAAGGGCCTCGGCCCGGGGCAGTTCGAACCGCTCCAGCTTCAGCTTCTCCTTGCAGATCTTCCGCATTTCGCCCTCGATCTGCTCCAAATGCTCGGGGGTAAAGGGGAAGGGGGCGTCCATGTCGTAATACCACCCCTCGTCAATGGAGGGGCCGATGGCCAGCTTCACCTCAGGCCAAAGACGCTTCACCGCCTGGGCCATGATGTGGGAGCAAGTGTGCCAATAGGTCTTGCGGTAGGTCTCGTTTTCAAAGGTATACAGGGTTTCCTCGCTCATGGGAACGACCTCCTTTTGTTCGGGGGAATTATAGCACGCGGGGGGCAGAATGTCAAACGAAGACTACGATTTTAGTGCAAAAAAGAGACCGCCGGGGCGGTCTCTTTTAAGAAAATCTTTTTTCGATACCGCTTTGCTTCAAGATCGCGTTGGCGGTGTGGCGGGATTTGATCTTCCCGTCCACGGTCACGTGGCGCGCGGTGATAGGGCTGTATCAGATGTCATGGTCGCCCTTGCCATGGCGCACAAAATGACAGCCGGCGGCAGTCAGCAGTTCTCGCACCGCCTTTTCATATTCCGCCATTTTATATAGCCACCTTTTCCAAACGCTGTGAAACGATACTCATTTGCAGGGGGCTCTTTTCCGTTCCGTTCAACGCCAGCATCTCAGGCACAGCATAGCGAAGCCGCTCGATCAGCGCGTCCATAGACCCGGACTCCAACACCAGACCGGGCACATCGTCGCTTTCTGCCACCCAAACTCTGGCCTCGTCATCCCAAATCGCCCGAATGGTCAGTTCCATAGTATCACCTCGTTATTATCATACCCCATTTGCCGGGAAAGTGTCAAGGAATTATGGTGTGGATCACCATGTGCCGGGCGGGTTTGGAACCCGCCCCTACAAAACCAGCCCTTGGAGCGGAATGTCAAACATTGCGGCCAAGAATATAGTCTGTGGTCACACCGTAGAAATCCGCCAGTGTAATCAGATGATGGACAGGTATTTCCTGTATGCCCTTTTCGTATTTTCCATATTGCTGTTGACTTGTCTTTAGCAGCTCACCTATGGTCACTTGGGTCAATTCATGTCTTTCTCGCAGTTCTCGTAGCCTCGGATAACAAAACACACCGTTTTCTCCACGCGGAAGATAACGGTGTGTTTTTGTTTAGGTTTCCCTTTACCCGCCCAGGTAGGCGGCCTTGACGGAAGCGTCGTTCAAAAGCTCCTTGGCGGGGGCGGACTTGACGATCTTGCCCGTCTCCAGCACATAGCCCCGGTCGGCCACCGAGAGGGCCATCTGGGCGTTCTGCTCCACCAACAAAATGGTGGTGCCCGCCTTGTGGAGGTCCTTGATGATGTCAAAGATCTGGTCCACCAAAATGGGGGCGAGGCCCATGGACGGCTCGTCCAGCATCATGAGCTTAGGGTCGGACATCAGGGCGCGGCCCATGGCAAGCATCTGCTGCTCGCCGCCGGAGAGGGTCCCGGCGATCTGGCGGCGGCGTTCCTTCATGCGGGGGAACAGCTCATAAACCTTATCCAGGTGGCCGTCCACGTTGGCGTTCTTCTGGGTGTAGGCTCCCATCTCCAGGTTTTCCTCCACCGTCATCTGGAGAAACACCCGGCGGCCCTCGGGAACGTGGGCCAACCCCTGTGCCACCAGCTTATGGGGCGGGACGTTGGAGATGTCCTTGTCCTCAAACACGATGGAGCCGGTCTTGGAGCGCAGGAGGCCGGAGACGGTCTTCAGGGTGGTGGACTTGCCCGCGCCGTTGGCGCCGATGAGGGTGACGATCTCCCCCTCGGCCACCTCGAAGGAGATACCCTTGATGGCGTGGATGGCTCCGTAGTAGACGTCCATGTTGTCAACTGTCAGCAGCATAGCGTTACACCTCCCGCTTTTTGCCCAGGTAGGCTTCAATGACCTGGGGGTCGTTTTTGATCTCGTCGGGGGTGCCCTTGGCGATGATCTCGCCGAAGTTAAGCACGCAGATGCCCTCGCAGATGCCCATGACCAGGGACATATCATGCTCGATGAGCAGTACGGCAATGTGGAATGTATCGCGGATCTTCACGATATTGTCCATGAGGTCGGCGGTCTCGGAGGGGTTCATGCCCGCCGCAGGCTCGTCCAGCAGCAGGAGGGAGGGGTTGGTGGCCAGGGCGCGGACGATCTCCAGCCGCCGCTGGGCCCCGTAGGGAAGGGAGCCCGCCTGGTGGGAGGCCAGGTCCTCCATGTCAAAGATGCGAAGGAGCTCCATGGCGCTTTCGTGGGCGCGCTTTTCCTCCTTCCAGAACTTGGGCATGCGCAGGATCCCCTGGAACATGCCGTACTTTACTTGGTTATGGAGGCCGATCTTCACGTTGTCCTCTACCGAGAGGTTGGAAAAGAGGCGGATGTTCTGGAAGGTGCGGGCGATGCCCGCTTTGTTCACCTGGACGGTGCTCATGTTGTGGGTGTCCACCCCGTCCAGAAGGATGGTGCCCCGGGTGGGCTGGTAGACCTTGGTCAGGAGGTTAAACACGGTGGTCTTGCCTGCGCCGTTGGGTCCGATGAGCCCGGCGATCTCGGTGCGCCCGATGGCCATGTTGAAGTCGTTCACCGCCGTCAGGCCGCCGAAGTCGATGCCCAGGTGCTGGCACTCCAGGATGGGGGCCTTGTTGATGTCTCGCTCGGGTATCTTGTTCACGCTGGGAACGGGGACCAGCTTGGTGGGTGGACGCTTTGGACGCTCGCTCATGCCTGCTCCCCTCCTTTCGTGGTCTCGCTTTCCTGTTCCTTCTTAAAGCGGGAGAAAAAGCTCTTGATGGCGGGGCTGTTGGTGACCAGCATTACCACAATCAGCACCACCGCGTATACCAGCATGCGGTAATCGGCCAGGCCGCGCATGGCGGGCGTCTCAGGCAGGACGGTGAGGAAGGTGGCGGCAATGATGGACCCCCACATTTTGCCCTGCCCGCCCAGGACCACATAGACCAAAATGAGAATGGAGGTATTGAAGTCAAACTTGGAGGCCACGATCGCAGGCTGGCCCAGCGCAAACAGCGCACCCGCGGCTCCCGCCAGGGCGGCGGAGGTGACAAAGGCCATCATCTTATACTTGGTGATGTTGAGCCCCACGCTCTCCGCGGCAATGCGGTTGTCCCGGATCGCCATAATGGCCCGCCCTGCCCGGGAGTTGACCAAATTAAAGATCACCGCCAGGGTGACAAGGATGAGCACAAAGCCCGCCAGGAAGGTGGAGATCTTGGTAATATTGGGAATGCCCATGGGGCCGTTGAGGATCATGCGCCCACCCTCTCCCAGGCTGGTGAGAGGCTTCAAGAAGGCTCCGTGGAGGCCCTTGGCGTCGATGCCGATATAAAGGTTTTCCACAATGGACTTGATGATCTGCCCAAAGGCCAGAGTGACGATGGCCAGATAGTCGCCGTTGAGGCGCAGGACCGGAACGCTGATGAGCACGCCTACCACCCCGGCAAATACCGCGCCGATGAGGATGGCGGCCGCCAAGCGCAGCCCTGTGTTGGGAATGGCATTTTGCAGGGCGGAGGCGGCCACCGCCCCCGAAAAAGCGCCCACGCTCATAAAGCCCGCGTGGCCCAGGGACAGCTCTCCCAGCACGCCCACCGTGAGGTTGAGGGACAGGGTCATGACCACATAGGCACAGATGGGCACCAGCTGGCCCTGGAGGGTGGGGGAGAGCTTGCCCCTCATCGCCAGGGGCTGAAGAATGGCGAAGGCCGCAATGACACCCAGATAGGTCAGGTAATTGGTGCGGACGGCGGGGGAGAGCTTTTTCAGCTTGTTCATCTCGCCACCCCCTTAAACCTTTTCCCGGATCTGCTTGCCCAGCAGCCCGGTAGGCTTCACCAGCAGTACCACGATAAGCACCGCAAAGACAATGGCGTTTTGCAGCTGGGTGGAGATATAGCCTCCGGCAAAGATCTCAATGATCCCCAGCAGCAGACCGCCCAGCAGAGCGCCGGGAATGGAGCCGATGCCGCCGAAGACGGCGGCGGTAAAGGCCTTGATGCCGGGCATAGATCCGGTGGTGGGCACCAGGATGGGGTAGCTGGACATATAGAGCACCCCCGCCACCGCCGCCAGGGCGGAGCCGATGGCAAAGGTCATGGAGATGGTGGTGTCCACGTTGATGCCCATGAGCTGGGCCGCGCCCTTATCCTCCGAGCAGGCCCGCATGGCCTTGCCCATCTTGGTTTTTCCGGTGAACCAGGTCAGCGCCAGCATGACCACCACACAGACCACTACGTTGACCACCGTGGTCACCGAGATCTTCAGCTGACCGTCCATCAGCTGAAGCGCGTTCCCTTTTAAAAAGGCAGGGAACATTTTGTTATTGGTGCCCCAAAGAAGCTGGGCCCCGTTTTGCAGGAAATAGCTCACGCCGATGGCGGTGATGAGCACCGCCAGGGAGGGGGCCTGCCGCAGGGGCTTGTAGGCCAGCCGCTCGATCACCATGCCAAGAACGGTACACACCAGCATCGCCAGCAGCACCCCCACCACCGGGTTCAGATGGTAGCTGGAGATGGCAAAAAAGCACACATAGGCCCCAACCATGATTACGTCGCCGTGGGCAAAGTTCAGCATCTTGGCGATGCCGTAGACCATGGTGTAGCCCAGGGCGATAATGGCGTAGACACTGCCCAGGCTGATGCCGTTGATCAGGCGGGTCAGGAAGATCACCATGTTGAGTCAACACCTCATTTCTTTTATGTTGCTCAGGCCGGCAAACCCGGCCTGCCGCAAATTCTCGGCCTAACGGCCTCAAATTTACGCGCCTGCTGGCGCGTCCCCGCTCTCGCGGGTGCCCTCCGGACGCATTATTTTACGTCCATAATGGAAATCAGCGGGCCGCCGATCTGCGGCCCGCTGGTGTTCCAACTTTTATAAAAGGTTAATCCATTCCCACATAAGCGCCGTTCTGGATGACCATGCCCTTGGGGGACTTGGTGACCGCGCCGTCGGCGGCCCAGGTCATGCCCTCGCCGGTAAGGCCGTCGAAGGTCATGGAGGTAAACTGAGCGATCAGCGCGTCGCAGATGTCTCCGACGCTCATGTCGGCGGTGACGCCAGCGTTGGTAAGGGCGGCGTAAATAGCGTAGACGCAGTCATAGGCGTCGGCGGCAAACTGGTTGGGGACCTCGCCGTAAGCGGCCTTATACTTCGCCACGAAGGACTGGGTAGCCTCGTCCTCGGCGTCGGCGTTGAAGGGGGTCAGAAGCATAACGCCCTCGGCCAGGGAGGTATCAAAGCCCTCCACGCCCAGAATGCCGTCCATACCGTCGATGCCAAACCACTTGGGGGCATAGCCCATGGCGTTGGCCTGGGTAAAGATGAGAGCGGCGGCGTCATAGTACATGGGCAGGAACACCAGGTCGGCGCCCTTGGACTGGGCGTCGCCCAACTGGACGGAGAAGTCGGTCTTGGTGTCCTCGGTAAAGGTGGTAACGCTCACCACGTTCAGGCCCAGCTCCTTGGCCTTGGCGTCAAAGCTCTGGTAAACACCGGTGGAGTAAACGTCGTCGTTCTTATAAATAACGGCGATCTTGGTGCCCAGGGTCTGGTCGGCAATGTACTGGGCAGAAGCGGCCCCCTGGTTGGGGTCCACGAAGCACATCTGGAACACGTTGTCCTTGCGGGCGATGTCCACGGTGCCCGTCAGGGGGTTGGCCACACCGCCCAGCACGTCGGTGGAGGAGGCGGAGGGGGTCAGGTAGAAGATGTGGTCGTTGTTGGCCTCCTGAGAGGTGGCGACGCCGGGGGTGGAGGTGACGCTGCCCAGGAACACCTGCATGCCCCAGCCCTTCAGGGTGTTGTAGGCGTTGACGGACTTCTCCGCGTCGTGAGCGTCGTCCTGATAGTTAAGGTCCAGCTGCAGACCGCCCAGGGCGTTGATCTCCTCAGCGGCGATCTTCGCGCCGTTGGCGGCGGCATTGCCGTAGATGGCCGCGCCGCCGGTCAGAGGGCCGACGCCGCCGATCTTAATGGCGTTTTCGGCAGGGGCAACGGTAGGATCAGTGGTATTGTCAACAACAGCATCAGTAGGGTCGGCGGGCTTGGTGGGATCAGCATCATCCCCCCCGGCACAGCCGGCCAGCATGGCGGCCATCATGCAGACGGCCAAAAGCAGAGCAAGAGTTTTCTTCATTTCATTCAACCTCCTTTAAGGTTGTTGACAATTATAGCCGTTAGACAGAGAATTGTCAACCTCAAATCTGACAAAAGGAGGCGTCGGAAACGGCCCGTTTCTTATGAAATATGACTAAACTATGAACCCGCCGTTGACCCCCAGCACCTGCCCGGTGATGAAGGAGGCGGCGTCCGAGGCGAGGAAGGCCACCGCCTCGGCCACCTCCGCAGGCGCGCCGATCCGCCCCAGGGGAGTGTCCTCCGAAAGGGCCTTCAGGTCTTGCGGCTCTAGGCTTTCGTTCATTTTGCTCTCGATGACGCCGGGGGAAATGCAGTTCACCCGCACCCCCGAGGGTCCCACCTCCTTGGCCAACGCGCGGGTCAAGCCAATGACCCCAGCCTTGGCGGCGGAGTAGGCCACCTCGCAGGAGGCGCCCACCTCCCCCCACATGGAGGAAATGGTAATGATTTGCCCCGTTTTGCGGGAGATCATGGCTGGCAGAGCGGCACGGCAGCAATAAAACACCCCGTCCAGGTCCACCGCCATCACCCCGCGCCAGTCCTCCCAGGTCATGTCCTGCAGGAGGCCCCGCCAAGACACCCCGGCATTGCACACCAAAATGTCAAGTTGACAAAATTTCTCCAACACATTGTCAACCGCCTGTTGGGCGCTTTGGGGGTCGGTCACGTCGCAGTAGACCGCCAGACCGCCCAGTTCCTCCGCCAAGCGGCGGGCGTGGTCCTCGTTGGCGCGATATCCCACAGCCACCCGCACCCCATCCCGGGCCAGACAGCGGCAGACGGCGGAGCCGATGGCCCCGGCCCCGCCGGTGATAAGCGCTGTTTTCATGGCAAGGCCCTCCCTCTTTACAATTTTTTGCATTATACCACAGGCCGGGGAAAAAGAAAACCCTCCGCAAGCTGCGGAGGGGTTTATCTGTCCATGTTTGATAGCGCATACTCCAGCATTTGATTGATAAGCTCGTTGCGGCTGATCCCAACGGTGGCCGCTTTATCATCGATCGTTTTCAATGTACTTACAGGGATCCTCATGGAGATGACTTCTTTTTCCTCGGGTTTGCGCGCGATAAATTTATCCATTTTGCAGCCACCTCCTTCTTGACTATTGTATCTGCTTTTTGTATAATGCGGAATATTCTAATTAGTATTCCTAATGAGAATACTCTTGTCGGAGGTAGTGGGCATGGACCTGGATGCAAACACCAAGCTGGAATTGGTGACCAAACATTTGGAGTGTTTTTCCCTGGAGCTTGGTCCTCACTGTGCCGGTCTGAGGCTGGCGACCCTTCACTTGTCCTCGCCCTCTCAGGAAGCGGACAGTCGTGAACTTCCGGATCTGGTGTTGGAGGGACTGTGCGGCCTGCACCGTTCCTTGGAAGAAGAGTTGTCCACATTGTTCGGGACATAATAAAACAGAGGAACGATGGAAACCATCGTTCCTCTATTTGCGTCTCAGGCTGTTCTCTTAATACATTCCGCCCATGTCGGGGTTAGCCGCCGCGGGGGCGGGGGGCTCGGGCTTGAAGACCATTATACTGCTCAAGCCGGGGGACCCGGCCTTCCGCAAATTCTCGGCCTGCGGCCTCAAATTTACGCGCCTGCTGGCGCGTCCCACCTGCGGTGGGTCCCTGCCGACAAGCCCCTTGAGCAGTGAGATGCTCTCTTAATACATCCCCATGTCGCCGCCGGCGGGGGCCGCAGGGGCGGGAGGCTCGGGCTTGTCGGCCACCAGGGACTCTGTGGTGAGCATCAGGCTCGCCACGCTGGCGGCGTTCTCCAGAGCGGAGCGGGTCACCTTAGTGGGGTCCACGATTCCCGCGGAGATCATGTCGGTGTACACCTCGTTATAGGCGTCGAAGCCGTAGCCGGTCTTGCCCGCAGTCTTGACCTTCTCCAGCACCACAGAGCCGTCGATGCCGGCGTTCTTGGCGATCTGGCGCATGGGCTCGGTGAGGGCGGCGGCGATAATGGCCGCGCCGGTCTTCGCGTCGCCCTCCAGGGTCTTGACCAGCTTCTCCACCGCGGCCACGGCGTTGACGTAGGCAGTGCCGCCACCGGCGACAATGCCCTCCTCCACCGCGGCGCGGGTGGCGTTGAGCGCGTCCTCGATGCGCAGCTTCTTCTCCTTCATCTCCGCCTCGGTGGCGGCGCCCACGCGGATAATAGCCACGCCGCCTGCCAGCTTGGCCAGCCGCTCCTGGGCCTTTTCCTTGTCGTACTCGGAGGTGGTGTTTTCAATGAGGGTACGGATCTGGGCCACCCGGTCCTTGACGGCCTTGGCCGTGCCGCCGCCGTCCACAATAATGGTATTCTCCTTGTTGGACTTGACCTGACGGGCCTTGCCCAGCATATTGAGCTGGGTGTCCTTCAGCTCCATACCCAGGTCGCTGGAAATTACCGTGCCGCCGGTGAGGATGGCAATATCCTCCAGCATCTCCTTGCGGCGGTCGCCAAAGCCGGGGGCTTTGACGCACAAAACATTCAAGGTGCCGCGCAGCTTGTTGACGATGAGGGTGCTGAGGGCCTCGCCCTCCACGTCCTCGGCAATGATGACCAGCTTCTTGCCGCTCTGAATGACCTGCTCCAGGACGGGGAGGATCTCCTGAATATTGGAGATCTTTTTATCGGTGATGAGGATGAGGGCGTCGTCCATGACAGCCTCCATCTTCTCCGTGTCGGTGACCATATAAGGGGTGATATAGCCCCGGTCAAACTGCATGCCCTCCACGACCTCGGAATAGGTCTCGGCGGTCTTGGACTCCTCCACGGTGATGACCCCGTCGTGGCCCACCTTCTCCATAGCCTCGGCGATAAGCTTTCCAATGTTTTCGTCCCCGCTGGACACGGCGCCGACGCGGGCGATGTCCTCGGTGCCCTTGACCTTCTTGGAGTTCTTCTTGATCTCGGCAATGGCGGTCTCGGTGGCCTTGGAAATGCCCTTCTTCATGACCATGGGGTTGGCCCCGGCGGCCAGATTCTTCAGACCCTCGCGGATAATGGCCTGGGCCAGCAGGGTGGCGGTGGTGGTGCCGTCTCCGGCCACGTCGTTGGTCTTGGTAGAGACCTCCTTGACCAGCTGCGCACCCATATTCTCAAAGGGGTCGTCCAGCTCGATCTCCTTGGCGATGGTCACGCCGTCGTTGGTGACCAGGGGAGAGCCGTACTTTTTGTCCAGCACCACGTTGCGGCCCTTGGGGCCCATGGTGACCTTCACAGTGTCGGCCAGCTGGTTGACGCCCCGCTCCATTGCCTTACGTGCGTCCTCCCCAAAACAGATCAGTTTAGACATATCGTATTACCTCCTAAAAAATTACGTTCAGTAGACCCGCCGAATGGCACCCGCGAGAGCGGGGACGCCGCCGGGGGCGGGTTCGCCGCCCCGAGCATTTTAATCCGGCAATTGTGGAGTTTACTCCACAATTGCCAAAATGTCGGACTGCTTGACGATGTTGTACTCCACGCCGTCCATCTTGACCTCGGTACCGGCGTACTTGCTGGTAATGACCTTGTCGCCCTTCTTCACGGTCATGACGACCTCCTTGCCGTCCACCGTGCCGCCGGGGCCCACGGCGATGACCTCCGCCACCTCGGGCTTCTCCTTGGCCGAGCCGGTGAGGATGATGCCGCTCTTGGTCTTCTCCTCGGCCTCCACCAGCTTGACCACCACTCTGTCTGCCAACGGTTTCAATTTCATAATAGGTACCTCCTATAATTTAATAACCCTTTTGGGGTTAGCACTCTTTTTATTCGAGTGCTAACACTTGTATGATAATACCTCTCCTGCCAAAAAAAATCAACCCCCTTTTTTAAAAAAAGAGGGCCGACCGGGGAAAATTCAATTTCTGTTCATAAAGCCGCGGCCGCGGGCTCCTTTTCGAGCCGGTACGACAGCCGGGCCGGCCAAAAAAAGTTGAGCTTTTTGTCGGAGAGCTTCACGGTGAAGGACTTGGCCCGCATCACCTCGCCGTCCACCACGGTGGTAATGGACTCCGCCGCCTCGTAGCAAATCGGGCCGGAGGTATGGTGCGCCTCAATAAGGTCGGGGTAGTCGGCATATTTCCCCTTGGCGTATTCCCCCACCAGCCGTGCAAAGGTGGGCAGGGATACCTGAGGGACCAGCAGGGTGTCCAGAATGCCGTCGTCGGGCATGGCGTCGCCCACGGGCATAAAGCCGCCGCCGTAGTGCCGTCCGTTGCAGATGCAGAGGATGGAGGTGGGCCTGTCCCAGGTCTGGCCGTCCACGTGGACGGTCATGGGCCTGGCGACGCCTTTAAAGAGCACGTTTTGGGCCAAAGCCATGATGTACGCTCCCTGGCCCTTCACCAAGGGCAGGGCCTTGAAGCGGTCCACGTCGGCGGCCACCCGGGCGTCCACCCCGGCGCATACCACATCCAGTCCCAGCCGCCCGTTGCAGTCCATCACGTCCAGGGCGGCCTGGGAAAAGTCGGTGAGCAGGGCGTCCAGGTCCCAAAAAGCCTCCCGGTGGCCCTCCCCAAAGAGCTTTAAAAAGTCGTTTCCCGTCCCGGCGGGGAGGTTGGTCACCGCGATATGCCCCGCCCCCGCCGCAACCTGGACCACCTCACAGAGGGTCCCGTCTCCGCCCACGGCGTAGATCCGCGTCTCCTCCCCGGCGTCCACCACGCTCCGGGCGATGCGCACCGCGTCTCCGGCGCACTCGGTGAGGGTGACGGTGTGGCGCAGGTCACGGCGGGCACAGGCCGCGCGGATGGCCTCGATGGCGGCGCGGATGTGCTTTTTCTTCCCGGCGGCGGGGTTGATAATGAACTCATGGCGCATGGGACGACACCTCCTGATCAAATAAGGTCAGTGCAAGGTCGAGAGTGCCAAGGCCGGTCATTTGTACTGAAACAGGTTGCACAGCAAGGGACCGTTATACAATTTTCGCTTTTTATCCGCGTTCTTACCAAAGGTGCGCTCAAACTCGGTGTGGGAGGACAGCAGATAGAGCTCCCACCCTTTGGGCAGCCGCCGGAACGCCTTGCCAAAGGCGGCGTACAGCCGCTCCGCCTCTTCCTTTTCCATCAGCCGCTGGCCGTAGGGCGGGTTGGTGACGATCCGCCCTGCCGCCGCCTCGTTTGTAAACCGGGTCGCATCGGCAACGGAAAAGGCGATAAGGTCGTCCACCTCCGCCAGCGCGGCATTTTGCCGCGCCAGTGCCACCGCCTTGGGATCCACGTCGGAAGCCACGATCTCATACTTCCCGTCGTACTCCTTGTCCAGGGCCTCGTCGGTGGCGTCTAACCACGCCTTTTGCGGGACCAGGGACCATCTTTGGCTGGGAAAAGAGCGGTCCAGCCCCGGGGCGCGGTTTTTGGCGATCATAGCGGCCTCAATGGGGATAGTCCCGCTGCCGCAAAAGGGGTCGGCCAAAACACCCTTGCCCCGGTAGCGGGAGAGAAGGACCATGGCCGCCGCCAGCGTCTCCCGCAGGGGCGCGCCGGTGTTCTGCGCCCGGTAGCCCCGCTTGTGTAGGGACGGCCCCGACGTGTCGATGCCGATGGTCACCGTATCTTTTAAAATAAGACAGCGAATGGCGTAGTCCGCCCCTGTCTCGGGAAGGGTGGTCAAGCCGTATTTCCCGCCCAGCCGCTTGGCGACCGCCTTCTTCACCACGTTCCCGCAGGTCACCTCCGCGTGGAGCTGAGACCCCACGCACTGGCACCGCACGGGAAATTTCCCGTCCCGGGGGATCAACTCCTCCCAGGGGAGGGCGGCGGTCCCCTCAAAGAGGGCGTCGAAGCTGTCGGCGGGGAAGCGGCCCAGCAGCAAAATGACCCGCTCAACCGTGCGCAGATTCAGGTTGAGCCGGACCAGCTGGGAGAGCGCCCCTTCGCACAGCACCCGGCCGTCCTCCGCCCGCACATTTTGGAGCCCCAGGTGCTTGCACTCCTGGGCGGCCACCCCCTCCAGGCCAAACAGCGTGGGAATCACATAGGTATAGCTCGTCATGGCTTGTCCTCCGTCAGGGGCTTGCCGCAGGCGCTCACACACGCCTCCACCAGCACCTCCATAGCATCGATGAAAAAGCGGTGCAGCGGGTGCCGCTCCCGGTAGACGGAGAGCTCGGTACAGCCCAGCACCGCCCCATCGCACCCCGCAGCCCGGGCGGCGGCGGCCACCTTCGCAAAAAGGGTCTCGTCCCCCGGCTGGCCCGCCTTGATCTGATCGTAAATCAGGGTGGTCAGCATCGCTTGCGTCTCCCTGTCCGGGACCCAGCAGTCCACTCCCTCCAGGGCGCAGATATCCTGATAGACCCCAGCCTTCATCGCCCCTGCTGTGCCCAGCAGCGCCAGTCGGCGCACCCCCATTTTCTTGGCCCGGCGGACCGTCAGGTCGGGCATGTGCAAAAGGGGAATGCCCACCGCCTCGCGAATGGCGGGGGCGAAGTGGTGGGCGGTGTTGCAGGTCATGGCCAGGCAGGTGCACCCCGCCGCCTCCAGCAGCCGGGCATCCTCCGCCAGCCGCGCCCGGACCGGCTCCTCGTCGCCGGACAAAATGGCCGCGGTGCGGTCGGGAACGGTGGCGTCCCCAAAGATGAGCACCCGGATATGGTCCTGGTCCCGCGCCGCCTTGGTGCGGCGGACCAGGTGCCGGTAAAAGATCTGGGTGGCCTCAGGGCCCATGCCCCCCAGCACCCCCAACAGGGGCTCCTTTTCTCTCTGCTTCTCCATCAGCCCGTCACCCGCTTCACCGTGCTCACGCCGTGGATCTGGCTGAGCTTGTTGGTCACCTGGGTGAGCTGGGCCTTGTCCTTTACCTCCAGCTCCACCACCACCAGGGCGGTGGAGTCCTCCAGACGCCGGGCGGAGAGGCCGCTGACCTTCACCTTCAGGGTGGACAGCACCGTGGCCACGTCCAGGGCCAGGCCGTCCCGGTCGGGGGCGGACAGCTCCAGAGCGGTGTGGTAGCTCTCCAGATCGCCCTCTACCCAGGCCACGTTCACCCACCGGCCCGCCACCTGGGCGTCGGTGTGGTCGAATTGGGCGTTGGGGCAGTCCGCCCGGTGGACGGACACGCCGTAGCCCCGGGTGATAAAGCCGATGACCGGGTCGCCGGGGATGGGGGTACAGCACTTGGCAAACTTCACCATGCAGTTGCCCAGCCCCTCCACCACGATGCCGCTCTCGGTGTGCTTGGGCGCCTTGGGGATGCTCTGCTGCGCCCCTCCGGCCATTCCGGGGTAGATCACGCTCTGGGGCGCCGCCGCGGGGACCTTGCCCCCCTGGAGCTTGCCCAGGCGGGCCAGCTCGTCCTTGATCCGCGCCCCCGCCTTAACCGCGGTCATGCCGCCGTAGCCGATGGCGGCGCACAGGTCGTCCCAGGAGCCGGAGCCCACCTTCTTCAGGATGTGAGGCAGGTTCTCCTCGCTCATCGCCTCGGTCACGGGGATGCCCAGGCGGCGCAGCTCGTTTTCCAGCATGACCTTGCCTGTGGCAATGTTCTCCTCCCGCCGCTCCTTCTTGAACCACTGGCGGATCTTGTTGCGCGCCTCGTTGGACTTGCACAGCTTGATCCAGTCCCGACTGGGACCGTGTGCGTTTTTGGCGGTAATGATCTCCACGATGTCGCCGTTTTGCAGGGGGGTATCAAAGGGGACGATGCGGCCGTTGATCTTGGCCCCCGTCATCTTGTTGCCCACAGCGGAGTGGATGGAGTAGGCAAAGTCGATGGGGTTGGCCCCGGCGGGAAGGCTCTTCACGTCTCCCTGGGGCGTGAACACAAACACCTCGTCGGCAAAGAGGTCCACCTTCAAGCTGCGGACAAACTCCTCCGCGTCGGTGTCCTGCTGGCTCTCCAGCAGCTTGCGCACCCACTCGAAGGTCTCCTCACTGCCCAGGGAGCCGTTGGACAGCCCCTGCTTATACTTCCAGTGGGCGGCAATACCGTACTCGGCGGTATGGTGCATTTCCTGGGTGCGGATCTGCACCTCAAAGGGGATGCCCTCCCGGCCGATGACGGTGGTGTGGAGGGACTGGTAGCCGTTGGGCTTGGGGGTGCCAATATAGTCCTTAAACCGGCCCAGCACGGGCTTGAAAAGGTCGTGGATACAGCCCAGCACATTGTAGCAGTCAGGGATATTGTCCACGATGACCCGAAAGGCATAGAGGTCAAAGATCTCGTCCATGGTCTTGTTCTGGGTGTACATCTTGCGGTAGATGGAGTAAATGTGCTTCACCCGGCCGTAGGCGGTAGCGGAAATGCCCTCGGCGACCAGACGATCGTTGATGCGGGTCTGGACCGAGACCATAAATTTCTCATGGGCGGAGGACTTGGCGGCCAGGTCCTGCTCGATCTCCTTGTAGCCGATGGGGTCCAGGTACTGAAGGGCCAGGTCCTCCAGCTCCCACTTCACCCGCTGCATCCCTAAGCGGTGGGCGATGGGGGCATAGATCTCCATGGTCTCCAGGGATTTCTCCCGCTGTTTTCTCGGGGGCTGGAACTGGAGGGTGCGCATGTTATGGAGCCGGTCGCAGATCTTGATGAGGATGACCCGCACGTCCTGGGCCATTGCCATCAGCATCTTGCGCAGATTCTCCATCTGCTCCTCTTCCTTGGTGACATACTGCACCCTTGTCAGCTTGGTGACCCCCTCCACCAGCGCGGCCACCGTCTCTCCAAAGAGCTTGGCGATGTCCTCGTGGGTGGAGCCAGTGTCCTCGATGCAGTCGTGGAGCAGTGCGGCGATGATCGAATCGCTGTCCATCTCCAGCTCGGCCACGATGGCGGCCACATGGAGGGGATGGGTGATATAGGGCTCGCCCGATTTACGGACCTGGCCTGCGTGCTGGGCGTCGGCGTAGCGGAAGGCCTCCCGGATGCGCTCCAGATCGGCGCCCCGGTTGTTCTTCCGCACCTTTTCCATCAGGCTTTCAAATTGATCTAAGATAGGGTCCATGCTTCTCCCTCCTAACCTTCTCCGGCCCAAGCGCGCAGGGCCGTCAGGATGGGGCTTTCCTCCAGGTCCACCTTGGCCCCCCGGGGCCGCAGGGTAACGTTGAACCGGTCCCGGGCCGCCTCCTCCAGCGTAAGCAGTCCCCGCTCGGCAAACACCTCCAGCGCGATCATGGTGCGCCCCAGGCTCTCCTGATGCTCCATAGCCCGGGCCAGACAATAAGACAAATGGGGGGCGGATTCCATCCACAGCGGCCCCTCCGCGCGCAGATACCGCCACAGGGCCTCAAACTCCGAGCGGGTGGGGATCAGCGCCCGGGCCTCCCGCGGGGCCAGGGTCTCCCCCTGCCGGTAACGCAGGTAGAGCTGGCGCTCGTGGATGGCGTCGGCCACGTTGCGCACATCCTGGAGCACCAGCTGGACTGAGCGCTTGCCGTGGTATTCATTCACCTGGGGGGTGAAGGCCACGTCGATCTGGTCGCCGGGGTGGTAATGCCACGCCGTCTTGGGATAAGAAAAGAAAATAGCCGCCAGCCTGTCGTCCCGGCTTTGCAGGCGCAGGCGCAGATGCTTGCCGTCCATGCCGACCTCGTCCATGGCGGTGACGCTGGCCCGGGACAGCAGAAACACCGGCTTTGGATTCCCCGCGCCAAAGGGCTCCAGCAGGTCCAGCCCCGCCACCTCCTCCACGGTGAGGCGGCAGGTGTCGGGCAGCTCCACATCCACCTGGAGCAGGCTGCCCCCGCTCTCCTCCCGGTGCTCCGCCACCCAGGCGCACAGCCGGGCGCGCAGGGCAGGGATGTTCTCCTCCTTCACGGTAAACCCCGCCGCCATGGCGTGGCCGCCGTAGCCCTCCAAAATATCGGCGCAACTCTCCAGGGCGTTGAACAGACACACCCCGCCGTAGCTGCGGCAGGAGCCCTTGCCCATGCGCGTGCCCCGGATCACGTCCACGGCAATCATAAACGCGGGACGGTGGAACCTCTCCGCCAGGCGGGAGGCCACGATGCCCACCACCCCCTGATGCCAGCCCTCTCCGGCCAGCACAATGGCGGCGTCCTCCGCCAGCTCGGTCTCCACCCGGCTCACGCACTGCTTAAAAATGTCCCCTTCCAGCCCCTGGCGCCGGCGGTTCAACTCGCACAGCTCCTCCGCCAGCGGCTTGGTCCGGGCTGCGTCAGGGCTGAGCAGCAGCTCCATGGAGACCTCGGTCACCCCCAGCCGTCCGGCGGCGTTGAGGCGGGGAGCCAACGTGTAGCCCAGGGTAACGGCGGTGACCTTTTCCTCCGACCCCGCGGCGTCCAGCAGCGCGCGGATGCCTGGCCGGGGCGCGGCGTTGATGGCCGCCAGGCCCTGGTGGACAATGGCGCGGTTTTCCTCCAGAAGGGGCATCACGTCCGCCACCGTGCCCAGCGCCGCCAGGTCCACATAGTCCTTCCAGTCCGCCCCCAGGGCCATGGCCAGCTTCAGCGCCACCCCTACCCCTGCCAGGCCCTTGAACGGGTAGGGGCAGTCGGGACGGTGGGGGTCAATGACCGCCGCCGCGTCGGGCAGCGCGTCCTTGCAGGCGTGGTGGTCGGTAATAATGACCTCCATGCCCAGGCTCTTGGCGTATTCCACCTCGTCCACGGCGGTGATGCCGCAGTCCACCGTCACCACCAGCTCCGCTCCCCGTGCCTTAAGAGCGTTCAGACCACCGGGGTTCAGGCCGTAGCCGTCCTCCAGGCGGCGGGGAATGTACCACAGCGCCTTGGCCCCCCGGCGCCGAAAAAAGTCGAACAGCAGGCAGGTAGAGGTGACCCCGTCCACGTCGTAGTCCCCGTAGATGGCAATAGTCTCCCCCCGCTCCAGCGCCAGGCGCAGCCGCGCCACCGCCTTGTCCATATCCTTGAGTTGAAACGGGTCTTGAAACAGCCCCGGGTCACAGCGCAAAAAGTCCCGTGCCGCCTCCTCGCCCACGATGCCGCGGGCGGCCAGCACCCGGCCCACCAGCTCGGGCACGCCGGAGACCCTCCGCCCCTCTGCCGGAGCGACGGTCCAATAATCGTATTTCATGTCTTTTCCCTCGGCTTTGCGGGGCCGCCATGGAGTCCCGCCCAAAAAATTTGAGTTTATTGTACCATTTCAGCCGGGAAAATGCAAGAAAAAACCACCCGCCTAAGGCAGGTGGTTTTTGGTGGGGTTTCCAGCGTGTCACGCTCGCATTGGACACATGACGCCTCGGCTTCCCTCCGACTCGGGGTAAATCGCGCGGCCTGCGGCCGCTTACCAATTCACCCCTCGCTCCGGTCCATCCGAGGCTATGTGTCTATACTCGCGCTTCGCTTCTTACTCATCCCAGTCCGCGTAATCCTCATCCTCCGCGCCGGGGATGCAGCAGCCCTCGGCATACTGGCGGCGGGAGCGGATCTTATTGACGACGGCGCCTACTCCGTCCATGATCTGGTCCCAAAAGGCGATCACGGTGCACACAGCGGCGGCGGTGGTCAACGCCAGAGCCACGACCTTAAGGACAAAACGAGCAACTTTCATGAAGAACGCCTCCTTACGGCTTAGTTTCTTCTATTCTACACGATTCATCCCAGGATTGCAACGGGTTTTTTGTAAAATTCACCAGCCAAAGGGCAAATAGCCCCATTGTCTGCCGCCCCCACCGTAATCATAGGAATCGCCGCTGCCATCCTCCTCCACCGGGAGCTGGCCCACCTGGTCGTCGGGAGTGCGCTCGTCGAAGGTGAGCTTCAGGGTCATCTTCTTTGCCTCCCGGTCGATGGTGAGGGTCACGGTATCCCCCGCCTTGTGCTTGTCCTTAATGGCGATAAAGGCGGCGGAGCCGTCCACCTCCTCATCGTCCACGGCGGTGATGATGTCGCCTACCTCCAGCCCCGCCTTATCCGCGGCGGCGCCGGGCACGACAGACTGGACATACGCCCCGCCCCGGCGGCCATAGCGGGCGGCGGCCTGGGCGTTGACCGTCTGGAGGGTCACCCCCACATAGGGCTTGCCGGTGACATAGCCGTGGGTGATAATGTCCTGGATCATACCGTTCACATCGTCAATGGGGATGGCGAAGCAGATCCCCTCAATGGACGCCTCGTCAGACCCGGCGGAGCGGGAATATTTGGCGTTGGTGATGCCGATGACCTGGCCGTACATGTTAAAAAGGGGCCCGCCGGAGTTGCCCGCGTTGATGGCGCAGTCGGTCTGAAGCACGTTGAGCACCGTGCCGTCCGACATGGTAAGGGGCTTATCCAGAGCGGAGACGATCCCCCGGGTCTCGCTGAAGGTCATCTCTCCCAGAGGGTTGCCAATGGCCACCACGTCCTCGCCCACCACCAGGTCGGAAGATGAGCCCAGCACCACAGGGGCAAGGCCGGTAGCATCGATCTTGAGGACGGCCACATCATTGTCCTCTTCGCCGCCCACGATAACGGCGGGATATTTTTCGCCGTTCTTAAACTGCACGGAGACGGAGGTGGCGTCCTCGATCACGTGGTAATTGGTGAGAATGTAGCCGTCGGAGCTGATGACAAAGCCGCTGCCGCTGGCCGCCTGGGCCACCTGCTGGCCCCAGATGTTGGTAGTGATCTGGGTGGTGATGCCCACCACGGAGTTGATGTTGGAGGCGTAGACCTCGGCGGCGGAGAGCTTCTGTCCGGCGTTGACCTTGGAGAGGTTCACCACCGTGGGCACCCGCTCTCCCTGATAGAGGGTGGTGTTCTCGGCGGCGCGCTCCACCGCCGTGCGGGTGAGCATCGCGCCGCCCACCCCCGCGCCGCCGCCCACCAGGGCACAGGCCAGCAGCAGGGCAGTCACCTTCAACCCCAGCCGAGACTTCTTCTTGGGCGTTTCAGGCGGCTCCGGGGCCTGGAAGGAAAAGCTGCCGGGGGCAAGGCTGTTTTCCGGCCGGTTATAATCACTGTAATACATGTCTGGTCACTCCTTTGTCGTTGGAACAAAACGCCGGCGTCACCGGGCCCGTCGGTCCGCCACACACCGTTTTGTGGTTTACAAGCCCTAGGATAACCAAGATTTATGACAGAACTATGACCAATCTTTACACGTTTTTTGAATTGTTGCCGCCCTTCCCCTTACCGCCCTTGAGGATAGCAATGATGTCGGTCATAGCCAGACGCAGGTCGGCAAAGGTGGAGTCCAGCACGCCGCCGCGCAAAATGGACAGGGCCACCAGGCACACCACAGGACCCATAATCATGCCCACCACGCCGCCCAGACGCATACCCACATAGATGCTCACCAGGCTGGCGATGGGGGAGAGGCCGGTCTGGTCGCCCACCACCTTGGGCTCTGCCACCCGTCGAAAGACGGCAATGATCCCCCACACGACCATAAGCCCCACCGCATGCTGATAATTACCCAGGGCCACGTCAATCACCGCCCAGGGGACCATGGCGGTGCCCGAACCGATGATGGGGATAAAATCCATTACCCCCAAGATAAAGGCCAACAACAGGGCGTAGGGCTCGCCCATGACGAGAAAGCCCACCAAAAGGATCACAAAGATCACGCCGCTGAGGATCAACTCCGCCTTGACATAGCCACCGAAGGCGTCTACCGCCACCCGCTTTACGTCGGAAAAGAAGCCCCGGAACTCCTTGGGGATGCTTCGGGTGAGCTTAAAGCGCAGATGGGGGTAGTCCGCGGAAATAAAATACGACGCCATTAAAAAGATCACAAAGCCAATGGTCCAGGCGGGCAGGGACATGGCCACATTGCCCACGCTCCCCGCGGCCCGGGTCAGCAGCTGGGGCACCACATCCCCCAGCCAGCCCACCGCCCGCTCCAGCAGAGCGGAGAGCTGGGCGTAGGTCTCCCCCGGGAGGGGCTTAAGAAATTCCTCCAGCGCCCCGGTGATGGAGTCCAGGGCGTACATGGTGTCCGCCCAGAGGGGCTGCCAGTTCTGCAAAAAGGAGATCACCTGGCTCACCAGGGAATAGACCAGTCCTGCCGCCAGCGCCCCCAGCACAAAAATACACACCAGCACCAAAACGAGGGAGAGGACGTTGCGCTTCCAGCCCAGCTTCTTTTGTAAAAAGCGGATGGCGGGGTTGAGCATCCAAGCCAGGATCAGCGCCGCCACAAAAGGCATCAACAGATTCAGCAGGGGCAGCCCCACCCGCAGGAGCAGCCAGACGCTTGCAATCGCCACCCCCAGGCGCAAGCCCAGGCGCAGCCAGAGGCGGCCCCGTTCCCGCCAGGTCAACTCATCAAGCACAAAACCGCCTCCTTGCCTTGCCGTCTATATGCCGGGTCCGACCCCGTTCAGTCCTTTCCCTCCAGAAAATAGGTGGCCTCCATGTCGGCCACGCTGAGGGCAAAGGCCAGGGGATACTTTTCCAAGGCCCGGCCCACCAGGTTTTTGTCCTCCGCACCGGAAAAGCCCATGTGCCAGCGAATGGCCATGGCCTCCTCCCGAGTCAGGCGCATAAAGCCGGAGATGATATACACCGACTTTTCCCCATGGCCGTAGGGGAGAGGGTCTTCAAAGTTAAAGGTGGCCACCTTCTCCCACTGGCCGGTAGCGTCGTTTTTTACGTTGCGGGTGCCCGCCTTGTAGCAGCCGATCTTACAGAGATCGTGGAGCAGGGCCACGATAGCCACTGTCTCGGGGGAGTACTCCAGGCCGTACAGCTCTTCTACTCTGGGGCGCTGGAGATAATCCTGAAGGCAATCATACACATTTACCGAATGCTCGCACAGTCCCCCGGCGTAGGAGCCGTGGAACCGGGCGGAGGCGGGGGCGGTGAAAAAGTCGGACTTGTTTTCCAGATAGTCCAGCAGGGCATCCGCCCCTTCCCGGACAATGTTCTCCCGGTAGATCTGGACAAATTCTTCCTTCATGTCGGGCATAAACGCCGCCTCCTTGATCGTGTGGCTGTTTGTGTAGGCGGGTTTGGCCCCCGCCCCTACAGAGCGGCGCGTCTGGGAAGCCACGCCCTACACAGAAAATACGCAACGTGGGCACAGTGGCCCGATGAGGGCATCGGACCCTACTTAAACTTTAAGCTTTCCATCACCGCTAATTCATCGCAGCGGTTGTTGAACTCGTTCTCGGCGTGGCCCTTGACCCAGTGGCAGTTGACGGTGTGGGTGTCGCACAGCGCCAGCAACCGCTCCCACAGGTCGGGGTTGAGGGCGGGCTTTTTGTCCGCCTTGCGCCAACCCTTGGCCTGCCAGGACCGGGCCCAGCCCTTCTCCAGGGCGTCGATGACGTACTTGCTGTCCGAGTAAAGCTCCACCACGCAGGGCTCCTTCAGCTGCTCCAAAGCGGCGATGACCCCGGAAAGCTCCATGCGGTTGTTGGTGGTCTGGACCTCGCCCCCGGACAGCTCCTTTTTGTGGCGGCCATACATGAGAATGGCCCCCCAGCCGCCGGGCCCGGGGTTGCCGGAACAGGCTCCGTCGGTGTAGATGGTGACTGTTTTCATGGATGCCCTTTTTAGGTGTTGTAGTTATTGTATGTGTTGATCATCTCCGTAATGGCCTCGCCCACTTCGTCGTAAGCCTCGGCGTAGTCGGCGCCGTCCAAGAGGGCCTGCGCCAGCGCGCCCATTTTTACATAGAGGGTATTCACCCGGCTGGTGTAGAGCTTCACGCTCTCATCTCCGGACAGCCTGGTAAACAGAGAGATCTTTTCCCGCTGGGTCTCGTCGTCCAGGGCGGCGGTGAGGTCCTCATAGGTGGTCTGGAACTGGGCGAAGAGAGGGGAGAGGTCGGTGGGGTCGATGGCGGGCAGCTCCCACTCAGCCTCGGGGTCGGCCTCGGCGGCCGCCGTCTCCAGCTGCACCCAGATGCCGTCTTGAATGTCCTCGGCGATCTGGACCATCAGCCGGGTGTTGTAGCGGATCAGCTCCCCGGCCTCCAGCAGCTCCTTCAGGTCGTCCTCCCGGCTGGCCTCCGCCATGTCGTTCAGAGCGGTCAGAAAGGCGGGATAATACGGGTCATAGGTCTCCAGCGCGGCCCACAGCTCGGCATGGAGCTCGGGGGCGCGGGCCATGTCGTCTTCCACAAAGTCGTCAAAGCGCATGTAGCTGCCCAGGTGATCCAGGGCGGTCATGACCTTGGCGGGACTGTCCCCCATGGCCAGCACCGCCTCGTCCGCCTCCGGGTAAAAGGGCTCCTCATCGGCGTAATCCAACGCTTTTTCCACGGTGTATGAAAGCCCGGTGAAAAACTGCACCGCGTCCTTAATGGCCGCGTAGTCCCCACCCTCGGCCAGTTCAAATTCCTCCTGATAGAGCACCTCGTTAAAGTAAGCCCCCAGCACCTCCTCCATGTCCGCCATTTCGTCGGCCAGGTCGATGTAGGTGTTGTATTTGCTCCAGTCCTGGGGTGCGTCGGTGGGCTCGGTGGTGACGGCAGACGTGGTGGGGTCTACGTCGACGGCATCCCCCTTATTCAGCAGACCGTCCAGGACGCTCCCCTGGTCGGACGGGGCCTTGCCACAGGCGGTAAGCCCCAGGCACAGGGCCAGCAGCACGGCGGTCAACTTGCTCAACTTGCGGTCCATAACAGGTCTCTCCTTCTCATTTCTCCAAATGGTTTATTGCTCCCCTTCGTCGGGCAGCTCAGGGGTCTCTACCGGCTCCATGTCGGTCTCAGGCTGGCTCACCTCTGCGTCGTTGTCCCGCTCGGCCAGGGCGATGGAGATGACCCGGTCGCCCTCCTCCTTAAAGCGCATGACGATGACGCCCTGGGTGGCGCGGCCCGCCATGCGGATGGCGTCCACGTGGGTGCGGATAAGGATGCCGCTCTGGGTGACGATCAGGAGGTCCTCGCTGCCGTCCACGGCGCGCACCGCCACCACGCTTCCGGTTTTTTCGGTGACGGCGTAGTTGCGCACGCCCTTGCCGCCGCGGCCGGTGGTGCGGTATTCGTCGATGTCGGTACGCTTGCCGTAGCCCTTTTCGGTGATGGAGAGGACGGTCTTGCCCGGCTCACCCTTGGCGGCGCCGATGACATAATCCCCCTCCCGGAGCTTGATGCCCCGGACGCCGGTGGCGTCCCGGCCCATGGCGCGCACGTCGGTCTCGGGGAAGCAGACCGCCGCACCGTTATGGGTGGCGATAAAGATCTTCTGCTTCCCGTCCGTCTCCAGCACGGCGATAAGCTCGTCGTCCTCGGCAATGCGCAGGGCGCGGATGCCGTTGTTGCGGATGTTCTTCAGCGCCACCACAGGCAGGCGCTTCACCGTGCCGTTGCGGGTGACCATGAAGAGGAAGCGGCCCTCCGGGTCGTCGATGTCGGGGGTGTGGATCATGGTGTGGATGCGCTCCCCCTGCTCCACCTGGAGGATGTTGACGATGTTGGTGCCCTTGGCAGTCTTGCCGCTCTCGGGGATCTGATAGCCCTTCTTGCGGTAGACCTTGCCGGTATCTGTGAAGAAGAACATGTAGTCGTGGGTGGAGGCGGTAAAGAGGTCCACCACGTAGTCCTCCTCCCGGGTGGTGATGCCCTTCTTGCCCATGCCGCCCTTGGACTGGGCGGTGTACTCACTGACGGGAGTGCGCTTTAAGTACCCGGCGTTGGTGAGGGTGAATACGCATTCTTCCTCTTCGATAAGGTCCTCGATGTCGATGTCGTTCTCGGCAAAGCCAATCTCGGTGCGGCGGTCGTCGCCGTACTTGTCCCGGATCTCGGTCAGCTCGTCCTTGAGCACGCCCTTGAGCATTTCCTTGCTCTCCAAAAGCTTGGTGTAATAGGCGATCTTCTCCTCCAGCTCCTTATACTCCGCCTCCAGCTTCTCCCGGTTGAGGCCCTGGAGGGCGATGAGGCGCATGTCGCAGATGGCCTGGGCCTGCACGTCGTCCAGAGAGAACCTCTCCATAAGGTTTTCCTTGGCGTTGTCGTAGGAGGAGCGGATGATCTTAATGACCTCGTCAATGTTGTCCTGGGCGATGAGCAGGCCCTCCAAGATGTGGGCCCGCTCCTGCGCCTTGCGGCGGTCATAGATGGTCCTGCGGCGAATGATCTCTTCCTGATACGTCAGATACTCGTCCAGGATCTGCCGCAGGGTCAAAATGCGGGGCTGCTTCTGGTTGTCCACCAGGGCCAGCATGACGATGGCGAAGGTGGACTGCATAGCGGTCTGGGCAAACAGGCGGTTCAAAACCACCTGGGGGTTGGCGTCCTTTTTTAGTTCGATGACGATGCGCATGCCGTCCCGGTCGGTCTCGTCCCGCAGGCCGGAGATGCCCTCCAGCCGCTTGTCGTGGACCTGTTCGGCAATGTTCTTCACCAGCACCGACTTGTTCACCTGATAGGGAAGCTCGGTGACGATGATGCGGGTGCGGCCCTGGCCAAACTCCTCAAACTCTGCCCGGGCACGGATCTGGATGTGCCCCCGACCGGTGGCATAGGCGGCGCGGATGCCGCTACGGCCCAGGATGATGCCGCGGGTGGGGAAGTCAGGCCCCTTGATGTGCTCCATAATGTCGTCCAGGGTGGCCTCCGGGTCGTCCAGAACGCACAGGCAGCCGTTGATGACCTCGGTGAGGTTGTGGGGCGGAATGTTGGTGGTCATGCCCACGGCGATACCGCTGGAGCCGTTCACCAGCAGGTTGGGGAAGCGGGAAGGAATGACCCGGGGCTCCTTGCGGGACTCGTCAAAGTTGGGGTCCCAGTCCACCGTCTCCTTGTCAATGTCCCGCATCATCTCGTTGGCCATCTTGGCCATGCGGGCCTCGGTGTAACGGTAGGCGGCCGGGGGGTCGCCGTCCACGCTGCCAAAGTTGCCGTGGCCGTCGATGAGCGGATAGCGCAGGGAGAAGTCCTGGGCCAGGCGGACCATGGCGTCGTAGACCGATGCGTCCCCGTGGGGGTGGTACCGGCCCAGCACGTTACCCACGGCGGTGGCCGATTTTTTAAAGGGCTTGTCGGAGGTCAGGCCGTCCTCGTACATGGCGTAGAGGATGCGGCGGTGGACCGGTTTAAGGCCGTCGCGCACGTCGGGCAGGGCGCGGCCCACGATCACGCTCATGGCGTAGTCGATATAGCTGCTCTCCATTTCCTCCTTCAGGTCCACCGGCTGGATGACCTGATTTTCATAGGAGATATCGGGGTTCTTGTCCTTGTGTGCCATTTTCTTTCACCCTTTTCTCAGCAAAGCTTGGCGCCTGCCGGGATCTTGTCGTCTACCATCAGCAAATTCAACATTTCCTCCCCATCCACGGTGTGGACGGCGGAGATGAGCATCCCCTGGCTCTCCTGGCCCATCATCTTGCGAGGGGGCAGGTTGACGATGGCCACCAGCGTCTTGCCTGCCAGGTCCTCGGGGGCGTACCACTTGGCGATGCCGGAGAGGATCTGCCGGGGCGTTCCCGTGCCGTCGTCCAGAGTAAATTTCAAAAGCTTCTCGCTCTTTTTTACTCGCTCGCAGGAAAGCACCTTTACCGCTCGGAAGTCCGATTTGCAGAAGGTGTCAAAATCCACGCTTTCCTCGGCCTGGGGCTCGGTCTCGACCACAGGACCGCTTCCCGCTTTGGCCGCCTTGGCGGCCTCCTCCAGCTCGGCAATGGCCGCGTCGGCGTCCACCCTGGGAAAGAGGGCGTCACCCCGGTGGACTGCCACCGTCTCAGGCAGCGCGCCCCAATGCCCGGCGGCCTCCCAGATCTGAAGCTCCGCCCCCGCGCCGATCTGGGCAAAAAGCTTCTCCATGGTCTCGGGCATGAAGGGGGTGAGCAAAACGCCGCAGATGCGGGTGGCCTCCAAAAGGTTATAAAGCACATGAGCCAGACGGGGACCGTTGGCGTCCATGTCCTTGGCCAGGGTCCAGGGGGCGTTTTCGTCGATATACTTGTTGGCCCGCTGGATCACCGCGAACACTTCCTCCAGGGCCTTGTGGGGGGCAAAGTGCTCCATGTCGGTCTCGTACTTTTTGCGCAGGTTGGCGGCCATGGAGACCAGCTCCATGTCGCAGCGTGCGGCGTCCACCCGGGGGTCGCCCGCGTCGCCCCGAACGGAAAAGCCCACGTCGCAGTCGGGCTTCTCCGCCGTCAGGCGGCTGAATTCCTTCTCCTCCGCCGTTGGCCCGCATCCGGCGGGCAGGGCTGCGCCGAAGTACTTCTCCGCCATGGCGGTGGTGCGGCTCACCAGGTTGCCCAGGTCGTTGGCCAGGTCCACGTTGATGGTCTGGATCAGCAGCTCGTTGGAGAAATTTCCGTCGCTTCCAAAGGGGAAGGAGCGCAGGAGGAAGAATCGCAGGGCGTCCACCCCGAACTTTTCGCTCAAAAGGTAGGGGTCCACCACATTGCCCTTGGACTTGGACATCTTGCCCCCGTCCAACAGGAGCCAGCCGTGACCGAACACCTTTTGGGGGATGGGAATACCCACCGACATACAAAAGGCGGGCCAGATGATGGAGTGGAAGCGAACGATCTCCTTGCCCACAATGTTGACCCCCGGCCAGAAGGCGTCAAAGTCGTCATACTTGTCGTTTTGGTAGCCCAGGGCGGTGACGTAGTTGAAGAGAGCGTCCAGCCACACATAGGTCACGTGCTTGGGGTCAAAGTCCACCGGGACTCCCCAGGTAAAGGAGGTGCGGGAGACGCACAGGTCTTCCAGGCCGGGGTCAATAAAGTTTTTCACCATCTCGTTGACCCGGCTCTTGGGCTCCAGGAAATCGGTGGTGGTCAGCAGCTCCCGGATCCTGTCGGCATATTTCGACAGCCGGAAGAAGTAGGCCTCCTCCTCCGCGTCGTGGACCTCCCGGCCGCAGTCGGGGCACTTTCCGTCCTTGAGCTGGGTCTCGGTCCAAAACGCCTCGCAGTCGGTGCAGTACTTACCCTTGTAGGCGCCCTTGTAGATGTCGCCGTTGTCGTACATCTTGCGGAAGATCTTTTGGATGGACTTGACGTGGTAGTCGTCGGTGGTGCGGATGAAGCGTGTGTTAGAGATGTTCATCAGCTTCCACAGGTCCTTCACCCCGCCAGGAGCCTCCACAATGGAGTCCACAAACTCCTGGGGGGTCATCCCCGCCTCCTGGGCCTTTTTCTCGATCTTCTGGCCGTGCTCGTCGGTGCCGGTGAGGAACATGACCTCATAGCCCTGGAGCCGCTTATACCGGGCCAGCACATCGGTGGCCACGGTGCAGTAGGCGTGGCCGATGTGGAGCTTGGCGGAGGGATAATAGATCGGGGTCGTGATATAGTAGGGCTTTTTACTCATCTTCCTCACCTCTCGGTTGGTCTTGCCGCTCCGGCGCTTCCTCGGACGCCTCCGCGTCTTTCGTTTTCCCGTCCGCCTCTTTTTTGGCGGGCGGCGGGGTCCATTTCTCCAGCTGGGGCGGGGCGACGCGGCAGGCCACCAGGCAGAGCAGCTGGGCCAGCAGGTATCCCTCAAAGCCCAGGAGGGTCAGCAGGTCCATTCCCCGGGGCCGGTCGGCCGCCGCCACCATCATCAGCACCACCCCCATGGCGGCAAAGAAGCCGCACAGGATGGGCCGGGGCTTTTCAAAGGAAAAGGAGGCCGCCGCGTAGCAGGCGATGATGACGCAGGAGACGCCCACCAGCAAGAAGGCGTATTCCATCACGTTGGGGTTGGCGGTGTGCCCCTGAAAGGAGGACACCAGCCACATACACGCACAGTAGCCCGGCACGGCCAGCGCGCCGTGAAAGCGCCCCCTGGCCTCCGCGCGCTGCTGGCCCAGCAGACCGATCAGCCCCACGCACACCCCTGTGGGCACCAGGCAGATGGCCAGGACCAGGCGGACCACCCGTTCATTCAGGTGGAGCAGGTAGTCCCGTATCCCCAAAACGCCGGCGCCAAACAGCAACGCTCCCGCCAACAGCGTAAGGACGCCCACCGCCAGGTTGGGCGCGGCCAGGTTGGCCAGATAGCCCTTTGGGGCCTCCCCCCGCAGCAGGGCCCAGGCCAGCGCCCCCAGCACCGCCGCCGCCAGTACGCACACCGCGATCAACGCGGCGGTGGCGGGTTGACCGGGGGTCAAAAGCCCGGTGTTCGGTTCAACGGCAGTGGCCAGCTGCCACCGGCGGAGAAACAGCCCCGCCACCCCCAGCGCCAAGGTAGACAGCACCAGGGCAAAGCCTAACTTTCGCTTCAAGTCGGTCACATCCCTTTCCGCCGGGGCGCTCCCGCCCCGATGTCCGCCGGTCACGCCTGGGTGGCCTGCGCCTCCTGCCAGGCCAGATAATCGTCATACTCCATGCGCTTGTCGATAAGCTGGCCGTCGGCGGTAAAGTCAAAAATACGGTTGGCCACGGTGGACACCATCTGGTGGTCGTGGGTGGCCAAAAGCACATTGCAGGGCACGGCGTTGAGGCCGTTGTTCACCGCGGCGATGGACTCCAGGTCCAGGTGGTTGGTGGGCTGGTCCAACAGCAGGACGTTGGCTCCGGAGAGCATCATCCGGGAGAGCATGCACCGCACCTTTTCGCCGCCGGAGAGCACCTTCACGGCCTTAAAAATATCATCCCCGGAGAAGAGCATCCGGCCCAAAAAGCCCCGCAGATAGCTCTCGTGCTTGTCCTCGGAATACTGGCGCAGCCAGTCCAGGATGGTGTCGTCGCAGTCCTGGAAGAAGGGGGTGTTGTCCTTGGGGAAGTAAGAGAAGGTAGCCGTCTGGCCCCACTTCACGCTACCCTCGTCGGGCTCCAGCTCACCCACCAGGATCTTAAATAGGGCAGTCTGGGCGTTTTCGTTGTCACCCACAAAGGCGATCTTGTCCCCCTTGCCCACGGTGAAGGTCACCTTGTCCAGCACCTTCACCCCGTCAATGGTCTTGCTCACGTCGGTGACAAAGAGAATGTCCTTGCCCACCTCCCGGTCTGGGGAGAAGCCGACCCAGGGATAGCGGCGGGAGGAGGCGGGCATCTCCTCCAGGGTCAGCTTTTCCAAGAGCTTTCTGCGGGCGGTGGCCTGCTTGGCCTTGGACTTGTTGGCAGAGAAGCGGGAGATAAAGTCCTTCAGCTCCTGGGCCTTTTCCTCGTTCTTCTTGTTCTGCGCCTTCATCAGGCTCTGCATGAGCTGGGAGGAGTCGTACCAGAAGTCGTAGTTACCTACGTACATCTTGATCTTGCCGTAGTCGATGTCCACGATGTGGGTACATACGGTGTTCAAAAAGTGCCGGTCATGGGAAACCACGATCACCGTGCCGGGATAGTCCAGCAAAAAGTCCTCCAGCCAGTTGATGGCGTTGATGTCCAGGTTGTTGGTGGGCTCGTCCAGCAGCAACAGGTCGGGCTGGCCGAACAGCGCCTGAGCCAGCAGGACCTTCACCTTTAGCCGGGGGTCCAGGGAGGACATGAGCTGGTCGTGCCAGTTGGTGGCCACCCCCAGCCCCTGCAAAATACGGCTGGCGTCCGCCTCCGCCTCCCAGCCGCCCAGCTCGGCGTATTCCGATTCCAGCTCGCAGGCGCGCATCCCGTCTTCGTCGGTCATTTCCTCCTTGGCGTAAATGGCGTCCTTCTCCTTGCCGATGTCGTAGAGCCGCTGGTTGCCCATGATGACCGTGTCCATAACGGTGAAGGCGTCGTACATATTCTGGTCCTGCTTGAGGATGGACATGCGGGTGTTAGGGGCCTGGGACACCTCGCCGGAGGTGGCCTCCAGTTGGCCGGAGATGATCTTCAGGAAGGTGGACTTCCCCGCGCCGTTGGCGCCGATGACCCCGTAGCAGTTGCCTTGGGTAAACTGGAGGTTCACGTCCTTGAAGAGGTACGTTCCGCCGTATTGCAGGGACAGCTCGGATACAGTAAGCATAGTGTTTTTCTCCTTGACTACATAGATATCCACAATAGGATAATTATAACACATCTAATAAAAGAATACAACTGTTACTTCACAAAAAAGCCGCTCAACACTGTGTGTTGAGCGGCTTTTCGTCTTGTTGTCAGTCGTGAGGGCGGCGACGGCGGTGTTGGGGGCCGCCCCTGCCCTTGCTTTTTCCTCCGGGGGCGCGGCTGGGCTTGCGGGTGGGCACCCGCTTGGCCTCTCCGGCAAAGATCTCGCCCAGCTTTTCTGCCAGCTCGCTTTTCGGCTCCGCGGTGACCTGGCGCTCCTCCATGGGCGGAATGTAGCGCAAGGCCTCCAGCTCCTCCTTGGGCGGAGCCACATAGTCCTCCGGCCGCTTGCCCTTGCCCGAGCGGACCACACGAATCTCCCGGTTGAGGTACAGCTTGGGCATCTCTTCCCCGTCCTCCAGGCGGACCTTCACCTTCTCGCGCAGAAGGTTCACATCGGTCACCGTACCCACGCCGTCGGGGGTCTCCACAAAGGACTCCTTCTTTGGGCACCGCTTCACCGCGTCCTCATAAGCGCCCTGCTCATACTTAAGACAGCACATGAGCCGTCCGCAGGCCCCGGAGATCTTGGTCGGGTTGAGCGAGAGCGACTGGGTCTTGGCCATCTTGATGGACACTGGCTGAAACTTGTCCAAAAACCGGCTGCAACAGTAGGGCTGGCCGCAGATGCCCAGGCCGCCCAAAAGCTTGGTCTCATCCCGGACGCCGATCTGCCGAAGCTCAATGCGGGCGTGGAAGGTGGCGGCCAGGTCCTTCACCAGGGCCCGAAAGTCCACCCGGTTTTCCGAGGTAAAGCAAAAGAGCACCTTCCCGTCAGAGGAAATATCGGCGGAGACCAGGCGCATATCCAGCCCGTGCTGGTCGATTTTCTGCTGGCAGATCTGCAGGGCCTCCTTCTCCTTAGCCTTTTGCTCCGGGGTCTTGGGCGCGGCAGACCGCGCCGGGGGCGCCGCCCGCTTTTCTCCCCGCTCCCGGCGGGTCTCCTGCTTGCGCGCGTGCTCTGCCTCGTCCTCCTCGGTGGCCAGGCGCAGGACCTGGCGCAGGGGGGCCACCAGGGTGGTCTCATCCACCATATGGTTCCCCTCGGTACACACGCCGTACTCCGGCCCGGCGGTGGTGGAGACGATGACCGCGTCGCCGGGGGCGACTGTCAGGCCGTTGGGGTTAAAGGAATACTCCTTTCCCCCCTCCTGAAAACGGGCATTGATGATCTCTGTCATGAAACGCACCTTCCTTCGGTGTTTGGTTCGTCTTTTGTTCAGGCCTCTCCCGCCTCGGCCCACAGCCGGCCCAGGACGCAGCCCACGTTGGCGTTGGCGTTCAGCTGGGCGGTCAGCTCCCGCAAAACACCGGCCATCCGCACGGCCCGCGGGGTCGTCTTTCCGTCCCGGTAGCGGAGGACCGCCTGCCTGGCCCCCTCCAAAAGGGCAACGGCATCCTCCCGTTTGTCCTTCTCGTGATCCACGCACCAGGACACCAGACGCCACTTGTCCGTCCCCAGCAGCAGACCCGCCAATTCTCCCGCCTTGCGCTCCAGCTCCGGGTCCCGCTCCGCGGCGGAAGCCTCCGCCCGGATCAACTCACAGCGGGAGCGCACCGTGGCAAGCAGCGCGTCAGGACTGGGGGTCAGCAGTAAAAACGCGGCGTAGGCCGGACCGTCCTCTAAAATCTTCAAAAAGGCGTTTTGGGCGCTTTGGTTCATTCTCTGCGCGTCTTCCAGAATATATACCTTGCGCTTTGCCTCATTGGGACGGATATACGCGTCCTGCCGCAGGCGGCGCACCTGATCCACCGTCAGCTCCTTCCCTGGCTCGGGGGCGATGGTGATCACATCTGGGTGAATGCCCTTGGCCGCCTTTTGGCAGGGCTTGCAGACCCCGCAGGGCGGGGCCTCCCCCTGGCAGACCATTGCCGCGGCCAGCGCCGCGGCGGCGGCACGGCGCGCCTCAGGGGTCTCTCCGCGGAGGATATAGGCGTGAGCCAAGGTCCCCGCCCGGGCCCGCTCCGCCAGGGAGGCGGGAAGCGTTAGGGCGCTCACACCCGTTCAAACCGCTCGATGTCCACCACAAAAATGGTGGCGCCCCCCACGGTGACCTCCACGGGAATGCTGGGGTAATAGCCGCAGGTGACCTCGGTGGTGGAGGGAATGAGCTGGCGGCGGGAGTGGGACTTTTCTTTAATGACCGCGATGGCCTCGCTCACCTTTTCCTCATCCACTCCCACCAAAATGGTGGCGTTTCCCGACATCAGAAAGCCGCCGGTGGTGGCCAGCTTGGTGGAGGAAAAGCCGTTTTTGGTCAGGGCCTGGGTGACCGCCTTGGCGTCGTCGTGGTTGATGATGGCGATGATGAGCTTCATGGGCACCTCTCCTTCTTTCTCTGTAAGGGTTTTTGCCCTTACACCCCGTCTCTGTGGTCCCCGCCAACCGGCAGCTCCCACAGCACGTCCACCTCTTGATGGACATTATACCCCACATCCGCCAAATATGCGAGACATTTTTTTGTGACACGCTCTCCGGGGGCGATCACGGGGATGCCGGGAGGATAAGGAGCCACCTGCTGGGCCGCGAGGCGCCCCTCGCTCTCCGCCAGACAGACCCTCTCCCGCCGGGCGGTCAGGGCCTCCTTGGGAGAGACCACCTGCTCCGGCGCGGGGGGCAGGGCGGCGTCGCAAACAGGCCCGGGCACGTATCTCCGCTCCAGGGCGCGCTCCAGCCGGTCAAAGTCCTCGGGGGTGTTGGACTCCGAGAAGAGAAACACCACATGATCCGCATCCGCCATCTCGGGGAAAATGTTTTCCCGCTCTAAGGCTTCCTTCAAGGCAAAGCCTCCCTTGTCCGGCACCTCCAGGGTGAGGCGCAGAGGGTCCAGGCAGACGCCCGTCAACGTTCCAAAGCGGGCGGACAGCCTGGCCGCGCGGGACTTGACGCACAACAGCGCCAGCCGGCCCTCCTGGCTTTCCAAATAGGCCCGGGCGTCGTCCATAGAGGCCATGATGGGATAAGACGGGCTGGACGTGCCCACCACCGACGCCGCCCAGCGCAGGTCCTTGGGGGAAAACCCGGCGGCGGCAAAGAGCAGCGCGGCCTGTCCATAGACAGGGAGGGTCTTGTGGGCGGAGCACACCACCAGGTCCGCGCCCCGGAAGGGGTTGGCCCCCAAAAAGGGCAGATGGGCGCCGTGGGCCCCGTCCACCACCAGCTTGGCTCCATGGCGGTGGACCACCCGGCTCAAGGCCGGAATGTCAGACAACACGCCGTAATAAGTAGGGGAGGTGACACAGACCGTGTTCGCCGGCCGTTCCGCCCGTTCCCCCGCCAAAAGGGCCTCCTCCAGCAGCTCTGGAGCCACCGGCTGGTCCTGCCGCCGGAGGAAAAAAGTGGGGGAGAGGTCAAAGAGGGCCATGGCGTTAAAAATACTGCGGTGGGAACAGCGGTCCGCCAACAGCGTCCGTCCGTTTCGCGCGGCCAACAGCAGGGCCGCCTGGAGGCCCTGCGTGGAGCCGCCGGTGAGGAACTGGCAGGTCTCGAATCCAAACCGCTCCGCCCACAGCTCCTCCGCCTGGGCGATCGCGTCCCTCCCCTCGTAGAGGTTGCCCGTGTCAGGCAGCTCGGTCACGTCAAAGGAGGACATGGGCCCCAGCTCCTCCATAGGAAGGGGCCGCCCCTTTCCGCCGGGCATGTGGAAAGGGGCCGGGTCCTTGGCCCGGTGAGCCAGCAGCGCGTTGACCAGCGGGGTATTCATGCCTCAGCCTCCTTTCAAAAAATACCGGGGCGGGGTGGTCGGCCCCCGCCCCGGCAAAGCACTCGTGTTTCAGTTATTCGTCTTCGGTCCAGGTTCCCTCTGCCTCGTCGTAAGCAATCACCGTGCGGCGGTTGGGCTCCGTACCCACGGAGTGGGTGGTGATGTGGGGATAGTCCTGAAGCGCGGTGTGGACCACATGGCGCTCATAGGCGTTCATGGGCTCCAGGGTGATGGACTGGCGCAGGCGGATGGCCTTCTCCGCGGTCCTTCTGGCCATAGTGGCCAGCGCCTCCTCCCGGCGTGCGCGATAGCCCTCCGCGTCCAGATGGACCCGGACGCGGTCCCGGCGGCCCCGGTTGACGGCGTATCCGGTGAGCTGCTGGATGGCGTCCAGGGTGTCGCCCCGGCGGCCGATGACCCGGCCCAGGGCCTCGCCCTCCAGCCGGACCTCGTAGGCTCCCCGCTCAGACAGCTCCACGGAGATGGCGCAGTCGATGTCCATGTGCTTTAAGAGACCCTCCAAAAAGGCGGTGATGGCCTGGCTGGCCTCGTCGTCCACCGGATGGGTGGGCTCCGGCTCCAGCACGGGCTTGGGGGGCTCCTTCGGTGCCCTCTCCGCCTTGGGCGGGGTGTAGACCGTCTTTTCCTCCTTGGGCGCCGCGGTCTTTACCGGTGCGGCAGGAGCTGTTTCCGGTTCGTCGCCCGGCCCTTCATAGGAAAGGCGCACCTTGGCGGGGGTGGCGCCAATGCCCAAAAATCCGGCCTTGGCCCGTTCCAGGATCTCGACCGCCACCTCATCCCGGTCCAGACCCAGGGCGGCCAGGCCCGCCTCAATGGCGGCGGCCTCCGACTTCCCGGTAAATTCAGCGAATTTTGTCATGGCTTATTCCTCCTTAGGGGCTTCGTCCCCGGAATGCTCGTCCTGCGTGGCGGCGTCAGCCGTCACCTCTTCCCAGGCGTCCTCCAAAGTTTCCTCCGCCTTGGTAAGGCTGTCGGCCAGGGCGTCGGCCTCCGCCTCCGCTTCCGCGGCGACCTCCTCCGGCGTTTTTTCCTTCAGCGTCCCGGCGGCATACTCGGCCTCTACCTCCGCGGCCACCTTGGCGGTGATCTCCGCCTCCAACTGGGCCTCCTCCGCCTGCTCGGCCTTGGCCTCCCGCGCCTTTTCAATGGCGTCCTCGTCCACGGCCTGGTCGGGGTCCTTATAGGGAGTCACGCCGCCAAAACGGTTGGGGTCGTAAGCCCGGCCCCTAGCGTAGGTCCGCAGGCCCACACGGGAGGCGGTGGCGTCCACCCCCGGCTCTGCCGTCTCCTTGGCGTCCTTTTTCTTCTTGCCGCCCTTTTTCTTCTCCTCCGCCCGCTTGGCCCGCTCCTGACGAAGAAGCTCCTTCTTGCGCTTCTCCTCCTCCTTGTCCAGCAGCTCCTGCTGGCGGCGGGCCTCGGCGGCGGCCTCATAGTCCTTCTTCAGCAGCTTGGCCGCGATCAGCTCCTGGATCATGGACAAAACGCTGTTGGCGATCCAGTACACGCACAGGCCCGCAGGCATGGCGTAGCCGATCCACAGGGACATGAGGGGGCTGAAGATATAGGTCATAAAGACATTGTTGTTTTTCGCGCCGTCGGGGTTGTTGATGTTATTGGTCTTGTTCATAACGATGGAGAAGACCAGGCTCATCGCCGCCGAGACGATGGGCATGAGGAACAACCCCACGTTGTTCCATGTAAGGGGCTGGTTCCAGATATCCCACTGGGGCTGCTGGGCCAGACTCATGCCCAAAAAGTCGAAGTTGAGCACAAAGGCGCCGGGCACATGGGCCTGGACCGCCGCCAGATTCCCCGCGTCGATCAGGGAGGAGAGCTGGAGCTGCCCATAGGGGGCTTTGGCGAAATCCGCTGCCCAGTGGTTGGCCGCGGCGGCGCCGGACCAGTCCAAAACAGGGAGGAGGGCCGTGACCTGCTCCTTGGTGGCGTTCATCAGGTAGACCAAAGGCTCGCGCAAAATGGCGTACAGGGGAATGAGCACCAGCAGGGGCACAAAGGACCACAGGCACCCGCTCATGGGGTTGACGTGCTCCCGGTCATAGAGGGCCTGAAGCTCCTCCTGCTGCTTGAGCTTGTTGTTGGCGTACTGCTTTTGGATTCGGTTGGCCCTTCCCTGAAGGGAGGTCATTTTCACCATGCTCCGCTTCCCCTTGAGGGCGAAGGGGAAGAGCACCACCTTCACCACCAGGGCGAAGAGAATGATCGCCACGCCATAGTTGTTGAACAGGTTGTAAAAAACCAGCAGCAGCCAGGCAAATGGCATTAAAAGAAATTTCATTGACAGCCTCCTAAGGTGAGTGTCCCGCGCCCTTTTTGGGCGGGACGGGATCAAAGAGGATGGACTTCTGCTTGTGGAAGGGGTGGCATTTGCAGACCCGCTTCACCGCCAGCCAGCCGCCCCTCCACGCGCCGTGGACCTCAATGGCCTCGTAGGCGTAGGCGGAACAGGTGGGGATAAAGCGGCAGCAGGGCGGGCGGGCAGGGGATATGTACTTCCGGTAGCCCCGAATGAGCCAAAGCAAAAACCGTCTCATGCCAAAAGCTCCAGCCGCTTTAAAAGGGACGCCAGGTGCCGGTCCAGCACCTCAAAGCGCGCCTCGGCCGCGGCGGTTCGGGCCACGATCACCAGATCATACCCGGTCTTGACTGCCTCCTCCCGGAGGCGGTAGCTATCCTTGAGGCGGCGGCGCACCCGGTTGCGCAGGTGTGCCTTGCCCACCTTGGTGCCTACGGTGAGACCCAGGCGGTTGAAGCTCTGGCCGTTTTTCCGGGCGTAGAGCACCACCGTGGGGGTAACGGCGCTCTTGCCCTTGGCGTAAGCCCGGCGGAAGAGATGGGGCTGCTTCATGGCGACAGTCTGCTTCACGGCCCATTCCCCCCTATGCCACGTTAGGGGCGAGAAGGAAAGTCCTCCCGCCCCTTTTGTTTGGTCAAGCCTGACCGGTCATTAGTGGGTCAGCCGCGCGCGGCCACGGGCCCGGCGACGAGCCAGCACCTTGCGGCCGTTGGCGGTGGCCATCCGCTTGCGGAAGCCATGCACCTTAGAACGCTGTCTTTTTTTCGGTTGATAGGTACGAACCATGGGTATACACCTCCTAATTGTGGCAGCGCATGCTGCCTATCCACAACGGCTTGTGGTGCCGCGGGTATCAAAATAGATTTTTGGACGCAAAACGCACGGGTATTATACAGGAAAGGAAACAGCTTGTCAAGGGGGTCACAGGATATGGGGATGAGCTAAAAGGATCAACGTTTTCTTTCCCCTTTAAATGTCCACATTCACCGCATATTTCGCGTTCAGCTCGATAAACTCCTTGCGGGGCTCCACCTTTTCGCCCATGAGGACGGTGAAGGTCTCGTCGGCGGCAATGGCGTCACCAAGGGTAAACTGCTTTAAAATACGTTTCTCCGGGTCCATAGTGGTCTCCCACAGCTCGTGGGGATCCATCTCGCCGAGGCCTTTAAAGCGGGAGATGTCGATCTTGGCGTTGGGGTTCTCTCCCCGCAGCTCGGCGGAGACGGCGTCGCGCTCCTCATCGGAGAAGGCCACCCGAGTGGTTTTGCCACGGGTCAGCTTATAGAGAGGGGGCACGGCGGAGTAAACGTACCCACCCTCCACCAGCGGTCGCATGAAGCGGAAAAAGAAGGTCAGCAGGAGGGTGCGGATGTGGGCGCCGTCCACGTCGGCGTCCGCCATGATGATGATCTTGTGGTAGCGGAGCTTTTCCAGGTCGAAGTCCTCCCCGATCCCTGCCCCCAGGGCGGTGATAATGGGGTTTAATTTATCGTTGCCGTAGACCTTGTCCGCCCGGGCCTTTTCCACATTAAGCATCTTTCCCCAGAGGGGGAGGATGGCCTGGAAGCGGGCGTCCCGTCCGCCCTTGGCAGAGCCGCCTGCGGAGTCGCCCTCTACGATGTAGATCTCGGTGAGGGACGGGTCGCGTTCGTTGCAGTCGGCCAGCTTGCCGGGGAGGGTGGCCCCGTCCAGGGCGGTCTTGCGGCGGACGCTTTCACGGGCCCGCCGGGCGGCCTCCCGGGCGCGGTTGGCGGTAAGTGCCTTGTCCAGAATGGTCCGCCCCACCTGAGGGTGCTCCTCCAAAAACTGCTCCAGCTTCTCGGACACCAGGTTGTCTACCAGGGTGCGAATCTCGCTGTTGCCCAGCTTGGCCTTGGTCTGGCCCTCAAACTGAGCGTTGGTCAGCTTGACGGAGATAACGCAGCAAAGGCCCTCCCGGCAGTCCTCGCCGGAGACCTTTTCGTCCTCCTTCAAAAGCTTCATTTTCTGTCCATACTGGTTCAAAACACGGGTCAGCGCGGCCTTCAATCCGGTCTCATGCATACCGCCCTCGGGGGTATGCACGTTGTTGGCAAAGGAAAGAATGGTCTCGTTATAGCTGTCGTTATACTGAATGGCGATCTCCGCCATGGAGTCGTCCTTCATGCCCGACATATAAATAACATTCTCATCCAACGCCGTCTTGGAGCGGTTGAGCCAGGTGACAAACTCCTTGATGCCGCCCTCAAAGCACATGGCGTCGGTCACCGGCTCCTCCCCCCGCAGGTCGGAAATGGTGATGTGAAGTCCGGCGTTAAGGAAGGCCTCCTCCCGCATACGGGTGTGGAGCACCTCGTAGTCATAGACGGTGGTCTCGGTAAACATCTCGGGGTCGGGCTTGAACACCACCTCGGTGCCGGTGCGGTCGGTCTTGCCGATGATGGTCATCTCCTGGGTCATGGCGCCGCGGGCAAACTTGACCTCGTAGATGTTGCCGTTCTTATGGACCCGGACCTCCATCCACTCGGAAAGGGCGTTGACTACGCTGCCGCCCACGCCGTGGAGGCCGCCGGAGACCTTGTAGCCGCCGCCGCCAAACTTGCCGCCGGCGTGAAGGACGGTATACACCACCTCCAAAGCGGGTTTGCCCGTCTGGGGCTGGATGTCCACAGGGACGCCGCGGCCGTTGTCGGTGACCTTGATGACGTCGCCGGGGAGGATGTCCACGGTGATGTGGGTGCAGTAGCCCGCCAGCGCCTCGTCGATGGCGTTGTCCACGATCTCATAGACCAGATGGTGAAGGCCGGAGGCCGAGGTGGAGCCGATGTACATACCCGGGCGCTTGCGCACCGCCTCCAGTCCCTCCAGCACCTGGATCTCCGAGCCGCCGTACTCGTGCTCGGTATGGGTGGATTCCTGGGCATCCAAGATCAATTCTTCGTCCTTTTCCATGGAAATACCTCCGAAGTCGTTATCTATATAATGATAACATAATTTTCAGACGTTTGCAAATTTATTCCGCCTCGGGAGGGCTCTTTTTCCTCTGTGTCTTGGGCTTGGTCAGGTCATAGCTCATTTCCAGAATAAATTTCAGCTTTTCATCGTCGGCGGAGCCGTCCAGAGCTGCGGTGATCCAGTGGGTCTTGTTCATGTGATAGGCAGGAAAAAAGCCCGGCTCCCGGCGCATGGCGTCCACCAGGAGCGGGTCACACTTTAGATTTACCGCGTCAATGAAGCCGTCACCCGCAAGCCCCAACTTGTCCCGGGACAGGGTCATGGCCAGGGCAAACCACTTTTTGTTGCCCGGATGGCGAAACACCTGGTGCTGCGGATATTCGATCCATGGCCGGTCATCCTCCGCGGGGTAGGTTTCAAAAATATAGCGTTCCAGCTCTCTGCGGGTCATGCTCTTTCCTCCGGGTCATTTTTTTGTTTTACTCCCAGCGGTTTTTGCCAAGACGCTTGTTGAGGGTCTGGGATGAGATCGGAGAGAGATAAACACCTTGATCGGTGACCACCAGAGAGGTGGGCAGCCGCTGGCCCAGGGGGATCAGCCGTCCCGCTTCCTCCGCGCGCTCTAAAAAATCCCGGGTCCGCTTGGCATAGGTGGCGTTGTCCAGATCAAAAATGCCCAAGATCTTATTGTAAGGCACCACGGTACCGTCTCCGATGTGAAGGTACATTACTTTACCACCCTTCCGCCAGACACACGGAACCTCCGTGCAGTGGAAAACTCCCCCTCTTCACAGCAGGTAATGAACACCTGACCACCCTGAATCCTCTCCAGCACAAATTCCCGCCGCCGGGCGTCCAGCTCGGAGAGCACGTCGTCCAGAAGCAGCACCGGCCACACCCCCGCGTCGGCGTGGCACAGCTCCCGCGCTCCAAGCTTTAAGGACAGCGCGGCGGTGCGTGTCTGCCCCTGAGACGCGTATTCCTTTGCGGCCTGGCCGTCAATGGTGAGCAGAAGATCATCCTTGTGTGGCCCGGAGAGGCATTGACGGGCGTCCAACTCCGCTTGGCGGTGGGCCTGCTGATGGGCAAGCAACCCCTCAAAAATCGCTTTGCGGCCCGCCAGGGGGTCCTCAATGGTCGATACGGTCTGATAGTCCAACTCCAGAACCTCCCGACCGCCAGAGCACTGGCTGTGGATGGCGGGGGCGTGGAGGGCCAGCTGCTTGACAAAGTGGGCGCGATAGTGAATGAGGATCGACCCCATTTGTGCCATACGAAGAGAGAAATCATCCAGGGCGTCCAATAGATCGGTTTTTTCCTCCCAGTCCCGCAAAATGCGGGTCTTGTGCTCATAGAGCTTTTTATATTCCGCCAGGGCCACGGCGTAACGGGGCCGCAGCTGTGATATACACTCGTCAAAAAAACGGCGGCGCTCCGCCGCCCCGGCCTTCACCAAAAACAGATCCTCCGGGCAGAAAAGCACCGTCTTAAGGCTGTCGCTCAGCTCCGCGGCGGTTTTCAGACGCACTCCGTTGGCCATCAGCTGCCGCCGGCCCTGCCTCTGGAGCTTGGCTTCCAGGGTCACCAGCCTCCGCCCGTCCCACACCTCGCCCTGGATAAAAGCGTGGTCCACCCCGTGGTAAATAAGCTCCCGGTCATACCGGGCCCGATGACTTTTGGCGCAGGATAAGTAGGCGATGGCCTCCAAAAGGTTGGTCTTTCCCTGAGCGTTGTCTCCGTAAAACACGTTGACCCCCGGACCAAAGGATAGCTCGGTATGAGGGTAGTTGCGCCAAAAGTCCAAGCACAAGGAGTCTATTCGCATATCAAACGATAGGTCGCGCCGCCAAAGGAAACTTCATCCCCGGCGCGGCATTTTTTCCCCCGCATCAGACAGGGCGCTCCGTTCACGGAGACCTTCCCCGCCAAAATGACCTCCTTGGCCTCGCCGCCGGTCTCCACCGCACCGGCAAATTTTAAAAGAGAATCCAGCTTGATAAACTCCGTGTGAATGAAAACTTGTTTCATGTGGAACATTTCTCCATTTTTTAAAGGTAGATGTGAAGATTTTTTAATCTCCTGCCTTCAGACGGACGGGAAGGACCAGATAAAGAAAACTGTCGTCATTCTCTTCGGGAGGTAGAATGACGCAGGGGGTGACGGGGGAGGAGAGTTCCAGGCGCACCCGATCAGAGGGGGCAAAACGCAAAGCGTCGGAGAGATAGCGGTTGTCGAAGCCGATCTCCAGCCCGCCGCCGTCACCCTCCAGTGGGCAGAGGTCGGAGGCGTCGCCAATGGCAGATTTGGTGGTAATAAACAGTTGGTTTTCCCGGAAGGTACAGCGCAGGGGGTTTTTCAGTTTGTCGCTCAAAATAAGAGAGACGCGGCCAATTGAGGTGAGTAGGTCGCGGGTGGCTCCCACTACGTTGATCTTATTTTCCTTGGGGATGGATTGTTTATAGTTAAGAAAATCCCCCTCCAGTCGGCGGCTTACTACGATGGTTTCCCCAATGGTAAAGAGAACATGGGCAGGCCCTTGGGTGATGGAAATTGGCTCGTCGGTCTCGGCGCAGATCTTCTCCACCTCACTGAGGGCGAAGGCGGGGACGACAAAGGTATAGTGCTCATCTCCCAGATTTTTTTGATATTTTTCCCGCCGAAGAGCCAGGCGGAAGCCGTCCAGGCTGACCACGGTGAGGGAGTCGTTTTCCACCTCAAAAAGGGCGCCTGTGTGTACCGGGCGAATGTCCTGGGTGGAAACGGCAAAAATGGTTTGAGAAATCATTTTTTTCAAGTTTCCCTGGGCCATGACCAGCTCATTTTCCCCCTCCACGTGGGGTAACTCGGGAAACTCATCAGGGTCGATGGCCTGGAGGGTGTAGTGGCTCTGGCCACAATCCAGCTTTACGGTCAATCCCTGGGAGGATACAGTCACCGGCTCATCGGGGAGCTTGCGAACGATCTCACCCAACAGCTTGGCGGAAAGGACCAGGGTGCCTTCCTCTTGGATGTCTGCGTTGACCATGGACTGGATCCCGGTTTCCAGGTTATAACCGGTGAGGCGGAGAAATCCAATGGCCTCAATAAGGATGCCCTCCAAAGCGGGGATGGAGGTTTTTACCGCCACGGCCCGTCCGGTAGTAGTTATGGCGTTTTGAAGCAGGGCTTTTTCACAGGTGAAGCGCATGGTCAAAAACTCCTTTCAAGGGTGCTTTTTTAAAAAGGATAGGTCTTTTTCAGTAGAGAGCAGTAGAGCTGTGGAAAATGTGAAAAAAAGAAGGGGAGAACTTGAAAACACAAGGTTTTTTTGTCCTCGGGAGGGTGTTGAAGTCGAAGAGAAAAACATGGATAAATTGTGAAAAACAAGGGCCTCCACAAAAATAAAACATCACATTCACATTGGTTGTGGAAAAACGATCACTCAAAGCGTCCGTTAATAGAGGTTTTCAAATCACGGATGATCTCTCCCATGTTGGGGTCTTCCTTTAAAAGCTTATCGATCCGTTTTACCGAGTTGATAACGGTGGAATAGTGGCGGTTTCCAAAAATATCACCGATCTCCTGCAGGGAGAGGTCTGTCATCTCCCGAATCAGATACATAGCCACGTTGCGGGCGGCGGAAATGCTTTTGTTTTGTCCCTGTCCTTTGATAGCCTCGCTGTCCAACTGATAGAACTGAGCGACCTCGCTGATAATCAAATCGGGTGAGGGGAGAAATTCGTTTTTGGTGGAAAGCATATCCCGCACCGCGCGAATCACATTGTCCACATTGATCTGCTCTCCCAGCAGCTCCTGCATGGCCACCAGTTTGCTCACCGTGCCTTCAATCTGCCGCACGTTGGAGGTGATGTTTTCCGCCACATACTGGAGCACCGGCTGGGGGAGGTCAACCCCACGGGCGATGGCCTTGTTTTTGATGATGGCAACGCGGGTCTCATAGTCGGGAGGCTGAATGTCCGCAGAAAGACCCCAGTCAAACCGGGTCTTGAGCCGCTCTTCCAGCCGTAGCATCTCTTGGGCGGGACGGTCGGAGGTGAATACAATCTGTTTTTGGGCCTCATGCAGGGTGTTGAAGGTGTGGAACAACTCCTCCTCGCTGGAGTTTTTTCCGGCAATAAACTGAACGTCGTCCATTAAAAAAACGTCTACATCCCGGTATTTTTTTCGAAATTCCTCCATGTAGCGCTCTTGAGACCGAATGTTTTGGATCAGCTCGTTGACAAAGGTCTCGCTCTTGACATAGAGAATCTTCCAGGTAGGGTGGTCTGTGTGAATCGCATGGGCGATGGCGTAGAGAAGGTGCGTCTTGCCCAGACCGGAGGAGCCGTAAATAAAAAGGGGGTTATAGCTCTTCCCGGGATTTTCCGACACCTTTTTTGCGGCGTTGTAGGCAAAACGGTTGGAGGAACCCACCACAAATTTATCAAAGGTATATTCTCCCATGCCCTTCAAAAAGGAGTCCTCACCCTCGGCGGCGCCCTCCTCCCAACGCTTAGCCTCCTCGGCGTCTACAAAACGAACGGGAATATCTTGTGAAAAAAGCTCATGGAGAGCTTTTTCCACGTTGGGCTGATACCGCTGGCGGATAATATCCCGCTTAAAATCCTCCGGGGAGCAGAGGATCAAGGTATCTCCATCCATGGTGACGGCGGTAACGTCGTCAAACCAGGTGCGCAGGGTGGTGGAGGTAAGATCCTCACCCAACAGCAAAAGGGCCTTTTTCCAAATTTCATTGGCGGGGTTCAAGGCGTCCCCCTCCTTCTCTCTTTGGTAAGATGATAAAAAATCACACTACATTTTATCACAAGAGAGAGAAAAATACAACTATAATAAGGGAGCTGTGTTGAAAAACACAGCTCCCTTTCGGTTTTCTTATGGAAAATCACTTCATGTACTGATAAAGGAAGGAGATCGCCTCCGCTCTGGTGGCGGTGCGGGCGGCGGCGAAGGAGCCGTCGGAGCCGCCTTTAATGAGGCCCAGACCCTGGGCCAGGGCGGCGTAGCCCATCTGGTCGGTGGGGATAGAGGCAGCGTCGGCAAAGTCACAGCGGAAGATGCCGGGAATGGCGGCAATCTTCTCATAGCCCGCGCTGTCCAGCAGGACCTTCACCAGCTCGCCCCGGGTGATGGCCTTATCCTCATCCCGGGTTTCAGGGGTCACCAGACCATAGCTGTAGGCCCGGCTGTAGAGCCAGTCCACCTCGTCCTTTGTGGCCTTGGCGGGATCAAACTCATAGCCCTCCACACTGAGGAGCAGGGCGAGCATATCCCGCTGGGTCAGAACATCGGCGGGCCGCATGGAGCCGCCAAAGAAGCCGATGCGGAACACCGCCAGCTCCTCCGCGGAGGCCTTGACCCAGTGACCGTCCAGATCGTCGTAGGTCATAGCGGCCTCTTCGCCGGGGGTGTAGTCCCAGGAGACTACCTCGCCGGTCTCGGCATCCACAGCGTGAATGTGTTTCTTCTCCGGCTGGGAGAGAACAAAGCCTGTCTTGAGGGAGTTGACAAACTCATAGCCTGCCTCCTTGAGGAGAGGCATAAGCTGCTGCCCGGCCAGGGAGATGGAGACGGGGACCTCCATATAGCTGTACTGCAGGTCCATGGCCCCCTCGTAGGCCTCGATGGCCTGGGTCTTGGTCACCACCCGCTTGGGGGTGATCAACTCCACCTCCGGGTCAAAGGAGCCGGAGACGTAGTTGATGGTACCGTCCTGGGCGTCCACGCTGACGGTATAGGAATTGCCTTCATAGAAGTAGCCGTTGGCTGTCTGCTGGAAGGTAAAGGTGTGCTGCCAGCCCTTGGTCTCCTTGGCATTGTCGGTGGAGAACAGGCCCAGCTTGGCATAGTTGTCCCCGGCAAAGGCGGTAAGAAAGGCCTCGGCGGTGCCCCGGGCGGTGTTTACGGGGACGGAGACAGGGAAGGTCTCGGGCCAGCCGTCCTTGTAGGAGCGGCCGGACCGCAGGGACTTCAACTCCCCGGTCTTGGCGTCCACGGTGACGTATTTATTGGCGGTGGCGTTGTCCAGCTGGCGGCCGTAGGTGAGCCGGCAGGTGATGTCATAGTCCTCCGGAGTGCGCTCCACGCCCTCCTCCAGCTTCTTTTCATAGAGGGAGTAGCTGGCGGTAGCCAGGGTGTATTTGTCCAGACCCAGCTCGGGCCAGGCGTTTTTCAGCACCTTGTCCAGGTCCTCCTTGGCGAGGGCGTCCTTCAGGATGGCCGCTCCGTCCTTCTCCGCCTGGGTGAGAGTGGACTTCAGAGCGCTGTCCGCCGCGGCCTCGGGGGACTCCATCACGTCGAAGCGGTTCATCGCCCCGCCGCTGCCACCGGAGCGCCACAGCTTGGCGCGCAGCTCGGTGAGGTTGATAAGCTCTCCGGTGACGCCGTCCACATAGTAGCTGTCGCCGGAGAGAGGCACGTACTGTACCCGGGCGGTCTTGCCGTCGTCGGTCAGGACGTATTTGGCCTCCATGTCCAGGGTGGAGCGGAGCAACCGACGGGCCTGGGCGTCGGTGACGGTCGTGTCCTTGCCGGGTACGCCACCCAGATAGCCGCTGTTCATGTCGCCCCGGTCAAAGCGCAGGACGGTAAGGTCGCTGGCGCGGACGGAGACATGGCAGGAGATGGGAGACGCCAGCCCATTGAGCAGAACGGAGCCGTTGTACCAATAGGTGTCCTGACGCAGGGAGGGGCGGTAGTCGTTAGACAGCTCCACGCTCTCCACAGGGGCCTCCAGCACCTTGGCGAGGAACGCCTTGGCGGTCTCAAAGGCGGCCACCGACTTGTCCTCGGGCAGGCGGGGAATGTCCAGCCGACCGCCGTTGGAGCGGGAGGGAAGGGCCACAGCCACTTCCTCCACCGCGCGGTAGGCGTTATAGGCATAGATCTTGCCGCTTGCGTCGGCAGTAATGGACAGGCTAATGCCGTCGCCGGTCCAGCTCAGCTGCCACCGCTTGCCCAGCAGCACGTCCTCCTCGCTGTAGCCCTGGAAGTCGTCATAAAGCTCGGTGTCCAGGTCCAGGGTGGCCTTCACCTTGGCGGTGACCTCCATCAGCTCTCGGTCGGACGCCTCCGCCGCCAGGGCAGGCACGGCCACGCCCAGCAGCATGGCGGAGGCCAAAAGCAGGGACAAAAGTTTACGCTTCATGGTTTTTTTCCTCCTTATGAAATGTTCGCGGGGGTTTGTCGCATACCCCCTTGGACGTGGGGCGTGGAAAAAAGTTCCGAATAATTTTTAAAAAACCTCTTGACAAAATCGAACAGACGTTGTATAAATAGAACAACGGTTCCACGAACAAAACTTCGAGCGAACATATGGTTTATAAGAAAAAGGAAAATAGGGACGAGCAAGTCTGAAGGAGGAGTTTCCCATGGAAAAAGTAAAAACATTGGTAGAAAAGACCGTAAACATGCCCTTCGACACCCGCCAATTACTCTATGGCGTGTCTGTCCTGCTCACCTTTGGGGTAATCGGACGTGTTTCTATGGTCCTGTAACGCGGACCGTGCCGCGGGAGGGATCTACCCCGCCCGTCAAACACACAGGGGGACAGTCTCAGACTGTCCCCCTGTTTTTTACGCTTCGGGCTCCTCTTCTGTGGCGGTCACAGCAATGTGCAGCTCGTCCAGCTGAGCCTGGGTGACTTCGCTGGGGGCGGACATCATCAGGTCCTGGGCGGACTTGTTCATGGGGAACGGGATGATTTCACGGATAGAGTCCTCTCCTGCCAGGAGCATGACCATCCGGTCCACGCCGGGGGCAATGCCCGCATGAGGCGGTGCGCCGTAGGTGAAGGCGTTATACATGGCGGGGAACTTTTTCATTACGTCCTCCTCGCCCAGGCCAACCAGCTTGAAGGCCTCCACCATGATCTCCGGGTCGTGGTTTCGCACCGCGCCGGAGGAAAGCTCCACGCCGTTGCACACCAGGTCGTACTGGTCGGCGGTGATGGAGAGGGGGTCGAGCTCTCCCCGGGCCGCCTTGTCCAGGATCTCCAGCCCGCCGGAGGGCATGGAGAAGGGGTTGTGGCAGAACTCCAGCTGGCCGGATTCTTCCCCCATTTCATACATGGGGAAGTCTACGATCCAGCAGAACTCGTAGGTTTCCTTGTTGAAGTGCTGGGGGGCCAGCTGGGCCGCCATCTTCAGCAGGACGCCCGCCGTCTTTTGGGCGGTGAGCAGAGGCCCTGCGGCCAGGCCCACAAAGGAGTTGGGCTCCAGGCCCAGCGCGGCGACGACCTCCGCCTTTTTCTCCTGCAAAAACTTGGCGATGCCGCCCACCAGCTCGCCGTTTTCGTCCAGGCGGAACCAATAGGTCTTCTGGGCGGTCTGCACCTCCACGTCGGCGCACAACTTATCGATCTGCTTCCGGGTCGCCGTAAAGCCGGTAACCTTTACGGCCTTCACTACGTTCCCTTCAAAGGGACCAAAGCCGCAGACGCCCAGGAGCTGAGTCACGTCGGTGAGCCGCAGATCGATGCGCAGGTCCGGCTTGTCCGAGCCATAGGTATTCATAGCCTCCAGGAAGGGAATGCGGGTGAAGGGGGCGGAGGAGGCGGTGTTATACTTGCCAAACTTGGCAAAGATGGGGGGCAGGACGGTCTCCAGCACGGCGAATACGTCATCCTGGTCGGCAAAGGCCATCTCCATGTCCAGCTGGTAGAACTCGCCGGGGGAGCGGTCGCCCCGGGCGTCCTCGTCCCGGAAGCAGGGGGCGATCTGGAAATACTTATCAAAGCCGGAGGCCATTAGTAGCTGCTTGAACTGCTGGGGGGCCTGGGGGAGCGCGTAGAATTTTCCGGGGTGCTTGCGGCTGGGGACCAGGTAGTCCCGGGCTCCCTCAGGGGAGGAGGCGGTGAGGATGGGGGTGGTGATCTCCATAAAGCCCTGGTCGATCATGGCCGCGCGCAGAGCGGCGACCACCTGGGAGCGGAGGATGATGTTGGCCTTTACCTCGGGGTTGCGCAGATCCAGGTAGCGGTACTTGAGCCGGGCGGACTCGTCCGCCTCCCGGGAGCGGGGGACCTGGAAGGGCAGCTCGTTGTGGCGGCAGCGGCCCAGAACGGTAAGGGCCTCGGGCAGGACCTCGATGTCGCCGGTGGGCATGTTGGGATTTTTGCTGTCCCGTTCCCGGACCACGCCCACCACCTGAATGGTGGATTCCTTGTTGAGGGCCTTGAAGGCGGTCATCATCTCCTCCGTCTCGATGACGATCTGGGTGAGGCCAAAAAAGTCCCGGAGAACGGCGAAGCCCAAGTTGGCGCCTACCTCGCGAAGGTTCTCCAAAAACCCGGCAAGGGTGACCTTGGTTCCCACGTCGGCCATGCGCAGCTGGCCGCAGGTGTGGGTCCGGTAGGCGGTTTTGATCTGTTCCATCTTCATCAACTCCACGTATTTATGCTTTATTTTCGTCTTGCTGTTATCACAAAGACGGCGTTAGCCGTCCTGGGAGGCTAAGTAAGCGGCATATCGCGCCTGCACGTCCAGTTTATTGAGCTCGGCGGTGTTTGGGGTAATGGTTGCCCCCTCCATCCACTGGTCGACAAGGTCGGTATACTTTCGCTCCTGCCATGCCTGCTCCCAACCCGGACGGGTGGTGGGATCCAGACGGAGGATCACATGATAACCAAAGGAGGATCTTACAGGAACATTGGAGCACGCGCCGAGATCGAGCGCCTTCACTGCGTTTTCAAATTCCGCTACCATATCCCCGTCGGTAAAAATATACCCGCGGGAGTCGGCTTTCATCCCTGGGTCGGTGCCATATTGGGTCAAAAGCGCGTCGAAGGTGTTTAGGGAGGGGCTGGCCTTCAGCAGGGCGACAATGGCATTGGCGGTCTGTTCATCGGCAACCAGGATGTGCTTGGCGCAGTAGATCCGGTCCAGATCCTTGGAGGGATCGGGGGTAAGGACCGCAGGCAGAGCCTCCACCGAACAGCCCAACGCTTTGGCCTGGGCCTCCTCCAGGGAGGTTTCCACTACCCGGCTCAGGGCCATTTCCTTAAAGTAAGCCGGCAAATCGTCTACGTCGGAATATTTGGCGGTCCAGTCCAATCCCTTGCCGGAGTTTGCCTTGAGGGAGGCGTCAGTCTCGGCAATGCAGTCGTTCAGGACGCTCAGGTATTTTTCAAAGCTTACGGATATGCCGTTGACCCGCACCGCCTCTGTCTGTAAAAGCTCATCCTTGGCAGAGAGGACCGGAGGCGTTTGATCTGCCTGGGGGGCAAAGGTTTGGCGCAGATTTGGGTCAATGATCCGGGCGACCATCGTGGCGCATTCGCTGCGCTTCAGGCCCCGGCTGCCGGAAAAGGTTCCGGTCACGTCGGTCCCGGTAAGGATGCCGGCGTTATAGAAACGCAAAACATCCGGGTCGTCGGTGTCGGGCAAGGTTTCAATGGAGTTGATCGCCTCCAGCTGCCGGGGAGGTACCACGGCGGCCAGCAGGTGGAAAAATTGGCTGCGGGAAGCGTTTTGTGTGGGGGTGGGGACGGCCACGGCGCGATCCTCCAAAAAATCTACATACCGCTGGTACCACGCCTCACCCTCCCGCTGCTCCCGAATGGTCCCGCCATCAATAGAGGCGGAGATCCGGGCGGAGATAGCGGCTGCCTCGCCCACGGTCACGGCGTTGTTGGGACTAAAGAGGTTGGCCCGAGTGCCGGTGATCAGGCCGGTTTCGTAGCAGAGCTTGGCTGCGTCAGCGTACCACTCTCCCGCAGGCACGTCGTGATAGTAACCGCTTTGATAGGTGTTGACGGCCGGGAAACTACCGGCTGCCAAGGCGGCAGAGGGCAACGCAACCGAAAAACAAAAAGCAAACAGAAAGGCGACAAGGAATTTTACTTTACACATAGTTTTTCTCCTGAATGGGCGGTGCGCTTCTGCGCGCCGCCAGCGCGGTATGGATGTGACGGACGGCCTCCTCGGCGGGAAGCAGGAGCTGTTCCCCGGAGGACATGTCCTTCAAAGCGACCTTGCCCTGGGCCAGCTCATCCTCCCCCAGCAGGGCCACGAAGGGAACGCCAAGCTTATCGGCGTAGGAAAGCTTTTGCTTAAATTTCTTGGACTCGTGATAGAGATGGGTGGGAATGCCTCCCTCCCGCAGCTGGGTGGCCAGGGTTACGGCAGGCGCCAGATCGTCGGTCATGGGCAGGACCAGCACCTCTGCGGGGGCGGTGAGGGCGTCGGGGTTCAGGAGGCCCTGCTCGTCCAGCACATAAAAGAGCCGGGTGAGACCGATGGAGATGCCCACGCCGGGGAGTTGCTTTTCTGTGTAATACGCCGCCAGGTTGTCATACCGGCCGCCGGAGCAGGGAGAGCCGATCTCGGGGTAGTCCAGGAGCCGGGTCTCGTAGACTGTGCCGGTGTAGTAGTCCAGCCCACGGGCGATGGACAGGTCAATGGCAAAATGGGTCTCGGGTACGCCAAAGTCCACCAGGTAGCGGCAGACGGTCTTCAGCTCGTCCAGACCCTGGTCAAAGGCCTCGTTGCGGCCGCGGTATTCCTCCAAAGCGGTCAGGACCTCCTGGTTGCTGCCCTTGATGGCCATGAACTCCACGATCTCGCCCACGGTGTCCTCGCTGATGTTCAGATCGTCCACCAGCATGAGGCCCACCTTTTCCAGGCCGATCTTCTCGACCTTGTCCACCAGGCGCATGATCTCAGGGGCCTTGTCCTCCTCCTCAATAATGGCGTAAAAGCCGCTTAAAATCTTGCGGTTGTTCACCCGGATGACGAAGCGGTCCAGGCCCAGGGAGGTAAAGGCCCGGTAGATAATGGCGGGCATCTCGGCGTCGTTCAAAATATCCAACGCGCCGTCGCCGATCACGTCGATGTCCGCCTGGTAAAACTCCCGGAAGCGGCCCCGCTGGGCCCGCTCCCCCCGGTAGACCTTGCCGATCTGGAAGCGGCGGAAGGGGAAGGCCAGGTCGTTGTAGTGGAGGGCCACGTACTTGGCCAGGGGGACGGTCAGGTCAAAACGAAGGGACAGATCACTGTCCCCCTTGGTAAAGCGGTATATTTGTTTTTCCGTCTCGCCGCCGCTTTTGGTGAGCAGGATCTCGCTGGCCTCGATGACAGGGGTGTCCAGGGGGGAAAAGCCGTAAAGGGAATAGGTCCTGCGCAGTTTTTCCACCATAGCATCGAACAGCACCTGCTTCTGGGGCAAAAGCTCCATGAAGCCGGAGAGCGTGCGGGGCTTTTGAATGGGCATGGGGGTCACATCCTTCGTGTTTGGGCTGTCACGCTCACGCTTCTTACAGCGTAAAGGGAGTAGAATTGGGATTGAGCACGCTGCGCCAGTCCAGGTCGCCCCGGTCCAGGCCCAGAATGAGCATCTCGGCTGTGGCCACGTTGGTGCCGCAGGGGACGTTATACTGGTCGCAGGTCTGAATGATATAGTGAAGGTCGGCGTCCTCGGGCTCCACCTGGGGGTCGGCAAAGAGGAGCACCATGTCGATCTCGTTATAGGCGATGCGCGCGCCGATCTGCTGGGCGCCCCCCTGTCCGCCGGGGAGGAACAGGTGGACCTTCAGGCCGGTGGCCTCCTCCACCAGACGACCGGTGGCGCTGGTGGCGCAGACGGTGTGCTTGGCCAGAATGCCGCTGTACGCGGTGCAAAACTGTACCATCAATTCCTTTTTTCTGTCATGGCTCATTAAGGCGATCGTCATGAAAAGCACACCTTTCGTTTATAAATTCCGCCTGTGGCGGGAACAGCCGGGATCACGTCATCAGCAAGGGCACCTGACGGCCCATAAGCCGCTTGGCAATGTTGAGGTAGGCCACCCGCGCCGCGCCCTTGCGGTGGGCCAAGACCAGGGGAGTGCCCTCACCGGCGGCCAGGGTGACGGTAAGGTCCTCGGGCACCACCCCCAAAAGGGGCAGGCCGGCGGTGTTCATGGCCTGGTCAATGTTGGTGTGGAGCTTGCGGATCAGTTTGGGCTGGACCCGGTTCATCACCAGGTGCAGGGTCTCGATCTTAGGGGAGAGCTCCATGACGGTGCGCTGGGCGTCCCGCAGGGCGGAGGGGTCGGTCATAGAGACCACCACTGCACGGTCCACAGCTCCCGCGGCCAACTGAAAGCCGTCTCCCAGTCCGGCGGGGCAGTCGATGAGCACAAAGTCAAAGTCCTCCTTGGCCCGTGCCACCAGAGCGGCGACATGCTGGGGTGTGAGGCCCAGGGGAAGGGTAAAGGGAGCGGTGAGAAGGAAAAGTCCAGGGATCTTCGGGTGCTCCACCACCGCCCGCTCAAAGGCACAGCGGCCCTCGATCACGTCGGTAAAGTCCATCACCGCCAGATCGGACATGCCCAAGGCGATATCCAGGTTGCGAAGGCCAATGTCCATGTCGATGCACAGGGCCCTTTGCCCCAAGGCGGCCAGGCAGGAACCCACCGCGGCGGTAAAGGAGGTTTTGCCGGTGCCTCCCTTGCCCGAGGTAACGGCGACAGATGTGGACATAGGGGAGCCCCTCCTCTCCGGGATGATGGCCCAAATGCCACCAGAATATAATCCCATAGTTATGATATCATAAAACCCCGTTGCTGGCAACGGGGTTTTTGTGGTTTTTGTTAGGTTTTTATTTTTTCTTGATTCTGGCCCACTTACGGGGGAACTGATCCGGGGTCGCCCGGCGTTTTTCCACCCGCCAGATCCGGTGGGTCACCGCCGTGCCCGGAATCAAATAGTCCAGCGGGTCCAAGACAACCCCTCCCAGCTGGCCAAGAAAGGGTTTGGCGGTCTCCAACTCCCCGCCGCTGTCCACGCTCTTCATGGGCAGGAACCAGCCTCCCGGCTTGGTCAGGGGCAGACACAGCTCTCCCAGCACGGTGAGGTCGGCCACCGCCCGGGCGGTGGTCACATCGAACCGCTCGCGCAGCTCCGGCTCCCGCCCTGCGTCCTCTCCCCGGATGTGGAGGAGGGTGACGTTGGAAAGACCTAGCGCGTCAACAACCTCCTGTATAAATTTGAGCCGCTTCTCCAGCGGGTCAAGAAGGGTGACCGCCAATTCAGGACGCAAAATGGCGACCACCAGCCCTGGAAAGCCTGCTCCTGTGCCCACATCGGCCAGGCTTTCAACACCCTGGGGCAGATTAGCGGACAGGGCAGCGCAGTCCAGCATATGAAGTGTGGCCACCTCAAAGGGGTCAGTGATGGCGGTGAGATTCATCACCTGATTTTTTTCCAGCAAAAGCGCGCTGTATTTCGTAAGGGCATCTACCTTTACAGGTTTACATCCCAACGCGGACAGTCCTGCTGCCAAAAACACCAGTTGATCTTTCATCGGAAAAAGAGGTCGCCGGTGGCGATGGAGTAGGTGTACATCAGAGTGACTATGATCACAAAGATGGCTCCCAGCAGGGCAAGGACACGCTGGAAGGTGGTGTACTGTGGCCGGGGCGGGACCTGGGGCTGCAGCTCCTCCGACGGGGCAGGGGAGGCCGATTCGGCGGCATCCGCCCCGGAGAGCTGCGCGTCCGGTGTGGACATGTCTTTTTCAGGTTGGGCCATCAGCTTTTCTGCTCCTTCAGCAGGTCGCGGATCTCGGTGAGCAGCGCTTCCTCGGCGGAGGGCTCAGGGGTGGGCTCCGGCTCGGGCTCGGCGGGAGCCTCCGCCTTCTTGCGGTGGAGGTGGTTGATGGCTTTGATCATGCAGAACACGGCAAAGGCTATGATGATAAAGTCCAAAATGGTGGCCAGGAACACGCCGAAGTTTACCGCCACCTCGGGCGTCTCACCTACGGCGGCCTTGAGCACCCACTTCCAAGCGGAGAAATCCACCCCTCCGGTCAGCATGGAAATAAGGGGCATGATGATGTCGTTGACCAGGGACGTGCTGATTTTGCCGAACGCGCCGCCGATAATGACGCCGACGGCCATGTCCATCACGTTCCCGCGGGCAATAAATTCCTTGAATTCCCCGAAAAAGCCCTTCTTTTCCTTCATGCTTTTTCCTCCTTTTTTGTTGTTTTTTACACCTTGGGCGTCAGAACTTCCTTCCCGCCCATGTAGGGCTGGAGCACCTTGGGGATCTTCACACTGCCGTCAGCCTGGAGGTTGTTTTCCAGCAGAGCGATAAGCATCCGGGGTGGGGCCACGCAGGTGTTGTTGAGGGTGTGGGCCAGCTGGGTCTTGCCCTCGGCGTCCTTATAGCGGATCTTCAGCCGCCGTGCCTGGGCATCCCCCAGGTTGGAGCAGGAGCACACCTCGAAATACTTCTGCTGCCGGGGGGACCACGCCTCGATGTCGCAGGATTTTACCTTCAGATCGGCCAGGTCGCCGGAGCAGCACTCCAGCTGGCGCACGGGGATGTCAAAATTGCGAAACAGCTCCACGGAGTATTTCCACAGCTTTTCGTACCAGTCCATAGACTCCTCGGGGGCGCAAACCACGATCATCTCCTGCTTTTCAAACTGGTGGATGCGGTAGACCCCCCGTTCCTCCAAGCCGTGGGAGCCCTTCTCCTTGCGGAAGCAGGGGGAGTAGGAGGTCAACGTCTGGGGCATCTTCTCAGCGGGGATGATTTGGTCAATGAACCGCCCAATCATAGAGTGCTCGCTGGTGCCGATGAGGTAGAGATCCTCCCCCTCAATCTTATACATCATCGCGTCCATATCCGTCTGGGACATGACCCCCTCCACCACGTTGCCGTGAATCATGAAGGGGGGGATGCAGTAGGTGAAGCCCTTGGAGATCATAAAGTCCCGGCCGTAGGCCAGCACCGCCTCATGGAGACGGGCAATGTCCCCCAGCAGATAGTAGAATCCGTTGCCGGACACCCGCCCGGCGGCGTCCATGTCAATGCCGTCAAAGGACTCCATGATCTGGGTGTGGTAGGGGATATCAAAGTCCGGGGTGACCGGCTCACCAAACCGCTCCACCTCTACGTTGGCGCTGTCGTCGGGACCGATGGGCACGGAGGGATCGATGATGTTGGGGATCTGGAGCAGGATGCGGCGGATCTTCTGGGCCAGCTCGGTCTCCTTGGCCTCCAGCTCCGCCAGACGGTCGGCGTTGGCCTTTACCTGGGCCTTGGCTTCCTCCGCCTCTGCCAGCTTGGAGGGGTCTTTTTTTGCCTGGCCCATCAGCATACCCACCTGCTTGGAGAGGGTGTTGCGGGCCGCCCGCAGGTCGTTGGCCTCGCTCATGGCAGCGCGGTTTTCCCCGTCCAAGGCAATGACCTCGTCCACCAGGGGAAGCTTGGCGCCCTGGAACTTCTTCTGGATGTTTTCCTTGACCACTTCAGGGTTTTCTCGAATAAAGCGAATGTCCAGCATAGAAATAACCTCTTTTCAATGGTTTGCGGTGTTCAACTTACTCCACGCCCAGCAGCTTGGCAATGCGCTGATAGGCGGCCAGAGGGTCGTAGATCTTTAGCTCCTCGTCGCTCATTTCGCTGTTGACCAGCGTCAGGTCGGCCTCCATGTCGGGGTGCTTTTTCAGCAACGCCAAGGCGTCCTTATACTGCTTGCCGTTATAGAGAACACGAAGCTGGTGCAGGGTGGCGAGAGCGTCGGCGCGGCGCTCGCTGTCGCGACTGTCGCTGGTGGCCGCGGAGAGTGCTTCCTCCGTGTTGCGCAGGGTTTCCTCGCGCTGGGCCAGCTTGTCAGACAGCTCGGCGTTTTCTGTCTTGAGCCGGTCCACCTCCTCCTGCAGAAGTCGGTTGTCCTCGACCAACTGGTCAATGGTCTGGAAGGAGTTCACTGACTGATGGAGGCCCTCCACCGTATCAGCGGTGCGTAGCTGCATAAAGTAGGCAAGCAACAGGAGCAAAAACGCCGCGGCCACCAGAATGACCATGTAAACAATGACCGAGCGGGACTTGGGCGGTTCGGTGTGCTCGGTCTCATACTGGAGGTGAGCCGCCTCATCCTTGTCGATGCGGCGGCTCACAGGCTGTCGCCTCCCACACCGATCTTGTTCAGGAGATCGTCCAGATCCTCCAAAGAATAATACTCAATGACCATTTGGGACTTCTTCGCCCCCTCCTGGAACTGCACCTTGTGACCCAACCGCTGGGACAGGTTCTTGGAGAGGTCGTTGAGGTGGATGAGGTAGCTCTCCCGGGCGGGATCCACCGGCTTGAGGACGGCGTCCTCCTGGCTGTCGGCGGCCTTGGACAGACGTTTGGCCAGGGCCTCGGTCTCTCGGACAGATAGGCCCTCGTCAACGACCTTCTGGGCCAGCTTCTTTTGAGGCTCCCCGGCGGGGGCGGCAAGGATGGCCTTGGCGTGGCCCGCGGAGAGCTTGCCCTCCTCCAGCAGGAAACGCACCGCGTCGGGCAAAGCCAGCAGCCGCAGAGCATTGGCAATGGCGGGGCGGGACTTGCCCATCCGCTGGGCGACTTCCTCCTGGGTCATGCCGTATTCCTCCATGAGAGCCTTGTAGCCGTTGGCCTCCTCCATGGGGTTCAGGTCCTCCCGCTGGAGGTTTTCGATCAGACCCAGCTCCATGACCTTTTTGTCATCCGCCTCAATGATACTGACGGGGACCTCGGTCAACCCTGCCTCCTTGGAGGCACGCCAACGGCGCTCTCCGGCGATGATCTGATAATAGCCGGAGGCCAGACGGCGGACTGTAAGAGGCTGAATGAGGCCGTGCTCCCGGATGGAGTCGGCCAGCTCGGAAATGGCCTCGTCGTCAAAGCGCTTGCGGGGCTGCTTCAGACCGGGCTGGATCTGAGAGATGGGTAGGGTGGAGAGGGAACCGCTCTGCTCCTCGGAATAAGCGTCGTCGCCCATGAGAGCGCCCAGACCTCGTCCTAAGCCGCGTTCAGGGAAAGCCATAATGTGCTCCTCTTTTCTGTTTGTATTTTCTTTAATGTTCCACGTGAAACATTTTACGCGCGGGAAATGATCTCCTCGGCCAAGGCCTTGTAAGCGTCGGTGCCGCGGCTCCAGGGGTCGTAGGCCATGACCGGCTTGCCGTGGCTGGGGGCCTCGGACAGGCGGACGTTGCGGGGGATGACCGAGGCGTATACCTTGCCGGGGAAGTGACGCTTGACCTCCTCTGCCACCTGCATAGAAAGGTTGGTCCGCCCGTCGTACATGGTGAGGATGACCCCCATCAAGGATAACCCGGGGTTAAGAGACCGCTTGACGATACGCATGGTGGTCAACAGATCGGAGAGACCTTCCAGAGCGTAATATTCGCACTGCACCGGAATCAAAATGAACTGGGCGGCACACAGGGCGTTTAGCGTCAACAGCTCCAAAGAAGGGGGGCAGTCGATGAAGATGTAATCATACTGCTCATCCAGCTGGGCCAGGGCCTTTTTGAGAAGGTTTTCCCGGTCAGGCATGGAGATCAGCTCCACCGTAGCTCCGGCCAGGACCTTGTTGGAACCGATAATGTCGCACCACTTGGTGGAGACGACGGCTTTCTGAATGGGAGCGCCGTTGATCAAGACCTCGTAGATGGAAGGGTTGAGGGTGGCCTTGTCCACCCCTAGGCCGGAGGTGGCGTTGCCCTGAGGGTCAAAATCGCACACCAGCACCCGCTTGCCCAAGGCCTGGAGGGCGGCGGCCAGGTTGACACAGGTGGTAGTTTTGCCCACGCCGCCCTTTTGATTCACGATTGCAACAGTCTTTGCCATAATGAGACCTGCCTTTACATTTCTACATAAAACTCGCGCACCTACTATTATATAGGCGCGCGAGGGGAAAGGCAAGGATTATTTTGAAAACAACGGGGAAAACGCGAATGTTTCACGTGAAACACTTTGATTTTACATCGCCTTGGGCAGGGTAATAGTCAACGTGATCTCGCCCTCGGTCTCCGAACGCTCGCACTTGGCGGGAATGCCCGCCGATTGCACCAGCTTCAGATTTTTGGCCAGGGAGTTGAGAAACAGTCGCACGTCCCGAAGAATGACCTTGGGCTTGGAGGGCTTTTGCGGGGCAGGGGATAGGAGCTTGTCCACCAGCGCCTCGGTGGCCGCCACGGTGAGATCTCCTGTTACCACCGCCCGGGCGGCGGAGAGCTGGGCGGCGTCGTCAGGGAGGCGGAGCAGGGCGCGGGCGTGGCGTTCGGAAAAGCCTTCCCGCCGCAAAAGGGTAAGGGCGTCTGGAGAAAGGCGAAGGAGCCGCAGCTTGTTGGCGATGGCGGACTGGCTCTTGCCCAGGCGGCGGGCGGCCTCCTCCTGGGTGAGCCGGTAAGTAGAAATGAGCTGGGAGAGGGCCAGGGCCTCCTCTAAAAAGTCTAGGTCCCGCCGCTGGAGATTTTCAACCAGCGCCAGCTGGGAGGATTCCTCCTGGTCCACGTGAGCCACCAGGCAGGGGACCGTGTCCAGTCCGGCCAGCTTGGCCGCGCGGAGCCGCCGTTCCCCCGAGACCAGCTGCCAGCCGCCGCCTGAACGGCGGACGGTCAAGGGCTGCAGAATGCCGTGGACGGCAATGGACTGCGCCAGTTCCTCCAAGGCGGCGGGGGAAAAGTTGGTGCGGGGCTGGCCGGGGTTGGGGGAAATGGCGGCAATTGGAAGATCAAGCACCTGCTTGCTCTCAAAGCCCGCCGCCCGCATGAAAACGCCCATAAAAAGGCCCTTCTTTCGTGGTGGTTTGCCTTAGTGTACCACGAAGGAAGGGCGAAGAAACGGGAAGGGGGTCGGGAAATGAAAATGTTCCACGTCGGAGCGTGAAAAGAACCTGCCGGTGGCAGATTCTTAGCTCCGAGCTTCGGCGGCTATGCCGACGAAGCATCGGCCGGGTAGCCGCAGGATGCGGCAATGTTTCACGTCGGAGCGTGAAAAGAACCTGCCGGTGGCAGGTTCTTAGCTCCGAGCTTCGGCGGCTATGCCGACGAAGCATCGGTCGGGTAGCCGCAGGATGCGGCAATGTTTCACGTCGGAGCGTGAAAAGAACCTGCCGGTGGCAGGTTCTTAGCTCCGAGCTTCGGCGGCTATGCCGACGAAGCATCGGTCGGGTAGCCGCAGGATGCGGCAATGTTTCACGTAGAACAATATGTCGACGCCGGCATACGGTCTCTCACCTTGAGTAGGTGATACAGCTTCAAAACCTCCAGGGTAGCGCAGAACTTATCAGAGAGGTTGATGATGAGCGCCAGGCGGCACTTGGGCATGTGGGCGGCCAGGGGCCACATGTGGGTGAGGATGCTGTTCTGCTCTTCCTTGGAGAGGTCGGGGACCAGGGCCTTGGCGTTATGTAGGGCGGCAACAGGATGATAGAAGCACTGGTTGCCCGGGTGAGAAGTGGGGTCGTAGGGGCTGTAGAGGTAGAGGTCGTGCAGCAGTCCTGCCCGGGCGGCGGCGTAGCAGTCCATGTGGAAGAACCGGGCCAGACGGAAGGCAATGTAGGAGACGAAAAGAGAGTGTTCATAGCAGGTGACGTCAAAATGGTGCCGCCACTGGGCCATGGATTGCACCTCGGGCGTGGCCAGCAGATGACGGATCACCGAGAGAAAGCAATGGAGATTATAGCTGTCGATCATGAGTTATCCCCCAATCCTTCGATTTTGTCCAGTATAGCACGCACTGCGTGGCTTCACAAGGGTTTTTTAAAAATGTAAGGTTTTTTTAAGGAACTGCCCCTTGCAATGTGGTAAGCTATTCCTATAAACTGAGGAAACGGAGGGGACACTTATGATTCCCTTGACAAGCCGCCAAGCCGGGCCGGTCTGGGACCAGGTTGCGGGCGGCCTGGAGCGGCTGGTACGGGCGGGTGCATTTCTCCCGGGAGAAATGCTGCCAAGCCCTAAGGAACTGGCTTGGCAGATGGTGCTCAATCCAAATGCGGTGCGAAGCGCCTATGAACGGCTGGTTGCCCAGGGCGTGCTGGAGCAGGACGAACATGCTGCCTACCGGGTGGCGGAAAGGAGCGAGGAGACATGATTCGTGTGAGCCATGTGGAGAAGCACTTTGACAGCTTTCACTGCCTCAAGGACCTGACCATGACCGTGCCCACCGGGGCGGTCTACGGCCTGGTGGGGCCGAACGGCGCGGGAAAATCCACCATCCTGCGGCACATCTCCGGGGTGTATCAGCCGGAGAGCGGGGAAGTGGAGGTGGGCGGCGAGAGCGTCTATGAAAACCCCCTCATCAAGGGGAAGCTCGCCTGCATCCCTGACGAGCTGTTCTATTTTACCTCCGCCTCCACCAAGGACATGATGAGGTTTTACAAGGGCATCTACCCCAAGTTTGACATGGAACGCTATGAGCACTTAAAGGAAGCATTCCCGGAGGTCAACGAAAACGCCCCCATGCGGCGGCTGTCCAAGGGCATGCAAAAGCAGGCGGCGTTCTGGCTGGCCCTGAGTTGCCGCCCGGAGTACCTCCTGCTGGACGAGCCGGTGGACGGCCTTGACCCCGTCATGCGGCGGCAGGTGTGGAGCCTAATGCTTAAGGATGTGGCTAGCAATGGCACCACGGTGCTGGTTTCCTCTCACAATCTGCGGGAATTGGAAGACGTATGCGATTGGGTGGGCATTTTGTCCCATGGGTCCATGATGATCGAGCGGTCGCTGAAGGAGCTGCAGGGGAATGTGGTAAAGATGCAGGTGGTGTTTCAGGAGCGGGAGGCCCCGGAATTTCCCGAGGATATGGAAATTCTGCACATCTCCCAGGTGGGTCGTATCCACACCGTTATCGTCCGGGGGACGGCGGAGGAGGCCACCAACCGCCTGGCGGTGTATTCCCCCGTTTTGCTGGAGGCGCTGCCCCTGAGTTTGGAGGAAATTTTCATCTATGAGTTAGGAGGTGAGCAGGAATATGCGGTGCGAGACATCATTCTTTAGTCTTACCTTATATAAGAAGCACCTGACCCGGAATTGGCCCCTGTGGGCGGCCCACCTGGGGCTGTGGCTGTTGATCCTGCCGGTGCAGCTCTGGAATCAACACATCCATGGCGATTTGAACAGCTTCGTCCGCAACCACCCAATGGATTCTCTGTCCGTGCTGTTTCCATGGCTGGCCTTTGTGGCCGCGCTGGTGGCGGTGGTGGTGTTCTTCCACCTCTTTAAGAGCAACGCCGCCAACTTTATTGGCGCGCTGCCCCTGCGGAGGGAAGGGGTGTTCCTCACCGCCTTTGCCGCGGGCTATACCATGCTGGTGGGGCCGCTCCTTGTGGTGACGCTGGTGACTATTTTGCTGGAGAGCATTTTGGGCATCCTCGCTCCGGAAATTCTGGTCTTTTTGGCGGCGGGGGCGTTAAACAGCTTCTTCTGGCTCAGCTTCGCCGCCTTGTGCTGCGTCATCTCCGGTCACGCGGTGGCGGCGGTGGCTTTCTACTTCATCTTCAACTGGATCGTCCCGGTGATGGTGGCCCTGGTAGAGGGGCTTTTGAGCGGCTTCCTCTACGGCTTTGTAGGGTTCGGCGCGGGGTTTTACGAGGGGGCGGCGTGGCTGTGTCCCGTGCTCCAGCTGGTGCGGCACAACTGGCGCGGCGGGATGGGCTTCGACGACTGGAATATGCTGGCCATCTACGCCGCGGTGGGCTTTTTGATGACCCTATGCGCCGTGGGCCTCCACCACATCCGCAAGGCGGAGCGGAGCGGCGACCTGATCGTCTTTGACCCCATCAAGTGGCTGTTCAAAATTTGTGTCACCGTGTGCGGCGGCATGGGCTTTGGGACGTTCCTGACCATCATCGTCTTTGATTCCATGCAGCTCAACGAAGGATGGAAGTTCGGGATCTGCTGCGCGGTGGCGGCGTTTATTTGCTACATGGTCTCGGAAATGCTGCTGGCCAAGTCCTTCAAGGTGTGGAAGCACTGGAAGGGTGCGGTGATCTCCGCCGTGGCCTTTGTTTTGGTGGTGGCGGCGGTGGACATGGACTGGATCGGCTTCACCACCCGGGTGCCCGACCCCGCCTCAGTCAAGTCGGTGACCGCCACCTTTGGCGGCTCGGGGATCAGCGGCTCGGCGGGCAATGGCTTGAAATTTACCGGGGAGGACGTAAAGGCGGTCACTGACCTGCACCGGTATCTGGTGGAGCACAGGGAGGACATTGGCTATGGGGACGAGTATTATTTGTCGCTGAATTTGGAGTATAAGCTGGGGTGGACCACCCTGCGGCGGCAGTACCGGAGCTGGTATGCCCCCGGGGATGAGGAACACCGTCTACTGAACGCGGCGTTGGGCAAGGGCGACTCGTCCTTCCCCTATGACCGGGGCACACCCAACCATTTGTCCTTTAGTCTGTGCGTTTCCGGGGAAAACGGCGATGACGCAGAGTATATCGGCTGGGAAATCAACACAGAGGATAACAAGGCGGTGTGGGACGCGGTGGCCGCCGACATGCTGGCGGGGCGGTATGTCCTGCGGAGCACCCCCGGCGAGGAGGAGCTGAACACAGGGGAGCTGGAGGCCCAGTGGATCAACAATTACGCCATCGTGGGCGGCGGGCAGGAGCGTCAATTTTATACGCTGCGCCTCAGCCCGGAGCTGACCGAGACCTGGAAGACCCTGAAGGAACGGGGGTATTTGGACCGACGCGTGGTTTCCGCCTCCTGGGGCGTGGAAACGGTAGGTTGACCTCTCTCGTCTTTCCCTCATATGCGCCGCCCTGACAGGAGACTGCCGGGGCGGCGCGCTTTTGATAAAAATTTCACAAACCCCGCCAAAGCCTCTTGTAATTTGGATTTGAGGCTGATATAATCAAAGGGAAATCACTCCCGCTTTTGCCCTCGGAATGGGTGGGAGGGGCAAAATTTGTGAAAAAAATGGAGGTCATCATCATGCGCGAAGTCTATGTAGTCAACTGCTGCCGTACCGCCGTGGGTTCCTTTGGCGGGTCTCTGAAGGACATTCCCGCCGCCGACCTGGGCGCGACCGTGGTCAAGGAAGTGCTCAAGCGGGGCAACGTGAAGCCCGAGCAGGTGGACGAGCTGATGTTCGGCTGTATCCTCACCGCCGCCCAGGGCCAGAATGTGGCCCGTCAGGTGGGCGTGAAGGCCGGGTTGCCTTACTCCGTTCCCGCCTACACCGTGGGCATGGTGTGCGGCTCGGGCATGAAGAGCGTGATTGAGGGCGCACGGGCCATCCTCGCCGGGGACGCGGACGTGATCGTGGCCGGCGGCACGGAGAACATGTCCGCTGCTCCCTATGCCCTGCCCGCCGAGCGTTGGGGCGCGCGCATGGGGGACAAGAAGGTGGTGGACACCATGATCACCGACGGTCTCTGGGACGCGTATAACAACTACCACATGGGCACCACCGCCGAGAACATCAACGACGTGTGGGGCATTACCCGGGAGGAGCAGGACGCCTTTGCCGCCGCCTCTCAGCAAAAGACCGAGGCTGCCCAGGCCGCGGGCCGCTTCGACGACGAGATCGTCCCCGTCATGGTGAAGGTCAAAAAGGAAATGGTGGAGTTCAAGAAGGACGAGTTCCCCCGGGCGGGCGTAACCGCCGAGGGCATCTCCAAGCTCCGCGGCGCGTTCCCCGTGGGCCCGGAGGGGGTGGAGGACGAGATCGTCCATACCTTCCCCGTCACCCAGTGCCATGAGGCGGACGCCAAGAAGCACGTCCAGCGGGTCACCGCTGCCAATGCCTCCGGCATCAACGATGGCGCGGCCGCCATCCTGCTGGCCTCCAAAGAGGCCGTGGACAAGTACGGCCTCAAGCCCATGGCCAAGCTGGTGAGCTGGGGCCAGGGCGGCGTGGACCCCAAGATCATGGGCGTGGGTCCCGTTCCCGCCTCCCGTCAGGCCATGAGCAAGGCTGGCCTGCAGATCGGGGACATCGACCTGGTGGAGGCCAACGAGGCCTTTGCCGCCCAGTCTATCGCCGTGGCCCGGGAGCTGGGCTTCGACATGAGCAAGGTCAACGTCAACGGCGGCGCGATCTCCATCGGCCACCCCGTGGGCGCGTCCGGCGCGCGCATCATCGTCACCCTGCTCCACGAGATGGCCAAGCGGGGCGACGCCAAGAAGGGCCTCGCCACCCTCTGCATTGGCGGCGGCCAGGGTGTTGCAACGATTTTTGAGAAGTGCTAAATTGTAATATTTCAAATAAAAACAACATATAGCAATCAAAAGAGGCCTGATTCCAAACGGAATCGGGCCTCTTTATGTCGAAAGTGGGAACAGTTGATTAAAATACGATTAAAGTCTAGTGAGGTATCTTGACAGGCGAAGTAATTCGCGGTATACTGCCCTCACAAAGGAGGGAAAACCAATGGCAAACACATCAGAACTGCTCCGTGGACACACGGACGCTATCCTGCTGGCCCAGTTGGCCAAGGGCGACAGCTACGGCTACCAGCTGGCTAAGGCGGTGAGTGAGGCGACATCCGGCGCGCTGGAATTTAAGGAGGCCACGCTCTACTCTGCCTTCCGCCGCCTGGAGGAGGCGGGGGCAATCACGTCCTATTGGGGCGAGGCGTCCGCCGGGGCCCGGCGTAGGTACTATTCCATCACTGAGGCGGGGAAGGAGGCCCTTCACGAGGGCCGCAAGCAATGGCAGAGCGTCCGGGGAATGCTGGACGAGCTGCTGGGAAAGGAGTGATCACCATGACAATGAAGGAACGCATCAACGCCACCGTAGTCCAGAAGCTGTCGGGCGCGGTGGACGGCGAGGCCAAGGAGGCCATTATTGAGGAGCTGAGCGGCAACCTGTGCGCCAAGTATGAGGATCTGGTGGCCCACGGCATGGACCCGGAGGAGGCTTACGAGGCGGCGGTGGATTCCATTGGTGACGTGAGCGAGCTGATCCAGCTGGCGGGAGGCTCGACCGGGAAGGCGGAGGTCCAAAAGGCGGTGGACGCCACCATTGCCATGGGCAAAGACCTGGCTCAAAAGCTGAAGGGGCCCGCCAAGGAGGTCTGGGGCGGCGTTAAGCATGCGGCCCACGCCGCCGTGGAGGCGGTGAAGGATTTGGAGATCACCGTGGACATTGAAAAGAGCGGCCACCAGTTTGACTACACCGTCCCCGCCGACGACATCACCGGGCTGGAGCTGCGGCTGAGAAGCGGCGACGTGGTCATTCATCTGTGGGATGAGCCTTCCATTCAGGTCATCGAGCGCTCCGCCCGGACCCTGGACGAGAACAAGCACGCCCGCTTCCTTCAGCGGGCGGACGGGGTGCTGTGCATCGAGCAGGGCAACACCGCCGCCGGGTTTGTGTTCTTTACCTTTGGCGTCTTCGCCAGCGACTTTGAGATTTTCCTGCCCCGCCGGCTGTGGAACAGCGTGACCATTTATTCCGCCAGCGGGGATATCACCTTCCCCGAGGCGCTGGAGGTCCGGGACGTTCTTATTAGCTCTACCAGCGGCGATATTGACCTGGGTACAGGGCTAACGTGCGATAGCCTCAACATTACCGCCGTCAGCGGTGACGTAGACGGCAAGGACTGCGCCTGCGCGAAGGTGCTTTACCGGGCCACCAGCGGCGACTTTGACGTAGTCTTTACCCGCCTGCCTGAGATGCTGGACGTGCAAAGCGTGTCGGGAGATACCACCGTGACCCTCCCCGCGGACAATGAGGGGTTTTCCGTGGCCTATCATCAAGTGTCCGGCGACCTGACCAGTGACTTTGACCTGGTCACCTCCGTTTCCCGCCACGACGGCGTGGCCACCTACAAGGGGGCGGCGGCTCCCAAGTATCAGGTGAGCACTGTCGCGGGAGATGTGAAGTTCGCGGCGGACTAAGAAAAATTAGCGAATAAAAAGTAAGGCGGCGTCCCGGCTTGGGACGCCGCCTTTGTTTGGGATAAAGGCTAACTAATATTAGTTAGCTCCTAGCGGCTGCCTGCCGGCCGTTGGCGCAGGGCGGTCAAGGTGACCTGATAGGCCAGTGCGGTATGATCGGCTTCATTTACAGGCCGGGGCTCCACCCCCAGCAGGGAGACAAAGTGGTTCAAGAGGTGGGGGTTTTTCACCAGCAGGGGACCGATGAGATGGGTGGCATGGAAGTTCCCGAGAACAAAGCCCTCGGCGGGGGAGGCGCCGTCGTTGCCCTTGCTCATCTCCAGGGTGAACAGGGGCGTTTCCACGCCCGTTACCCGATCACAGCGGTTGAGGAAGCCCACGGCGGGAGCTGAGGGCAGAGCCTGGGCGGCGGGGAGGGCAATGGCATCGCCGGTGGCGCGGTCCCGGGTCTCAACGGTGGCGTAGTCAAAGAGGCCCAGCCCCTCCAGGGGAGAGCCATCCGCCAGGGTAATACTCCGGCCCAGCAGGGTCCAGGAATTGCCGGTAAAGAGGGTGGGGACGCCGCGGATGAGGACCGCCTCCGCCAGCGCGTCCCTCCAGGGGCGCAGGTGCTCCAGAGCGGCGTTGCGGGCGGGCTCGGTGCCGGGGCCCATGTAGAGGAAGTCGGCGTCAGAAAGGTCTGGGGTCTCGCCGGGGCGGACGGGAACGACCTTTGCCTCTGCCCCTGCGTCGGCCAGTGCCTTTTGCAAAACCACCAGGTTGCCGTAGTCCCCATAAAGGTTCATCAAGTCAGGGAAAATGTGATAGAGCTTCAAAAAATCACCTTCTGTCAAGAGAATTACCGGGGGGCACCCGCGAGAGCGGGGACGCGCCGGCAGGCGCGCAAATTTCGCGCGTCAGCGCGGAATTTGCGGAGGGCCGGGTTCGCCGGCCCGAGCATTATAATAAGGAAAGGATCTTGTCCTTGTCGGAAAAGCAGGTAATGACGTAGATGTGCCCCTGGGCGGCGGACTGCAAATGCTCCGCGGCGGCGCCGATATCCTCAAACACCGCCAGCCGCTCCGGCCCGATCCCGGTATAGGAGAAGCGGGTGGCCAGGTCATGGCAGTACCGTCCCGCCAGGACCACTTCCCTGACGCAGGGGGCGGCCAGACTGTCAAAGTCGATGTCCCATAGCCAGGAGGTCTCGGAGGTGAAGTATTTCCGGGACACCGCGTCTACGATGACCAGCACGGTGCATTCATCGCCGCTTTGGGTGGCGGCCCGGATGGACTGGTCATAGGAGACGGAGTTTTCGTGCTTGGAGGTGAGAAGGGTGCCCTTGCGTCCGCCCAGAGCAAATTCCACCACCCGGCCGCTGTGGAGGGTGTAGTCCGCCAGGGAGGCGGCGATAGCGCCGGCCTCCAGTCCCAGCTCCCGGCAAAGGGCAAAGGCTGCCAGAGTGTTGTAGGCGTGATACCAGCTGGGCAGAGCCAGATAGAGAGACTGGCCGTTCACCGTCATCGTCTGCCCCGGCAGATCCAGGGCGGTGGCGGCGTAGTCCGGGTCATGGCGACGGAGACCGCAGTGGCCGCAGTGGTACGCGCCGATATGGTTAAAGTGGTAGAAATCGTATTCCATGGGGGAAAGACACTCGGGGCAATAGGTCCCATCCCGGTAGGCCCCGTGGTTGGCGTCAAAGTCGCCTGGCTGGCGGTTCACGCCAAACCAAGTCACCGGACCGTCGTGCCGAAGGCCATAGCGGGCCACCATGGGATCGTCGGCGTTGAGGATCAGGTGGACGCCGGACTTGACGGACTCCTTCACGATGTCGTACATCCACTGGGGGTGGCCGTTGCGGGTAAGCTGGTCCCGGTAGAGGTTCAAAATGACGTAGTGGGTGGGGGTGAGGTGCTTGAAGGTGTGGCGGGCGAAGCGCTCGTCGCTCTCCAGCAGGACTACGTCCCGCTTTACCTTGCCCCCCAGGGTGGCGGCACACAGCAGGAAGGTGGCCACCCCCTCGATCTGGTTGGAGCCCTCCCTGTTGTAGGCCACCGTTTTGCCATTGGCGGTCAAGATGTGGGCCAGCAGCTCCACGGTGGAGGTCTTGCCGTTGGAGCCGGTGACCGCCACAATGTATTGGGGCAGCGTCAGCCGGGACAGAATGTCGGGGCAGAGCTTCAGAGCCAGCTTGCCGGGCAGGGAGGAGCCCTTGCCCAGAGGCTTGCCCACCGCGCGGGCCAGCTTGCACAGGAGGATGGCGAAAAATTTCTTCATGGGCATGACCTCTTTCTTTGCGCATCGCAAGACAGAAGGACCGTCCCTGCTGTCTTGTTTTTCAAGCGTTCTTTTATTATACCGCAAAGCGGGGGTTTGTCCACCCTAAAAAGTGGGTTTTGGGGGTTGTGTTTCCCGGCGAGATTGTATATAATGGGAACCAGGAAAAATTTCGGTGCAAGGAGGGGATGGAATTGGCAATGTCCAAGCTTGCCGCGGCGGCGGTCTACCTGCCCGAAAACGGCCAGTGGGAGCGGATGCTGGAGCCGATGCTGTTCGCGCCGGCGGCCCTTTGGATCTCCAAGAGCCTGCTGTGGGCCGGAGTGGAAAAGTTTTTGGTGGTTTGTCCGGCAGACGCCGTGGAGTCCGCGCGAAGCTGTTTCCCCGAGGGGACGGTGTTTGTGCCGTCTGAGGATGAAAAGCTGTCGGAGCAGTGGAATGATTTTATGGAACGAGCTGGGGGACGGGTAGCCGTTGTGACCAAGCCCGTTCTTTTTTTCCGCCAGGGGGCGCACACACTGACCCTTAACAAGATGCCGCCTCAGTCAGGCGGCGCGGTGATCCGCACCGATGCGCCGGTGCTGATGGACGCCATGGAGACCGAGGACGGGTTGGACAAGGCCCTCAAGGGCAGCCCACGGCTGGGCGCGGAGGTGGTGGAGCTGGACGGGACCGCCGCCAGCCGCTGGGTCAGTCAGTCTCTGGCGAAAAAGCTGGTCAACGACTACTGGCTGGAGCAGGGGGTGGCCATGCTGGACCCCCAGCAGGTCTACATCGCCCCCACCGTGACCCTGGAGGCCGGCACCATGCTTTTGCCCGGCACCATTTTGCGGGGAGACACCCGCGTGGGCAAAAGCTGTGAGCTGGGACCCAATACCATGCTGCGGGACGTGACTGTGGGCGATTTTACCACCGTCAACGCCTCCCAGTGCAATGAATGCACCTTGGGCAGCCGCACCACCGTAGGGCCCTTTGCATATATCCGGCCCGACACCGTGGTGGGCGACCGGGTGAAGGTGGGCGACTTTGTGGAGCTGAAAAACTCCACCATCGGGGACGACACTAAAATATCCCATCTTACTTATGTAGGCGATTCCGATGTGGGCGAGCACATCAACTTTGGCTGCGGCACCGTCACGGTCAACTACGACGGGGCAAAAAAATTCCGCACCCGCATCGGAGACGGCGCCTTTATCGGCTGCAACACCAATCTGGTTGCCCCCGTTACCGTGGGCCCGGGGGCGTACATTGCTGCGGGCAGCACCATTACAAGGGACGTGCCCAGCGACAGCCTGGCCATCGCCAGAAGCCAGCAAACGGTGAAAAACCAGTGGGCCAAAAAGAGGAGAGCGCGAGGATAGACACGCAGGCCGCGATGGACTGGAGCGAGGGCCGAATTGGTAAGGCGGCGCAGCCACCGCGATTTGGCCCGAGACGGAAGGAAGCGAGGCCGTCGGCGTGTCCAATCCGAGCGCGACTAGGCGCAAAACACAGTATGGGATCGTAAAAAACGATACACATATAAAAAGAGGGAAAAGGGGATAGTCAAATGATAGCGCATGGGAAGGACATCAAAATTTTCTCCGGCAACGCCAACAAGCCTCTGGCGGAGGCCATCTGCCGCCGACTGGGCACCAGCCTGGGCAACGCAGAGGTAGGGGCCTTTTCCGACGGAGAAAGCTACACCTCCATTTATGAGACCGTCCGCGGCTCGGACGTGTTCGTGGTGCAGTCTACCTGCTACCCGGTGAACGACCATCTGATGGAGCTGCTTATTATGATCGACGCTCTTAAGCGGGCCTCCGCCGGACGGATCACCGCCGTGATGCCCTACTTTGGCTATGCCCGCCAGGACCGCAAGGCCAAGCCCCGCGATCCCATCTCCGCCAAGCTGGTGGCCAACCTTATCATGCGGGCCGGGGCAGACCGTGTGCTCACCATGGACCTTCACGCCTCCCAAATCCAGGGCTTCTTTGACATCCCCGTGGACAATCTGCTGGGTAATCCTATTTTTGTGGACTACTACGGCGAGAAGTTCGGTGTGGACCACGACGATCTGGTGGTGGTCTCTCCCGACGTGGGTTCCGTCTCCCGCGCCCGGGCCTTTGCCCAAAAGCTGGGCATGGGCCTGGCTATTGTGGATAAGCGCCGTCCCAAGGCCAACTCCTGCGAGGTAATGAATATCATCGGTGACGTGGAGGGCAAGCGGGTCATCCTCTTTGACGACATGGTGGACACCGGCGGGTCGCTGTGCAACGCGGCCCAGGCGCTGGTGGAGCTGGGTGGGGCTACTGAGGTCTATGCCTGCGCCAGCCATGGCGTTCTCTCCGGCCCGGCGGTAGAGCGCATCGAGAAGAGCGCCATCAAGGAGGCCATGTTCCTGGACACCGTGCCTCACCGGGAGGGCAACCCCCAGTCGGAAAAGATCAAGTATCTTTCCGTGGCGGGGATGTTTGCCGAGGCCATTGACCGGATCTATCAGGAGGTCTCGGTCTCGAAGTTGTTCATTTAAAACGCTTGGGCCGGCGAACCCGGCCCTCCGGTGTATAACCGAAGGCAACTCTACACAGCTTCATCACCCCACACCCCCTCTTTTGGGGATGTGGGGCGTTGAAGGTTTGGAGGGGAAAGAATGTTTTTTGGGAAAAAGCCTGCCGGGGTGGAATGGCTCATTGTCTTTTTGGGCAATCCCGGGGACCAGTATGAGCACACCCGGCACAACGTGGCCTGGGACGTGGCCGACGCGCTTGCAGAGGAACTGAACGTCCCCATTCAGCGTCTCAAATTCAAGGCGCTGACCCATGTGACCGACGTAGGCGGACAGCGGGCGATGCTGATGAAGCCGGTGACCTATATGAATCTCTCGGGGGAAGCCGCCGGGGAGGCGGTGCGGTTTTATAAGCTACCGCCCGAGCGGGTGCTGGTGGTGTGCGACGACATCGCCCTGCCGCCGGGCAAGCTCCGCCTACGCGCCCAAGGCTCCGCCGGGGGCCACAACGGGCTAAAGAGCATTGCCCAGCATTTGGGCAGCGACAACTATCCTCGCCTGCGCATCGGGGTGGGAGCCAAGCCACATCCTGACTACGACTTGGCGGATTGGGTACTGGGCCGGCCCGCCGGGGAGGATGCCAAGGCGGTGGATGACGCAGTAAAGCGCGCCGCCAAAGCCATCCCGCTTATTTTGGGAAAGGGCTTGGAGCGGGCCTCGGAGCAAATCAACAGACGGTAGTTTGCAACAAGGGAGAAGGGACAGTTCTTCTGCCGTGCCGACAGGAAAAAACGTCCCGCTGTGGTTATTGCCGCGGGACATAGCGAAACAACGGAGGTGGGATAATGAAAAAGCTAGTGAACCTTCTCCATGAGCTTCCCGAGTTTAAACGGGTGCTCGGGGCTATTGACTCGGGCCGTTGTCCCGCCGCCGTTTCCGGCCTGGCCCCTGTCCACCGGGCTCATTTTGCCGCCGGGGTGCGCGCCGAGACAGGCCGGTCCATTGTAATGGTCTGTGCCGACGAGGAGGAAGGAGACCGGCTGGAGCGGGACTTAGAGGCGCTGACGGGGGAGAAGGTCACCCGCCTCACCGCCCGGGAGTTTTCCTTCTACGACGGCTATGCCTCCAAGCAGTGGGAGCACAAGCGGCTTGCGGCCTTCCGGGCTTTGCTGGCCGGTGAGGCTTCTGTTGCCGTGGCCACGGTGGAGGCCCTGCTCCAGCGGACCATTCCCCCGGCCCTGCTGGACAAGGCGTCCTTTACCCTCACCGCCAAGGCTCCGCTCTCCCTGGAGGCGGTGGCGGAGCGGCTAGTGGTGTGCGGCTATACCCGCTGTGAGCAGGTGGAGGGGGTAGGGCAGTTTGCCCAGCGAGGGGGCATTTTAGACGTCTTTTCCCCCGCTTATGACCGCCCGGTCCGGGTGGAGTATTGGGATACCGATATCGACTCCATGGGACTTTTTGACCCCATGTCCCAGCGGCGGACCGAAAGGCTGGAGGAGGCGGTGATCCTTCCGGCGGGGGAGGTGCTGCCCGGTTTGTCGGGCGACCCGGACGCTTTGGGCGGCGACCTCCATCTGCCGGAGATCTATCCCCAAATGGCGACAGCGGCGGACTATTTCCCCCCCGACGCCGTCGTGCTGCTCAGCGAGAGCGGGCGCATTACCGAGCGGGGTGAGCACTACCTCTGGCAGCTGGACGAGGACGTCAAGACCTTGATCGAAAAGGAAAGGCTGGGCCCCAAGCCGGGAGCCTACGCCCGGCGGATGGAGGAGCTGACCAGCCGGCTGGAGGACTGGCCGGTGGTGTATCTGGACTCCTTTGCCGTGTCCAGCTATCCCAGCCGTCCCAAGACCCTGCTGTCCATTATGGCCAAGCAGCTGCCCTCCTTTGGCGGCAGCCTGGAGACCGCTGTCAGCGACCTTTCTCACTACCAGCGCGCGGGCTACGCCGTTACCGTGCTGGTGGCCAGCGAACAGCGGGCGCTGAACCTCCAAAGCCTCCTGCGGGAGGAGAAGGTGCGTGCGGCGGTGGACTTTTCCCTCCATGACCTGCCTGGTCCCGGTCAAGCGGTGATCTGCGTGGGGGGGCTGACAGCAGGGGTGGAATACCCTGACCTGAAATGCGCGATCCTCACGCAAGGCTCCACCGCGCCGGTAAGGAAGAAACGCCGCCACATCAAGGACAAGTCCAACCGCCAAAAGCTCAGCTCTTACGCCGACCTGCGCCCCGGGGACCTGGTGGTCCACAGCCAGTACGGCATAGGCCGCTTTGTGGAGCTGGCGAAGATGCGGGTGGACGAGGTGGACAAGGAGTACATGAAGATCGCCTACGCGGGTACCGATGTGCTCTACGTCCCCATTACCCAGCTGGACCTGGTGAATAAATACATCGGCGGCGGCGAGGACGGGGCAAACCGCAAGCTCTCCCGCCTGGGCGGCGGCGACTGGGACCGGGCCAAGTCCAAGGCCAAGGGGGCGGTGGCCGAGCTGGCCAAGGGGCTGGTCCAACTCTATGCCCAACGCCAGCGGCTGCCTGGCTTCGCCTTTTCCCCCGACTCCCCCTGGCAAAAGGAGTTTGAGGACCAGTTCGCCTACACCGAGACGGAGGACCAGCTTCGCTGCGTGGCGGAGATCAAAAAAGACATGGAAAGGCCCCAGCCCATGGACCGTCTTCTGTGTGGCGACGTAGGCTACGGCAAGACGGAGGTGGCCTTCCGGGCCATTATGAAGTGCGTTTTGGACGGCAAGCAGGCGGCCATTTTGGTGCCCACTACCGTTCTGGCCCGCCAGCACTTTTTGACCGCTAAGGCCCGGTTCGCCAAATATCCGGTAAACATTGCCTCTCTTTCCCGGTTCAACACCCCTGCCCAAACCCGGGACGTGCTCCAAAATCTGAAGGACGGGCGGGTGGATCTGCTGGTGGGCACCCACAGGCTCCTTCAAAAGGATGTGGAATTTAAAGATCTGGGATTGCTGGTGGTGGACGAGGAGCAGCGCTTCGGCGTCACCCACAAGGAAAGGTTGAAGGAGCTCTGTAAGCAGGTGGACGTGCTCACCCTGTCCGCTACCCCCATCCCCCGGACGTTGAACATGGCTCTGTCGGGCATTCGGGATATGTCTACCCTGGAGGAGCCGCCCTCCGACCGCCAGCCGGTGCAGACCTACGTGCTGGAGCACGACTGGTCCGTCCTTGCCGACGCCATCCGCCGGGAGGTGGAGCGTGGCGGCCAGGTCTACTATCTCCACAACCGCGTGGACACCATTGCCCGGTGCGCCCGGCGGCTCCAGGAGCATTTGGGCGATACGGTGTCCATCGCCGTGGCTCACGGGCGCATGACCCAGGAGGAGATCAACAACGTCATGACCGACCTCTCCGAGGGGAATGTAGACGTGCTGGTGTGTACCACCATCATTGAGACGGGCATCGACGTGCCCAACGTAAACACCCTTATTATCGAAAACGCCGACAATCTAGGCCTGGCCCAGCTCCACCAGATCCGGGGACGGGTGGGCCGTTCCTCCCGCCGGGCGGTGGCCTATCTGACCTATAAGAAGGGCAAGGTGCTGGACCAGACCGCCGCCAAGCGGCTGTCCGCCATCCGGGAGTTCGCGGAGTTTGGCTCGGGCTTTAAGATCGCCATGCGGGATCTGGAGATTCGAGGCGCGGGGAATATCCTTGGCCCGGAGCAGTCGGGCTTTATGGTCAGCGTGGGCTATGATATGTATCTCCAGCTTTTGGAGGAGGCCGTGCTGGAGGAGCGGGGAGAGGCCCCGGTGGCCAAGACCGAGTGCGCCGCTGACCTCAGCGTCTCCGCCGCCATTCCCGACCGCTATGTGCCGCAGGCGGAGCAGAGGATGGACCTTTACCGCCGCATTGCCGCCATCCGAAGCGAGGAGGAGGCAGACGACCTGACCGACGAGCTCATCGACCGCTACGGAGACCCGCCGCGGCAGGTGAACAACCTCATCGCCGTGGCCCTGATGCGGGCGCTGGCAGCCCAAAACGGCATCTCCGAGATCACCCAGAAGGGGCAAACGGTGGTGTTTTCTCTGGCGGAGGTGGACCTCCAGCGCCTGTCCAAGCTGTGCAGCGGGGAGAAGTACCAGACCCGGGTGCGGTTCGCGCCGGGAGATAAGCCCTACCTCACTCTGCGGCTCAAGCGAGGGGAGGACCCTCTCCGGTGGGGAGCGAAGCTGGTGGAGGATTACGCGAAAACCCGGGAGGTGGCAACGTGAAACGGCTGCTTGCGCTTTGTCTGGCCCTATGTCTGCTTTGCGGCTGCGGCCTTTTTACACCGCAGGCCACCCTTCCCCCCGGAGCCACGGGGGACCCGCCGCCCACCTGCCCGCCTCGGCCTGAGGCAGCGGAACAGCTCACCTGGCTCCACGGATTTTACGCCATCTCGTCCTATGAGCAGCTGTCCCTGGCGGACAAGCTGGACGCGGTGAGCCTGGGCTGGGCGCGTATGTGTTTTGACGCCCAGCGGGGCCCCTGGGTGAACACCACCTCGGAGGGGGGCAACGGCTGGGTCACCCCCAAAGGGAGCGAGACGGTGCTGGAAGCCTTGGAGGAAAAGGGCGTGGGCTATCCCCTCAGCGTGTTTACCTCCCAGGACAACAAGACCGTCCTGCCCGACGGGACGCAGACCAACGTGCTGGTCACCGTGATCTCGGAGGAGTACCGCGATGCTGCTATAGACACGCTGGTGGCCGCTGCTGAACGATACTCCGGCCTGACCGTTGACTTTGAGGGGCTGGCCTCGGGCCAGTATAGAGAGGTGTTTTCCGACTTTATGTCCCTTTTGCGGGAGCGGCTTCCGGCGGATAAGACCCTTTATGTGGCTGTTCCGCCGGACACCTGGTACCAGGGCTACGACTACCGGGCGCTGGGGGAGATCTGCGACAAGGTCATTCTCATGGCCCATGACTACCAGTGGCAGTCGGTGCCTGTAGACGCCATTGGTACCGAGAACACCTACACCCCTCTGACCCCCCTGCCAAGGGTGGAGGAGGCCCTGTGGAGCATCACCGACCCGGTGACCGGAGTGGCGGACGCATCCAAGGTCGCCCTGGCCATTTCCTTTGCCACGGTGGGCGTGGAGGTAGAAGAGGAGGCTGACCTTTTGAAGGGGGACAGGCTCTATAACCCCGGCGTTCAGACCCTGGCCAGGCGGCTGGTCCAGGAGGACGCGGAAATTTGCTGGGACGAGGGGTCCGCCTCCTCTTATGTGTTCTACCACGACGAGGAGGGCCGCCGCTATAAGGTCTGGTATGAATCCCCTGAGAGCGTAGCGGCCAAAATAGAGGCGGCGCTGGCGTGCGGCGTGTCCGGCTTAAGCCTGTGGCGGCTGGGGGCGGTGCCCGAGTTTGAACACTATAATGTGTGGAGCGTTATTTTAGAGAAGGCTGAGCGCTGAACAAAGGAGAGACGCAGAGATGAAAGAGAGTATGCGCGCCGCAGTCAAGGACTGGAGAGGGACGTTGAAAATATGGGGGCTGATGACCTTTGGCACTGTGCTGGTGGCCTTGGGGGTCTACTGCTTTAAGTTCCCCAACCACTTTTCCACCGGAGGCGTCTCCGGCCTGGGCGTGGTGCTGGGTGGGCTGTTTCCCGGCTTTACCCCCGGTAATATCATCACCGTCATCAACATTTTGTTTTTGGTGCTGGGCTTTGCGGTCCTAAAGGGAGGCTTTGGGGTCAAAACGGTCTACTGCTCGCTGCTGTTCTCCCTTTTGCTGGATGTGCTGGAGCGGGTGTGGCCGCTGGAGGCGCCCCTCACCGACCAGCCCCTTTTGGAGTTGTTCTTCGCGGTGCTTTTGCCTGCCCTCGGTTCGGGGATCTTGTTTAATATCGGCGCCTCCACCGGGGGCACTGATATCGCCGCTCTGATCCTGAAAAAATATACCGCCATGGACACGGGTATGGCCCTGCTGTGCTGTGACGTGCTCATCGCCGCGGGGACCTTTTTGGTGTTTGACGCGGCCACGGGCCTCTTTTCCGTTTTGGGCCTGGTGCTCAAGTCTACCCTCATCGATACGGTGATCGAGTCTCTGAACCGGAAAAAGAGCTTCACCGTCATCACCACCAAGCCCCAGGAGGTGTGCGATTTTATCACACATACCATCAAGCGGGGCGCTACGGTGTGGCAGGGCAAGGGAGCATATACCGACGCGGACCACTGGGTCATTCTCACCGCCCTCAGCCGGGGGCAGGCGGTGGCCCTGCGAAATTACGTGAAAACGGTGGACCCCCATGCCTTTTTCGTCATCTCCAACTCCAGCGAGATTTTCGGAAAAGGGTTTCTGCGGGCGTAAATTCACGAATCGTTCACTTGCCACAACCATTGCGCTGTGGTAATATGATAAAGGTTAGAAAAGCTCGTTTTTGCAAGGAGGCAACTATGAAAAAGCTGTATTTCCGCGTTTTGACCCTGGGGACCCTCCTGGCCCTGACGCTTACCCTGGCCGCCTGCGGACCCAGGAAACCCGTGGAGTCTACGCCGACCCCCACCCCGGAGCCCTTGCCCACTCGGGAGGTGGATGAGCTGGACGGGATCGGCGTGGATTTCCTCCCCGACAACGCCATCGACGTGACGAAGGAGATCCTGGGCTTTTCCCAGGACACGCCCCTGTTCACAGTCAACGGCGAGGCGGTCACGGCGGAGGAATACCTCTATTGGCTGGGCAATATGACGGCCTATTACCAGATGATGTTTGCCTACTCCGGCGGCGGAACGCTGGACCTGGGCGAGGTGCTTTACGGGGGGACAGGCGGAGAACCCTCGGTGACCTGGGATCAGCAGCTCAAGGAGGTTGCCTATCAAAATTCTCTGCTGCTGGCGGTGATGCCCCAGGCGGCGGCGCAGTTTGGGATAGAGCTGGACGAGGGGGATATAGCCGAGCTGATCGAGCAGCGCAAGAGCAACATTGAAAGCGCGGGGGGCGAGGCGGAGTATGCCCGTCAGCTTCAGTCTATGGGGATCGATGACAAGACCGCCTTTCGTCTGGACCAGGCGTCCGCGCTGTTTTCCAAGCTCCAGGAGGCCTACACCGAAAAGGTAAACACACCGGGAGACCCCGAGGCGCTGAGCGACACGGATGTGGCGGAATATCTGGAGGAAGAGGGGATCCTCCGGGCCAAGCATATCCTGCTGTTGACCAAAGATATGACCACCTACGAGGAATATGACGACGCCAAAAAGGCGGAGCAGAAGGCCAAGGCGGAGGACATTTTGACCCAGCTGCGCGCCGATCCGAGCAGATTTGACGCGCTGATGATGGAATATTCCGAGGACAGCGGACTGGAGGCCTATCCCGACGGATATCTCTTTGGTCCGGGGGAAATGGTGGCTTCCTTTGAGGAGGGGACCAAGGCGCTGGAGGTGGGCGCCATCTCCGAGATCATTGAGAGCGAGTTTGGCTATCATATCATTCTCCGGCTGGACGCGGACTGTGAGGAAAGCCGGGCCGACTGTGTGGACTGGAAATTCAACCATATGATGGAGGAGTGGACGAAGAACGCGGTGGTGGAAAAGGCACCGGAATATGACTCCTTTACCACCGACACGTACTATTCCGCACTGCTGGACTTCCAGGAAACCCTCCAGGAGCCGGAGGTAAAGGATATGTCCACCGCTACGCCGGTACCGATGGAGACCTATACGCCCATGGAGACGGATGGAGCCATGGAGACGTTGACGCCCGCGGGGGACTAAGCCCCTGCCGAACTTACCGCCAGCAAAGGAGCTGACCCCTATGACCAATCTTTTGCAGCCTATGCCGATGGAGCGCATGGTAGAGCATGTGGCCCGAGAGCTGGAGATGACCTCAATGGTCTTCTCTGTGGCCCCGGGGTACCGGGGCGCGGCCCCCGGCGCGGAGCTGCCTTTTGGGCGGCTGGACCTGCCGCTGGGGACGGCGCCGGGACCTCACGGTTTGCTGGCCCAGGGCCTGGTCAGCGCCTATGTGGCGGGAGCCAGATTTTTGTCCCTGGCGCCGCTGGGGACAGCTGTGCCCGAGCTAGAAACGGACAGCGGCGGCGTTTGCCGCCGCAGGGAACGGTCCGGCGGTGGGCTCGGCCCCCGTCAGGCCGCCGCCGAGGCGGTGAAGGGGAGCATCCTGATCGGACTGCTGTGCCGGGAGCTGGGGCTGGGCGATCCGCGGGGGGTCCATTTGTGCATGGCGCTGCCCGGCGAGCGGGCGTTTTTGGAGCGGCCTGAGGTGCAAGAGTATCTGGACACCCTGCAGGACGCCTCGGGGACCGAGCTGTGGAGCGCGGCCCTGGCGGTGGCTGGGCGAGCGGTGGGCCGGTTCAACAATTTAGAGCGGGAGGACCTGGACGCCCTGGACCCCCACATTGCCCGGGTGGCCCGGGTGACCCTGCCAAAAAACGGGGACTTCTCCGGGGTGGAGCTGTTGCTGCGCCGGGGTCTCCATGTGTTGTGCCGCATTGATCTCTCTTGGCTGTCCGGCGGGGATGCCAACAGGGCGCTGGCCTCGCTGGCGCCCTTGGGGGAGCTGGCCCGTGCCGCCGAGGGCTGGGGAGCGTCTCTGGCGCTGGAGGCGTCGGGCAGTCTGCCCACAGAGGGGGAAGAGCTCCTTTCCGGTCCCTTTACCGCCCCGGATACGCTGCGGCTGGCGGCCCGTGTGGCGGAGCTTCTGCCCGGTTTGCCCCTCTGCTATGCCGGCGGGGCGGACCAACTGAATATGGCGCGGCTGGCGGGCCAGGGCTTTGCCGCTGTCAGCGTCTGTACCACCCTGCTCAAGCCAGGCGGGTATCTGCGTCTTCGCCAGCTGGCCAGGACCCTGGCTGCCCTGCGCGCCCCCGGCGTTCGCCCGATCGGGAAGGTGTCTCCGGCGGGGCTGTTGACGCTGGCGAACGCGCTGGAGCGAGAACCCCACTATCAGCGGCGGAACGCGGAGCCGTGGGCCAAGCTGTCAGGGAAGCCTCCGGTCATCGACTGCTTTACCGCTCCCTGCCAAGGGGGATGCCCCTTTGGGGAGGATATTCCGGGCGCACTGCGCCTGATGAGCGACGGGCGCTTCCGAGACGCCCTTCAGGTCATTTTGGACCGTAACCCCTTGCCCCATATTACGGGGGCTTACTGCCACCAGCCCTGCCGGGACCGCTGTACCCGGACGTTTTACGACGAGGCGGTGGCGGTAGGGGAAGCGGAGGCCCTGTGCGCCGCCACTGCCTGGGAGGATCTGCTGGCCCGTCTGGAGACGGCGGAGCCGCTGGTGGGACAGCGGGTCGCCGTTTTGGGCGGTGGCGTGTCGGGAATGGCGGCGGCTTTCCTCTTTGCCCGGCGGGGCGTACCCGTGACCCTCTTTGAAGAGGCCGCGGCACTGGGTGGAGCTCTGCGGCGAATGGGAGCGGCAGCTGCAGAGGCCATCGACCTGGACGCCCAGCTTCTGGACGTGATGGAGGTGGACGTCCGCCTGGGGGCGGAGACCCCCGCCCCTGACCATCTGCTGAAGCGGGGCTACAGCCATGTGGTAGATGCCAGAGAGGCCGGGGAGTTTCCAGAGGGAGACGGGGAAGGCCAGCTGGCTTTGGACGAGGAGGAGCTGCGCGCGGGTGACCTCAGCGCCCGTATCTTTGTTCTGGGGGACGGCGGGGAGGATGTGCCCCAGGCCATTGCCGCCGCCCACCGGGTGGTGGATGGCCTGTTGGGTCCTGCAAAACCTTACCCCCACCCGGCGGGTCGCCGGGGCGGAGCCATGGGCAAAAAGGGAAAGCTTTTGCCCCGGGGCGAGGCGGGGGAGGAGTGCCACCGATGCCTGGAGTGCGCCACGGTGTGTGAGTGCTGCGTGGACGTGTGTCCCAACCGGGCCAACGTGCCCATTACGGTGTTGACCCGGCGTCGGCCTCAGATTCTGCACCAGGACGCCCACTGCCACGCCTGCGGCCTGTGTGCCTCCTGTTGCCCCTATGAGGGTGCGCCCTGGCGGGACAAATTTACCCTCTTCGAGACCACGGAGGCCTTCACCCGAAGCGCCAACGACGGCTTTGTGGTGCTGGACTTTTTGAGCCGCAAGGTCCGTCTGCGGTTGAACGGCAAGGTGCGCGACGCATCTCTTCGAGCGGTGGACCTGTCTATCCCGGGGGAGATCCAAGAGCTGATGGAGACCATCTTTACCGACTACCCGTACTTATTGGACCCGAACCGCCGCAAGAACGACGACCAGGTCACGATGTGGCCTTGACCGGCAAGACAAAAGGGACGGTTCTCCTGTCGGATAGAGCCCGACAGAGAAAACCGTCCCTCGGTTTTGCTGTGAACGGCTCAGAAAAAGAGCCGCTCCAGGAGAAATTTCAGGCCGATAAGGATGAGAACAACGCCTCCGATCGCCTGTGCCCACCGTTGAAAGGCGCAGCCCAGCCGCTGTCCTACCACCGCGCCCAGCAATGAGAGCAGAAAGGCGGTGAGGCCGATGACGGCGCAGGACAAAAACAGGGGGAAGGCCATAAAGGCGGCGGAGACTCCTACGGCCAGGGCATCGATGCTGGTGGCGACGGCTAGGGCCAGCAGCTTGCGGACGGTAAGCTGGCCATAGGCGGCGGAGGGGACCTCGCAGTCCTTGTTTTGCCAGGCGTCCAGCACCATCCGTCCGCCCACAAAGGCCAGCAGGGCAAAAGCGATGAAGGGCGCGGCGGTCGCGATAAAGGAGGAGAGGGTATGCCCCAGCAAAAAACCGAGCAGGGGCATCCCAAACTGGAAGCCGCCAAACCAGAGGCCCATGCGCAGGCCCTGTTTCCAGGCGGCCTGGGGGTTTGTCATTCCAACGGAAACGGACACGGCCATGGCATCCAGGGCCAGACTGACGGCAATCAACAAAAGCTGAAGCACGTAAATTCCCTCCAATGTATGCAGCGGCGGCTTGAAAATCAAAGTATAGCACAAGACAAGCTATGTGGCAACGAGGAAAAGTATGACAGGAGGTGGCGCGGTGAGCAACGAGGACTATATGAGAGAGGCGCTGACGTTGGCGAAGGAGTGCCTGGTCACCGGGGATGTGCCTGTGGGGTGCGTGGTGGTCTCTCCCGTGGGGGAGATCATCGGCCGGGGGCGCAATCGGCGCGAAGAGCTGGGCTCCGCTACCCGCCACGCCGAGGTGGAGGCCATCGAGGCGGCCTGTGCCCGCATGGGCTCCTGGCGGCTCACGGGCTGCTCCCTTTATGTGACCCTGGAGCCGTGCCCTATGTGCGCCGGGGCCATTTGGAACGCGCGGCTGTCTGACCTCTGGTATGGAGCGCGGGAGGCGCGCTCCGGGTGCTGTGGCTCAGTGGTCAATCTCTTTGCCGAGGGACTGGACCACACCACCGCCGTACGGGGCGGCCTGCTGGAGGAGGAGTGTGCCGCGGTGCTCGGCGAATTTTTCCAGGCGCGGCGGTAACCCCGCCGGCCCGAGCAATGAAATATCCAAACAGCAAAAACACCGACCTGTGGTCGGTGTTTTTGCTGTTTGGATTTGGAGGATAGAATGAAAGAAGAAGTCTCTTGCGAATATAAGAATACCGAGGGGTTGTTACAAAAGTTCCAAAGGAGTTGTTACGGAACTATTAAATCTAAAAAATTTTCCCGCGAGATTTGTGCCTTTTTGGTGGACATAAAGAGGCGTGTCAGTGGCAAACTACCTCAAATGAGGTGAATTGTCATGGGCATTTTTGGACGTAAACGGCCGCCGGGCCGACCCCACCCCCGGCCTGAGCCGATGCTTAACGTGCCGCTCAGCGCCGCGGCGCTGAAGGATGCGTTTCAAAGCTGTGTGGACTTTACTACCCGGGAACTTCGCCTGGCGGGAGATCCGGCGCGGGTGGTGACTTTGTGCGCGGTGGATGGGATGGTGCGCTCGGAGCGGGTAAACGATTATATCCTGCGCCCGCTGGCCCAGGATGAGGCTCTGCGAAAGGCCGACCTGGAGGGGTGTTTCCGGCTGCTGGCATCGGGGGCGCTTTACAACTTGTCGGTAAGCGAGGTAAAAAGCACCGATGAGGCGGTGTTTGCCTTGATGGAGGGGTCGGTGGTGCTGTGGTTCGAGGGGCTGAACAGAGCCCTGAAATGCGGCGTGGCCACGGAGGAAAAACGCTCCATTGGTGACCCGGAGGACGAGCCGGCGGCTAAGGCGGGGAAAGACTCCTTTGTGGAAGGGGTGCGCACCAACACCAGCCTGGTGCGCCGCCGGCTCAGAAGCGCCCATCTGCGGATCGAGGAGCAGGTGGTGGGGCGGCAGACCCGCACTCCGGTGGACGTCATCTATCTGGAGGGCATTGCTCGGCCAGAGATTGTGGCCGAGGTAAAGAAGCGGCTGGAGGAAATGGATATTGACGGAGTGATCAATGCGGGACATGTTGAACAGTATCTGTGTGACCGCCTGGTCACCCCGTTCCCGCAGCTGTTGGCGACCCAGCGGCCGGACCGCTTTTCCGCCAATTTGCTGGCGGGGCGGGTGGGGCTAATTGTAGACGGTCTGCCCTTGGGCTTTCTCTTGCCGGGGACGGTGGGACTCTTTTTGGCGGCGGAGCAGGACCGGACGGACAATTGGATGGTGTCGCGGGCGCTGACGGTGCTGCGCTATGCCGCTATGTTGCTCAGCCTGTTTCTCCCCGCGGTCTATGTGTCGGCGGTGCTGTTTCATTCAGAAATGATTCCCCTGGCTTTGGCGGAAGCCATCATTCGAGCCAAGGCGGAGGTGCCCTTTGGAACGGTGTTCGAGGCGGTAATGCTTTTACTGGCTTTTGAGGTCATTCAAGAGGCTGGGCTGCGGTTGCCTGGCAATTTGGGGCAGACGGTGTCCATTCTGGGCGGACTGGTGGTAGGCTCAGCGGCGGTGGAGGCAAAGATCATCTCCCCGGCGGTGCTGATCGTGGTGGCGGTAGCCGGAGTGGCGGGCTACACTATTCCCTCTCAAGACTTTGCCGGAGGAATGCGGCTTTGGCGGCTGGGGCTAACACTGGCGGCAGGGCTTGGGGGGCTGCTGGGGGTGACCCTGATGGCGGCGGTACTGGTGGGGCATCTGGCGGGGCTGGAGAGCTTCGGCGTGGCCTATTTGGCGCCCTTTGCCGCCCAACCGGGGGCTCAGGTGGAGGGGCACAGCCTGTTCCGTGTGCCTTTGCCCTGGGTGAAGCTGCGCCCCGCGGCCTTTGAGGGGAAAAATCGGAGGAACCAACGATGAAGAAAACGCTGATTTTAGCGCTGGCGCTCCTTTTTCTCGCCGGATGCGGCGGAAGGGAGTTGGCCAACGTAAGCCTGGTACGCACCCTTGGCATTGATGGCGCGGGGCCGGTCACGGTCACCGCTGTGGCGGGAGAGGAAGAGGAACGGAGCTTGTTTCACTGCGAGGGAGAGGATGTGGTCGCCGCCCAAGGGACGTTGGAGACCTTGGGCACAGAGCGGCTGGCAGTTACTCATGTGGGGCAGGTCGTGCTGGGAGAAAGCGCGACGGCGCGGGCGCTGTGGGATGAGGTGGTCCACCGGGACAGCGGCTACGGGGCGACGGTCTGGCTGGCGGAGCAGGGCTCTGCCTATGGACTGTTGTCCGAGGCGGACGATCCGGCGGGGCGGCTGAAGCATCTGGAGGAAAGCGGCGTGGCGGCGCCCTCGTTGCTGGAGGCAGTAAGCGCGCTGACCAGAGATGGTAAAGTGACCGTTCCTGTGGTGGGGTTGCGGGGCGGAGAGATCCAAGTGACAGGGGAGCGGGAGCTGTATGTGGACAAGTGGTCATAGGGTGAGCAGCAGGCAGGCCTGGGTGGGGAGCTTTTTGGCGGCGTTGGCGCCTGCGGCCTCCTTGCCGGGACAGGCGGCGCGGTTTGGAGCGTGGGGGTGGCTGGGGGCGGTTTTTGCGACTCCGGTGGTCCTGGTCGTTTTATGGCTAATAAGGAGTTTGGGAAAAGAGGGACTTGCGGCGGATCTAACGGAGCGGTGGGGCTGGTTTGGCCAGGGGGTTCGGGTGGTCTATTACCTTTGGGCGGTGACGCTGGCGGCGCTGACGGCCGGGGGGTGTGTGGACCGCCTGGGGCGGACAGACTACGGCGAGGTGCCCGGGTGGTTGGCGGCGGCACTCTTAGCGGGGGTGACGGCATACCTTATATGTAGAGGATGGGAGGCTTTTCTGCGGGCGGCACAGGTCTTCTTTTTGACGCTGCTGGCGGCGCTTGGACTGTTCTTTACTTTAGGCGCGGCTAATTTAGACGGGGCGAATCTTCGTCCAGAGGGTTGGGAAGAGGTGGCGCGGGGTGTCGGCGGCATCTGGCCTACCCTAGCGACCTTGAGCGTGGGAGCGCTGGGGATGTTTATTCCCCGCACACCGCTTCAAAAGGGGGAAAGTCTGCCCAGGCGGTGGGCGGTGGGCTGGTGCTTGACCGCGGCGGGGCTGTGCATTTTGGTGATCGGCGCCCTGGGGGCGGAGCTGACGGCTAAGGCGCCGCTGCCCTTTTTCCTAGCCCTTCAAGGGCTGGGGTTTTCGGGAGGGTTTCAGCGTCTGGAGGCCATGGGCACCGCTGTGTGGGTCTTGTCGGACCTGGTCCTTGTCGGTATGGCGGCCCTCGCGGCGGCACAAGTGGCAGAGGACCGGCGCGGTGCGTGGCCGGTGCTGATCGCGGCGGTGTTGGGCGGGGTCTGTCTGCCAAACGGTGTGGTCGCGCGGGCGCAAGGGCCGCTGCTGGCGGTAAATGTGGTCCTAGGCTTGGTGGTGCCGACGCTGGTGGCGGTGAGCGGGGGAAAAGATAAGAGATCTAGTGGTTAAAAGCGGCCGGAAGGAACTGGATATTGTGGTCGGCGGAGAAATGAGACACAATATGTATGTATTGTAGCAGAAACAAGAAAAATAAGGCTGGTTTTTCTCAAAAAAGTGTTGACATTTTTCTTGGCATCTGATATATTATTCAAGCACCCAAGCTGTGGACAGGGCAGTTTTCGGCATCTCAAAAGTTTTTTGAGAAAGTTTGAAAAAAGCCTTGACAAGGCAACGGGCGCGTGGTAGAATACCAAAGTTGCCGATGAGGCAGGGAATCTGCGGAACCGGCGCAATGGCAGCCCGTCCGGCGGGCGTGTACCTTGTAAATTAAACAACGTGAGAGAAAACGAAAAGCACCAGGAGT
>CAJTUE010000004.1 GCA_910579775.1 uncultured Oscillospiraceae bacterium | reverse complement strand
AAGGCAGGTTGCTCACGCGTTACTCACCCGTCCGCCACTAGGTATTCCAATCAATTGGCCGAAGCCTCTGTCATGGGTACCCCGTTCGACTTGCATGTGTTAAGCACGCCGCCAGCGTTCATCCTGAGCCAGGATCAAACTCTCAATAAAATGGTATCTATACACAGCCTTCCGGCCATGCATTGATCATTCATTGAGCTGATTCCTCAGCTTCAAAGAAATTTCCGTCGCCCAAAAGCGTTTCCACTTTTGACAACTTCTCGTTCGGCAGTCCCTTCCCCTTCGCTTTCGCTTCAGCTCTGGAACTGCCCAACTCCTGGTGCTTTTCGTTTTCTCTCACGTTGTTTAATTTACAAGGTACACGCCCCAAAAGGAGCAGTCAGGCACCGCACCCCTCGGGGTGAGTGCCTGACTACTATACCAAAGCCGACCGGGAATGTCAAGAACTTTTTTCACAAAATCCAAAAAAATTTTTCGGAGGTTTGGGAAGATCATCTGTTACTGCAAGATCTGCTTTTGTCCCAGACAGGTGGGGCAGGTGATCTCCCTTGTGCCGGAGCGGATCTTCCCCGTGCCGTTGCAGGAGGGGCAAGCCCCCCAGTGCATCAGTCCCCCGGCGCTTCCCTGATTGGTGGCGGGGGTAATGGTGATGGTCATTTCGTAGGTGACGGTGTTGTTGCGGTAGTGCACACCGTAGCCGCCCCAGTTTTCATCCACGTAGGCCCTGACGGTGACCGTGCCGGGCCGCTTGGCGTAGAACCTGCAGGTGGCCTGATTCCGATTCGCTTTCACCAGCTCGCCGCCGTCCACGATCTCCCAGCTATAAGCGTAGTTGTCGCCGGAGGATTTATAGGAGTTATAGAGGGTCAGGGCCTCCCCCACCTCCATGGAGTAGTTGAAGCCGTCGATGGTGTAGTGCTCCACATACTTCCGGGCGGTCTCAGGCACGTCCTCGGACGCAAACAGCCGCTGGCTCTCCGCCAGCTCGACCAGGTCCTCCCCCGCCTGACTCTCATTGGAGACGATCACCAACTGGTAGGTCGGCTCGTAGCCCACCCACAGGCCCAGCCCCTCCAGCACATAGCGCGCAGGCACATAGGTGCGGTTGTTCAACGCCTTGGAGGGAGCCTCCATGGTCTTTTTTTGCACCTGACTGCCCTTTTATGAGTACGTCCTTTGAGCCGATGACGTGGCTCACCTTGCAGTTGCCTAATGTATAGGTGGTGTTGGTCTTGGAATCCCATGCGCTTGTACCGCCGAAGGCGTCCACGATGCGGCTCACCGGCACTAAAGTGCGGTTGTTCTCCGCGATGGGGTACACATTGGCGTTCTGGTCGTCCACCTGAACCACGTCGTCGTTGACGCACATCTTATTGAAGCCGATGCCCAGCACCGCCGTTACCTTTTCCGGCGGACGCTCCGCGCTACCCAGCTTCGCCCCCATGGGTGTCCTCCCGGGTGACCAACTGGCCGTCCTTTCGCCGGGAGATCAGGTAGAAATTGTCCTCGCCCACCAGCATATCCACATTCCTGGGCGATCCGGAACAGCTCATCGTAGGAAACAGGGTCCTTGCTCGTGTCCTCATACTGGATATCATCAAAGCAGGTCAGATAGTACCCCATGGCAGAGTCCAGACTCTGGAAGGTGTTGCTGGAGTTGCCCACCTTGTTTCCGTCGGTCTCTCCCTAATCCGTGTTGGAAGGCCGGTCGTCCCCCTTTTCAGGGGTCGCCGTAAAGGTCGAGCCCTCCGGCCGCAGGGCGGAGTCCCACCGCACGGTGACGCAGTTGCGCCGGGCGCCGTTGGGGCGGGAGGCGTCCCGCTCGGCCCGAACGATGACGTGGTATTCCCCGTAGTCGGGCCAGGGCTTGTCCGCCTTCATCCCCACTCCCACATTTTCCTGAAACTCCGGGAAGCACACCGGACTGGCGGCCATGGCAGGGACCAGCCCCACCCCCAGCGCCACGCACAGCAACAGGGCCACCAGCTTCTTCGTTGCCTTTTTCATTTGTGCTTCCTCCTTTATATATTACGGACATCATAGGGTGTGGTCTGATATACGTAGTAGTTGAGCCAGTTGGTATACAAAAGCTGGGCCGCCGAACGCCAGCGGACGATGGGCTCCTTCGTCGGGTCGTCGCCGGGGAAATAGTGGGCGGGCACCGCGATATCCAGCCCCTTGTCCCGGTCGCGCTGATACTCCTTGGCCAGGGTGTCCGGGTCGTACTCCGGGTGGCCGGTGACAAAGAACTGCCTCGAGTCCTCTGTCTTGGCCAAGAACACTCCCGCTTCCTCTGACCGGGCCAGCACCTCCAGCCCCGCGCGGAGGATGTCCGCCTCCCAAACCTCGGTGTAGCGGGAGTGGGGGGCGTAGAACACGTCGTCGAAGCCGCGAAACAGCGGCGCATTGGGCTTTAGTACCTGATGTGGAAACACCCCGAACAGCTTTTTGTCCAGAGGCCGCTTGGGAATGCCGTAGTGGTAAAACAGCCCCGCCTGCGCCCCCCAGCAGATGTGGAAGGTGGAGTGGACGTGGGTCTTGGACCACGCCATGATCTCGCACAGCTCCGGCCAGTAGTCCACCTCCTCAAACTCCAGGTTCTCCACCGGCGCGCCGGTGATGATAAGGCCGTCATATTTGTTGTCCTTGATCTGCTCAAAGGTGGTGTAGAAGGATTCCAAATGAGACACGTCGGTGTAATGCCCCACGTAGCTGGCTGTCTGCAGCAGCTCCACTTGGATCTGAAGCGGCGTGTTGGACAGCTTGCGCAGCAGCTGGGTCTCGGTGACGATCTTGGTGGGCATGAGGTTGAGGATGAGCACCTTTAAGGGGCGGATGTCCTGATGGAACGCCCGGTATTCGGTCATGGTGAAGATGTTCTCCGCGTCCAGCGCCTCGCGGGCGGGCAGGGAGTCCGGGATGCGAATGGGCATGGGCCTACCTCCTAAAATCATTTCAATAAACTATTATAGTCCTTTTCCCTCAATGGCGCAAGGTGAAACATAGAAGCCTTGTTTAAAATGTATGCCCTCCCCGGTTTTCGCCATACTAAGGAAAACTGTGTCAGGAGGACTTTTATGGAAGAAACCACCCCCACCGCGCCCCAGTGCGACAACGACAGCCAAGGCGGCAGTTCCGCCGAGTTCCGCCAGGACATCGTGGATCTTGGCTCGTCCACCATCCGTACCTCCCGGGGCTCCATCCACACGCTCACCATCGTGGGCCAGATCGAGGGCCACCAGGAGCTGCCCTCCAATGCCAAGGCCACCAAATATGAGCACGTCCTCCCCCTGCTGGCGGCAGTGGAGGAAAGCGAGGATGTGGACGGCCTGCTGGTGCTCCTCAATACCGTGGGCGGCGACATTGAGGCGGGCCTTGCTATCGCGGAGCTAATCGCGGGGATGAAAAAGCCCACCGTCTCTCTGGTGCTGGGCGGCGGCCATTCCATTGGCGTGCCTCTGGCGGTGTCGGCAAAAAAGTCCTTCATTGTCCCCTCCGCGGCTATGACCATCCACCCCGTTCGCCTCAACGGTCTGGTCATCGCCGTACCCCAGACCTTTAATTATTTTGAGCGCATCCAAGAGCGCATCATTGAGTTTGTTGTGACCAATTCCCATGTCGCCCGGGAGGACTTCACCCGCCTCATGCTCCGCACCGGCGAGCTGGCCGCCGACGTGGGTAGCGTCATCTATGGGCAAGAAGCGGTGGAACGGGGCCTCATCGACGCCATCGGCGGGCTCTCTGACGCCTTGGACTGCCTTCATTCCATGATTGCCCGGCAAAATGTAGAGAAAAAATAAAAAACGGCTTGACCCTTGACGGCCTCCTTCCTGTGCTGTATAATATCCACAAAGATGGGCGGATTATATCTCTTTCTCTCTGTATGATTTGACCCAATTTTTCAAAATCCGACTAATAGAGAGGCAAAGGAAGCGCTTTGCCAGTCAGGAGGCACGGAATGAGTACAAAAAAACACAGATTCCCCGAATTTACCGCGGGCAGCGCGGTAGACGCCTACTCCTATTTGGGCGCGCACCCCGAGAAAAAAGGCTGGACCTTCCGGGTCTGGGCTCCCGCCGCCAAGGCAGTCTCCCTCGTGGGCGACTTCAACGGCTGGAATGATAAGGCCAACACCATGTTCCCCCTGGGCGACGGCATTTGGGAGGTCCATGTGGACGGTCTGGAGCAGTATGACATCTATAAATACGCCATCACCGGCTCCGACGGCCAGGTCCGTTTTAAGGCCGACCCCTACGCCTTCCACGCCGAGACCCGCCCCGGCACCGCCTCCAAGCTCTATGACCTGGCGGGCTACAAGTGGGGCGACGCCGCCTGGCTTAAGCGCCGGGCCGCCACCCCCATCTACGACGCTCCCGCCAACATCTACGAGATCCACCTAGGCTCCTGGCGGCGCACGCAGGACGGTGAATTTCTCTCCTACCGCGACATGGCCGAGCAGTTGCCCGGCTACGTGAAGGAAATGGGCTTCACCCATGTGGAGTTGATGCCCATCACCGAGTATCCTCTGGACGCCTCCTGGGGCTATCAGTGCACCGGCTACTTTGCCGCCACCAGCCGCTATGGCACCCCCCACGACCTTATGTACTTGATCGACAAGCTCCATCAGGCCGGGGTAGGCGTGATCCTGGACTGGGTCCCTGCCCACTTCCCCCGGGACGCCTTCGGCCTCTATCAGTTTGACGGCTCCCCCACCTATGAATACGCCGATTCCCGCAAGGGTGAGCACAAGGACTGGGGCACCATGGTCTTCGACTATGCCCGTCATGAGGTCCGTTCCTTTCTCTTCTCCTCCGCCAACTTCTGGATGCAGGAGTATCACATCGACGGTCTGCGGGTGGACGCGGTGGCTTCCATGCTGTATCTGGATTACAGCCGCCGCGCCGGCGAGTGGATGCCCAACATCAACGGCGGACACGAGAACCTGGAGGCGGTGGACTTCCTTCAGAAGCTCAACCAGCACATGTTCTCCCTGCACCCCGGTTGCCTGATGATCGCGGAGGAATCCACCGCCTGGCCCAACGTGTCCAAGCCCGTGGGTAAGGGCGGCCTGGAGGGCGGCCTGGGCTTCAACCTCAAGTGGAACATGGGCTGGATGAACGACATCACCCACTACATGAAGCTGGACCCCTATTTCCGTCAGTTCAACCACAAGGATATTACCTTCTCCTTTATGTATGCTTTTTCGGAAAACTTTGTCCTTCCTCTGAGCCACGACGAGGTGGTACATATGAAGGGTTCCTTCCTCAACAAGATGCCCGGCAAGTACGAAGAGCAGTTCCAGGGCGTGCGCGCCTTCTACGGCTACATGATGACCCATCCGGGCAAGAAGCTCACCATGATGGGTAGCGAGTTCGGCCAGTGGAACGAGTGGCACTTTGAGTCCTCTCTGGACTGGCACCTCATTGACCCTGCCACCCCCAACTGCCTCCAGCACCGCCAGCTCCACGCCTATTTCAAGGCCCTCAACGACTTCTACCTGAAGACCCCCGCCCTCTGGGAGCAGGACTTCTCCTGGGAGGGCTTCGAGTGGCTGTGCGCCGACGACAACCAAAACAATGTGGCCTCCTTTATCCGCCGGGACAAAAAGGGCAAGTGGGTCATGGTGGTATGCAATTTCTCCCCCGTTCTGCGTCAGGATTACCGCGTGGGCGTTCCCGAGGCCGGACAATACGAAGTGCTCTTCTCTTCCGACGACGCCGCCTTTGGCGGCGAGGACCGTGCCCCCAAGGGCAAGCTCAAGACCGCCAAGGAGCCCATGCACGGCCGTGAGCAGTCTCTGTCGCTGACCATCCCGCCCATGTCCACCATGATCCTGGCCTGCACCAAGAAGGAGACCCCTAAGAAGCCCGCCGCCAAGAAGGCGGCCAAGCCCGCGGCCGTGAAGCCTGTTGAGAAGAAGGCCGAGCCTGTTAAGGCTCCCCCGAAGGCCGTGGCCAAGCCCACCGTGAAAAAACTCGGGCCCGTCAAGGCCGATGTGAAGCCTGCTGAGAAAAAGCCCGAGCCTGTTAGGGTTCCCCTGAAGGTCGTGGTCAAGCCCGCCGCGAAAAAGCCCGAGCCGGTCAAGGCTCCCGCGCCGGTCAAGGCCCCGGAGAAGGTGATCGAAAAGCCTGTTCCCACTGCGGCACCCGTCGCCGCGAAAAAAGATGTGAAGAAGGATGTGAAGAAGCCGTGAAAAAAGAATGTGTCGCCATGCTGCTGGCAGGCGGTCAGGGCAGTCGTCTCAAAGCTCTGACCCGTCACGTGGCAAAGCCCGCCGTCCCCTTTGGGGGCAAGTACCGCATCATCGACTTCCCCCTTTCCAACTGCGTCAACTCCGGCATCGACACCGTTGGCGTTCTCACCCAGTACCGCCCCCTGGAGTTGAACTCCTACATCGGCAATGGTCAGCCCTGGGATCTAGACCGCTCTGACGGCGGCGTCCACATCCTCCCCCCCTATTTGGGTGAAAATGAGGAAGGCTCCTGGTACAAGGGCACTGCCAACGCCATCTGCCAGAACATCAACTTCATCGACCAGTACGACCCCGAGTATGTGCTCATCCTCTCGGGCGATCACATTTACAAGATGGACTACGCCAAGATGCTGGAACACCACAAGAGGATGGGCGCCGCCTGCACCATCTCCGTGCTGGAGGTCACCATGGAGGAGGCCAGCCGGTTCGGCATCATGAATGTTAACGAAAACGACCAGATCTACGAATTTGAGGAAAAGCCCAAGAAACCCAAGAGCAATCTGGCATCCATGGGCATCTACATCTTTACCTGGTCCAAGCTGCGCAAGTATCTTCTGGATGACGACGCCGACCCCAACAGCTCCAATGACTTCGGCAAGAACATCATCCCCGCCATGCTGGCCAAGAAGGAGATCCTCACCGCCTACCGCTTTAAGGGCTACTGGCGGGACGTGGGCACCATTGATTCCCTCTGGGACGCCAACATGGACATGCTCTCTTCCGACGCGGGCATCAACCTCTCCGACGAGGACGACTGGACCATCTACGCCCGCACCCCGACCAAGCCGCCCCATTTCGTGGGCGAGGACGCCAAGGTCACCCACTCCCTCCTTACCGGCGGTTGCCAGGTGGAGGGCGAGGTGGACCACAGTGTGCTCTTCCACTCGGTCACCGTAGAGCCCGGTGCCAGCGTGCACTATTCCATCCTGATGCCCGGCGCGGTGGTCAAGGCCGGCAGCCGCGTGGATTACGCCATCGTGGCCGAAGACGCGGTCATTGAATCCGGCGCCGTTGTGGGCGCGCCTCCCGCTGAAAAGGAAGACGGCAGCTGGGACATCGCAGTTGTGGCCCAGGGCGTAAAGGTGGGCAAAAACGCCACCGTCGCCCCTGCGGCTATGGTCACCAAAAACGTAAAGGAGGGCGCTAAGGTATGAACAACCTCCACGGTCTGGTTTTTGCCTATCGCTCCAACAAAGACCTTCGGGAGCTGACTCAGCACCGCAACACCTGCTCCATCCCCTTTGGCGGCCGCTACCGCCTGGTAGACTTCACCCTTTCCAGCATGGTCAACGCCGGCGTCACCGATGTGGGCATGATCGTCCACTCCAGCTATCAGTCCCTTCTGGACCACGTGGGCTCCGGCAAAGACTGGGACCTCTCCCGTAAGCACGGCGGTCTTCGGATCCTGCCCCCCTTCGGCTATGCCGATGCCCCCACCGGCGATTATTATGGCCGCATGGACTCCTTGGCCGGGGTGCGCTCCTATCTGGAGGACATCAAGCAGGACTATGTGATCCTCGCCGGCGGCGACATCGCCGCCAACCTTCCCGTGCAGGACATCTACAACCAGCATCTGTCCACCAAGGCGGACATCACCGCCGTGGTCACCTGCCAGAGCATTGGCGAACCCCGCTCCTGTACCTACATGTCCACCAACCCTGACGGGCGGGTCACCGACGTGTTCGTTCACCCCAAGTCCCCCATGGGCTGCGAGGCGGTAGAGGTCTACCTGCTCTCCAAGCCCCTGCTGCTCTCCCTGGTGGACCACTGCGCCGCCCATAACATCCACTCCTTCAGCGACGGCGTCATCCTGGCCATGAAGGACCGCCTCCACATCCACGCCTACCAGTTTGACGGCTATGTGGGCCGGTTCCACACCTTGGGCGCTTATTTTGAGCACTCCATGGATCTTCTGGACCCCGCCGTGCGCACCAGCCTCTTTGATCCCCGCTTCCCTATCAAGACCAAGGACCAGTCCAACCCCTCCACCTACTACGGCCTGGAGGCCCACGCCTCCAGCTCCCTCATCGCGGACGGCTGCCGGGTCGAGGGCGAGGTGGACCACTGCATTCTCTTCCGCGGGGTCACGGTGGAGAAGGGCGCACGGTTGAGCCACTGCATCCTCATGCAGGGCACCACCGTGGGTGCGGGGGCGACCCTCCAATACGCCATCACCGACAAAAACGTACTCATCAACCCCGGACGGATGCTCATGGGCCACGAGAGCTACCCCATTGCCATCGCCAAGTACTCCAAGGTCTGAGCGCCTTTGAAATTCACTCCACTTTTCCGAATTTGAAAGGAGAACACAATGAAAATCTTGTTTGCCGCTTCGGAAGCGGCCCCCTTTATCAAGACCGGCGGACTGGCCGACGTGGCCGGCTCCCTTCCCGCCGCTCTGGCAAAGGCCGGGCATGAAGTCAAGGTCATTCTCCCTCTCTACGAGGGCATTGGCCCCGCTTGGCGGGACAAGATGACCTTCCTCAAGTATTTCTATGTCAACCTGGCCTGGCGCACCCCCTACTGCGGCGTGTTCGAGCTGGAGCACAACGGCGTGACCTACTGGTTCGTGGATAACGAGTACTACTTCCGCCGCTCCCAGGTCTACGGCCACTACGACGATGGTGAGCGCTTCGCCTTCTTCTCCCGCGCCGTGCTGGAGGTCCCCTGCCAGCTGGACTGGTCCCCTGAGATCATCCACTGCAACGACTGGCAGACCGCTCTGGTGCCGGTGTACCTGATGGAGGAGCGCTGGCGTCATCCCCAACTCCAGAACTCCAAGACCGTGTTCACCATCCACAACATCGAGTATCAGGGCCGCTACGGCAAGCAGACCATCCAGGACCTGTTCGGCCTCAACCAGGGGTACTTCTCCCCCGAGCTGCTGGAGTATCATGACGACGTCAACCTGATGAAGGGCGCCATTCTGGCCTCCGACTGGGTCACCACCGTCTCGCCCACCTATGCCAACGAGCTGGGCTACTCCTTCTACGGCCACGGCCTGGAGGGCGTGGTCAACCAGTGCCGCAGCAAATTCTCCGGCATCCTCAATGGCATTGACGTGGACCTCTACGACCCCAGCAAGGACCCCAACCTGCCCAAGAACTTCTCCGTCCGCGCCCTGGCGGGCAAGAAGGTCTGTAAGGCCGCTCTTCAGCAGGCGGTGGGCCTCCAGGAGAACCCTGACGTGCCCATCATCGCCTGTGTCTCCCGCCTGGTGAGCCACAAGGGCTTTGATTTGGTCAACGCCGTCCTCCACGACATTATGCGCATGAACCTCCAGATGGTGGTGCTGGGTACCGGCGACTGGGCCTTTGAGGAGTCCTTCCGTCAAGCCGCCGGCCAGTATCCCGGCCGCTTCTCTGCCCAGATCATGTACTCCGCCCAACTCTCCGGCCTGATCTACGCTGGCGCGGACCTCTTCCTCATGCCCTCTATCGCGGAGCCCTGCGGCTTGAGCCAGATGATCGCCATGCGCTATGGCACCCTGCCCGTGGTCCGGGAGACCGGTGGACTGAAGGACAGCGTGATCCCCTACAACTACGTCACCGGCGAGGGCACCGGCTTCACCTTTGCTAACGTCAACGCCCACGAGATGCTCCATGTCCTGGAGAGCGCCGTCGGCCTCTACTACGACTACACCAAGGAATTCAAGAAGCTTCAGAAGAACGCCATGACCGCCGATTTCTCCTGGGCCGCCTCTGCCAAGGCCTATGAAGAGATCTACCAGTGCTTGACAGGCTGATTCCTTTTGTGGTAAACTGAACGTCCGGGGTTGGAAACGTTCCCTACCCCGGACGTTTTTCTTTGCCTGTTCCGCCGCGATCAACTTCCGTCGGTGCGCATAGAATAGGACACGTGATGTGAGGATAGAATTTTAGAGAAGAAGAAAGGTAGGATCGATCACATGGCTTATACCTCCAAACAGCTTTCCCGACTGATGGTAGACAAACTGCGCCGCACCTTCGGCCGCGACGTGAGCGAAGCCACCGCCGCTGACATGTTCCAGGCCTGCGCCCTGGTTCTGCGGGATATCATGTCCGACAACCGGGTGGAGACCCGGGAAAAGACCGACAAGTCCGGCGCCCGTCAGGTACATTATCTGTCCCTGGAGTTTCTGGTGGGCCGTTCCTTGGAAAAGAACGCCTACAACCTGGGTGTTCTGCCCCAACTGAAGCAGGCTCTCGATTCCCTGGGCTTCAACGCCTCCGACATCTTCGAGCTGGAGCCTGACGCCGGTCTGGGCAACGGCGGCCTGGGCCGCCTGGCCGCCTGCTATCTGGAAGCCATGTCCACCTTGGAGATCCCCGCCACCGGCTACTCCATCTGCTATGAGCTTGGTATCTTCAAGCAGAAGATCGTAGACGGCCAGCAGGTGGAGCTGCCCGACAACTGGCAGGACCTGGGCGGCGCGTGGCTCACCACCCGCCCGGAGGACACTGAGGAAGTCCACTTCGGCGGCCAAGTGGAGGTGGGCTTTGAAAACGACAAGCACTTTGTGAAGCATACCGGCTACACCACCGTTCTCGCCGTTCCCCGGGACATGAAGATTGCCGGCTACAACACCAACCACACCAACCGCCTGCGTCTCTGGGACGCCAAAAGCCCCACCCCCGTGGACTTCTCCCGCTTCTCCAGCGGCGACTACCTCAAGGCCGTGGAGGATCAGGCCATGGCCGAGGCCATCGCCAAGGTGCTTTATCCCGAGGACAATCACTACGAGGGCAAGATGCTGCGCCTGCGCCAGCAGTATTTCTTCGTGTCCGCCACCATCCAGTCCATCATCCGCCGTCATAAGGCCAAGTACGGCACCCTGCGCAACTTCCACGAGAAGCACGCCATTCAGATCAACGACACCCACCCCACCCTTGTTATCCCCGAGCTGATGCGCATCCTGCTGGACGAGGAAGGCTACTCCTGGGACGATGCCTGGTATATCACCACCCACACCGTCTCCTACACCAACCACACCGTTCTGGCCGAGGCGCTGGAGCGCTGGCCCCAGGACCTGGTCATCTCTCTGCTGCCCCGGATCTGGCTGATCCTCAACGAGATCTCCGGCAAGTATCAGGCCCAGCTGGAGCAGCAGTTCCACGGCGACATGGACCGGGTGGCCCGCAACGCCATCATCTGGGACGGCCAGGTGCGTATGGCCAACCTGTGCATCTGCGCCTGCCAGGCTATTAACGGCGTGTCCGCTCTCCACTCCGACATTCTGAAGAACGACGTCTTTAACGACGCTTACCGTCAGACCCCCAAGAAGTTCCTCAACGTTACCAACGGCATCGACCATCGCCGCTGGCTGGGCCAGATCAACCCCGGCCTTCACACCCTGATCTGCGACACCGTGGGCGGCGACGGCTATCTGCTCCACCCTGAGCAGCTGGCGCAGTTTGAGAAGAAGGCTACCGCCTCCACCATGAAAGCTCTGGGCGAGATCAAGCAGGCCAACAAGAAGGAGTTTGCCGCCTGGTATGCCAAGGAGACCGGCGTCGTTCTCAACACCGACGCCATCTTCGACGTGCAGGTCAAGCGCCTCCACGAGTATAAGCGCCAGCTGCTCAACGCCATGCACATCATTTACCTCTACCAGAAGCTGAAGGACGACCCCAACTTCAAGATGACCCCCCGGGTCTATCTCTTCGGCGCCAAGGCCGCTCCCGGCTACGCCATGGCCAAGCAGATCATCCACCTCATCAACTCTCTGGCCGCTACGGTGAACGCCGACCCGGTGTGCAAGGATAAGCTCCAGGTGGTCTTCCTGGAAAACTACCGGGTGTCTCTGGCCGAGAAGCTCATGCCTGCCGCCGAGCTCTCTGAGCAGATCTCCACCGCCGGCAAAGAGGCTTCCGGCACCGGCAACATGAAGTTCATGATGAACGGCGCCCTCACCATCGGCACCCTGGACGGCGCCAACGTGGAGATGTGTGAGCAGGTCACCGACAAGAACATGTTCCTCTTCGGCCTCACCGCCCAGGAGGTTGCCGACCGCCGGGAGCAGGGCTACCGCTCCTACGAGTATTACAGCCAGAGCGAGACCATCAAGCGTATTCTGGACCAGATGACCCACGGCTTTGACGACGGCGTAAGCTACACCGACATCGTCAATTCCCTTCTCTTCGGGCAGGGCGGCAGCATGGCCGACCAGTACTTCCTTCTGGCCGATTTCGAGAGCTACCGCGCCGCCCAGACTCTGGCTGGAGAGACCTACCTGGACCCCAAGGTCTGGAACAAGATGGCCCTCATCAACGTGGCCCGCTCCGGCCTGTTTGCCGCCGACCGCGCCGTCAGCGAGTACGCCAAGAACATCTGGAAGGTCCCCGTCCGCAAGGCGTAAGACCTCACTGTGTATTTTTTGGGGAGACCTCCAGGGAGGTCTCCCCTTTTTCTCCTCTACGGACCGTAGGACCCCGGAAAACCGGGAACTCTACGGTCCGTGGGTGTTCTTTTCCCCCGCGCTTTGATAGGATGGTCGTGAAAGGAGGACACCATGGATCAAATCAAGATCGGATGCTTCATCGCCCAACGGCGGCGGGGCCTCGACCTCACCCAGCGGCAGCTGGCCGACAGGCTGGGCATCAGCGACAAGACGGTGTCCAAATGGGAGCGGGGCAACGGCTTCCCCGAGCCCTCCCTCCTGCTCCCTCTGTGCCGGGAGCTGGGGATCACCGTCAACGACCTGCTCTCGGGTGAGGTGGTCGCCCCCGCCGACTATCAACAAAAAGCGGAGGAAAATATCATGCGTATTCTACAGGAAAACCGACGGCGGCTGGCGCTGACCACACTGGCGGGCATCAGCTCGACCCTGGCCTTTCTGACCCTCATCCTTGGCGTGGCTATCTACGCCGAGGTGTTTCCTCTCCCCGTCAAGCTCACTGTTGTGGCCATCGCCTGTGTGGTCTTTGGCCTGGGGCTCTATGTGGCCATGAAGGGGGAGCAGACCATCGGGGCGTACCGCTGTCCCCACTGCGGCCACGACTTCGCCCCCACCTTCAAGGCGTATATGATGGGACCCCACGTCTTCCTCACCCGCCGCCTGCGCTGCCCCCGGTGCCACCAAAAGGGCTGGTGCAAAAAGGTGTTGGATGCCGAGGGTAATTGAACACGGAAAAGGGACGGCGCCGCCGTCCCTTTTTTACTCCTCGCCCTCAATGAGATACCGGTAGCTCACCCCGAAGCGCCCGCAGCTCCAGGTCGGTCACGTAACGCTTGTTGGTCTCGATGCGGGTGATGACGTTCTTATCCATATCCATCCCCATGAGCTGGAGCTGTTGGGCCAGGTCTCGCTGGGACATATCCGCCTCGCCCCCGCCGCAGAGGACGGTCCCCTGGCCCTGACCCCGGAATATCGCGCGATCAAGGAACGTCAGGACCGGCTTTTCGGCCAATGACCGCCGCCCTGGGCGAGGTCCGCTCCCCCCTGCTCCAAGACTACGTCGATGCCCTGCGCGCCCAAGAAGAGCTTTCCGCCCGTCACTTCTTTCAAGAGGGCTTTCGCGCCGGGCAGGAGCTGTGCCAAGGCTTTTGATAACGCAAAAACACCACTCCGTTTTCGGGCAGAGTGGTGTTTTCTTTTCTCTTTGCCCTTTTCGTGGGGCTTGACGGCTCTTTAGCCTTGTCCCGGGGAGAGAGTGCCCGCCAAGTAGTCCCGGGTCTGATCGGCGTTCTTCATGACCTCACAGCGAAGCTCCTCCAGGCTGTCGAACCGCCGCTCTCCCCGCAGGCGGTGAAACAGCTCCAACGTCACCGTCTGACCGTACACGTCCCCTTGAAAATCCAGCAAAAATCCCTCTATGGTGACCCGCTCGCCGTCCTCCACCGTGGGCCGCACACCAATGTTGGTAGCCGCCAGATAGCTCTCTCCGTCCTCCAGCGTCACCTTTGAGGCATAGACCCCGTAGGCGGGAAGCAAGATGCCCTCCGGGGGCACGATATTCACCGTGGGAAAGCCCAGCGTGCGTCCCAGCCCCTTGCCGTGGCGGACGCTCCCCCGGATCAAATGGGGATGGGCCAGATAGCGCCCCGCGGTCTCCATGTCTCCCGCCTCCACCAGAGAGCGGATGTAGGTAGAGGACACCGTGCGGCCGTCCAGCGTCACCTTGTCCACCACCTCACAGGCTATGGAAAGCTTGGCGCACAGCTCCTTCAGCCTGGAAGGGGTCCCCTCCCCCTTGTAGCCAAACCGGTAGTCATGACCTACCACCACCCCCACGCAGTCCAACCCGCGAATGAGGTGATCGGTAACAAAGGCTTCCCACGGCATGGTCATCATTTCCCGGTCAAAGGGGGCGGCGATGACCTCCCGGATGCCGTATAGCTTCTTCATCAGATACGCCCGGTCCTCCGGGGTGGACAGCAAGGGCGTCGGCTCCAAGCTTAACAGCGTGCTGGGATGCTGCGCGAAGGTGTGGGCAGCGGGAATGGCGTCCAGCTTTTCCGCCAGCTCCACCGTGCGCTTCAAAAGGGCCCCGTGGCCCAGATGCACCCCGTCGAAAAAGCCCAGGGCAATGACCTTCTTCATGGCTGGCCCACCTCACAGAAGGTTTTGACGACCCGGCACTCCCTGCCGTCGCACCGGCCCAACAGGAGAAAATTTCCGTCCTCGTCAAACACCTTATACTCCCCCGCGGGCTTTGCCAGGAAGAAGGGATTTCCATTGCGCGCCCGCTTCAACGCCGTACCCCCGATGGTCACAGAGGGTTGGGGAAAGCAGTCCTCCACAGGCCGTATATATTGCCAGGGATCGTCCGCGCTGATCAGGGTCTCCATAGAGACCGCCTGCTCAATGGGAAAGGCTCCCACCCGAACACGCCGCAGAGCGGCCATACACCCGCCGCAGCCCAACGTCTGCCCGATGTCGTGGCAGAGGGTACGCACATACGTCCCCTTGGAGCAGACCACCCGCAGGGTAACGTCTCCCTCATCGGACCGTCCCACCGCCTCCAGCGTGCGGATGGTGACCGGGCGGGGCTTGCGTTCCACCTCTATCCCCTTGCGGGCCAACTCGTAGAGCTTCTTCCCCTGCACCTTGATGGCGGAATACATGGGCGGAAGCTGTTCGATTTCCCCGGTGAAACGGGCCAGGACCGCCTCCAGCTGTTCCCCGGTCACCGTGGCCTCCCGCTCCTCCAGGATGGTCCCGGTGGTGTCCTGGGTATCGGTGATAAGGCCCAGCCGCAACGCGGCAATGTACTCCTTCTCCCCCTCGGTGACGTATTCCACCGCCCGGGTAGCCCGGCCCAAAAACACCGGAAGCACTCCGGTGGCCATGGGGTCCAGGGTCCCGCCGTGGCCCACCCGTTTTTGATGAAACACCCCCCGGAGCTTGGCACACACGTCCATGGATGTCCACCCTGCGGGCTTGTCCACCACCAAAACACCGCCCAGGGCGGCTCTTTTCTCCGCGTCAATCCCCATGGAGCACCTTCCTGATGGCCTGGGCCATGGCCGAGCGCGCAGCGGCTACGTCCCCCTTCACTGTAGCCCCGGCGGCGGCCTTGTGCCCGCCGCCGCCCAACAGAGCGCAGACCGCGCAGGCGTCCAGATAGGACGAATCGGTGCGCAGAGAGAGCTTGCACTCCCCGTCCCGCAGTTCCCGAATGGTAGCCGAGGCCTTCACGCCCTCGATCTGACCCAGCACGGCGGCGATATCCTCCGCGTCCACCTCGGCGGCGCCTACCCTTGCCATGTCCGCAAGACTCAGCGCGCCGACGACCACCTTCCCTCCCTCCAGCTCCTCCAGGCTCTGGATGAGGATGGTCTCCAGCTTCATGCGCTTTTTGGACTTGGTGCGGAAATGCCGCTTGTTGATCTCCCTGTAAGGAATTTCCTGCGCCATCAGCGCCGCCGCCACCGCGTGGGTATTGGCGGTGGTGTTGGCGTAGGCAAAACAGCCCGTGTCTGTGGACACGGCCACATAGAGCATCTTGGCGATCTCAGCGTCCAGCCTGCCCAGCTCGCCCACCAGCTTGAAAATGATCTCCCCACATGCGGCCTTGTCCGCCTCCACACAACTGGCCGCGGCATATCCCGTGTTGGACGGGTGGTGGTCTACGCACAGGTCGATCCCCCGGGCGTCGGCAATGGTCCTCTCAGCGTTCGTCAACAGGTCAAGGGTCGCCACATCCACCGCTACCACCTTATCATACGCAAACCCCGCCGGGGAGATATAGTCCTCCAGATAGGGGGTAAACAGCTCGGTCGCGTCCTCGTTGGGGTGGAGCCAAGCGGTCTTGCCCAGTTGGCGCAGGAGCGCGCAAAGGCCCACCGCGCACCCGATGGTGTCGCCGTCGGGCCTCCGGTGGGTCAAAATGAGGATATGATCCCAGCCGCCCAGCAGGGCGGCTGCTTGCTTATAGTCGATGTTCATGTCAGCTCTCCTTGCCGTCCAGGGAGCGCAGAATGCTCAAAATGTGGGCTCCCTTGTCCATGGAGTCGTCGGCGATGAAAAACAGCTCCGGGGTAGCCCGAAGGGTCAGGGCGCGGCCCACCTCCCGCCGCAGCCAGCCCGCCGCCGATTTGAGGCCCTTGAGGGCGTCCTTCTCTTTGGACTTGTCCAGCACACTGACGTAGACCTTCGCCTGCTTCAGGTCGGCGGCGGCGTCCACACCTGTGACCGAGATCATCCCGGCCTCTGCCACCCGGGGGTCCTTTACCGTGGGGATGAGGGCCGCCAGCTCCCGCTGCAGCTCCTCGTTCACCCGCGCCATACGATTCGATGCCATAGTGTTCTCCTTTTGTCAGCCCACAGGCTGAGGGCGGTGCTCCGCCTCCCATGCCCGCAGCAGCTTGATATCTTTTTTCAGGTCCGCGCGTACCGACGCCTGCCAGAAGTATTCCCCCAAGAACAGGATGCGCTCCAACCCCCGCTTGCATACCAGCGCGTGCAATAGGTTTTTGCAGGAATAGATCCGCCGGCTGGCCAGAATGATCTCCTGCTGCAGCTCCACCGGGGTGATACGCTCCGGACGATGGACCACCTTGCCCACGCAGCGCGCCCAATCCCCCTGCCACAGAAGTCGGTCCTTGTGGCTCTCGTACACCGGCGTTCCGGGGATGAAGTACATGGACTGGATCAAAATGCCGGAGATATGGTGTTCCTCCACAAACGCCGCCAGCCGTTCCCCAATACCGGGGGTATGGTTGTCCGCCCCAAAGATAAACAGTCCCCTGGTGCGCAGACCGTGGCGCTGGATGTTGGCCACCGCGTCGCAGACCTCTTGATAGGTGCTCTTCTTGTGGTAGCTGGCAAAGGCCTCATTCTCCAGAAATTCAATGCCCAGGGCCAACTCCTGAAAACCCGCCCGCTTGAGAAGCTCCAGCATCTCGTCGTCAAAGCCCACCTCATAGCGGGCCTGAATGGTAAAGGCATATTGAATGCCGCTTTCGATGATGGCGTTGAGCACCGAGACGGCCCAAGCCCGGTCGGCAAAAAAGTTGTCATCGGTGATCCACAGCATCTTCGCCAGCCGGCGGCGTTTCCGGTCAAAAAAGTCGATGGCCTGCCGGATGTCCTCCACCACCGCCTCTGGGCTGCGGGTTCGCACCGTCCGTCCAAAGGCCGCCACCAGCGCACAGTAGTCGCAGCAGTGTGGACAGCCCCGGGAGGCGTGGACCTGAGGCCACAGGGTATTGTGTCCCGCCATCTTCTGAAAGCGATAGAGTAAATTGCGGTCCGGGATGGTGTCAATGTCCCGGGGCGGAACCGGCGCGCCGGTGTCTACCAGCGTCTCTCCCTCTCTCCACAGCGCGCCGGGTACGGAAGCAGGCCGCTCTCCCGCCGCCAAGGCGCGGACAAAGGGCAAGATGCTCTCGTCCCCCTCACCCCGCAGCACATAGTCGCCATGCTCCAGCGCCTCTTCCCCGTTCAGCGTAGCGTGAAGCCCACCAAAGACCACCGTTGCGCCGCTGTGAGCGCGGATATAGTCTGCCAGCACGTAGCCTCGCTCTGCGCTGAAGGTGAAAATGCTGATGAAGATCAGGTCTGCATCCAGCACGTCCTTCCAACGGATATGGGAGATAGACTCGCTGTAGCAAAGCACGTCGTCATACTCCCGCTTCAAAATAGTCGCCAGCGTCAAAATGCCGTTGGAGGGGGTGCGGATGGTGCGCTCATAGACAAAGTAGTTCAGCAAGGACCGCCGGTAAGGGCGGTTGCCCGGCTCCAAAAACCGTATCTTCATCGGCGATCCCTCTTTTGTACTTACTGCCGCTCGCGCACGTCGGAGCGGCCCACCAGATAGTCCAGGCTCACGTCAAAATAGTCGGCGATGGCAATGAGGCCGGGAACATCGGGATAAGCCTCGTTGTATTCATAGCACTGATAGGAGCGTACCCGCAAGCCCAGCGTGTCGGCCATATCCTGCTGGGTCATCTTGCGCTCTGTACGTAGCTCCTTCATGCGTGACGAAAAGTTTGCCATAGTTTTCCCCCTATGGTATTGACACGCAATACAATTTAGTGCATTATTATTGCGTGTAAAGTTATTACGCCAGGAGTGTTTAATATGCAAGACCTGCTTTTTCAACTGCTTTGGGGCAATACAGACATCGGCCGAAAAGCCCACGCTCTGGCCCTGGCGGCCCCGGGCTATGAGGCGGCGTTCCAGACCTACCAGGCCGCCCACCAAAAGCTCCAGGCCCTGGTGGGCTTTGACGCGCTGGACGACTACGACGTCGCTTTTTCACGCCTGCACTGCTACCAGAACGACGTCTACTACGCCCTAGGCCTTGGCCTTCGCCAAGAGCTGGCTAAGCTGTGGGCGGGCTGTCATGTTCGCATTAGACGCATCACACCTCGCGCTTCGCCGCTGTCACGCTCCCGTTGGACACGCCGCGGCCCCGCTTCCCGCTCCTTGGCAAAATGCCGCTCACACCTCGATCTGCTCCAGGATAAACGCCTCGATGGTGTCCCCTTCCTTCACGTCGCCGTACTTCTCGATGGTGATGCCGCACTCGTAGCCCTCGGCCACATCCTTCACGTCGTCCTTGAACCGCTTGAGAGTGGCGATCACGCCCTCGTGGATGATGATGTTGTCCCGGATCAGCCGCAGCTTCGCGCCGCGCTGGATATGGCCGCTCTGAACGTAACAGCCAGCCACAATACCCGCGCCGGTGATCTTGAACACCTGGCGGACCTCCGCCTCACCCAGGGAGACCTCGCGGAACTTGGGCGCCAGCATCCCCTTCATGGCAGTCTCGATCTCGTTGATGGCGTCGTAGATAACGCTGTAAAGCCGCAGGTCCACATTGAGGCGGTTGGCGGTGTCCCGGGCATTGTTGTCGGGACGGACGTTGAAACCCACAATGATGGCCTTGGAGGTAGCCGCCAGGGTCACGTCCGACTCGTTGATCGCGCCCACGGCGCAGTGGATGACCCGCACCCGCACTTCGTCGTTGGCGATCTTCTCCAAACTGGCCTTCAACGCCTCGGCGGAGCCTTGCACGTCCGCCTTGACGATGACGTTCAGATCCTTGATCTCCCCCTGCTGGATCTGGCTAAAGAGGTCCTCCAGGGTGACCTTCTGCCCGGCGGGGCCGGCGGCGACCTGCTTCTGCTCGTGCTTGCGCTGCTCTACCAGTTCCCGGGCCATGCGCTCGTCGGCCACGGCGTGGAAGTCATCGCCCGCGCCGGGGACCTCGCTCATACCGGTGATCTCCACGGGCACGGAGGGACCTGCCTCGGTGACCTTTTCCCCCCGGGCGTTGGTCATGGCACGGACACGGCCCACTGCCGTCCCGGCAATGATCACGTCGCCCTGCTTCAAGGTGCCGTTCTGCACCAGCAGGGTCGCCACCGGGCCGCGGCCCTTGTCCAGCCGGGCCTCGATCACCGCGCCGTGAGCGGTGCGGTCCGGGTTGGCCTTCAGCTCCCGCATCTCGGCGGTAAGATTGACCATCTCCAGCAGGTTCTCCACCCCCTGGCCGGTCTTGGCGGAGATGGGACAGATAATAGTCTCGCCGCCCCAGTCCTCCGCCACCAGCTCATACTCGGTGAGCTGCTGCTTGATGCGCTCGGGGTTAGCCTCGGGCTTATCCATCTTGTTGATGGCCACGATGATGGGAATGTTGGCGGCCTTGGCGTGGTTGATGGACTCGATGGTCTGGGGCATGATGCCGTCGTCGGCGGCCACCACCAGGATCGCCACGTCGGTGATCATCGCGCCCCGGGCGCGCATGGCGGTAAACGCCTCATGGCCGGGGGTATCCAGGAAGGTGATGGGCTTGCCCTGGACCATGACTTGATAGGCGCCGATGTGCTGGGTGATGCCGCCTGCCTCGCCGGAGGCGACGTGGGAATCACGGATATAGTCCAGCAGGGAGGTCTTGCCGTGGTCCACGTGGCCCATGACCACCACCACGGGGGCCCGGGGCTGCAGATCCTCCTCCTTGTCCTCAGACACGTCGATGAGCCGTTCCTCGATGGTGACGATGACCTCCTTCTCCACCTTACAGCCCAGCTCTTCGGTGATGATGGCGGCGGTGTCAAAGTCGATCACGTCGCTGACCGAGGCCATCACGCCGTTTTTCATCAAGGTCTTGACCACCTCGGCGGCGGTCTTCTTCATGCGGGAGGCCAATTCGCCCACGTTGATCTCGTCGGGGATCTTCACCACCAGAGGGTGCTTCTTGGCGATCTCCGCGTGGAGGCGGCGCATCTTCTCCTGCTCCTCGGCACGGCGCTTACCGCTCTGGAAAGCGTTGTTGCGCCGCTGGTTGCGGCCCTGGAACTTCTGCTTGCCCGCGGACATCTGTTGGGTGCGGCCCGCTGCGATGTTCTCCAGCCGCTCGTCATATTTCTCCAGGTTGACCTGGCCGCCCTTGCGGGTGTCCACCACCCGCTTCTCGGGCACCCGGGTGGTGGGCCGCTGGAGGGGCGGTTGGGTGGGCTTGGCCGGGGTGGCGGGCTTGGCCGCCGCGGCCTGACCGGCTTCGGCGGGCACCGTAGCGGGCGCCTGGGGCGCGGCCTCGGCGGCCTCGGGCGCCTCCACCGCCGGAGTGGGAGCCTCCTCCACCGCAGCCTTGGGTTCGTGGTAGACCTCGGTCTCAAAGATGCTGGCCATATCCTCCACCTGATTGTGAACGGTCAGGTAGGCAAAGATGATGGACAGCTCCTCGTCGGTGAGGGCCTGCATATGGTTTTTCGGGGTGGTGGCGTATTTGGTCAGGATCTCGGTGATCTCCTTGGTGGGGCGCTTGAAATCCTTAGCTACCTCGTGGACGCGATACTTGTTGTCGATACTCAAAGAACGACACCTCCATCTTGGTGTTGTGCCGCCATGGGGAGCAGCTCCTCCAGGCGGCGGGCAAAGCCGGGATCAGTGACGGCTACAAGGGCGCAGCTCTTGCGGCCCAGAGCATATCCCAGGCGGGACTTGTCGGCAGAAACATAGCGGCAGGGCGTATTCCCCAGGTGGCGGCGGACCTTGTCAACGGTGTTCTCCGCCGCGTCGGCCGCCAGATAGACGATTTTTACCTTGCCGTGGGCCAGGGCCGTGTGGACGGGGACCTCCCCCACTTCCACCTGTTTGGCCCGCAGGGCCAGGCCCAACAGGGTAAGAAACCTATCCATCTCCCGGCCCCCTCTCAGCCAGCTGGGCCTCCAGCTCGCTCAAGACCTCGGGGGGCAGGGGCGCGGCAAAGGCCCGCTCCAGCGCCCTGGACTTCACCGCCCGCTTAAGACAGGCGGGGTCGAGGCAGAGATAGGCCCCCCGTCCCGGCTTCTTGCCCCGGTCATCCAAGGAAACCTCCCCCTCAGGGGAACGGACCACCCGGATGAGCTTGGGCTTTTCCTTCATCTGGCGGCACCCCACGCACATGCGCTGGGGCTGCTTCTTGGGCATGGGGAACACCTCCTTACCACGACACTCGCGGCTTATTCTTCGCCGGGCACGTTCTCCGCGGTCTCCGCAGGCGCCTCTTCCGGCTCAGCGGGCGCGGACTGGGGCTTGATGTCGATCTTAAAGCCGGTGAGCTTGGCGGCCAGACGGGCGTTCTGTCCCTCCCGGCCGATAGCCAGGGAGAGCTGGTCGTCGGGGACGATGACCTGGCAGCTCTTTCCGTCGTCCAGCAGGGTGACGCTTATCACCGAGGCGGGAGCCAGGGCGGCGGAGACATAGGCCACAGGGTCGTCGGAATACTTGATGATGTCGATCTTCTCCCCCTTCAGCTCCTCCACAATGGTGTTCACCCGCTGTCCGCGGGTGCCCACACAGGCGCCGATGGGGTCCACGTTGGGGTCGGCGGACCACACGGCAATCTTGGTGCGGCTGCCCGCCTCCCGGGCGGTGGAGCGGATCTCCACCGTGCCGTCGTAGATCTCGGGCACTTCCAGCTCAAACAGCCGCTTGACCAGCCCGGGGTGGGTACGAGAGATCATCACCTGGGGACCCCTGGTGGCCCGGCGGACCTCCGACACATAGACCTTCAGGCGGTCGCCCTCCTTCAAGACCTCTCCCGGCACCTGCTCGGTGGGGGCCAGGTAGGCGTCGGTAAACTCGCCGCCGCTGGCAATGCGGACGGAGGCAGAGCCGTTGCGCGGGTCCAGGCGGATGACGATGCCGGTCAGGATCTCGCGCTCCTTGGCGGAGAACTCGTCGTAAATCATCCCCTGCTCGGCCTCCCGCATACCCTGGACAATGACCTGGCGGGCGGTCTGGGCGGCGATGCGGCCAAAGGCCCGGGTCTTGACCTCTATGCGCAGCACGTCGCCCAGCTGAGCCTGGGGCAGCTTGGCCTGGGCCTCCTCCAGGGACATCTCGGTGTAAGGATTGTCCACGGTCTCCACCACGTCCTTCTTGACGTACATCTTGACCTCGGCCTTCTCCTCGTTAAAGTCCACCACCACGTTGTCGGTGATGCCCTCATGGTCCCGCTTATAGGCGGACACCAGAGCCTGGGTGATCTTGTCCAGCATATAGCTCTTGGGGATGCCCTTCTCCTGCTCGATGAGGTTGACGGCGGCAAAAAACTCCTTGCCGTCCAGCTCAACGGACTTGGGGGCGGGTGCTTTCTTAGCCATTGCTATCTTCTCCTTCGTTAAAAAGTGATATATAGTCTGATTTGGGCGATATCCTGCTTTGTCAACATGTGCGGGCCGTTGGGGGTCTCAATGGTAACGTCGCCGTCCGCATAGTTTTGCAGCGCGCCCACAAGGCTCTTTACGCCGTCCACCGGGCGGTAGAGCCTGACCTCCACCTGCTCGCCCAGGAACCGTTCAAAGTGTTCGGGCTTTCGGAGGACCCGGTCCGCGCCGGGGGAGGACACCTCCAGCACGTAGCTGCCTTCAATGGGGTCTGCCTCGTCCAGCTTCGCGTCCAGCGCCCGGCTCACCGCCTCGCAGTGGTCGATGGTCACGCCGTCGGCCCGGTCCAGATACACCCGCAAAAACCAGGTGCCCGCCTCCCTGACATATTCCACGTCCCAAATCTCACAGCCGTTTTCCTGTGCGATGGGCTCGGCCAGAGCGTGGACCACATCCGTGAGCTTTGCCATCCGCTTTCCCCCTTTTTCCCAAAAGAAAGAGCGGGGCGAACCCCACTCTTGCCAATACCTACTCTTCATACTATGCGTAGTATACCACCTCATCTTAGGAAATGCAAGGTTTTTTTGGAAATATCCCGCTCCGGCGAGGAGAATTTTTCCGTCTTCCGAGGCATCAAGGAAAGATTCGCTCCCATCTTGCGTGAAAAAACAGGATATGGTAAAATACCACCGCACGGTAAATGTACCGTATATAAGCGCTAAAATACCAACGGAAAGGAAGCTGAGGGCATGAGGATGAAAAAAACCGCGAGTTTGCTCCTGGCACTGGCTGTACTTGCTTCTCTGGCACTCCCGGCACGGGCGGTGGAAAACAACACCCGCTATTCCGACGTGGACGGACACTACGCCGCCCAGGCCATCGAGACCTGGAGCGGCTACGGTGTACTCCAAGGGTGTGGAGACGGCGCTTTCCGGCCGGACGGAGTCATCACCCGCGCCGAGCTTGCCGCAGTCCTGGACCGGGTCATGGGGTATCAGGACGCGGCGGAAAACAACTTCCTGGACCTGCCCACGGACCGGTGGTATACCAGCCATCTTCTCCGGCTGGCCCGGCAGGGCATTTTTCGGGGGAACGGAGACAAGAGGATGCTCCCCGAGACTCCCATTACCCGGCAGGAGGCCTTTGCGGTCCTGGCCCGGGCACTGGAGCTGGAGGAAAGCGGCAAGACCGCGGGCTTTGCCGATGACGAGGACATCTCCGATTGGGCCGGGGGATATGTAGCCTCCATGCAGGAGGCGGGATATGTCCGGGGCGATCCAGAGGGAAATATCCACCCCAACGCGCCCATTACCCGGGCTGAGGTGGTCACCGTCCTGGACCGCATGGCGGCGGGCTTCATCCATGAGGACGGAACTTACTCCAAAAACTGCGCGGGCAATCTGCTGGTCAACGCCAAAAACGTGACCCTAAGAGACATGACCGTGGCGGGCGACCTGATCGTCACCGACGGCGTGGGCAACGGAGACGTGACCCTGGAAAAGGTCACGGTGGAAGGGCGCGTCATTCTCCGGGGCTGTGGGGAAAACTCCTTTCACATCCTCCCCGGCTGTGAGGTAAAGGATATTATTGTCACCAAGGCCACCAACGGAATGCTTCGGCTGGTCAACGCCTCAAGCAAGACCATTCCCATGGTCTTTATCAATGACGGGCAGAGCGGCGTGATCCTGGACGGAGACGCGCTGGGCAGCGTGGTGGTCAACTGTGACACACAGGTGATCATCAAGGCAAAAAACGTCCGAACGGTCTCCGTCACGGCGGATGCCAAGGTAACGGTGGAAAAGAGCGCGGTCGTCTCCATGGTGGAGGTGGGCAAAACCGCGTCCAACGCCGCCCTCACCATCAACGGAACGGTTGGCAAGCTGACCAACGACGCCAACATCAAGGTGGAGGACAACCGCCCTGTCTCCGGCAGCTCCTCCGGCGGCGGGCCAAATAGTGGTCCGTCTGGCGGCTCTTCCACGCCCTCCCCCTCTCCCTCGCCTTCCCCCGCTCCGGTCACCGAGATCAAAGAGGTAAAGCTCCAGCTTCTGGCTCCCTCCTTCGGAGAGATCCCCGATACTGCCGACGTGCTGGGCGCGGGCTATACCGCCCAAACTCAGTGGCTCAACGCCGACGGTTCTGCGCCCAGTTTTCTCTGGAAGCCCGCAGACAGCGTCGATGAGGATGCCTTCACCGCCGACCAAGCCTATCAGGTGGTGATCGTTTTGAGTCCCGTGAGTGGCTACGCGTTTGCGGAAAACCTGAAGGTAATCATCACCGACGGAAAGGATCTCCCCACTACCTACACCCCCACCAAAGTAGAAAAACGCGGCGACGACCGGGTGGTGACCATGGTGTACAACAAGACTGAACACCGGGATCCGGTGAGCGGGGTGACCGTGGCGGCGCCGGCGGCGGTGGGCCTGGGCGGGACTGCCCAACTCACAGTGTCCTATTTCAACAACCGTTTGGTAGACCCGGATACCTTTACATATCAGTGGTATCGATGCGATGATGCGGACGGCAACGGCAAGGCTCCCATCCCGGAGGCCACAGGCAAGGAGTATACTGTCCCTGCAGAGGATACCCTGCAAGCGGGAGACCGCTATTATTGCTGTGAGATCACCATTTGGGGGAAGGGATATCTCTCTTCGGTGCATACCTTGGATGTGAGCGACGCTCTGGATGTGGCCGCCGTGCCCGTCCCCGTCATCGGGGAGACCATCGTGGTACAGGACAACGGACGATGGGCGGACGTGGAGATCACCGACCTGCTGCGGCATAAGGATGTGAGCTATCTGGTCAGCGTTTCCACCCAGCTGAAAACCCTGAACGGTACGGCGCTTGGCGGCAGCGGGGTCATGGAAACTACCCTTGATCCCAGCAACATTCAGGCAGATGGACGGGCAATCTATGCTGTAGATCTGGTGGGTTTGGCCGACGGGTATATTTCCACACTGCTGGAACGGGACATGTCCTATAGCTACGATTTCACGCTGGAAGAGCTTACGGTGACGGTAACGCCCCAGATCCGGCAAGAGCCACAAGCGGAAAGGGAGCAGACAAAGCTCCTTGACCTGGACGGGAAAGGAAACTTTTACATCCATAACTATGACACCCCTGACGACGGTTGGCACGGCCCATCCAGGGATATGCAGCTGGTCATTCAGTCTGTACATGGCAGTCCCCGGGGACAGTTTGTGGACAAAAACGATCCCACTGGCGACGCCGTACCCACCGGGCAGTATCCATATGTGGATATTGTTTTCGGCAAGAGCCACGGCGACTGGCAGCCCTGCCTTTACAAGGAAAACTGGGACGGCGAGGTCTTCATCTGGGACAACTGGCTGACCGGCCTCGAAACCGGAACGTCTAAAGCAGAGGTGCGCTGCGCGTTTTACGCAGGCAACGCGCCCGACGGCGGAATGAATGTCTACTACATCAGGTTCATCAGCAGCGATATCATATTTGACCTGGAAAACAACTGAACGTGGCGGTCACGCCGCTGACAAAAGGGACAGGGCCTACGGCCCTGTCCCTTTTGTTTTTCCTCGGTTTACCCCTGGGCCCCGTATTGCGCCAGATAGGCGTCGATCTGAGCAGCGCGGTGATCGTCCACCACCACTTCCCCGTCGACCTCCAGGTTCAGGAGAAAGCTCTGGATGTCCCTGATCGTAACGATGGGGTGGACGGCGATCCCGTAGTCGGCGCGTAGCTCGTCCAGCGTGGTCCGCTCCCCCGTGCCCCGCTCCATGCGGTCTGCGGAAACGAACAGATGGGTGACCTTCACCTTTTTCCCCAGCGCCTCGAAGAAGGCCAGTGTCTCCCGCACGGCGGTGCCTGCGGTGACTACGTCCTCAATGATAGCGACGCTGTCCCCATCCTTCACCTGATAGCCCACCAGCGCCCCCCCCTCGCCGTGGTCCTTGGCCTCCTTGCGGTTGAAGCAGTAGGGCAGGTCCCGGTCATAATTGCGGGCCAGGGACGCCGCCGTGGTCACCACCAGTGGGATGCCCTTGTAGGCCGGGCCAAAGAGGCAATCGATGCCTTCAGGAGCGTTCTCCTGCACACAGGCGGCGTAGTAGTCTCCCAACCGCGCGGCCTGCGCTCCTGTTTTATAGTTTCCTGTGTTGATAAAATAGGGGGTCTTGCGGCCCGATTTGGTGGTAAAGTCCCCAAAGGTCAGCACCCCCGAACGTACCATAAACGTAATGAAATCCTCTTTGTAGCCCATATGGTCCCCTCCTTGCGATTTTCTTTATCATATCGGAAATGATAGGGCTTGTCAACGGTCCGCTCTTGTGTTAGAATGGAACAAAAGTTTGAACGGAGGTGCGCACTGTGCCTGATTTTCACGTTGTCTCTCCCTTCACTCCCTCCGGCGACCAGCCCGAGGCGATCGAGGCCCTGGCGGCGGGAGTGGAAAACGGCCTTTCCGAGCAGGTGCTCTTGGGCGTTACCGGCTCGGGCAAGACCTTTACCATGGCCAAGGTCATTGAGAAGGTCCAGCGGCCCACCCTGGTGCTGGCCCACAATAAAATTCTGGCCGCCCAGCTGTGCGCGGAGTTCAAGGAGTTCTTCCCCGACAACGCCGTAGAGTATTTCGTCTCCTACTACGACTATTACCAGCCCGAGGCCTATATTCCCCACACCGACACGTTTATCGAGAAGGATTCCTCGGTCAACGACGAGATCGACCGGCTGCGCCTCTCCGCCACCGCCTCCCTCATCGAGCGGCGGGACGTGATCGTCGTGTCATCGGTGAGCTGTATCTATGGCTTGGGCGAGCCGGACGACTACGCCAACATGATGATCCCTCTGCGCGTCGGCCAAGTGATGAAGCGGGAGGAACTGATGGCCCGGCTTATCGAAGACCGCTATGAACGCAACGACATCGCCTGGGAGCGCAACATGTTCCGGGTCCGGGGGGACACCATGGAGGTATGGCCCGCCTACTGGCGGGACACCGCCATCCGGGTGGAGTTCTTTGGCGACGAGATCGACCGCCTCTCCGAGATCAACGTGGTCACCGGAGACGTGATCCGCCGTCTGGAGCATATTCCCATCTACCCCGCCAGCCACTATATCACCCCCAAGGAAAAGCTGGCGGCGGCCATCCAGGAGATCTACGGCGAGCTGGAGCAGCAGGTGGCCTTTTTTGAGAGCCAGAACATGCTGGTAGAGGCCCAGCGCATCAAGCAGCGCACCATGTACGACATTGAAATGCTCCAGGAGCTGGGCCACTGCTCGGGCATCGAGAACTATTCCCGTCCCTTGGCGGGCCGCCCTGCCGGGTCGCCGCCCATGACCCTGCTGGACTACTTCCCCGATGACTTCCTCATGTTCATCGACGAGAGCCACGTCACCTTGCCCCAAGTCAGAGCTATGTACAATGGGGACCGGGCGCGTAAAACCACGCTGGTGGACTACGGCTTCCGCCTTCCCTGCGCCTATGACAACCGCCCCTTGAAATTCGACGAGTTTGAACAGCGGCTCAATCAGGTCATCTACGTCTCCGCCACCCCCGGCGAGTACGAACGCACCCGCGCCGGACAGGTGGTGGAGCAGGTCATCCGCCCCACCGGACTTTTGGACCCCAAGGTTCTCCTTCACCCCATTGAGGGACAGATCGACCACCTCATCGGGGAGATCAACGCGCGGGTGGAGCGCAACGAGCGCGTGCTGGTCACCACCCTCACCAAGAAGATGGCGGAGGACCTCACCGCCTATCTCCAGGGGGTGGGCATCAAGGTCCGCTACCTCCACCACGACATCGACACCATGGAGCGCCAGGAGATCATCCGGGACCTTCGTCTGGGCGTCTTCCACGTGCTGGTAGGTATCAACCTCCTGCGGGAGGGTCTGGACTTGCCCGAGGTCAGTCTGGTGGCTGTGCTGGATGCGGACAAGGAAGGGTTCCTCCGAAGCGAGACCTCCCTCATCCAGACCATCGGCCGCGCCGCCCGAAACGCCGACGGCGTGGTCATCCTCTACGCCGACGCGGTCACCCCATCCATGGCCGCCGCCATGGATGAGACCAAACGGCGGCGCGCCAAGCAGGACGCCTTTAACCAAGCCCACGGCATCGTCCCCAAGACCATCGTCAAGGAGGTGCGGGGCGTGCTCAATCTGGCGGAGGACGAGGCGGATGTGTCCAAGGCCGCCCGCCTCAAGCACAAGATGTCCCGCGCCGAACGGGACGCCGCCATTGCCAAGCTGGAAAAAGAGATGCGCGAGGCGTCCAAGCGGCTGGAGTTCGAGTACGCCGCCGTTTTGCGCGACCAGATCATCGAGCTGCGGGGACGCTGAAGGGAGCGAGAGACCATGTCCAAACAGAAAGAGGAAAAGACCAACGTCATGCGCATTCTGGAGCAGAAAAAGGTCGCATATACCGCCCATTGCTACGACCCCGAGGTGAGCGGCATTGACGGCATCAGCGTAGCCAAAGCGCTGGGGCAAGATTCCGCCGCGGTGTTCAAGACCTTGGTGGCCAAGGGCGCTTCCGGGGGGTACTATGTTTTTGATATTCCGGTGGCCGAGACCTTAGATTTGAAAAAAGCCGCCAATGCGGTGGGTGAAAAGTCCATTGCCATGCTTCCTCAAAAGGACCTGCTCCCCCTCACGGGGTACATCCACGGCGGCTGCTCCCCCGTGGGGATGAAAAAGCGGTTTCCCACTGTGTTTGACGAAAGCTGTCTGGCTCATAAGACCATCTGCGTCTCCGCGGGCAAGGTGGGCTTCCAGGTGGAGCTGTCGCCGGGGGATCTGCTGGACTTGACAGGAGGCGCCACCGCCGAGTTGTGCACCGGCCTCTCTTAGTCCAGGACAAAAGGAACGGGCGTAAACCTGAAACGTTTACGCCCGTTTTAATTTTATCCGGCTCCACAGCACCCCCGCTAAGGCCACCGCCACAAGCACAAGGCTTACCCACTGCGAGGTGGAAAACCATCCAAGCTGCCCGCGTTCCGCGTCATAGCGCAGATACTCCAAACAAAACCGCGCCGTGCCGTAAAGTCCCATATAGAGTCCCAGCAGGGACCATTCTCCCCAGCCCCGCAGGCAGAGCGCAAACAGCGTTCCCGCTATGGCAAGCACCAAAACCGCTTCCAAAAGCTGCACTGGAAACAGCGGCACGCCCAAGGGCGCGCCGTAGGAACGCTCATAGGTCACCGCCAGCGGCCCGTCGTAAGGGATACCGAAACAGCATCCGGCCAAATAGCACCCCACCCGCCCGAAGGCGTGGCACAGCGGAAGCAGAGGTACCCCCACGCGCAGATAGGGCTTGACCGCGATCTTGTGGAGCTTCCCCGCCAGCCACAGCCCGAACAGGCCGGTGGGCACGCCGCCGTAAAAGATAAAACCGCCCATCATCAGCGCATTGAAAAAAGCCGGGTCAGTCAGGCGGCTCCAGTCGATACGTCCGGCGTTCAGGAGCAGATAGGCCCCCTTGGCCCCGATCACGCCAAAGGCCACCGTATAGGTAGCCAACAACAGGAAGTCGTTAAAGTCCAAGGCAAAGCGGCGGGTCAAAAACCAGCCCGCCGCGCCTGCGGTCAGAATCCCCGCCGCGATCATCAAACCGTATGGGCTGACTGTCATCGCTCTTCCACCCCTCTTCAAAAAATTTGGGCCGGTGAATACTCACCGGCCCGGTCTAACATCTTGCGACATTCCGTGCTTCCCTTAGCTCAGGCTGCCGGCGGCGCCAATGATCGCGCTCGCACAGGCGGCGCAAGCCACCCAGCACACGATCGCCAAAGCGACGCCGATGATACCGCAGACCAAACCAGCGGTAGCCTTACCGTCAGTGGGATTTTGCTTGCGGGCCATAACGCCAAGGATGATCGCGACGATACCGAGGATCAGGCCCAGCCACACAAAGATAAAGTCAAACACGATGGAGCAAATGCCCACGACCAAAGCTGCAACTGCCATGATGTATTCCCTCCTTCCTCTCAAAATTCTCTCTCCAATTTTCCTCTAAGCGTTCTTGTTTGTTCCCGTTGGGAACAAACAAACGAGGTACCTCGTTTGTCCAAGCACGTTAAAGCTATTCCGGCAATTGGAACCGGACCCTTAGGCTTTCTAAGGTTTTCTCATTATAACAACATTGTGGGGATTTGTCAAGAAAAAGGGAATTATAGGGTCTGCGGCTTCACCATGGCAGTCTGATAGGTGGTGTAGACCACCATGCCCGGCTTGGCCCCCGCGGGCTTTTTTACGTATTTCACCTGGGTATAATCCACCGCCACCTTGTCCGCCTCCCGGCCCTGAGAATACCACGCCGCCAGGCAGGCGGCCTCCTCCACGCTTTGGTCGTCCGGCTCCGCCCCCTCGGTCCACAAAATAACGTGGGCGCCGTGGTGGCCCTGGGCGTGGAACCACCAGTCCCACTTCCCCGCCGCCTTACAGGTCAGAAGGTCGTTTTGGGTGTTGTTCTTGCCCACTGAGATCCGAAGGCCCATAGAGCTTCTCAGCTCCAGGGGCTTGGAGGCGGTCTTCATCTCCCGCTTGGCGGCCTTTTTACCCCGGAGGTAGCCTCCCTGCTCCAGCTCCCGGCGCACCTCATTAAGGTCCCGATCCCCCTCCGCCAGGGCGATGCCCTCCAGCACGCTCTCCAGATACTCCTCCTCCTGCTCCCCCTTTGCAATCTGGGCGGTCAGGATCTCCTCGGCGGTGCGCGCCTTGGCATAGTCCTTGAAATACTTGGCAGCGTTCTGCTGTGGGGTCAGTCGGGGGTCCAGAGCGATCTCCACCGTGGGACAGTCGGGTTCGTAATAGTCCTCCACCGCCGCGCGGGTCATCCCCTTCTCCAGCCGGTAGAGGTTGGCGGTGATCAGCTCTCCCTTGCGGCGCAGATTCTCCCGATCCTTGGCCTGGGCCAGCTCCCGCTGTTGGTTGGCCACCTTCCGGCGCGCCCGGTCCCGCAGGGTCTGGACTGTCTTTTGGAGGCCCCCCGCCCGCTGGGAGGCCCGCTGACCCATCTCCTTTTCCGCATAGTAGCGGTCCAGCAGGGTCTTGAAGTCGGGGAAGGAAACATTTTCCACGGTGGGACCGTATTGGAGGATGGGCAGAAAGGAAAAGTCGCTGACCTTGCCGTCCTTCAGTAGTAGCGTAGGGGTAAATTCCCCCTGCTTGATCTCCTCCTCCAGACGGGCCACTCCCGCCTCCACGCTCTCCTTTCCCCGGAACTCGATCTCCCGGCGGATGAGGGGCGGGAAACCCGCCACCGGGTCGGGCAGGCGGTAGTAAAGCCCCGCCATCACCTGCCGCTTGCCGCTGGCGATGTCCCCTTCCATGCGGCGGGTGGAGGCCAGGATGCGGTCCTCGCCGTCGGTGAAGATGAGATTGGTCCCCGTGCCGATGGCCTCTAAGATCAGGTGGCGCTCCACCTTGTCTCCCAGTTCATCGGTGCAGTCAAAGGAGAAGCGCAAAATACGCTCCCCCTGAGGCTGGACGATGGCCGTCAGCCGCCCGCCGGTGAGATGCTTGCGAAGGAGCATACAAAACACCGGCGGCGTGGCGGGATTTTCCCGGCCGAGGCCGGTGAGCTGGGCGCGGGCAAGCCCCGGCTCGGCGCACAGCAAAAGCTTTTCGTTGCCGCCATAGGTGTGCATGGCCAGCACCACCTCGTTGCGCCCCGGTTGGTAGACCTTGTCCACCCGGGCATCCAAAAGGGCGGCGCGCAGCTCGTGAGCCGCCGCCGCCAAACACAGCGCGTCTAAGGCCATTGTGTCTCCTCCATGATGGTTCCAAACAGCTCGTTGAGCCGCCCGGTCCTTCCATTCAAATAGAGCCAGCCGAACAGCGCCTCCAGGGCGGTGGCGGCGGCATATTCCTCCCGGCTGGCGTGCTGGGGAATGGTGTGGGGGCTGGCGTTGCGGCCCCGGCGGAACACGTCGCTCTCCTCCTCACTCAACAGAGGGAGGAGGACCTTCACCGCCGCGGCCTGGGCGGGGGCGGCAACATACCTCACCGCCGCCTTGTGCAGTCCCTTGTTGGTGGCCTTCCCCTGTAAGCACAGGTAAGAGCGCACCATCAGCTCATAGACTCCGTCCCCGATGTAGGCCAGCCCCAGATTGCTGATGGGGCCCAGCTGGGCGGGGGTCAGCTCCAGGTGAAAATAGTCCATCCCGCCGCTCACCGCACCATCATAGCCACGTCCTCCGTGGCCTTTATCCCCGCGTCGGCGGAGGCTGTAACATAGAGGTGGCCCACGGCCAGCCGTTCGCCGTCAGACACGGTCCCTCCGGCAGTGGTGTCCGCCAGGGTGCCCACGGCAGCAGCGCTGCCACTGACCAGAAGTACCTCCCGGCCCGCGTCGGTGGTAAAGCGCTCGCCGGACTTCAGTTCCTTGCTCTGGAACACCGCCCCGGCCTGGGCCAGCTTCTCGTCCACCCGTGTCTCATAGCTGGTGATGGCGATGTCCAGCTGCTTGGCCAGCTCCTCGCTGTTGGCCTTCACCGCCTCGTCCACCTTCTTCTCCAGCTCAGGGGTGACCACCTTCTGAAGGTAGCTCAGGGTGACCAGGGGATCGTCCTTGTCCCCCTGGGTGGCAAGGACGGTAACGCTCCCCGCCGTGATGGCCAGCGCCGCCATAGCGGCGGCAATGAGAATGGATTTTTTCATATGTAGTTTCGCTCCTTTGCTTTTGTCCCGCGCCTCCGGGGGCGTCGCGCTCCCGGAGGGCGGTCAGTCCGTTTAGACCAAGGCGTCTCCATGTAAGCCAAAGCTGACGGCGATGGCGGCGTCCACCTTGTCCATCACCGGCTCATCCAGCCGGCCCATCTTCTCCCGCAGCCGCTTTTTGTCCAGGGTCCTGATCTGCTCCAGCAGCACCAGGGAATTCTTGGGCAAGCCGTAGCGGTTGGCGGACAATTCGATGTGGGTGGGTAGCTTGGCCTTCCCCGTCTGGGAGGTGATGGCGGCTGCGATGACGGTAGGGCTGTGCTTGTTGCCGGTGTCGTTCTGGATAATGAGCACCGGCCGCACCCCTCCCTGCTCGCTGCCCACCACCGGGCTTAAATCGGCGTAGAAGATGTCGCCTCGTTTTACGCTTAGATCCACTGCACTCACGCTCCGCGGTCCCATAGTCACCGGCGGGGCTGCCTGCCCCTCGGTCACTAATGATTCTCCCACGGCGCCATCGGGTTTATACCTCTTAGACGGAAAAAAGCCAGCGGTAGTTTCCCCTTATCGCTCCCTCGTCCGCAGGTCCCCGCTCCAGTGTATGCACGCTCAACTTCTCCCGTTCCCGTAGATCCTGGGCACCCGGCGGGAAATGGACGTAAGGCACTCGTAGCTGATGGTCCCTAAGACGTTCGCCTTATCCTCTGCGGACAACGTCTTGCCAAACACCTCCGCCACATCCCCGGCCTTGACCTGAGGCAGGTCGGTGACGTCCGCCATGCAAAGATCCATACACACCCGGCCCACAATGGGGGCGCGCTGCCCGTCAAAGGCCACCTCCATGGCGTTGGAGAGGCCCCGGTGAAGACCGTCAGCGTACCCGATAGGCAGCACCGCCAGGCGGCTCTCCCGGCTCAAAACATAGGTGCGGCCGTAGCTGACACAGCTTCCGGCAGGCAGAGTGCGCACCGCCGCCACCCGCGTCTTGAGGGTCATCACCGGGATCAGCCCGGGGCCGTCCAACCCCACCGATCCCTCGTCAGGATAGTGGCCGTAGAGGGCGATACCCGGACGGACCATGTCAAGATGAGTACAGGGATAGTGTAGCATAGCCGCGCTGGCGGCGCAATGGTTGATTTTAAAGGTTATCCCTTCCTTTGCCAGCGCGTCCCGGAGGTCCAAAAAGTCGGTGAACTGTCCCATGGTGTATTCTTCCGAGCCGTCCGCGTCGGCAAAGTGGGTAAAAAGTCCCTCGCAGTCCAACCCCGGCAGCTGATAGGCTTCCTTGATCGACCCCACCCGGTTTTCACCGGAAAAGCCCAGCCGCCCCATGCCCGTGTCCGCCTTGATGTGGACCTTCATGGGTTTGCCCGCCTCCGCCGCTGCCTTGGAATATTCTTTTGCGGTGGACAAGTCAAATACCGTCTGGGTAATATCATACCGAAGCAGTTCAGCGGCAAATTGCCCCGGCGTGCCCCCCAAAATGAGGATGGGCGCGGTGACCCCCGCCTCCCGCAGCTCCACCGCCTCGTCCAGGCAGGCCACCGCCAGATATTCCGCGCCTAATTTCTCCAGCTTCTTTGCCACGGGGACCGCCCCGTGGCCGTAAGCGTTGGCCTTTACCACGCCCACAAAGCGACACCCCGGCTCCAGATTTGAGCGCAGGGCACGGTAGTTATGGGCCAGCGCGTCCAAGTCGATCTCCGCCCATGTTCTCATTTGTGTCTGTTCCATGTTAGACCTCCCGTTTTTGTAACGTTCGGACTGCGGGGACAGTTTTTCCTGTCGGGCTCTATCCGACAGAAGAACCCTCCTCCTGTCCGGGCAGCATAACCTCAAATTCCAAAACCCCTACCGCCGCCACCCGGCTACCATCCCAAAACAATTCGCCGGAAAGAGGCTTGTGGGTCTCGGTATCAAAAATCACCTCTGCCTCCAGCCCTGTGCCGGGGCTTTGCCCGTCGGGACGGTAGGTGACCGTGAGCGTCTTGTCCTTCTCACTTGAAGCCACCGCCGCAATATAGCCCTCCGTGATCTGCCGCCATAGGGCGGGCAGGGTCTCCATGGGTGAGATCCCTTCGTCAGTAAGAGGGCCCACCTCCAGGCTGAAGCCGTCGTAGCTCAGCGTCGTCTCTCCGGCGGAAAATTTCGCCGTGACCCCACGGACCAGCTCCGGCTCCACAATGGTCAGCGCTCCGCCGGTCACCTGGTCGTAGGCCGCGTCCAGTACACATTCAAAGGCCCGCTCGCCGTAGTCCGCCGTGAGGGCAAACCGCCCTGTGCAGGCGGTCATTTGTCCGAACTCCTTCTGGATCGTCAGGGCCAGATCCTCGCCCGATTGCTTTCCCTGCTCCCCGGCGGCGCACCCCGCCAGCAGAAGCAGGCTCATCATCAGTGGAAACCAGCGTCCCCGCCGTTTCACACGTGATTCCTCCTTACCAAAGCTGTATTCACGGGCGGGGCAAGCCCCTCCCCTACATCATTCTCCACCTCTCAGTTCGCCTTCTCTCATGGCAGCGGGGAGGTAAGTCAGCAGATCGGCGGCGGTCATGGCATACTCTCCCAACGCCTCCGCCGCCAGATCGCCGGCGCGGCCGTGGAGGTACACCGCCGCCGGGACAGCCCATTTCGGGTCAAAGCCCTGCCCCAGCAGAGATGCCAGTATTCCCGCCAGCACGTCCCCAGAGCCGCCGGCGGCCATGCCAGGGTTGCCCGTGGGGTTGACAAAGGCCTCCCCGTCGGGAAAGGCGGTCAGTGTACGGTGGCCCTTCAGCACCATAACGCAGCCGTGGACCTTCGCGAACGCCCGGGCCGCCCCTTGCGGGTCCTCCGGGGTCTCGCCCAACAGGCGGCATAACTCGCCGAAATGCGGGGTGAGCACCGTCACCTTGTCCCGCCGCGCATCTATGACATCTATATGTCCCGCCAGCGCGTTTAGACCATCGGCGTCCACCACCAGTGGGCAAGGGACTTCTTCCATCACCGCCCGGGCCACCGTGTCCGCCCGGCCCAGGCCGGGTCCCACCAGGGCTGCGTCTGATCCGCGCAAAGCCTTAAGAATATCGGGCAGAGCGCTCTCCGCCACCACGCCGTCCTGCTCGGGCAGGGGCTTGGGCATGGCGCACAGGAGCTTCGCCGCCACGGCGGGCCAGGCGCTCCGGGGCGTTCCCACCCTCACCAGCCCCGCGCCGCTTTTCAGCGCGCCCGCCGCAGCCAGCACCGGCGCGCCGGTGAAGCCCACGCTGCCCGCCAAAATGTAGATCCGCCCAAAGTCCCCCTTATGGGCTGTCCGCGCCCGCCGGGGCAAGACCGGGGCCAACGTGACGCGCGGCTCCATCAATCGCCCTCCCGTTCGTAGGTCACATAGGAAAACCCTAAGCCGTTTTCCGTCAGCGGCCCTTCCTCCGCCACGATCCTCCAACCGCCCAAGGCATCCAGATCAGGGAAAAAGGCGTCCGCTTCAAAGGCGCTATGTATTTTCGTCACATAGACCCTGTCGCAATCAGGCAGCAGAGCGCGGTAGACGCTCTCTCCGCCGATCACAAACGCGTCCTTGGGGGCATAGCTCAGCAATTCTTCCAGATTGCGAAACACCCTCGCCCCCTCCGGCGCGCTGGGCATTGTGGTTGACATAATTAAATTCTCCCGACCAGGAAGAGGTCTGCCGCCGGGAAAGGTCTGAAGGGTCTTTCGGCCCAGAATCACAGCGTGGCCGGTGGTCAGCGCCTTGAAGCGGCGCAGGTCTGCGGAGATACGCGCCAGCAGCTCTCCCTTTTGCCCAATGCCCCACGCTTCGTCCACCGCGACGATGGCGTTCATTGTGTTCCCCCCTTGGTCCGAATGTCGGAACACAGTTTATCACAATTCCGGTCAAGAAACAAGCTTGGAGCCCTGCGGGCATAAAAAAGTAAACCCCCCAGCCGCTGTTCGACTGGGGGGTTTACTGCTCGTTCTGGATCTCCATGTTCTCAACCTCATGCTTTCTACAGATTTTCGCGCTTTGGAATGTCTGAGCCGTCCTTCTGTCTCTTTCTTCAAACCGGTTGCCACGTTTTCTTGGAGCTTCTGTTTCCTTTGTTTCCACGCTTTTGGGGTCTTCTTTGCTGCTTCTTTTCTTCCTTGCGTTTTTGTTTCCGGTCTACTGTTCTCCGTTGCCGTGTGCTCTGTTCGCTCTATGCGATGGTTTGGTGGATAGAATGATCGCTCCGGCTTCCCGCGCTGAAAGGAATTTCGCGGTTTCGTGCTTTTTGAGCTCTGGCCTTCGGCCTTTTCTTAGCCCATTGGACTCGCCTTCCTTTCTCTGGTTATAATATATAACATTCCTTGAGATCTGTCAAGGGTTTTTATGAAAATTTTCTAAAATTTTTTTGCGGGCGAAACAGGGTGAGCTTTCCCTGTTCCGTCCCCCATTTTTGTCCGCGGCAGCGGTGACATTTACGACCGTCCCCCTCCTTTGATCTGACCGCATATCCGCTGAGACCATGCCATATACAAAAATTCGGATTGTATTTTTCCCCCCGCCGTGTTACAATTTTTCTTGCCATTTTCCACAAGGCAGGAAACTCAAGGAGGTAAAATCGATGAAGAAAAATGTTTTGGCAATTCTTTTGGCGTTGTGTCTCTGCGCGGTGTTGCTGCCCACGTCGGCCCTTGCCGCAGACGACGGTTTTGTGGTGTCCAACGGCGTTTTGACCGCGTATAACGGCCCCGGCGGCCACGTGACCATCCCCTCCACCGTGAAGGAGATCCGCGGCTTTGCCCCCTATCAGGATCAGAGCATCACCTCCGTCACCATTCCCTCTTCGGTGACGCGCATCGGCAACAATGCCTTTCAGGGCCTGCAAGCCCTCACCGAGATCACCATTCCCGACTCGGTCACCTTCATCGGCAGCTACGCCTTCCAAGACTGCCGCCAGTTGGCGAAGGCCACCCTGCCTGCAACACTGGATCTTTTGGACAGCTACGCCTTTGCCGACTGTCCTGCCCTTACCGGCGTCACACTGCCCCGCACGGTAAAGAACATGAGCTCCAACGTCTTCAGCAACACCCCTTGGGTGAAAGCTCAGGGGGAATTCCCCACCGTGGACGGCATTCTCTATGCCTACAACGGCAACGGCAGCAATGTGACCGTCCCCCAGGGCGTGACCAAGATCGTCTGCACCTTTGAGGAGGCCTTTGCCGAGAGCAGCCCCATCACCTCCATCACCATTCCCGAGGGCGTGACCGACATTTGCCCCAGCGCTTTTATGAGCTGCGTGTCTTTGAAAAACGTGACCCTTCCCTCCACGTTGAAGCATCTCGGTTCCTCCGCGTTCTGGGGCTGTACCGCACTGGAAAGCGTCGTCCTTCCCAACGGTCTGACTGCTTTGGAGGACCAGATGTTCTGGGGCTGCACTGCGCTGAAGGACGTGACCATTCCCTCCTCTGTGGCCAGCATCGACTCCCTCTGCTTCGTCTCTGACTCCAGCTATAAAGATGGTCACATGACCGGCATTCCCCTCTCCGGCATCACCATTCACGGCGCAGCAGGCAGCGCGGCGGAGCGTTTCGCCAAGCACACCGGCTACAGCTTCGTAGCCGACCAGAGCGCGGTCGGTCTCCCCGCCAAAGAAGGCACCGCCTACCCCGCTACCCAGACCGTCACCGTGGTGGACACTCATTATGACGAGACCCTCGCCCAAGATGTTACCACCAAGACCCCCGTCACCTTCTACTGCTACGCGCTGAAGGATCCCGCCACCGGCTACCTCACCAACTATGTGAAGCTCCGCGACGTAGCCAAGGCCCTTGACGGCACTCTCCGCGGCTTTAACGTCGGCTGGGATGGCGCCATCAGCATTGTGGACGGCGACCCTTACCAGCCCAACGGAACGGAAATGCTCCAAAGCCTCACCGGCGAGCAGCCCTATGTGGTCAGCGAGATGCAGGTGAACATGTACTCCCTCCCTGTGATCCTGGACTCCATCCTTCTCACCGACGCTAACGGCGGCGGTCATACCTACGTCAAGCTCCGCGACCTCGGCCGCGTGATCAACTTTAACGTCGCTTGGCGGGACGGCGGCATCGTCATCGACACTTGGGATGCCTACACCGACGCGGATTAAACGCCAAAAACCGTTGATGATAGGGGGGACGGCTCTTTGGGGCCGTCCCCCCTCGCTTTCTCCTTGCAAAAAATCTGCAAATATGATATGGTGATGGGCGAATGTTAGAAAGGGTGTGGTGGCGGTGAAAACTTCCATGACGGCAGGTATGGTCCACAAGCAGTATGACGAGGGCATCTCCGCCTTTCGGCGGCTCATTCCCGACCCGGCGGTCCGTCTGGCCTTCGTCAAGGAGATCGATGGCTTTATGCGTAAGACCGCCATGGGCGTTTGGGCCAAGGACGGCGGTCTGGGCCCCAGGCACGTGGAATATTACAACGCCATCTACTGCAAGGGCAGCGCCGTGCCCTCCATCCTCTACTGGGACCTGGCCACCCAGGTCAGCGAATACCCCGGCTTCCAGCCTCCGGCGTTTTTCCAAAAGCTTGTTCAGCTGGACAAGCTCTCCGGCAAGAAGCTCTCCCGGCGGTTCATCGACACCTTCACCCTCATGCTGCTCCTGTTTGCCGCCGTGGACGACGTAGTCAGTGAAAAGGAGGCCGCCTTTGTCAACGACTGCGCCGACGCCCTCACCGCCCTGTGCGACGGCGCGGACATCCCCTCGGACAAGGCCAAGCTCCACATCCGGGACTTTGTCACCCCCGGCGCCGACGCTCCGCAGGAACCGGGCGTCCCCGCCGCGGCCGCCCAGGGCAGCGGCGTGCAGACCGCCGAGACCGCCGCCAAAACAGATGAGGCTCCCGCCCCCTCGCTGGACGAGCTCATGGCCCAGCTGGACGAGCTGTGCGGCCTGGACAAGGTAAAGGCGGATGTGAAGAGCCTCATCAATCTGGTCAAGGTCCGCAAGCTACGGGAGCAGGAGGGTCTTCCCGTGCCCCCTATGTCCCTCCACCTGGTATTTATGGGCAACCCGGGCACAGGCAAGACTACAGTGGCCCGGCTGCTGGCGCAGATCTACCACGCCATCGGCGTGCTGTCCAAGGGCCAGCTCATCGAGGTGGACCGCTCCGGCCTGGTAGCCGGGTTCGTGGGACAGACTGCCATCAAGACCAACGAGGTCATTCAAAAGGCCCTTGGAGGCGTGTTGTTTATTGACGAGGCCTACGCCCTTTCCAATCACGACTCCCCCTCCGACTTTGGCCAGGAGGCCATCGAGGCCCTGCTCAAGGGCATGGAGGACCACCGCTCCGACCTCATCGTCATTGTGGCAGGATACACCGACCTGATGAGCAACTTCATCAACTCCAATCCCGGCCTGGAGAGCCGCTTCAATAAGTATTTCTACTTTGACGACTACACCGGCGACCAGCTCATGGCCATTTTCCGCTCCATGTGCGACAAAAATGGCTATACCATCGACCAGGAGACGGGCAAGTTCTGCGTGGACGCTTTCGCCCGGCTGTATGAGGAGCGGGACGAGAATTTCGGCAACGCTCGGGACGTGCGCAATATCTTCGAGCGGGGCATTGCCCGCCAGGCCGACCGGGTGGCGGCCATGGAGGCCCCCGGCAAGGAGGATCTGATGGCTCTGACCGTCGCTGACCTGGCCGACGAGGACGCCGAGAAACAAGAGGAGGACGCCCCCGCAACAGAGGACAAGCCTCAGGAGGACGAAAGCAAATGACCCCTGACATCCGTTTGATCGCACTGGACATGGACGGCACTCTGCTGGACGCCGACCATTCCACCATCCCCCCCCGCAACCTGAATGCCCTGCGCGCCGCCGCGGCCAAGGGCGTTCACATCGCCATCGCCACCGGGCGCAGCTGGTCGCTGGTGCAGGAAACGGCCCAGACCCTGGGCTGCGTCAGCTACGGCATCACCGCCAACGGCGCGCTGGCCTTGGACACAGTCGGCGAAACGCCTCTGGTCAAATTCCCCATGGACCCCCGCCAATGCGTGGAGATCATCCGCACCCTGCGCCGGCATGGTCTCTATTACGAGCTGTATGTGGACGGAAGAAACTATATGCAGGCCGATGAACTGGAGGGGGCGCGGGAGTTTTGCCTTTCCGACGCCTTCTATGAGATGTTCCGCCGCCATGTGATTCTCCAGCCGGACATGGAGCTCTTTGCCGCCGAGACCCAGCCGGAGAAGTTCGATATTTTCTATGTGGACGCAGACAAACGGGCTGCGGTAGTAAACGAGCTGTTGTCCACCGGGCCCCTGGAGGTCACCGGCGCGCTCCAGACCAACCTGGAGCTCACCGCCCGCGGCGTTAACAAGGGCCGCGCCCTGGCGGCCCTTGCGGATAAGCTTGGGCTCGACGCCTCCCAGGTCATGGCCTTTGGCGACGCGGACAACGACCTGGAGATGCTTGCCTGGGCCGGCTGGTCCTTTGCCATGGAAAACGGCACCGATCAGGCCAAAGCAGCGGCAAAATTTATCACCGAACGCAACTCCGAGGGCGGCGTGGGCATTGCCGTGGAAAAATATTGTGTCTTTCATTGAAATTACCGTTGACACCGCTTTAGGGCTGTGCTATACTAACGTTAAGTCTGAATGTGCAACTTGGCTCACGGTACGTAAGTCATCATTGTCGTGACTTGCGAAGCGTGGGCCTTTTGTTTTGCAGACGGAACAAATTTTTGGAGGTCGTAGAAATGTATCAGGGAACAGTTAAGTGGTTCAACGAGACCAAGGGTTTTGGCTTTATCGCCAACGACGAGGGCGGCGAGGACGTGTTCGTCCACTTCTCCGCCATTCAGACCGAGGGCTTCAAGACCTTGGCCGAGGGCCAGAAGGTCACCTTCGACACCGAGCCCGATCCCCGTGGCAATGGTAAGCTCCGCGCCGTGAACGTCATTCCCCAGTAATCACAGCATTTTTTGTTTGATCTGTTTTTGCTTGGAATGGAAAGTCCCCCGCCGTCATAAGACGGCGGGGGACTTTTTTGTTCCAACAAACCAACCAGCCGCATTCGGCGGCACGGCTTACAGCGCGCCGGAAACTACCTGGCCATGGAACACCACGGCCTTGAGGGTGTAGTCGGTGTTGAGCACGGCGAAGTTGGCGTCCTTCCCCGCGTCCAAACTGCCCAGACGGTCATAGACCCCCAGGGCCTTGGCGGGATTCACCGAGGCGGCGGTGACGGCGGCCCAGAGGGAGACGCCAAACTCGGTGGCTTTCTTCACACAGCCCATCAGATCGCTCACCGACCCGGCCAGGGTCTCGGGGTGGCCAAGGATAGTAGCCCGCGCCCCGTGGACCTCGATATACTGCCCGCCAAAGGGGTACTCCCCGTCTCCCATACCGGCGGCCCGGAGAGAGTCGGAGATGAGGATCATTCGCTTCGGCCCAAAGAGCCGGAACATGGCGCGCACCGCGCTGGCGTGAACATGGACGCCGTCGCAGATCAGCTCCGCCATGACCTCCTCATGGTCGGCAGCGGCGCCAATGACCCCCGGCTCCCTGTGGGTGAAGGAGGGCATGGCGTTAAAGAGGTGCGTGGCCTGCCGCGCCCCGGCGTTGTAGGCGGCGGTCGCAGTGTCATAGTCGGCGGTGGTGTGCCCCAGGGACACCCGCACTCCCAGCTCATTGGCCTTGCGAATGAAATCGATAGCCCCCGGCCCCTCAGGAGCCAGGGTCACCAGCTTCACGTGGCCCTTAGCGGCCTTCTGGAGCCGCTCCAGCATATCTCCGTCGGGGTCGTGGACAAAATCACCGTTTTGGGCGCCCTTCTTGGCCATGGAGATGAACGGCCCCTCCAGATGAAGGCCAAGAAGCTCCGCACCGGGCTTGTTGCCCTCAATGTGGGCGGCGGCGTTTTCACAGATGGCGGTGAGAGTGTCCTCCCCCAGGGTCATGCCCGCCGGACAGATGCCGGTGATGCCCCGGGAGAGTTGGTAGTCCGCGATCTTCTGGAGACCGTCGGGGGTGGCGTCGGAGAAATCCTCCCCCACGCAGCCGTGGAAGTGGAGATCGATGAGGCCGGGGATCACATAGCACCCGGCCAGGTCAACGGCCTTGTCCCCGCTCTGCTCAGTAAGCACGCCGTTTCCGGCGCAGACCTCACCCAGCACAAAGCCCTTTCGGGGATGAAAGACCTGCGCGCCGGTCAGTCGCATACCTTGCCGCCCTCCTTGATATACTCTGCCAGCGCGGCCTCGTCGGCCACGATGGTCACGTCGGGGTGGAACTGGAGGATGGAGGCGGGCACCTGGGGGGTAACGGGGCCCAGGAGAGCCTTGGCCACAATACCGGCCTTATCCGCGCCGGACACCACAACCAGGATCTTCTTGGCGGACATGATGGTGCCGATGCCCATGGTCACCGCCTGGGTGGGCACCTTCTTGGGGTCGTTGTCAAAGAAGCGGGCGTTGGCCTCCAGGGTCATGGGATCCAGGTCCACCAAATGGGTGCCGTTGGGGAACTCGTCGCAGGGCTCGTTGAAGCCAATGTGGCCATCGTGACCCATGCCCAGCAGCTGCAGGTCCGCACCGCCCAAAGAGGCCACCAGCGCGTCATAGCGCTTGCACTCGGCCTTGATGTCCGCGGCCATGCCGTCGGGCACATTGGTCACCGACTTGTCGATGTCCACGTGGTCGAAGAGGTTGTCGTTCATGAAGTAGCGGTAGGACTGGTCGTGGGTGATGGGCAGGCCCCGGTACTCGTCCAGATTGACGGTCTTGACCTGGGAGAAGCTCAGATAGCCCTCCTTGTTCCACTCGATGAGCTGCTTGTAGGTGCCCACCGGGCTGGAGCCGGTGGCCAGCCCCAGCACACAGTCGGGCTTGAGCACCACCAGGGAGCAGATGATGTTGGCCGCCTTCTTGGACATGGCGGCGTAATCCGCGGTCTTGTAAACTTTCATGGGGATCCTCTCCTTACGATAAAATTCGGCGGCTGCCCGCCGTCGGCCGCCCTTGGCGGCACTTTGCTGTCTCCTATTTTAACACCTTCCAAAGCGTTTTTCAACAAATACTGTCAGAAGAGGAAAATATTTTTTGTACGTAGTGCCAGAACGAAGCAAATTCAGCTCCATTCAAATGCCTTTACCAGGGACCCGCCGCAGGCAGGACGGCGCTTTTGCGCCGTAAAATTGGCCAGCGGCCAATTTGCGCAGGGGCGGCTTCGCCGACCCCGAACATCATAATACCGAAGGGTGGAGGCGGCCTTGGCCGCCGGAACCCAAAAAGAAAGACACGCTGGGCGTGTCTTTCTTTTTGTAATTGGCGAACGATATAGATGAGTTGTCCTGAATGCCTTGCACTACAAGGGTTTCAAAAAGCGTTGCCAAAAACGGTACGATAAAACGGACTGCAAGCGTCTTTCAGGTCGGTTCTCTGCTATCGCTTGGGTTTTGCTGTCTTCCCAGGCTTCTTTCTCTCTGCCATAAGATGCCCCTTGCCCAAGGCATGGGCAACCTCATTGTCGTCAAGTCGAAAGTACTTGGTCAGGAGTTCTCCGATCCGGCTGTCAGGAACTTTCGCTTCAATCATTGCTGCGGCGGCACATATGGTACAGTACTCACGCTCTTCGTTGGCGGTCTTCAATGCTATAGCATCTTCATCCTCTAAAACAGACCTGCGCACCGACTCACACACAGCTTCTATGACCGAACCTGCATTCCTCTTCATCCTGTCAAACGCAGAATGGTCGTCCACAGCCACCGCCCCCTCTGTCATCTTGCAAACGGTTCATTTTTAGGGCCTTAGGAGAAACTTCCGGTTTACATGCTAAGCATACTAAAAATCATTCCAACTTCCGACTGTAGCGGACTTCCTCCTCGGAGGACATCTTTTATATCCCCCCACGCCTGGGCGTCCTTCTCTTTTGCGAAGGTGACGGCGTCGAGATCTTCAATTTGCCCAGCAAACTTCTTTATTTCACCTGCGTCATCAGAAATCCGGTCGAGCGTACAAATGAGAAGCGTATCAGCTCTTCCGTCCTTGACCATTTGGATGGCTTCGTTGAGGCCGTCACGATCAATGCCATGACCCAGGCAAATTTCGGAGCTTGTACCTACAACCTCCATTTGCCTAGTCTCTGCAAATCGCTTGAGTTTCTCTATCTGCGATGCAAGAGACTCTTTGCTCAAACTGTCTCGCCCATATATCCATGCTCTTTGCATTTCCATTCCTCCTTCTACGTGTTAATAGTATCCCAAATTTGATTGCCTGTCAATTGATGCATTGTCGGCTTCCAACACAATGGCACAACTCTTTCCCGAAAGCTATTCGCCAAAGTCAACAAAAAGCCGCGGGGAAATTTGTGAGAGATATTTCGCACATTTCTCTTGACACCCATTCTATATTGTGGTATATTTCGCACATAGGAGCGAAATGCACCACAGTCGAAAGGAGAGCATCTATGAAAAAGCTATCTGTAACCATGGGGATAACGATTATGTATGCAGGAGTTGGGCTGTTGTGGACTCTGCTTGGCATACTTCGTATCACCAACCTGGCGGCACGCGAGGGAGTTCTGGAGTATATTTTGCTCGGTCTGTCCATCATTGCCACGACAATCTCGTTGTTACCAAAGCGTGACTCGTTTGATGAAATGGCGGGAGATCATCTGCGCATGGCACTCTCGATTGGGTTTATTGCAATCATGGCTACCACGGCGGTATTGCTTGTTGTGAATTCTCTAGTTGTTAAGCTCGACTTCAGCCAGAGTTACTGCCTGATTGTCGGGGTTGGCGAGTTAACAGCAGGATCTGTCTTCTTCAAGATGGAAAGGGGGAGCTAAGATGTCTCCACTACACACCAGGCTCCATGAGTTGCGGAAAGAGAAGGGGTTGCAGCAAGCTGACCTTGCTGCCCTGGTCGATGTGCGGCGTGAGACCATCGGCAATCTGGAGAACGGGAAATACAACCCCTCGCTTAAACTTGCTCTGGACATATCTCATGCTCTTAACACCCCGGTGGATCAGATTTTCTACTTCGATGAACATGACCATATCAGCTTAAAGCGCATAGTAGTCTGCCCCTACTGCAAGGCGAAAACTGTTGTGGACATGACCGATGAGTGCGAGACTAGCACCTATGAGCGGCAAATGGGGGAGGAGATTATGTATGAGTTCTCATTCTCCCACGAATGCACTTCCTGCGGGAAGGAAATGATTGTCTCCGGACACATTTGTGAATATCCTGTCGGAGCTTTCAACGATGAGCATATCGAAGTGAAATGTGCGGAGGGTTCCGAAGATGAGTAAAGCCCCAGCAAAAATGCCTAGTAGCGTTCTTACCTCTCTCACTAACTGCACAGATACTCAGACCGCGATGATTTGCGGAACGGTTGTTATTTCAATGGGACTCTTCTTCCTCTATTGTCTGGCTTCAGACAGCTCCCCCTGCATCCAAGGCCGGGATATCTGCATCAAATTTCAGAAAAACAGGTGAAAACGACTTGCTAATTGCCGTAGAAAGAGCTAAACTGTTAGTAATGAAGGAGGCGGTATACCATGAGCTCTACATTTGATGGCTCTCAGCGCACACCTTCCATATCCGCAGAGCCAATCATTACTCCCGAGTTGTATGCTGCGGCACAGGAAATCTTGAGGTCCAAGCCTAGGGATGCTGTCGTGGATAGGCCTTCCTCTCCAGATAGGGGCGCAGCTTCACCTCGAACCGCTCCGTTGGGCTATGACAGAGTTGTCGATGAAGCAACCGGGAAGGCAACTTTTGTGGTAAACGAGGAAGAGGCCCAAAAAGTACGGAAGATCTTCGACGACTATCTCCATGGGAGCGAAGAACAATCATAAAGGCCGCAGCTAGGTTTCCAAGGATGGCTGTTGGAAGCAAAGTAAAGGGCTGTAGGGACTGAAACTCAGTTTCTACAGCTCTTTTTTTGAGAAAACGGCAGGATACTTAGATATTCGTTCCTCATCCATCAGCGAACACCTCGTTAAAGAATTGCTTGTAGTCAAATGGTTGGGGATCTGCCATATCTGCTTTGACGTCTGCAAGCATCTTGAAACGACGATCTATCATCAGCAATGCATTGTAGATGTCGCCGGGTTCGTCTCCAGCCAGAACGCCATCATTTCCCCAGCAATCTTCCGCATTGATGGGTTCCCATTGCTTTGATGCATCACTAAGATATTTGAGCCCATGGAAGTTAAGCTGAATAGCCCGAACGTATTCCCGTTCGAGCTTAAAATAGTAACATTCCACTCTCATCAAGCTTGCTCTGAGCTTATAAGGGACACCCCAGCAGTTCTCATGGCTGTGCTGCCAATGACGGTGTACTTGTTCTCTCTTTCCTTTGAAGACGAGCCTTTTCGGGACACGGATTCCACCCTCGTTGACCCTTCCCGCCACTGCCTTGGATCCCAGGTACTCAACCTCGCCGCTGACGAACGAGGGGAGGCCAGGATCGAAGATTGTAACGAGTACAAATTCCTCTGGTATATCCATGTTTATTCCTCCGGTTCAATCTAGCTCCCATCTGTAATCAAAGACCTTGCGGTACTGATTCCCCTTTCCATGAAGCGGATTCTTTCGAACTCTCTTTGCCGACTGGCGCTTGAGGTGTCTTTGTCGGTTGCTAGATTTTGGGTATTTGATGTAGACGCCAGTATGTAACAGGCTCTTTGTGCTAACGTCGCAGGTCAAGTATCCTCTATACGGGAAATATCCGGGAAGCCTTACCAGGGAGAGCAATCGGTCATCCTTTTGCTGTCCCTGGTATTTTCGCTGACTGCGTTTGGTTTTCTGCTTTTGCCGGTCAGCCGGACTCTTCGGGAGAGCGGCGATCTGCCTGCTTAACTCGGTTTCGGTCATACGCTTTCCTGCTCTGCACAGTGCGCGTGACTGGATTGAGCCCCATCCAGGAGCCACGTTTCTGGGCAAAGAAGCTACGCTGAGCTTTCTTGCTTTGTTTCCGCACTGGCACCAGTTGCTTCACAGGTCTCCCTCCCTTCGTCTTTTGTTTCTGCTTCATAGTACTTCTCGATTGGCACAGATGGCCTTCTGGCTTCCTCGGATCCTATGTCAAGGCACTCATCACAGAACGGGCAGATCCAGCCAGTCGTGATCCTAGTGGCTGGTTTCCCGCAGGATACACAGACTCTCTTGCTGATCTCTGTGTATTTTTCAATGATTTCTGCCACCTCATCCGGTGCCCCGGAGTCATACCAGCAGAGAGCGCCAAACTTCTCCTTTGTCTGCAGCACCGTGTACTCGCTAAACATATTTGTCCTTTTCAGCGCCTGTTTGATTTCCCTGCAGATCTCCATGCCAAAGGCTCGTCTCCACCCCTCGGGCAGCTCATCCAGGCATGACGCTTCGGAGTCCTTGACCCGGAGGAAGGGGTAACGATGCAGAAAGAGCTTGCGTTCACCTTCCTCACTTAGTGGTTCCCGCCCTTTTCTTCCCTCTCTGAGCTTATCAAAAACGGCAGTACTGACCTGGAGGTAGTCGGCATGGCCAAAGAGAAGCATCTTGTCGGGCAGTTCACGCAGGGCCTCCAAGAATTCATCCTCGTCCTTTTTTCTCACGGAACAGAAGACAGCCAGGTAGGATCCGTCCGGGGCGGCATACTCACATTGGAAATTCACCGTGACCTGATGTCGGATGAACAAGGCATCGGCCAGATACTCCTCTGTGTCGAAGAACATATAGTGGCAGTTTAGCAAAGAAAACTTCTGCAATCTGGTATAGTACTTGGGTTGGAGCACTGGCACGGCCTCCTTTTACATCTTTATTACAAATTGCCAAAGCCTATTGCAATTTACAGTCCTATCCGTTATCCTGTAATATCCCGCTTGTCGGGGTATTACTTTTTAAGAATGGAGGCGATTGCCATGTCTGTGATTCAGTTCCCTGTCATTGATTCGAAGGCAACAGGGGCGAACATTGCCAGACTGCGTCAGAAGCGTGGCCTTAGTGTTCGTGACCTTCAGAGCTTCTTTGGCTTTGAGGCACCCCAGGCCATCTACCAGTGGCAGCACGGACAGAGCTTGCCGAGCGTTGATAACCTCTTCGCTTTAAGTGAGCTCTTGGGCGTACCAATGAATGAGATCCTGGTTTCCACAAACCGCATCGATCATATCGCTTCTTTTGAGCGGCAGGCTGAGGCTTGCCGCTCAGGTATTTCCTGGGGAGAATATCTTTGGACGCAAGGGGCATGGCAGAACTTTGAGGTTGCTTAGGCCCTTATCCACAGCCTATACTCCCGCAAGGTTACCACAGAGGCTCCCTCATGGTAGACAGGCTGTGACTTCGCTGAATTGTGTAGTTGCCTCAAAGGGCAGAAAGTGTTTGTGAAGCGATGAAGGGCTAAGTCGAAAGAAAGTTTTGCGGCTGGAGAGAGATTGGCTCGGACGTGTAGCACTGGACGAAGCAGCTTGCATATCTTTTATTTGAGTTTTCAAGCTCAATCAAGCATTTAGCAGATGCTTATCCGGAGGTGCTGGGGTTTGTGCAGCCTTATAGTTCATCTGCACCTGAACCGGCCCTTGCGCGCTCTCCATTCTGCCATGGCCCCTGCGCCCAAAATGGGCACAGGGTTTTTCAGTCTTTTGCTTGATCCTCAATGAACTTGGAAAACACCGCATCGAAGTTGTCGTTCACATCGAAGGGCGCCTCATAGCTCACCTCGGTATTGACCATGCACTTATCCAGCTCGGCAGAGATCCCATCGGATTTCTTGCCCAGCTCGGCAGCCAAGGCCCGAACCTTATTCCGGTCGAAGTCGATGGTCGTGACCCTCTTGGCCTCGCAGTGATAAGCAACCTGGTTGCCCTCACCATTAAAGCAGAACCCGCTCCCGCCGTTGGGGAGAATTACCTCACTGCTTTTATAGCCAGTCATGGCACGAAGCGTAGAAGCAAACCGTTGACGCTCCTGGTTGAGAGCCACTTCGCCGTCCATGTCCACTTCCAGCGAAATCTTCGCCGTATGGATGGCTTTGGTAAGCTTCTCTTTCTCCTCCAAGAGCATGGAGGCAAACTCAACCAGAAGGTTGGCCTTGCCCGCATACTCGCTGTTGGCATTATCCTCGATCGTAACGTCCTGGGCGTCAGATCTGACCTTGCTGCGGAAGTGGGTGGTCGAGACCTTCAGGATGTTGGAGCGGTCCTGCAGCTCTGCGAGGGTACTCGAAAGCATGCTCTGGATCGCATTCTGGTAGCGAAACGCCTCTTTCAGATTCATGTCGATGTCCTCCTTGTCTTTGATGGCCCCATTCTACAACGGAATGAGGTTACTGTCATTGAAGTCGTGCTTGAAAAGGGCTACTCCGGCTCCTGCTTGCCCTCAGCAGAGGTTTTTTCTCTCTCCTCCTGCCTTTTCTTGGCCCCTTCAATCCATTTCGAGGCATCTTTGGGGTAGTGGGCACACCATACAATGAACATCTCACAGACCTGTTCTAAGGTAAACCCTGTTCCTTCGAAAGCCTGTCTTGCTCTACACTCCAACTCTGGGTCGATCTGGATCTCCACGGTGATCATGTTATCCTCATTCCCTAGTTCCGGACGCCTCAGCCCTTCGAAGAGCTGATGGTATAGCTTCGCTCCCATCACGACATACTTCCCCACGCCCTCTTGAGCGATTTGGATAACAATGTCATGGGTTTCAAGGTAGTTCAGCACCGCATCCATGTACCGCAGAAAATCCGTCTGCTCGATCATCTTCTGGGGAGCTAAGTCATACTCCTTAGCCGGGACATCGGCAAGCAATGTCTCTACGTCCGTAGACTTGACCGCCCCGTCTAACAGAAAATCATAGAGGTCATTGGGATTCTGCAGGTCTTTCTCGATTTTCTGCCCGTCCTCCTCCCAGGACACACGGTAGTCGCTTGCATCGTAGAGCCACCAGCCGATGTAATCGTAGGGATCTGGCACAACCTCTTTGAGGATCTCCAACATCGACTCTAGGAAGGGCGTCCTATCAGCGTCAATCCTTAGACCAAGCTTTGCCAGTTCTTTTTCTGCACTGTCACGATTCTCAAATTCCTTTTTGATGCCCACTAGGGTATCTACGAACAACTTACGACTGATCAACTGTCCTTCACCTCTTTCCATGTTTGCTTCCGTGTCCTGATTGCCAAATCCATGCGTCGGTATATCTGTTCAGAAATCAAGCCCTGCTTATAGGCGTAGTTGTTATAATAAAGAAGCCATAGCGTTTCAGCAGCAAACTCCATCATCGCTTTACTCCTTGGGTCGAGTTCGTCAGCCTTTTTCACGCTAGTCACCATCCCAGACGCCGTCAGGCCGGAGTTGCGCCATAGCTATGAGCTGGAGGAGGGCCTTTTTCACATTCCCCTCAGTGGATTCCCAGTAATCCGGGTTTATGTCATCGCCGAGGTTCTCAACAGCCTTTTTCAAGACAGGAATACTCTCAGCACCGCTCATGCCGTATATCACTTCGAGCCCCTTTTCGCCCAAAACGTCCGGTCGGGCAAGGATCCCGTAATAATTGTAAGTGATGTTCAACCAGAGTTCAGTAGTTCCTCCTACCACATAGGTTCCTCCGCGCATATCATGTGGAGCATCAGTATGGAGCGTTTTCCTGGTGACGGGATCCAACAGCCTAATGTCATAGCTCATTTCCTCTCTCCTAATCCACAAGCCTGACCTCTGGAATCGGTTGCCATACGCAGAGCTTTGACAGCTCCTCTCGATGTTCCAGTGGTAAGTTGATAAAGTCTATGATATGTTCATCCGGAAAGTAGCTGTGGCAGTACCGAGGAAACACGCCTTCTGGAACAATTCCCATCTTCTCAATGCCAGCCACCCTTTCTCCAAGAGCCTTTGCCTCGCGTAGAATGACTGGGATGCCTGATTTGCTGAGTGCTAGGAATATCTTTATGGTTTCTGCGGTGCGTCCCCAAGAGTCACCGGCAAGCACCAGGAAGAAGCCCTTTTCATCCTGTCGAGGAAAGAGATCGATGTGCGTTGAATTTCCCCCTCGGCATATCTCCCACGGATGACCACCTCCACGGCTACTGTTGAACCATTCCAAAAAGGCAGCAGGGTCATCCTCTGGCAGCTTGGTCAGGCCCTCATCTCGGCCATCCGCATGTTTTAGGTACTGCTCTCTGGGCGAAAGCTGCTGGTCTGAGTAGTTATTTGCTGCGTAGCCCATGGCACAGAAACGAAAAAAGTCACCTGAGGTCATCTGTGCCAGCCGTTTCTCCTTGATCTCACCTTGCTCCTGGGCCTGAACCAATGCAGAGAAGGTATTGAGTTCTTCTTGCGTAAAGCCGCCAAGCAGCTCATCCCTGGAGTCCGGGAACAACGACCAGAAGTCTTTTTGCAGGACATAGCCTGTCCTGTGTTGAGGTGGGAGATTTTCTGCGACTTCCCGGTTATATGTACCGGATCTCAACTTATCAATGCACTCATCCACGGCATCCACTAGCCACTGCACAAATTCGTGAATATCCAAAGGATATCCCTCTGGAATTGTGGAAAACTGGCTTATCACCTGGCGGTGGCAGAGAAACACCCCCCGGTACTCGTTGTCAGGACGTCGAACTGCAGTGAAGCTATACCAGTCGTGTTCAGCCGGGTAGCTTTCCCTCCACAGCTTCACATACTCCTCATATGAGCTTACTTCCTCGTCTTCCAGCATTTCCTGGAAGTTCCCGAACGCCTCGATGGGACCGCGGTCTGCCTGAAGCCATAGATCCCAGATGCCATCGGAGTCAGGCCGCTGTTCAATGAGGTCGAGCTTCTGGAAGAGCATATCCAACAGCCGATAGGTTTCAGCGTCATATACTGTGTTCCGGTCTGCCCCCATATAATTGAAACGCCCAAGTCTATGGGCATAGCGTTCCACTTGGGGAGCATATAGCTTTGTCACGTCAGGTCACCTCGTTATATGAGCTCTAGCCCCGGCTCCTCCGAGTAAAACTCTTTCATATCTTCAAGTCGCAGACAAGCCAATCGCCCGTTGGTAGGCATCATCCAAGAGATTTTCTGCTCGTCTGGCCACCCGGCCCCACAGTCGATACCAATCCGTTGACCCTCACGCCAAATGCACATCGGATTATCCATCGTGATGTAACATGTGGGGGTATGGCCAAATACCAAGGTATACCCATCCAGTCGAGCATAGTCCAGTGAGGCTTCTCGGTTCCACACTGCGAAATGGGTCTGCGTCTCTTGGTCGTGCCCTTCCGGGACATATTCCTCATAGCGGTCAAGAGCAGCCGCATGTACCAGTTTGTAAGGGGTTCCATCTACGACAACATCAATATTGAGTGGCAGCGACTTCAGATAGTCAAGGATCTCGGCCCGAACCACAAGGCGGGTATGCTTCCAGAAGTGATGTGTGGCATCCCCTCCGTTTCTATACCACAGTCGCAGAAGTTCATCGGGTTCTCTGCCCCGTATATCCTCTGGGCCGTCATAAGGTTCGCCAATGGCTCGAAGCATCATATATTCGTGGTTGCCCAGAAGCATTTTGGCATTAGGCATTGCCATGATTTCCCGAAGGATCTTGATGCCGTGAGGATGCCGGTCGATCACATCGCCGAGGATGTAGAGAGTGTCCTCACTCTTGAGGTCTATCTGGCGAAGGATGGAGTGAAATCTCCTCATGTTGCCGTGGATGTCGGACAGAACGTAGGTCATTTGAGTGTTCCTCCTCTGGAGTGTGTGAAATAAGGTTTCGTCTGAGCAAGTCAGCGGTCAGCTCTACCAGCGGTTCCCTGCCGGACAGGAATACCACCGAAAGGTATCCCTGCTCCTTCAGCCACCCAAACAGCGGGGTCAGGCTCTGGAAAATATGGCCGCTTTGTCCCTCATGGCGAGTCAGCCAGAAATCAACTGTTTTGCTCTCCTCATCCACTTCAATCTCCACTGTTCAGCACATCCTCACTTGCAGACTCGGAGTTCCCCTTTGATCTCTTCACTTTCAACGAAGGTATGGTAGTAGAAACACATCTTCCCCACACGTTTGTCGATATGCCAGTGGCCACATAGCCAGAGCTTATAGGAGGCCATCTCTTCAATCTTATCCAGCCATTCCTCCGTGCTGTCATCCACTGTGCTTTGGTCGATTCCCGGAAGGAAGGCTTCAACAGGCTTGAATTTAGCCGGGCAGGTATGGGAGAGAATGATGTCAAAGGAGTTGCTTACCACCTGCTGCTCCACATAAGCCTTGATTTCCAGAGAAGGCTGTTCGTCCTCCCACCAGCCGACCCCTCTTGCGATCCGATAGAACTTGTCCACACTGTAGGCGCCGCCAATAACCAGGTGACGGATCCCTTCCATGGTAAATATCTCGCCATCTTTGGCAAAGAGGAGGTTTGGAAACTCTGGTTCAAACCAGACCAAACCGCCGTTCCACTCCTTTTGCTGGTAGGTCGGGATGCTGGCCGGTCTCATTTCGTGGTTTCCATGGATGCAGAAGACTGTCAGGCCAAGGTCATTAAGAACCCTTTTGACCTTCTTGTCTGTCTTATTGCCATAGAAGTTGGCTCCGACATCGCCAAGGATCACAAGGATGTCATCTGCGGAGGGCTTGTGTTTTTCGAAGTATTCCTGGAGCCCTTGGGGGCGACCATGAATATCACCAGTGTAATAAATCATATTTTCACCTTCCTGTGGAAGCCATTGTAGCATATTGAATGTCCAATAAAAGGACGTTTTCAAAATCATATCGAAAAATCCAAAATCATATAAAAAACCTCTGAGGACATGCTAGGAGTGGAGTCCTAAACCATCAGTCAAGTATCTGACTGTGGGTTTCTTGCCTTTTCACGTCTCCAAGGTATACTGGAGCCAGCTTTCAGAGCATAACTTATCGCCCTGGCCCTTTGTCATTCACAAACATACCAAGGTTAGCGGGAATAGTCGATATTCATATGGAACGAACAATTGCGGCAAATACTGTGAGATATGTGCGAAAGGCAACTACCTGCGGGTACGGACATAACCCCTGTTCGCTCTCAGCGAAGCTTTTGAGGCAACAACGATGTCCTCTAGGACGCGGCGCTCATATTCCGAGCAGTCAGCTAGAATAGAGGCGAAGCTGTGGTTGGATGCCTTCACCGTATTTTCCAGGCAGTCTACCAGCAACTCGTCCGAAGACACCTGGAGGGCATTTGCCAAGGCCACGAAGGTTTCGAGACTCATGGACTTAAACCCTGTCTCGATATAGCTTATGTACCCTGGGCTTCGGTCCACAATTCCCGCAAGCGTAAACTGTGAGAGCCCTCTCTTCTTTCGGATGGTCTGGATCCTCTTGCCGATGGCCACGTTGTTGAGTGTCATAATGGTACCTCCTAAAAAATTTAGTCGGTACCATTATAGCGTATTTGCTATGAAATTGCTTTATACGTTATATCAAAATTTGCCTTTCCGCTATATACTGTTTCCAATATAGCTTATATGCGATGAGAGGATGATTAACATGGAGAAGCTTGGAGATGCCCAGGCTAAGAGGCTGGGGGAGCGAATCCGTGCAACTAGAATTGCGCAAGGCATGAGTCAGGCAGCTCTGGCATCCAAGGCAGGCATCGATCTTCCTCGAGTTAGTAATATCGAACTCGGGAAAGTCGTGATGCGTATTCCAACTTTTATCAAAATTGCAGAGGCTCTTGATGTCTCCGCCGACCATCTTCTTCGCCTTAACACAAGCGAGGGAAAAGCCGTCTATGAGGGGGAGTTCTTGAAAATTGTTGAGGACTGTACTCCCCAAGAGATAGAGTCTTTGCTTGCCATTGTTCAGCAAGTGAAACAGACACTTCACGCACAGACTTCTAAGGAGAAATAACCTCGTAGATTTCCCATAACGGATGTTGACAAAGGAGTTCAATATGTGTTACAATCCAGATAACAGAGATTGACTTTCTATCTCAAATTTTGTTATGAGGAGGTGTCCCTCCATGCTTTACGAGTATTTGATACGCAATTACAAACCTGATGAGCCTATTTTCCTCGCAGATATCAAGCTGCCTGATGTAAACGATAATACGCTCCGACAGATGTTCAAAAAACTCTGCGATGCAGAAAAAATCAAGCGTTTTGATACAGGTATTTACTATCTTCCTTCTCAATCCAGGCTTAAAGGAAGCACGGGCTTGACGCCCGAAGTCGCTGCCAGCTACAAATATATTGAGCGTGGCGGGAAGATTGAAGGCTATTTCTCTGGCTTCACATTCTCCAATATGCTTGGCCTGACCATGCAGGTCCCCTATACAATGGAGATTGTGTCCAATAGTGCTGGAGGAAACTTCCGGGTCGTATCCCTAGCCGGACGCAAAATCGCCCTTCGCCGTCCTAGAGCCGAGGTGACAGGCAAGAACCGGCGTGTTCTTCAGTTCCTAGATTTTCTGAAAGACTATGAGGAATACGTTGATGATGATCCCGAGAAGGTCTCTGCTCGACTTGCTAAGCTTGTAGAGTCCTCCGGGATCACAAAGGAAGATGTCGATTGCTATATCTCACTCTTCCCTGAGAAGGTATACAAAAACTTCTATGATTTGAGGTTATACGATGTACTTGCATGAGGACAAAGACCTCTTCCGAGAGGCAGTGATGTCTGCGGCCACTTCATTGGGGCAGCCCGTCCCCATTGTGGAGAAGGACTACTATGTTACCATGATTCTTAAACTTCTCGCTGAGCGCGCCCCGGACTGTGTCTTTAAGGGTGGCACATCGCTATCTAAGTGTCATCATGCGATCAACAGGTTTTCTGAGGATATCGACATCACTTTCTCTGAAAATCTCTCCCAAGGGCAGCGCAAACGCCTAAAGAACGAGATTATCTTTGGCATCAGCCAGGAGCTGGGACTACCCATCTCAGACTGGGAGGATGCCCGGAGCCGGAGGGACTATAATCGGTACACCTTTTCCTATGTGCCCATTGTCGGGGTTCCCACAGACAGCCTTTCCTCTGGCGTTATGCTGGAGACGGCGCTGGGCTCTATCTCCTTCCCGACAGAGCAGAAGCCGGTTGACAGCATGGTCTACCAGTTTCTTGTAAAAGAAAATGCCGAGGTTGTGGATGAATATCAGCTTCAACCCTTTGCGATGACAGTCCAAACTCTGGATCGTACCCTAATTGACAAGGTCTTTGCTCTCTGCGACTACTATCTGGAAGGGAAAATCAAGCGGCACTCACGTCACATCTATGACATCTATATGCTCCTTCCCAGGGTGACGGTGGATGATGCGTTCTGTCATCTTGTTGGCGAGGTACGAAAGCACCGGGCCAAGATGACCATTTGCCCCTCCGCCCAGCCGGGGGTGAACATCCCCGCCTTGCTAGAAGAGATCCTCAGCAAAGGGATCTATAAGCAGGACTATGACACCATCACCAACTACTTTCAGAATCAGCCGTTATCATATGATGAGGCAATCACGGCAATTAGGCAGATCGAAGACTGCGGAGCATTTGATACCATGAAGCAAGATTTGAAGTAACTCGGAAACAAGAGCACCCCGTCCCAGCGTTTGCTGAGACGGGGTGCTTTTCGCACGTTCACAGGCTTTTCTTTGCCAGATCGTCTATTTCCATATAAGTGTGGCGATATCCTGGAAGCTTGTTGTTCTCATCTAAGCGACTACAAATTGATTTGGCGGTCTCTTCATCCTTGGCATATCCAATAATGTCGATACCATCGCTTTCGTATGTCCCGCTTCCATAGATCAAATACAGAACACCGTCCATCTTTTACCGCCCTTCCTCTTTGGTTTACTTCACAATATCACACATCCAACCAAATGTCTAGGTCTGTTTTTACCTCTTAATTCCGCAAACAATCCTGCTGTCCCCTAGGAGAAAATGCATCTTCCCTCAACAATTTTTCAATTTTCTAACCCACAGTCAGCGACTTGACCGTGGGTTTGTTGCCTTCTGTGGCCCCAGCAGATACAATGCGATTATCAGCCCTATGTCTGGAGGTCGTGGCATGGAACAATTGGATGTTTTTCAGAAAATGGGCGAAATTGGCCTGGCACCAACTTCCGCTTCAGAAATCCGGGCATTAACGGAACATGAACGGATGATTCAACGGCACAGGACATGGTTGAGAGAAATCCGGCGTGAGCGTCCCAATACCGAAAAGGCATATCGGATCGGCGTCTACATTCGCTTTTTCAACCAGACGAACTATGAGAATTATCTTGATTATCACAAGAAGATGTTTATCGATACAATCTCCCTGTGTCCCAAATGGACTCTTGTTGATTTCTATATTGACACCGGCTCAACGGCTCCAAGCATGGGTAAATCCCCTGAATGGAACCGTCTTTTAAACGACTGCATGGATAATAAAATTGACCTAATCATCACTCAGAAGGTATCTAACGTATCTCGCCAACCGTTCGAGCTTACCTTCTGCTCTCGGCTGCTGGCGGCCCATAATCCTCCGATTGGAATTTACTTCATATCTGAGGACATCTTTACATTGGCCTCATATTACCTTGAAGACCTTAAAGATCCCGAGTTTCTGCCCACACCCGATTGGATCCCACTCCCTGATGAAGACGTGTAATAAGAGAGGAATATGGCATGATTGATGATCGCAGGCAGGGCGAACGCAGAGAAGAGAAAGAGCGTGTTCGCAGGCGTATGCACGCCAGGGTGGATCCTGATAAATACGACTACTACCCCGAGAAGGAACAGGCGGATCTCTTCGATGAAAATGCACATTGGCGAGTAGGTATCTATGTCCGGGTCTCAACGGATGATGTTAAGCAGACAACCTCCTACGAGTTGCAAAAAAGATACTATGAGGAGTTTGTAGCAAAACATAGCGAGTGGACACTGGTAGAAATTTACGCTGATGAAGGTATAAGCGGCACCTCACGAAAGCACAGGGATGCCTTTAACCGCATGGTAGAAGATTGCCATGCGGGTAAAATCGATAGAATTATCTGCAAGAGCGTATCACGTTTTGCCCGCAATGTTGAGGACTGTATCGGCATTGTCAGAGAGCTGGCAGCCCTGAATCCGCCGGTCGGTGTTTTTTTCGAGTCGGAATGCATTCACTCCCTAAAGGACGAGTCCCAAATGGGGCTGAGCTTTCAGGCAATCATGGCGGAGGAGGAATCTCACACAAGATCAAGGAGCATGGAAGCGTCTCTCCGAATGCGCCTGGATAATGGCATTCCCCTCACTCCCAAGCTGCTAGGCTACACCCATGACGTAGAGGGCAACCTGATAATCAATCCCGAGGAGGCGCCTACAGTCAAGCTGGCCTTCTATATGTATCTGTACGGGTACTCTACACAGCAAATCGCTGATACATTTAATGCCATTGGAAAGCGTTCTTATCTTGGAAATATCAATTGGACGTCCAGCGGCATTAGTCAGATTCTGAGGAACGAGCGTCATTGTGGTGATGTGCTGACAAGGAAAACATACACCATTGACTACAGGAGCCACAAGAAGCGGGCAAATCGCGATGGGCAGCGACCTCAGAGTCGATACAGGGATCACCACGAGGCCATCGTATCCAGGGACGATTTTATTGCTGTCCAACGGCTGCTTGACAATGCAAAATATAAGAACAAGTCGATTCTGCCGGAGCTCATGGTTATCGACTCTGGGATCCTAAAGGGATTCGTCGTCTTGAATCCACGCTGGGGCGCCTTCAGCGCGGAGGACTACCTCCGAGCTTCCATGAGTGTGTATCCACAGTCCGAGGAAACTGAGAGGCCCTCTTCGTCAGGCGACAAGGAAGTCCAAGTTGAGGCGGAAGCCGGTTCTTTCGATCTGCGAGGATTTGAAATAGCACGATCTGAGCTGTTTGATTCTCGAAGCCACCCCTCCGTCTCTTTTTATGATAGGAAGGTCAAATTCAGTGGGTCCTGTGTTGACCGCTTTGGCAAGCAGAACTTTGTGGAGCTTCTTATCAATCCGGTAACCAAGATGTTTGCTGTTCGGCCCGCAGAGCGGGACAACCGAAGCGGAGTGCTTATTTCCCGCTATCAAGAAGGAAAGTTCCGCCCCAGGGACATACCCGCAGCGGCTTTCAGTGATAAGCTCTATACTCTGTTCGGTTGGAGCATGGAAAGGAAATACCGAATTACCGGTTGCCTCTGCGAGAAGGACGGGGAGCTGGCCTTCATCTTTGAGGCCGGAGACTCCGAGACATTCTTCAAGCCCTTCATGATAGATCGCGGGGAAGACGTAGGGCAGCCACTTACTCCTTCGGGAAAGCGGATTCGAGCTGTGCCTGTTGAATGGGCGCAGTCCTTTGGGCAACAGTTCTATCTGCATGAGAGGTCTTTCTCTGCGCTAGCCGAGCAACGCAAGGAGGACTGGGCTCTGCTCTTGAAAGGCGAGCTGTTCGATTCAGGCAAGAGGCTAAAAGTAACTGATTTCGAGGTTTTGAAGGACTATATCCAGTCCCAAATAGGGGACATCCCGCTTTCGGAGGTGGAATTAACCCATGGATGAATTTAATGGTCAGAACGCCGTAAACCTGCCTTCCCAGCCAGAGGGAGCACTCCCAGAGGGGGAATTCGTTCCCTCCCTGGGAATCGATGATGAACTGCTCCGTATGGACGGGGCGCTTGATCTGGAGCAGTTTCAGGTGGTCCGGCGCGAGTTTTTTGCACATCTTCAAGAGCCCTCAGTTACGTTCAATAACTGCAAGTTCTATGTAAACGCTGCTTGCCTGAGGAAGTTCCCCACCGCAGACTTTGTCCAAGTCCTAGTCAACCAGGAGACTAAAATACTTGCTCTTCGCCCCTGCCATGAAGGAGATCGTGACTCGTTCATGTGGTGCAGCATGTCCAAGGGGAAGCGAGTCCCTCGGCAGACCACAGGGAAACTGTTCTCCGCCAAGATGTTCTCACTCATGAATTGGAACCCTGATTATCGCTACAAAATGCTTGGCAAGGTCGTATATGCCAAGGGCGAGTATCTAATTGTATTTGACCTCACGGCGACCGAGGTGTACCAAAAGACATTCCGTGAAGGCGAAAAACCTAAAGTATCACGGACCCCCGTGTTTCCTGCTGAATGGCAGGAGCAATTTGGTATGCCCCTCAAAGAGCACCAGCAGTCGCTTCAAATCAACATCTTTGATGGCTACGCCGTTTTTGCAATCAAGGATCAGACAAAGGGTGATTCGGATGCTCAACCTCAGGCTACGCCTGGTCAACTCGCTATAGGTACAGAGCAGGAGGGATTTACGAATGGCTGAGACAAGCCGTCAATTGGCCCAGATATCCATAGACTTGAAAAAATCGCGCATTCGTGTCCACAAAGCATCCCTTCACCAAATCGGTGACCCGCACTATATTCATCTACTTGTCAACATTGAGGCCCGGCAAGTGGCCATTCGCTCTGTCGATGCTCAGAAGTTCGACAGTGCAGCCCATAAGGTAAAGCCCTCGGCCATGGATTCAGATTTCTCATATGAGATTTATAGCCAGCCTTTTGTAGAAAAGCTCCGGAAGGAATTTGACTGTTTCCACGCTGGTACAAGCTATAGACTTACTGGTGTTGTCATCCCGGAGGAAAAGATGTGTGTCTTTCCTCTGAGTTCTATCCACCCCATAGAGAGTGAGGTTCAAAACAACCATGTCTAGGCCAAAACTGATTATCGATCCTGAGTTCAAGGGACTTATCCGCCCCCTGACCACATCGGAGCGAGAGCAGCTTGAGGCCAACCTCCTTGCAGATGGTTGCTTAGATTCAATCATTGTCTGGGATGGAATCATTGTGGATGGCCATAACAGGTATGAGATATGCACCGAGCATGATATTCCGTTCTCCATCACAGAGATGTCTTTTGATTCACGCGAAAGTGCTATAGCCTGGATTTGCGCCCATCAACTCGGCCGGCGAAATCTCTCTGAGGCAACACGCAAATATCTTATAGGCGTCCAATATGATGCGGAGAAGCTTTCCGCAGCTCACAGAAACAAAATGGGGCTTAATCAATACGGACGCCTTGATCCAGAAAGCGAAGCAGAGATCGAGAGTTCAAGTCCAAAGCGTCCATATACTGCGGAGCGGATTGCAAAAGAGAATAACATTTCTCCAGCAACTGTTCTGAAATATTCTATCTATTCCAGGGCAGTTGAAAAGCTAAAGCAGAAGGTGCCCGAAATCATCCCCAAAATACTGTCAGGGAAGTACAAAATATCACATGACAATGTGATTGAACTCGCTGAGCTATCTCCGCAAGAAATTCGAAAGGTAATGCGTGGAATTGAAGCCAAAGAGGAAGCAAGTAGTCGCTACAAGGTGCCCCGTTCTGCAATGCAGGAGGTCTCCCAGGGAAAGGAGCCGGAACAAGAAATGCGTGCAACAGTGAAAGACATGCCCCCCTATGATCCAGATGCGGAGCTTGTCGGACTGACATTGACCATTCCATCCTGGGTGAGTTCCCTGGATCGACTCCAGCAAAACATTTTGCTGGACAAAGTTACTCCACGGGCCAAGCTGCAGCTCATCAAGGCTTTGGTAACGCTTGACGACAAGGCAATAAAGCTAACTCAATATTTAGGAGGTGGCCCTCATGAGTGAGGGAGAGTATAACTTCTTTGTTCCACAGGTACATTTTGAACTAATTCCAATCTCCAACCTGGTTTCGAACCAGAACTATCAGAGAGACCTCTCCCAAACTCATATTGAGAAAGCTGCCATGAACTTTGACCCCTATCAGATAAATCCTGTAAAGGTCAGCCGCCGGGATGGAGTGAATTATGTTTTCAATGGTCAGCACACCATCGAAATCGTTGCACGGGCTTCAGGCTCTCGCGACACTCCTGTCTGGTGTATGATTTATGATGATCTAAGCTACGCCCATGAAGCAGACATATTTGCCAACCAGCAGAAATTTATCAAGTCACTAACCCCCTACGAGGTGTTCGTTGCGAATATTGAGGCTGGAAACGAACAGCAGATGATGGTAAAGGCACTGGTCGAGTCCTATGATCTTGAGCTCGGGGGAAAGCGGCAGAACGGTATGATTTGCGCCATCTCCACACTGGAGGCCATCTTCCAGCGCTGTGGCTATCATGTTCTGGATCGTGTGTTGCGACTGATTGTAGGCACCTGGGAAGGGGATGTAATTTCTCTCTCTGCCAATTTCCTCAACGCCGTGGCCCGCTTAGTAGAGGTTTATGGCGACAAGCTGGATGACCAACAGTTCAAGGAAAAGGTGGGGGCGTTGAGTGCCAAACACATTTCCCGTACTGCAAAGGAACGCCAAGCCGGGTCGATGGGCTACGCCGAAGCCATGGTGCTTCAGTATAATGGACGGCGTAAAAATAGCGCATTCATGCTTCCCATCAAGTGGCTCTATTCTAAGCGTGACTCCTCCTCCATTTTCGATGTCCTAGATGAGCCAGATGGCGATGATTCTGGCGATGGCATGGACTCAAATGGTGAAGAGGATGGCTCTCCCGATGATGGTGACTGGGACGAGGATTGAAGTTAACCAGCAAGGGCCACCGGCAACACTCAGCCGGTGGCCCTTATCGTCTGGTCTAGGCGCCTCGCACTACTCGTCCTTGATGTCCTGCACGATGCTTATCCCGCCTCGGATAATGACCTCGATTCTCGTTGGAGATAGTACTTTAACTGTATCCACAAGCTGACGGATGATGCTGTCATCCCACTCTTGGAGCTCCGATGTACTCTCCTTCATGATAGCCACAGCATTTTCCACTCGCCGTGCCACCTCATTGCCTGTGGAGCCTTTGGATAATAATTCCTCTCTCTTTTGCTTGAGGTCTGTGGTTTCCTTGACAAGAGCTTTTAGCCGGGTGGACTCCGACTCAGTCTGCTCTCCGCGGGCAGCGGCCTCTGTAACGATGGCCATGGTCTCTCGGCTGATCCCCTCCAGCCTGGTATCGATATCACCGATACTCAGCTCCTCACCAAGCCTGGGTGCGAACTCAACCTCTAGGGACTGGGTGATTTCGTCTATCAGCCTATTTCTATCACTCATAGCTTTGTTCAGGGCAGATAAGATAGCATTCTGGAGAGGCTTCTCCTTGAGAGTCGGGGAGTTATGGCAGTATTTCTTCCCAAAGTCCAGTCGGCTTGTACAGCGCCACACCTTGTAGCTCCCCTTATAGTTCCAGGTGCAGCGGCGGTATAGGGTTCCACATTCGCCGCAGATCAGCCGGTCACTCAGAGCAAGTTTACTGGAATACTTCCCCTTGCCCGTTGGAGCCTGCTTTTTGGAGGGGCTTCTTCCCGCATTTCGCCTTGCGAATTCCTCTCTTACAGCATCGAACAGCTCCCTTTCAATGATGGCATCATGGTGGTTCTGGATGAGGTACATGGGGAGCTGGCCTTCGTTCTTGACCACCTTTTTGGAGATGCAGTCTTCGCTAAAGGTCTTCTGCAACAGGACGTCACCGCAGTATTTCTCATTGGTGAGGATTCCTCGGACGGTAGTTTTGTACCAGCCCTTTCCCCTGGCGGAGATCCCGTCCTCAATCAGCTTTTGTGTAATTGCTTCCAGACTGGCACCAGCGAGGAAGGTCTTGTAGATCTGCCGGACAACTTCCGCTTCCTCTGGGATGATTTCTGGCGTTCCGTCCTCTCCACGGCGGTATCCGTAGAGCCGAGTGTATTGGATGATTGCTTTTCCCTCACGCATGGCTTGCCGCTTACCCCAGGTCACGTTTCCGCTGATGGACTCGCTCTCACTCTGGGCAAAGGCTCCATACATAGCCACAAAGACCTCACTGCTGACCTGCATGGTATTTATGTTCTCTTTCTCGAATATAACAGCGATTCCCATGCTTTTTAGAAGCCGCACATAGGTCAGGCAATCCACGGTGTTTCTTGCGAAGCGAGAGATGGACTTGGCTAGAACGATGTCAACCTTCCCTTGCTTGCAGTACTTGATCATCCTCAGGAACTCAGGCCGCTTTTTTGCGGAGGTACCCGTGATCCCTTCATCGGCGAAGATATCAACCAAGGTCCATTCTTTATTTCCCATGATCTTATCGGTGAAATAGGTCTTCTGCGCTTCATAACTGGAAAGTTGCTCGTCTTCCTCGGTAGATACACGGCAATAGGCTGCCACTCGAAGTTGTCGCTTCACAGCCTGCTCCTTGGCAATCTCGGTTTTGGCCGGGATTACAATGACCTTTGGTTGCTTTCTCTCCACGCTGTTCACCTCCCTGGCTGGTATTCTATGACTTGTCCGCTTTTCAGCGTAATACTGGCCAGATGTCCGTTCTCCACCGTGACTTTTGAGATAGCCGCCCGTAGGAGTTCAGCATCCAATGACTGTTCAGGCTTGGCCTGTTCGAATAGATGCCGAAGGCGTCTAGCCTCATATTCTCTTGTCGGAATTTTTTTGTAAGCGGCGACCGCACCTTGGGTTATCAGGCTTTTGGCGCGCTCCTCATCTACCGGGAGCTGCCGCAGTACCTCATCAAGTTCATCTCGATTGGGGGTCTCCCCATATTTGTTCCAATGCCTAGGGAGCTTGATTTCCTCTGGGTTGCGTATGACCCAGTTGAGCAAGGCTAGAAGCTGGCGCTTAGCTTGGTCTGGCAATTGCACATCGCTCAATTGCCGTGCTACTCGTTCGCCTGCGGTGGGGATTTTGGTCTTTGCTTGGGACTGGCGCCTTTCCCGTGCCGCGTTCAGCACATCGATCTGAATGATGGCTGGGAAGCCTTTCTTCCCTGTGTATCGCTCATCTTCCAAGAGCCGTGCGACCATATTCTTGTTCCAGGGTTTAGTTCCATCAAAGGGAACGGAGTGTTCGGTCAACCATGAGGCAATTGCTTTGAAGGATGTCCCGGCAAGGTAGTCTTGGAATATCTGCTTTACATATCCCGCTTCCTCTTCGTGGATACGAGTCTCGCCCATCTCCATCTTGTATCCGTAGGGGAGCTTGCGGTATCCCATGGTCACACCTCCTCCTGGGTCAGTGTCTCAGGTAGCTCCAGTCCATTCTTTAGCTGGATCACAAAGTGGTCATTATCGACCACCTTGATCTGCTCGACAAGCCCATGATATAGCTCCGGGTCGATTCTCTCGATGAAGTCTGGCCCGTTGTCCATGACTTCCACCATGTCCTGGGTCCTGGCAATGGTGTCATCTGAGTCGCTGTCCAGAATCCGCTCCTTTTGCCGTTTGATTTCTCTAAGCTGTCTGGCAAGGGCATTGCTTTGGGCAATAAAAATGTCAGGATCGATGAGGCCCTGTTTCTTCAAAGAGGCCAACATCTGTTCCTGACTGGCAATGTCCGATATTTTCTTGTTGAGTGCTACCACATCTTCCCTCCACAGCAGTCTGTTCTCAGCAGCCTTTCGAAGATCCGCAAGCATTTGTGAAAGGATGGGATAGTGTTTTAGCTTATAGTACATACGGCAGAAGAGAATCTCCACATCTGACTCTCGAACCGGCAGTAGGGTGCATTCGGTATCCTTGTCATCCCTAGATCGGCAGGTTCGGTAGCCAACTCCCCTGATGGTTTTTCTCCGAAGCAAGCATCCACAGTGTTCGCAAATCATGCTCCCTTTGAACACAGAGCTGTTGGCTTCAGCACTTGGTGTCTTATGACGGTTCTGCTTAACCATGAGAGTTTGTGTTCGGTCGAAGGTCTCCTGATCGATGATGGGAGGGTGGGTTCCTTCTGCGTAATACTGCTGCCGCTCCCCGCGGTTCTTCACCTTCCTGTGAGGGAAGCTTTCAGTGGTAATACGCTTCTGCCACAAGGAGTTTCCTGTGTATTTCTCGTTCTTGAGGATCCGGGTCACACCCTTGTATGTCCACTTGATTTCCCGTAGCTCTGGGACAGCCTTGGACTGTTCAGCCATATAGTGAGCAATGTCCAGAGTACTCATTCCCGAGAGGTAAAGCGAGAAAATGGTTCGAATATGCTTGGCTCTGAGTTCGTCCACTACGATCTGTCCATCTATCATGCTGTAGCCGTAGGGCTGGCTGCTAGGGATGAATGTCCCATTTTCCATCCTTTTCTGCCATGCCCAAGTCATATTCCCCGAGATTGATTCGCTCTCCTGCTGGGCGAATGAGGCAAAGATGGTCAGCATCATCTCACTGCTGATGCGGCCAGTGTCAATGTTTTCTTTCTCAAAGTAAACGCTGATGCCCATGGCCTGCAACTCTCGCACAGACTCTAGGCATTCAGTAGTATTTCTTGCAAAGCGGGAGATGGATTTGACCAGGATCTTGTCAATCAACCCCCGGCGGCAGTCTTTCATGAGTCTCAGGAAGTCAGCACGTTTCTCCATCGAGGTGCCGCTGATGCCATCGTCAGCATAGATGTCCACCATTTCCCACTGAGGCTTTTCGGTGATCTGGCTCGTATAGTACCGAGTCTGTGCTGCCAAAGAATTCTCCTGATCCGCCGAATCGGAGCTGACTCTGGCATAGGCTGCAACCCGGAGTTTGATGTCTTCTGGCTTCTTGGTTGCCTCAATGGTGATGAGAAATTGGATTCCCAAACCACTCGATAAATTGAGATTTGAACATCTCCGAACGGCAAATTTTGATTTATCGCTCTGACTGACAAGTGCGGCAAACTCCTCTTGTTGAAGTAAATCTGGCACCATCACTATTGCATCCTCAAAATCCCCCCGCTTAATATGCTCCATAGTCGCCTTAAATCCGTGGGCCTTCTTAAAAGCCTCTTTCAGAGCAAAATTGGCAGCAAAAATAAAGAATATCTTGTTTACCTTTCGTTTGTCAAAAACGACCTTGAAGATGTGCTGATTTAGCCACGCATCTCCACCATTCCAAAGGTATGCCTCAAGATGGGTAGCCCATGATACAAGCACATCGCCGCTATGCACACGGTATTTCTCATCAATTTCTCCGGCATAACGATTGAAGACTGCCGAGGCATCATTTAGGTTTTGAATACGGATGATTGGCATACCTTCAAAGCTCCAGTCCTGCGGTTTGAAGGCATAGCCATTTACATAGGTCGCAATATCGCCCATGCGAGTAGGAGTCCCTCCGCCACTCTTAGTCATCTCGATAAATTGAGATTTCACCAGCTCATCTGTTGCCACAATCAATTTCTGATAGGATTTCTTCGTGGCGTCCATCGCCCATAAAAGTTCAGAAAGTTTGCGCTGTTGGTTCATTTCGGGCAATTCAAAGGAATAGTTTTTCAAATGCTCCCACTTGACCCGAGGGGAGAGAGACCCCGCTGACTTCTCCACTGCATAATCAAATAGAGCATCATTCTGGATGATAAAGGGTAGCAATTCAGGAAGAAGGCACTCCGGCCTTGCCGCAATAACGGTAATGTCACCGGAACAGATGCCGTCAAAGGGCGCAACTGAAGCTTTCTTGAGATATGCCCGACGACGGCCAAAGAGCACATCACCCTTGTGGAACAACTTGGAAAAGGTATTGTCGCTACCCTCATCCCATGCGGTCAGGGTAACTTCCTCTGGGGTCAGATGTTCCAGGCCAACTATGGGGTATCCATCTTTGCTTCCCTTGTAGGTTTCCTTGCGCTCCAGGGCGACATCGCCAAGCAATACCCTAGCCATCCTCATCCCCCCCCTTTGCAAGCAGTGCATTGAGTCTTTCGTAGCTCTGTTTCATCGTCGCCGACGCAGCCAACCAGCGGTCAAAGCGCTCCTGGACAGAGCAGCTATCCTCCTTGTCCGGCGCAGTCTCCTGCTTGACATAGAGTGGAATACTGAGAGAAAAGTTGTTGTCCGCAATATCCTGAATCGTGGCCACCTGTGCAAATCCGGCTTCGTCAGCGTAGCGTGTATATGCTTCGGCAATTTTTCGGATATGCTTGTCCTCCAGAAAACTCTGAGCATTCTTGCGCTCCACTTCGTTCACAGCATTGATAAAAAGCACTTGCCCACGTCGTTCCGTCTTTTTGCTCATACGGCAGATCATAATGCAGGCTTCCATTGGCGAGTTGTAAAACAGATTCGCCGCCAAACCAATGACGCATTCAATACAGTCGCTACGCACCAGTCTTTCCCTCATCGCACTCTCTTCGTTTCGGAAAAGGACACCGTGAGGAAACAGGATCGCACACCGTCCGGTGTCCTCTTTCAGACTGGCCAGGATATGCTGGAGAAACGCATAATCTGCACGGCCCTGGGGCGGGACACCCAAAAAATTACGACCGTACTTATCATTTTCGAAGGCTGCCCGATCCCACTGACTAATTGAGTACGGCGGATTAGCGAGAACCAAGTCGAACTGCTGCAAGCTGCCATTTTCTACAAAGGCAGGGGCTTTTAACGTGTCACCGTTTACAATATTGAAGTCCTTAACGCCGTGCAGAAACAGGTTCATCTTACCAATAGCGGAGGTCAACGCATTGATTTCCTGCCCATACACCGCAACATTACGCCATTCCTTCCCCTGCTCTTTTAGATAAGCGATAGCAGAGATGAGCATACCGGCACTACCACAAGTGGGGTCATAGATAGATTCCCCTGATTTCGGCTTCAGCATTTCGGTCATCAGATGAACAACGGTTCGATTTGTGTAAAACTCCTGCGCAGTGTGCCCACTGTCATCAGCAAATTTCTTGATGAGATATTCGTAACCCTGTCCCAGTTCATCTTCCGGGCAATTAGCAATGGAGAGTGTCTGGGTGCTAAAGTGTTCAAGCAAATCTTTCAGCAAGCGGTCAGGTAGGCGGTTTTTGTTAGTCCAGGCTCCGTCACCAAAGATGCCTTGCAATTTATCGGAGTTTGCATTTTCGACCTTGCGAAAGGCCTCAACAATAGCTACACCAACATTTTCTGCTACAGAACGGACATCATTCCAGTGATAGCCCTTGGGAACAATAAAGGTATGGATTTCGTCCTCATTGAATTCGGCGGCATCCTCTCCATACTCCGCCTGAGCAGAAGCGGTTTCCTCGTCGTATACGTCGCAAATTCGCTTAAAGAAAAGAAGTGGGAATATATATTGCTTGTAAGCTCCCGCATCAATGCTCGTGCGCAGAAGGACAGCAGAATTCCAGAGGTAGGATTGCAATTCCTCGATAGTGATGCGGTTACTCACTGACATACCCTCCTTCCAGCAGAAGTTTCTTCATCTTTGTCTCCGCACGGAGCATGGCAGCAAAAGCTTCAGAATATTGTTTGCGCACCTCTTCCGGCGATATGGTCTCCTGCTCGTGTCTCTCAATGTAATTGTTGATGGCGAGGGTATAACCCTTATCCTGCACATCCGCAATATCCACGACTTTGACATGTTCAACAACGTCCTCATAGCCCACATAGAAGTTAAATACCTTCAGAATATCCTCTTCTGTCATAATATTCTGCGCCCGCTGGGGTGTATAGATGCCAGATGCGTCAATAAGACATATTTTTCCACGATGGCCGGCATCCTTATTGTTGTTTAGAAAAAGGATACAGGCCGACACACCAGTGGAGTAGAAGACGCCCGAGGGAAGAGTTATTACACATTCCAGCTTATCGGACTCCACCAGCCGTCTGCGAATCTCTCCCTCTTTCCCGCTGCGGAACAGAACGCCCTGTGGGAGAACAACTGCACAGCGACCTGTTTTGGGAGACATAGAGGCTACCATATGCTGGAGCCATGCAAAATCGCCGTTGGAGTCGGTGGGGCAACCCCAGAGATTTCTGCCATACACATCGCTAGAAAATTGTTCTGCACCCCAGCTTTTCAGAGAAAAGGGTGGATTTGCGACTACACAGTCAAAGGTTTGCAGGCTACCTCGCCAGAGGTAATTGGGGCTTCGCAGCGTGTCACCCTGAGTCACAGAGAAATCCTTTGCTCCGTGGAGAAACAGGTTCATCCGAGCAATAGCGGAGGTGGCAAGATTCTTCTCCTGGCCATAGATCCGACCATAGGTCCTTTTGTCGCTCTTCATATAACGAATCGCCTCAATGAGCATACCCCCGGTGCCGCAGGCGGGATCATATACCGATTCGCCAGCTTGAGGGGCCAAAAGCATAACCAGTAGCCTGACAATGGACCTCGGCGTATAAAACTCACCGGCGTTCTTTTTTGACAAATCGGCAAATTTCTTAATAAGGAACTCATAGCTGTCGCCCATCACATCGGCGGAGTAATTATTGTTGCCAACTTTGAGCTTCGACATATGCTCAATCAGGTTTTTGAGGCGTTCATCAGACAGTTTCGTCTTATCCGTCCAGTTGGCATCATCAAAGCTGGAGAATACGCCACTGAGCGTATCAGGGTTGGCCCGCTCGATCCCGTTCATGGCGTTCACAATGGCCACACCAACATCTGTGCTGGCCTCACGCACATCCTTCCAATGACATCCGTCCGGGATTACAAAGCGATGGTTTTCCGGGAAACTAGCGTATTCCTCATCCCCGCCAGACTCCTCCAGTGCAGACTGGGTTTCCTCGTCATATACGTCAGAGAGTCGCTTGTAGAACAAAATTGGGATTACATAGCTTTTAAATTCGTCCTGGTTGATGGGGCCGCGCAGGATATTGCAGACCTCGAGCAAGTGGAAAAAGAGCTTCTGACTAGTGGTTTCTTCGGCAACGAATGTGCTGTTTACAGCATCCTCATCCGCATAATTTACGGCACGCTGCATCATTTCAGAACGCTCATCCGACTCTATTCTTTCCCGCACAGGGGATTGAACGCCTATACTCCCTGCATTGCCCTGGATTTCAAGCTTTGCCGGGTAGCAGCTCTCAAAATCCAAAAGGATCTTCAACAAACGCTCATCCAGAAAGGTCAGAGCCAGTTTTCGTATGGAGGTCGGAACACCGTAGTATGCCTCGGCCACTGCGCCGGTGATAGCTGCCAGCGTGTCGCTGTCTCCGCCGATGGAGATAGCGTTTCGAATTGCGTCTTCAAATCCGACTGACTCAAAGAACGCCTCTAGTGCCTTTGGCACAGTACCCTGGCAGGTTTCGTCAAACGCATAGGTGTCACGGATGGAATCCAGAGTAAAATCCAGATGGTAATAGTGCTTTTCGATATAATCTTGAATCTCGATTAGGCTTTTTCCGGTTCGAGCAAGATACACTGCCACAACGGTGGCTTCCGCACCTTTTATCCCCTCCGGATGGTTGTGAGTCACTTCGGTCACCGTCTTAGAGAGCACCTTAGCCTCCTCTAACGACTTTGCAACATAAGCGCAACCACTTACTCGCATGGCGGCTCCATTTCCAAAGCTATTGTAGGGCTTCGGCTCGTCAGAATAAAGCCACCGGCGAAAAAAACCGCCGTAGCCGCAGGCTGGATAAGGGCGGCCAATCTTCTGCATGGAGCAAACCGTTTGCTTACCAAGATTGGTGAAATCCGACTGACAACGCATTAACGCATCGCATACCGCCAGTGACATAACGGAATCATCCGTAAAAAAGCACTGGTGCGGTAACAGCTCAAATTCTTTAGATCTATGGTTGTTCCACTCGAATCTAGAGCCGACAATATCTCCAATGATTGCGCCAATCATAGGCTCACCCGCTTTTTATCAATAATATTGCTCAATGTAGCTGTATGCCTTATTAAAGACATCGTTATCCTTGATTTTATATTTGATCCACACCACGCTCCGAAGTGCTTTCTTAACCTCTTGCTTGCCTCCAGTCGTGTTCTGCCAACCATCGAAGCGGACAATCTTTACGATGTTATCTATATCGGCCACAATCCGTTCTACAATAACCGGTGTATTCTTATTGCGGACCCCGTTAAACAGCTCAGTCAGCGCTGCAATTCCTTTATCAACTTCCCTTTCAGGGATAACCTCCCGCTCCGCCTGAGCTGCTTCCTTTGCCAGTTCCAGAAGAAGTTTCAAAAACTCGATGCTGGTAATAAGACCCTGCTCATGCTTTTCCCGCAGCTTTTCCAGCTTCTCGCCGAGTCGCACGAACTTAGGATCATAGGTGTGCTGCAGGATTTTGGCCACGAGGTTGATTTCGACTTTTTTTGTTGCCTTCTTCAGATCCTTTTGCTTCTCTAGGAAGTCATCAATCAAATCCGCATCCATGGAGAGGATATCCATGTCTTCGTTGGCTTCTTCAACGGTTACATTCTGGTGGATCAACTCGATGGTCTTCGCACCAAGAGAGGCCCAGATTAGCCCACCACGGCCATCGGTAGGCTTGACGGATTCATAGACGCGAGATAGCCATTGATAATCGGTTTTGTATTGATTTAAAAACAAGTCGGGCGACAACGCATCCCATGCACGGTTCAACACGCGGTAGTCGGCAGCGAAGGCATCCTTTTCCTTGTTGGTAGGAAGGCATTCCTGAGCCGCCATTAGGCCTTCCCAGCCCTCTACTGTGCGGTCTACACCTATAAAGTACCCAAGGCACTTCTTCATCAACACAGGCAGTTTCCGCTTGACTTCCTCAATATTCGTGATAATGTGTCGCACACTGTCCTCATCAAAGTCCAAAGCCTTTGCAACATCATCAAAGATGCCAATGTAATCTACAATCAAGCCATGAGTCTTGCCCTGGTCATAGGTGCGATTGGTGCGGCAAATCGCTTGAAGCAGTGTGTGATCCTTCATGGGTTTATCCAGGTACATCGCCTGTAAAATGGGAGCATCGAAGCCCGTCAGCAACTTTGCGGTCACGATTACAATCTTCAATGGATTAGTGGGGTCACGAAAGGCGTCCAAAATCTTGCTCTCTGCGTCACGATCACGGCGGAATTCCTTGTAGCGGTCCGCCTTGTCATTGTTCGTGTCCATGACAATCGTGGTGGCTTCCTCGCCCAGAAGTTCATCAAGGATCTCTTTGTACATCAAGCAGCATTCACGGTCGTAAACAACGACCTGGCCCTTATAGCCGTTGGGCTCGATCTTTTCCCGAAAATGCTTGGCGATATGCTCACATACCTTACGGATACGAGCCGGATTATACATGATGGCCTTCATATTAACACGACGAGACAGTTCATTCTTCTCATCTTTCGAAAGACCTGCCTCATCGGTCATGGCATCAAATTCTCGATCCAACTTTTCTTTGTCCACATGAAGTTCCACAGGGACAGGCTCAAAGTGAAGGGGAAGAGTTGCACCATCACGAATGGAATCAGAAAAAGAATAGCGACTCATGTAGCCAGTTCGGTCTTCCTCAGCACCAAAGGTGGCAAAAGTATTTTTGTCAATACGATTGATAGGTGTGCCGGTCAGACCGAAAAAGAATGCATTTGGCAGAGCAATTCTCATCTTCTCGCCTAAATCGCCTTCCTGCGTTCTATGGGCCTCATCTACCATGACAATAATATTGTCACGTGGATTGAGTTCACCGCTAACCTCACCAAATTTGAAAATGGTGGTAATAAGAATTTTCCTCATATCACCACGGAAGAAGGAGAGAAGTTCTTCCTTTGTAGCTGCGCTGGTCAGATTCGGAATATCCGATGCGTTAAATGTTGCTGTAATCTGTGTTTCTAGGTCAATGCGATCATCAACAATAACCACGGTCGGGTTCTTGAGCTCTGGAACCATTCTTAGCTTCTGTGCTGCAAAGACCATAAGCAAAGATTTTCCAGACCCCTGAAAGTGCCAGATAAGGCCCTTTTTGGGGTAGCCTGCCACTACACGACTTACAATCATGTTAGCGCCTTCAAACTGTTGATAGCGGCAGATGATTTTATATTTTCGATACTTTTTATCAGTTGCGAACATCGTAAAGAATTGGAAGATATCCATGACATTTTCGGGCGTAATCATATCTTCGGCACTGATTTTTACATCTGCAAGGCCGCCTTCAACCTTGTGAGATGCGGTGTGCCAAGGCCCCCACATGTTGATGGGCATATTGACCGCACCGTAGCGATAACATCTGCCTTCAGTAGCAAAATTGAAGATATTGGTCACAAACATGGCAGGAATGCTCTTTTCATAAGCAGAAATGTCGCCAGCCGCATCCAACCAGGTAATAGCACTACGAACAGGGGTTTTCAATTCGCCGATAATGACTGGAAAACCGTTGATTAGCAGAACAATGTCAAGCCGCTTGCCACCTTCAGCCCGAGGGTATACCCACTGATTGGTCACAACATATTCATTGAGTGCAAGGTCCTCTTTAAGCATCGTGCCGAAGAAACGAATCGGAACCATACGACCATCCTTGCCAAAAGGATAGGAATTTTCTTCAAAAATCATCTTCTTGAAGACTTCGTTCTGAGTGACAAGATTGTGCGGCTGAACGGACAGAATAACAGTCCTGAGCTTGTAAATGACCTCATCAGCACGAGAAGGATCTTCTGCAATTTCGGGGTTAAGGCGAATGAGCGCCTCCTTTACCATGGGCTCTACAAGCACATCCGAATACATACGAGGAAGTTCCTCAGCGGGAATGTATTTCCATCCATTCCCTTGAAACGTGGAAAGCATCATCTGTTCAATGGTATTGTCTTCATTAAAAAACGTAGCCATATGTATCCCTCCGTATGCTAATCCGAATCACAATTTTGATCATGGATAAGAGCCGGTTCCCAAGGCTCTCTCCTATACTTAAATGCACCATTCCAATATATTTTACTCTGGATTATAGAAAAAAGCAAGGCAACCACTGTACCTGTCTTTTTCTCTGCAGTAAGAGCTATCTTCGATTGGGATGTTCTGGGGGCGTCTTTATGGTGCCCTCCCTGCGTCCACCAAGGGGTAAAGTTGCCCCCTGGTGGACTTTTCTTTTGAAAAATCAGGGATTTATAACAAGATACCGATTAGATGAGCTGCTCCCATTCTCCCGCCAGCGGGGTTCTCTGGTGAGCCAGCCGGTGCGCTCCAGCTCCCGTAAGGCGCGCTGGATAGTGGAGCGGGACAGGCTCAGTTCTCTGGACATGGTGGACACAGCGGGCCAGCAGTAGCCCTCCTTGTTAGCTCTCTCTCGAAGGTACATATAGACCGTCACCGCCCGGTGGGGCAGATCGGCAGCGTAGATGGTGTCAAAATAGCCCATTCTCAATCCTCCTCCACAACGAGAATTTGATTTTCCTTACTGCGTGCCCACTGGCTGGGATCGTCCTGCGGAGCGGGTTGAACCACGATGGAGGGTGCAGGAGCAGACTCCAATTCCTCCGGGTGGGTGCTTTTATAGATGGCCATCTCCAACTCCTTGCGGCTGGCATAGGCCACCGGGCGCTGGGCCTGCTCCGGTACCTCATAAGGCTTGCCGAAGGTGATGCCCCAGTCCAGGAACAGCCGGAGAGTGACCTGCATGGGGTGCATTCCAGTTTTCATGACGATAAACTGGCCCTTTGGCATAGATTTCAGCTCGTCAGCGGACATAAGGGGGCGTTCGGTCATCTGCAGGGTCTGGGACTTGTCCTTGCCCACACTGACGCTCCCGCTCATAACAGTACGGGTTCCTAGGGCCTTGGACATCTCCTCAGCTGTATGTGATGTAGGCGAATAACCGCCAGAAATACTAATCTGGCAGTTGTCTTGGATTATCTCGCTGCCCTCCTTGCCGTAGTTTTTCTCCAATTGCCCAGTGATCGACTGTACGATGGGGACGAGCATGAGCCGTCTGGATCGGCTTGCGCTGAACATCAGCTCCAGCGAGTCAATGGGGGGAATCGTCCCCAGCTCATCGCAGTAAAAGACCACCCGGTTCTTGAGCTTCCCGCCGTTTTCATCGGCCACGGCAAGGATCTCCCGGTAGAGGTTCTGGAGGAGCAAGGACACGATGGCGTACTTGGTGTTGTCCTCCTCCGGGAGAACGATAAAGATAGCGGACTTCTGGTTGCAGAACTTTTCGGCGTCAATGGCAGTGTCAAAGCATAGAAGCTGCTCCATCTCCGAGTCCAGGAAGGTGTTGAGCCGGGAGAGGACGGTGGAGAGAATGGATGCCATGGCCTGGTCTGCCGAATTAAGGGCGGCCCCGGCGAACCAACGAGCCTTGTGATCTGCCGGGAGCTTATCAATAAGGAGCTGGAAGAGGTTCTTGCCTTTGACCGGGCTGGGCCCCAACAACTCTTGTGTCAACTTGAACGCAGAGACAATGTGCCGCTTAAAGCTGGGATTACCTTTCTCATCGATGTCAGAGACATACTCAGCCAGAAGGAGGAAAATGGAGGTTAGAATCCCCTCCGCAGAGTCATAGAAGAATTGGTTCTGCCCATAGTTGCCCTCACCCCCAGCGTGGATCAAGGTTTTGGCGAGAATTTTGGCGTACTTCTCTGCCTTGGCCTTTGCCGCCAGGTTCTTATGTTCAGCCTTGTAGATGTCCATGTACTTATTGATCAGGTGGAGCAAATTATTGCCATCTGACCGGGTAGGGTTGCGGAGATCCAGCACGGCGATTTGGTAGCCATAGCAGTCTCTGGCGATCCCGGCATAGTTGCGGTAGAGGTCGCCCTTGGTGTCTGTGCAAAGGAAACTCATTCCGCTGGCACAGGCATACTCAATGTTAGGGTAAAGGAAGAAAGCTGTCTTTCCTGCTCCACTGGCGGCAGTGACCATGGCGTGTACATCCCCAGTCTCTACCAGAGCCTTGATTTTCCCCTTGGGGCCTTCGCTGCCCACAATGAGGCCCTGGTGGGCAGTGGGGAGTTTTTCTCCCTTGCGCCACAGGCCGGGGGTAAAGGCTACATGATCATAGCTCTGGGCGATTTCCAGCTTAGTGGCCCACCGAGCCGTGCCGTGCTGCCCATCGCCCACGGTCCGGGACTTGATGCTGTTCAGCGTGCCTTGCCGGGATATGGCATAAAAAAGCACCGCCGCCAGCGAAATACCGGCGGCGGTGGCTGCGACAAGAAATAACTGGTGTAAATCCATAATGATACTCCTTTTTATCACATGGCCATAGAGGGCGGGGCTTGAGCCTGCTCCTGGGCCTGTTTCTGCTGCTGGATCAGCTCATCGGCGGCATATTTGACGGGCACCATGGCACAGGAGGCCGCAAGATCCAGCCATGCTGTGGCCGTCTGCATCTTCTCCTCTGCGGTGTGGATGCCCTCACTCTTAGCGAGAACGCCCCGCAGCTCCACTTCTATCTCGCCAGGGCGGTTTTTGAGACTGCTCCGATTGTGATGGGGCTTGATCCTGCGGAGCAGGGCCGCCTCTAACTGCTCCGGGGCGAGATCCCGCCCAATCTGGCGGCATTCCCGCCGTGCGGCGGCGATGGCCAGAGCTGCGGCGTTTTCCATCCAGCCCATGGCCTGACTTGGATTCCCCCGGTATAGGCTGGACTTGTACTGGGCAATGAGGCCGGGGAGCTGCACCGCCGCTTGGCTGCCCTTGGACACAGAGAGCTTTTCCATGATCCGCTGGCAGATGGCGTCCGCCACGATAAGCTGGGGATGCTCCTGGGCGGGGATGGCTTCCTGCCCATGGAGGGCTTTCAAGTCTTCGTTCCAGTCCTTCTGCTGGGGCTGGAGCATGACGGCCTGGGTATATCCCCGCTCCCGAAGGGTCTCTATGTGCTGTCCACAGGCTTCGATTCCCGCGGGGTCGTGGTCCAGGCAGAGGGCCACCTTTTTGAGCTGGGGGTTCTGCTCCAGCATCCACAGCAGGGCGTTGTCTGATGTCCCGCAGAGGGCCACATAGCTGTGCTTCTGCCAATCCTTGGGGTACAGGGTCAGGAAGGAGAGCATATCAATGGGCGCCTCGAAGACGTAGAGGCAGTCGCTGGTTCCCATCCAGTGGAAGCTATACTGGGGCTGGCAGCCCTCCACGTTGATGCGGAAGGTCTTGCCGAAGCTGTTGACGCTCCGCTTGTGGGCATGACGGGCAACGCCGTGTTCATCGTTTCCGACAAACACGGCGTTGTGATGCTCGGCGTCCTCATAGATGAGGCCAGCCCTTGCGAATTCAGAAAGAACATCCCGGCTGATGAACCGCTGGCGCATAAGGTAGGCGTAGACCCGCCTCATGTCGCTGTGGGCTGGGGGCAATTCAAAGGGCTTGGGGGCCCGTTCCTGTTTGGGCTCGGCTCTCTGGAAGGGCTGGCCCTGCTCTCCGTTTAGGAGCATGGACATGGCCTCTGGGTAGGAGAGATTATAGAACCGCTGGACGAAGGACACCGGGCCGCCGCCCTCCTTGATGGCGTGGTCGTACCAGCCGTTGCCCCGGATGGTGACGGAATGATCCCGCTTGAGCCGTTTCTCAGGCCCGGAGCGAATAAGCTCTTCACCTTGGGCAAGGAGGAATCGTTCCAGATCCACCTCACTCGCCCTTTGTTTTTGCTCATCGTTAAAATATATGAAGCCCATTTTGATCTCCTTTCGTCTATGTGCTTGAAGCGAAACTGGCACACAGCGTGTGCCAGTTTCGCTTCAGAGATTTATGATAGACGTTGTTCCTCATGATCGTCAGCTTTGTGGCCCATGGCGATTTTCTTCTTCCGAATCTCCTGCCGGAGCTTTCTGTCCACGTCCATCCGCATTCCAGCCTGTCGCTGGCTCTGTTCCTGGAAAATCCTGCTCATGTGGTGGAGGAGCCGAATCACGCACTGGGCGGGAGTGGGACCGCCGAATTCGTGGATGTGGTCAAGGAACCACTGGGCATACTCGTTTCCCTGGGCAGCGGAACGCTTGAACCACTCCACGGCGGCCTCCTCATCCCGCTCCACCTCATGCCCCAGAAGGTAGAGTTTGCCCAGTTGGTATTGGGCGTATTGGTTCCCTTGGTCAGCGGAGGAGATCAGGAGCCGCACGGCCTCGTCAACCTCCTTTGGCAGATCCTCCCCAGCAAGGAGGAGCCGCCCCAGCCGGTACTGGGCGAACTGATTGCCCTGTTCGGCAGACCGGTGTAGCCATCGGAGGGCTTTTTCCATGTCCTTGGGGACTTCCTCGCCCTCCAAATAGAGCTTGCCCAAGGCGTAGGCAGCATAGCTGTTGTCCTGATCGGCAGACAGGGCAAACCACGACACGGCCTGGAGCATATCCTTTTCTACACCAATGCCGTCCCGGTAGAGCTTGCCCAGGGCATATTGGGCGCAGTCCTGACCGGCGTCTGCGGCCTTGGTGAGCCATTCCACTGCTGTCCTGATCTGCTCGGCGGTGGAGGAGCCGTCTGCCAGGATGAGCTTGGCCAGTTGGTACTGGGCATGGGGATTGCCCAGCTTGGCAGAGCGCTCGAACCACTCCCGCGCCGCCTGCTCGTCACGCTCGGCCCCTACACCATGGAGGTGCATCCAGCCCAGGCGGTACTGGAGGTTGTCATCATGGCTCCGCTTTTCCAGGCTCTTGAAGCCGCTGTAGGCAATTTGAAACCACCGCTGGGCTTCTTCATCGCTCTGGTCGCAGCCGGAACCGTCCCGGTACAGCTTGCCCAGCTCAAATGCGGCGTAAGGAAAGCCCTGGGTTGCAGAGGCGGTATAGAGCTGGTGGGCCTTCTCCACGTCCTCGGCCACACCCTGACCCCGGAGGTAGAGTCCAGCCAGAGAGTATTGGGCGTACTTGTGACCCTGCTCGGCGGCCTTCGTGAACCACTGGGCGGCTGTAGCATAGTCCTGCTCGGCTCCCAGTCCTCTGGCGTACAGCTTGCCGATACGGTACTCGGTGTAGCGGTCAGGCTCCCACTCCTCCAGTTCCAGGAAGGCACAGAGGGCTTTGGCATACCACCGCTGACCTTCCTCCGGGTCGGCATCCCGGCCCAGACCGTCTATCCACATCCTGCCCAGGTCGCACATGGCGAGGGCGTTACCTTTCTGGGCCTCTTGGTAGAACAGCTCATAGGCCGCTGCGAAGTCAGGCGGGGTGTCCTCGGAGCCGTAGAGGAGTGTCCGGGCCAGCTTGTACTCCTCCGTCCAGTCGGCATTGGGGAGCGGTTCGTCATCCTCTGAGGGGCTCGGCTCTGGAGCTGACGCCTCTGGGAGAGCAGTCAGTTCCTCTGCGGGGTCCGGCTCCTGTGTTGGCTCTGGGGGATGGGGGCCGTTCAGCTTCACGGCCTCCTGGATGACCATGTTCTTGATCTGCCGCAGCTCCTTTTGCTGGGAGAGGGGCAGACGATCCGGGAGGTCGTCCTTGTAGCTGCGGAGGACTTCTTCTCTCTGCTCATACCAGAGGTCGTAGGCTTCAGCTATACGAGGATCCCCGGCCAGCTCGTCCACGATCTCATCCACCAGAGCCTTGAGGGGCGCTTTGAGGTAGCCGTACTGCTTGCGTCCACCTACACTCTGGAGCTGCTGGGCGAGGCTGACCATGAGCTGGCCCATGCGCTGGTTTTCCAGAATCCCAGACTTCATCTCCCGGAGGAGGGCTTCCATCCGCTCACGGCTCTGAGCGGTCAGCTCGTCCCGGCGCATGGTCTGCCGCTGGTATATCTCGGTCAGGTCTTGCTGGAATATTTCACCTACCAGCTTGCTTTTAAACCTGGCGATGCCATCCTTGCTGAGAAAGCCGGACTTGCCATCCGCACTGTATACCACCATGTGAACGTGGGGATGGTGGCCTTCGTTGTGAAAGGCAGCGTACCAGCGGAATTGGCTCAACGGAATCTTCATGGCCTCGGCCAGCTTGGGCGCCGATGTGGAGAGTAGCTCCCTCCACCGTTTGGCGTTATCATAACCCAGTCGCTGGGCATCCTCCCGTCGCAGGGAGAGGATGGGCAGCCATACCGTGCCGGGGTGACTGGCTACTTCTGAGGCGATCCGGCTCAGTACCAGCTCGTCATCCTCTCCAGTGAAGAGGCCGTGGGAGCCCAGCCGCTCCGCATGAGGGCGCTGGGCGATATACTGGAGGTAGTTTTCCTTCTTAGCTACCTGATCCAGATTGTCCTCGATGGCTCGGCTAATAAATTCGGAGGCGTTTCCACGGGTGGGCGCTGCCAGGTAGTCCTCGTACTCGAAGAGCCCCTTGCTCAAAGGAAACTCCCGGACGAGCTGTTTGACCATCGCCACCTGTTTCGGTGTAGCGGGTTTGCTGGCTTGGCTGGCGCTGACCTTCTCCACACCCTTGCGGGTGGCGATGTAGCCAACGTAGTTTTCCAGATGAGCGGAGGAGTGCATCCCACTCTTTATGTGTGGGCACTTGAAAGCCAGACGGGGCATGGAACGTCACCGCCTCTCGTCAGACCTGGCCGCCGCTCTGACGCTCCTGGGCGGCCTTGTAGGAAATACTTCCGTTGGTGGCCTTCACGTTTCGGACGCACTGTGCGCGGAGCTTTTCCAAAGTTTCAGCGGGGACGTCCATCTGTACCGCCATCAGGTTCATCATCATATCCATCTCTACCGCCAGCTTGAACAGCAGACGAGCCGTGCGGCTCTCGCTGCTCTGGATGCTACCTTGGAGAGCCGTCACCAGAGCGGCAGGGAGAAACTCAACGGCCTCCTCTCCAGAAATGTATCCAGCGTAGAACCGAATTGCCTTTTCGATGAACTCGTTTTGTGTCTGGCAGTTGTCTCTTGGACACATCTCCTTGACGAGCTGCTGGGTCTCAGGGGCCATCCGCAGCGCAAACTTGACTTTTTCGCGGGGCATTTCTTGATACCATCCTTTCCTGGGATTTGGGGTGAAACAGAGCCAATATCCCTGTTCAGATTCCAATCGAACCTTGCAACGGTGGGGTTTTCTCTGTTTTAGACCCCCGCTTTGACCCCACCCTCTCATTTTTGACCCCCGTAGGCAAAGCCCGAAAGCCCTTGACCTGCCCGCATTGCGGGCAGGTGTGACCGGGCGGAGGGGCGCTTGCGACCCCCGCCCTTTATCCTGCACTCTCCCCGGAGGGAAAAAAGAGAGCCGCACCCAGAGGTGCGACTCTCTTGCTCAGTCTGCGCGGTTGAAGATCGTACTCTCGACGGCGGTGACCTCCTGGATGGGGATCTGAGTGCCGTCCTCCATGGCGAGGAGACACTGGAGTTCATCCGCTTTCTTCACCCGACTTGTGGTGGTGACGTAGCTGCCGCCGCTCTTTTTAGCGTCCGGCTGAAACCAGGTCACCGTTACCTCGGCGTCCAGCTCCATCGCCAGACGGAGCCGGGCGTCCAGCTCGGCCACCTCATCCTCGGTCAGCATAGGACGCTCCTCGGTGAGCCGAGCGGCCTCCTTGACTACCGCCTCGTACCCGGTGAGAGCTGCGAAGGGAGAAAACTGCGCCGCCCGATCCTGCCGGGACATCCGGGGGTGGGTCTTGGAGGTGGGATGGGGCAGACGGAGGATGTCATCGTAGTTGCTCATGCCCGGTGGCCTCCAATCTGACCGTTGCGGTCCTTAGTGGTGGCGCCGTCCACCAGATTGGCGCCCTTGAGGATGGCGTTCTTGCCGAACCTCCGTTTGATGCCAAGCACAGCTTCCTGGCGCTTCCGTTCCCGCTCCAGCTCGGCGGCCTCCACTTCACGCCGCTTTTCCTCGGCGGCATGGTCGGTGAAGAGGTCGAGCTGCTCCACCACCTCCGACTGGGTGAGTGAGGCCTCCGGCACCACATGAGCGGCCACCAGATAGACCCGCCGAGCCAGGAGGCCAGGGTCAACGATCCGGGCGAACAGCTCCATCACCGCTTGGGTGATGAGCTTGGTGGAGGAGGTATAGCTATCCAGGTTCTGGGTCCCGTGAGCGTGCTTTGGGATGGCGCGGCCATATCGGTCCGTGGTGACAGGGCCGTGGTAGGCTTTCCCCTTGGGCGGATTCTTGAGGTTCTCCATGTCGTAGCCGACTGTCAACACTACTTGGTCGGTGACCAGACCTTTGTCCACCAAGTCCAGAGAGAGCTGGTCGGCCATCTCCCACACCACCAGCTTGGTCTTGTCGTAGGGGTAGGGGCAGTGGAGGACTTGGCCGGAGCCGATGGAGTTGGACTGGGGCTTGTACGCCTTGATGTCCGCAATGGTGGTCGGCTCCCAGCCCCAGGCGTGGTCGATGAGGAGTTCAGCGTTGACGCCGAAGATCTGGTAGAGCAGCTCCTCCCGCTCCAGCGAACACCGGGCCACGTCGCCCATGGTATAGAGACCGTATTCCTCCAGCTTCTTGGCGTAACCCCGGCCTACCCGCCAGAAGTCAGTCAGGGGCCGGTGATCCCAGAGGAAAAGACGGTAGCTCATCTCGTCCAGCTCTGCGATCCGCACACCGTTCTTGTCCGGCTGGATGTGCTTGGCCATGATGTCCATGGCTATTTTGGCGAGGTATAGGTTGGGGCCGATCCCCGCTGTGGCGGTGATGCCGGTGGTGGCCAACACGTCCAGGATGACCGTCATGGCGAACTCCCGCGGGGTCTGGCCTGCGGTGGCAAGGTAGTTGGTCACGTCCATCATGACCTCATCTATGGAGTAGACGTGGATGTCCTCCGGGGCAACGTATTTGAGATACACCTGATAGATCCGGGCGCTCCACTCCATGTACTTGGCCATCTGGGGCGGGGCCACGATGTAGTCCAGCGCCACCGAGGACGTGGACTTCACCACCGTGTCATCGGAGGAGGAGTCAGTGAGCTTGCGGCCTGGAGCCTTCCGCTGCCGCTGGGTGTTGACCTCCTTGACCTTCTGCACCACCTCAAAGAGCCGGGGTCTGCCGGGGATGCCGTAGGACTTGAGACTGGGCGACACGGCAAGGCAGATGGTTTTCTCCGTCCTGCTCTTATCTGCTACCACCAGATTAGTGGTCATGGGGTCCAGCCCACGCTCGGCGCACTCCACGGAGGCGTAGAACGATTTCAGGTCGATGGCGATATAGGTGCGCTCCTTCACGTCCTGCGCCTCCTTTTCTTCTCTGGGATAGGATACCCCCATTGTAGCAGACTCGAAAAGGAAATGCAACAGTTGTTCGATGGAAGTTTAAGGATGGAATAAGGTTGCCGCCCTGTGTTTCCACAGGGCGGCGGTTTGGGCTTTTCCTTGCGAGGACGGAGGTTGGTCAACCCTTCGGGTTAAGCCAGTCCTCGAAATTCTGGGTGGCGATGAGCTCCTCCACCATCCCATATAGGATTTCGCGGTCCTCTTGGGTGGGGGTGACGATAGCCACTTGGAACAAATCCATCATGACCCAGAAGGTGTCTTGGGCAGTCCAGTTGGCCATGACGTCCTTTGGTTTTCCGTCTGCTCTGGGCAGGGTGATCTCCCCGGAGTCGATTTTCTCCGGGCTGGCCTTTCCTCGCCCAATTAGGGCCAGCAGGGTGTTGGTGTCCTCCGTAGGGATACCGCAGGTGCTTCCGATGAGCTGGATGGTCTGCTCGTACTTGACCACGTTGTCCGATCCCAGCGACAGCATTGCCAGCGCCTCGCCAGCGATGTTCTGCTGGAGTTCCTGGGCTCTTTCCAGTTCCATATTACTTACCTCCGTTATTGAATTGGCGCTTCGTGCGCCTGTAAACACAATGCCACAGACCGGGTCGCAAAGCTATTCACCAGAGGGAACAAAAATGCAGGGTCCAATCTGGCGAAAGCCAACAAAGGGTGTGTTAGGGACTACCTGTCACATCTGGAGGGTGGGGCCGGTCTGTTGTGGAGACTCCTGGGCTGCTTGGCTCTGCTCCTCGGCCAGATACTGCTCCCTGGCCGTTTCCAGAGAAATGCCCATCTGCTCCATGCAGTAGCCGTCCATTTTGACACGGAGGGCGTCCTGCTCCTCTGGGGAGAGGCGGTATTCACACTCCAGCGGCATTCCGCTGCTTTTGTTCCATAGGTAGACCCTCAGTGTTTCGCAGACACATCCCTTTCTCATATCGTAATTTGCGTAGACATTTGGAAAACCGTCATTGAGGTCTACATGGAAACCAAGGACCTTGTCGGTGTCAAAAGAGAGGGGGATACAGAAATTCTGCATATGGTCAAGTTGCTGAATATCGTCAGCAAAGCAGAGAACGTCCACAGGGAGTGATTCATGGCCTCGAATACTAATCCGGCGGTCAGGACTGGGCATTTCCTTTTCTGCCAGCCGCTGATTGAAGCGGCTGCGCTTGGCGATCCAGTCATCCGACTCCCTCTTGGTGGCGAAGTAGACTGCCGTGCTGACGTCCTTGATCTGGTAGCCCCGCCAGCCCTTATCAGGATCCAAGGTGTAGACCTCCCCGGCATCCAGGTCGATGTCGTAGATGCCCACGACTCTGGGGGAGCCACGGAGCAGCTCGGCGGCGTACCGTTCCATCTCCTCCTGGGGAATGGGAGCGGCGTCCCCATAGAATTGGGAGGGGTCATTCAGCTCGCCCCGGAGATAGCGGCGCAGCCGTAGAGCGGTCTGGAACATGATTTCTCCACGCTCCAAGAGACAGTACCTGGGCTCGCCATTCTCGGTGATGCGGGTGATAGAGAAGTGACGGTTGGCCTCGGCCTCCTGTGCCTGCTTCTGATCCTCTTGGCGGAGTTCTTGGGTGATGCGCTCCCGCTGTTCCTTGGGGAGCTGCTGGATGAGGGCATCCATCTGCTCAGTCAGCAGGGTTTCCACGGTCTTGCCGCTCTGGGTCTCCAGAGCAGCGCACCAGCGTTCATCCAGATAGACGGTAATATCACGACAGTTCATGGGGCGCAGCTTCCTTTCCCGGTTCAGATTTGGCCTTGGGGGTGGGCTTCGGCTTGGGAGACGGTGCAGGACGCTTGGGCTTGCCGCCAGCCTTGGCGTCCACAAACTCCCGTACCGGCTCCGGTACCACCTCCTCGTAAAGCTTTTTCAGGGTTTCCTCCATCTTTTTCTGGATGCTGGAGCCTTCCTTTTTGAGAAAGACCTCCATGGCCTCCAGCTTGTCCTCCTCAAAGGAGAACGTCAGGGGCACTTTGTTCATCTTCTGTCCTCCTAATCGTAGTTGATGTACGGCACCTTCAGCCAGTGGGTCCAGCCTCGGCCAGCCAGTTGGGTCTTGACCACGCCAATTTTGGTGCCGCTGGCCTCAATGACCTCGCCGCCGCCGATATAGACCCCGATGTGGCCGTCCATCCAGACCGCGAGGCCGGGGGTTTCGGGGATGGTAGTGATCGGGCCGCTGACGGTGGCGTTGTGGTACATGGTGTTGGCGCCGATATCAGGCATCCCGTTGGTACCGTACTTGATGGTCAGGCTGTCAGGGTCGAGCCAGCCATAGCCCTTGATGAGCCCCACGCAGTCGGTGGTCCGGCTATCCAGCCAGTTGGCTCGGATGAAGTCCTCGTACTTGCCCACACCGTCCGGGTACTGCTGGAGCTTGCTGTTCAGCAGGGACTCGGTGAGGACGTGGCCGTAGGTGCCCCACACATAGCCCCAGCCTGACTCCCAGGCGTGGTTGGCGTAGGCTACCAGGTCGTGGGCGTTTTTTGTGCTGGGATCGGTGAAGGTGGACACGTCCAGCTCCACACTGGGGTCGCTGCCCCGGAGGAAGCTGCCCTCATAGTCCTCGCCACCTTTCCCGGCAATCTTGGTATAGACGTCCTGGACGTACAGTTTCTCCTCTGAGGTGATGTCCTGCCCCAGAGCGATACTGAGACTGGAATAAGCGGAGGACAAGGATCTGGGGACGGTCACCGTATAGGTTTCCGTTGACGATACCACCTCGCCGCCCTCGTTGGCCGCATATACGGTCCTTGTCCGCTGCTCGGTGGTGTAAAAGTAGTTGACGAAGGCTTCGGGGGACATTTGCCCCTCGGAGCAGAGGACAAGGTAAGCGGCCTTGACCTGGATAGGGTCAAGACCGCTTGCTTCAGCTGTGGCGTTGACAGAGGCCACCGCCGAATCCAGAGAGGAAAAAGAAGTTCGAATGAAGGTCATCTGCTCCTCAAACTCGGCGGGAACCTCGCCGGTGTAGTCTGCGCTATAAAAGCTATAATCCACCATGGCGTTGTTGTGCTGGGCTGCCCCGGAGCCAAGGGAGCAGAGGAAAGCTATCAGCAGGATCACAGGCGAAAAGATGGCCACAAGGATCCAACCGAAGGCCTTTCGTGCTTTGGGGTCGGTGAAGAGGGCGATGGCGGCCTTGACCAGAGCGGTTGCGGCGGCGCTCATTATCGCCCACCGGCCTTTCCGAAGAGTGCGGCCTTATAATCCGGAGCCTTGACCTCCAACAGATACCGCTCGTTGCCGCACTTGTAGAGGCATACGCCCCGCTGGGGGTAGCGGATGAGCTCATACTCGGACTCCTCCAGTTGGAGGCTGTCCATGTAGAGCCTTTTGTCGATGGAGCCAGCGTTGAACAGGAATTGGTGGGTGGGAATGGCGAACAAGGGCTTGGTCAGCTCGGCCACGCCAGGGAGCATGAAGTCCTCCAAGTTCTGGCTGGCCAGCATCAGGCTGGAGTCCTGCTTCCGAGCCCGCTTGAGGACGTTGCGGATATACTCAATGGCCACCTTGTTGGAGAGCCAGACGTGCAGCTCGTCCAGGGTGGCCACCGTGTTGCCCACCGACAGGAGCTGGTTGGAGAAGTAGGACAGGACATTGAACAGCATGGCGTTTTTGACGTTGCCGCTGCTCTGGAGGAGGCCCTTGACGCCGAAGACCACGAACCGCCCGGAGCCGATATTGGTGTGTCCGTTGAAAAACCGGGACTCGGCGCCCTTGCACATGGAGTGGAGGCCAAGGAGGATCTCTTGGAGCATTCCCCTGGTAAACAGTGGTTTTTCCTCTCTGTCGTAGTTCTCATAGACGCTCTCCATCAGCTCGTATAGGTCGGAGAGGATGGGATACTCACCGGGGCTGACCTTGGAGAAGTCCGTGACGTCGCTCATCCCCCACTTGGCGTAGAGCCGCTCCACCAGCAGTTCAATGGCGTCAATGTGCAGGTCGGAGAAGCTCTTGTAGGAGCGGAAGAAGTCTTTGAGGAAGGAGATGTGCTGGGAGAGCAGGGTTTTCTGGCGGAAGGGTGCCGGAGCCTCGGGATCCTCCTCGCCGTCCACGTCCCAGAGCTTGGGTTCCAGGGGGTTGATCCGGCACTGCCCACCCATGAGGTCAACATAGCTGCCGCCCAGGTTGTGGGCCATGTCTGCAAGCTCATGCTCCGGGTCGAAGGCAATGACGCTCTTGCCGCTCTCCAGAATGTTGCAGATGAGCAACTTGAGGAGGTAGCTCTTGCCCTGGCCGGAGTTGCCCAGAATGAGGGCACTGCCGGTGGTCTTGTCCTCGGCTCGGCGCTCCATGTCTACCAGAATGTTGGAGCCAAACTTGTCCCTGCCAATGTAGAAGCCCTTGGGGTCGGTCTTACCGCTGTGGTTGAAGGGGTACAGATTGCCCACCGAAGCGGCGGGCAGGACACGCTCAAAGAGGCTCCCGAAGGCGTTGGCTCCAGCCGGATTGGAGGACTGGAAGCCCTCCCGCTGGCGCAGGAGGACATTGTCCACGCCCAGCTTCGAGCGGGTCAGCTCGGCCATGACCTCGTCCTTCAGCACTTGCAGGGCGTCTGGACTCTGGGCAGCCAGCTCCAGAAAGACGGCGCAGTGGACCAGAGGCTCTTGGTTGCGCTGCATGGTGGTGATGAGGGTGACCACGTCCTGGAGGTTGGCCTCGGCGGTGACGCTCTGCTTGAGGTTGTCGGTGTTGCTCCGCTCCATGCGGCTCTTGCTGCTGGCATTGTGGAGGATGGCGTTCTCCTCGGCGGCGGTGACCTTCCGAGCGTAGACCCGCAGGGTCACGCCACTCTTTTCCCCCAGGTGACGGAGGAGGGCCAGCTCCTCGGTGCTGGTGGGGTAGCTCCGCAGGGCCAGTACGCAGCGGTAAGTGCTGCCCAGAATAAAGCCGTCCGTGTTGAAACGGACGGCGGTGGGGGCGATCATGTCCAAGAAATCCTTGGGCTTATTCTCCGGGCCGGGTCTGGTCGGCGCCTTTTTCTTCTTCTGCGGTTTCTTTGCCACGGCGTTTCACCTCGCTTTCTCCGTCATAATTGTCGAACACATCGGTAAAGGCGTCCTGCTGGTAGTAGACCGCCAGGATCCGCTTGATATCCTGCTCCCCGGCAAGCCGCACCCGGAAACCGTGGCTGTGGATGCGCTTCTCCACCTGGGCAAGTTGGGCGGGATCGGCGGCGGCCTGGGTATCCATGCGGATGAGGAGGGCGAACTCGCGGGAGGAGGCCGTCCCCGACTGGATGCTGTCCAGATGCTCCATGTCCTGCCGGAGAAGCTCTCGGATGGCCGGGATCGTTTCCGTCTCCAGCCTCGCCCGGTAGTAGTCCTTGTTGTGCTGGAAGGACTCACGGGAGTCCACCGCCACCATGACCACCTCCGAGGAGGCCCGGAGCAGGTCGCTCAGAGCGCGCACACGCTCCCGGACCCCCTCCGGGGAGAGGACGGAGAGGTTGTCGGGCCGGACGAGATAAAAAACCAGCTCACCACCGGCGACCTTTACGCCGTGTTCGGTGAGCTGACCAATGCCCATGAGCTGGCGGGTGGACTGCCGCTGGCGCAGGGCTTGCTTTTGCTTGCGGGTCAAGGGGTATCCCTCCATTCGTAATACTGCTGTTTCAAAAACAGGAAGTCCGCGGCGTAGTGGATGAAGTCCAGCACACAGGTGCCCTCCACACGGATGGCGAGGAAGGCGAATAGCACCGTGACCACCAGCGGGAACATTCCCGCGCCATGGACAAGTGCGAACACAGAGAGGAGAAGCCCCACGCCGATGATGGCGATGTCCCGTAGCTCCCAGAGCCATAGCTTGGGCTTGGCCTTTAGGTTGTTGGGGTAGATGTACATTAGGTCACCTCCAAAAAAAGAGGGGCCGCCGCTCCTGCGGCGACCTCTCTGAGATGTGGTCAGGCGTTCTCGGCACCGGCACTTTCGGCCAGGGCCTTCTGGATGCAGTCGATGAAGAAGGCGTTCTGCTTGAGGTTGTGCTGGTCCAGGTACACCTTGAAGCGGTCAAAAAGCTCGTTGCTGACCTGGAAGGCCACCGTGCGGGTATCACCCTTTGCCATCGTCTTTCCCTCCATTTCGTAGAATTTGGTAATAAGTTCGGTTATGTATGCGCTGAGAGACTGCCCGGACTCCTCCTGCCGCTGCCGCACCTTGCCGTGCAGGGATTCGGGAATCTGGGCGCAGAGATTTTTGGTTTTCTCTGCCATGGTTGGCACCTCCTCTTGCCTAATTTACAAAGCAAGTATATCGATTGGCTTTAGCAATAGCTATCACCAAAGCCAACAAAGATCATCGTAGAAAGCCAAGCACAATGGACAAGCTACAGCTCCAGCGGAAGTCTCGCTGCGTGAGCAATCTGTCGCATGATGAACTCCACGCAAGGGATGGCCACGCTGTTGCCCAGGGCCTTATACCGGGCAGAGTCCGCCGCACCGGGGAGGGCTGTCCATAGGTCAGGAAACCCCTGGAGCCGCTCACATTCCAGCGGGGTCAAGCGTCGAATGAGGAGCGGGCCCTCCACGACAAGCTTGTCTTGGCCAACATACTGGCTATTGGGACCCTTGCGGTCACTGCTGGTCAGGGCGCCCACCGTGGCCTGGTAGACCAAATCGGTGGCATCTTTGTGCTGCCTTGCACTTTCTGTGCTGACTACATCGCCAGACTTGAACACGTCTACCCGCTGGCGACTGAATACCGCATGACGATCTGTGGCGGTCAGCGTGAAGGCGACGCCCTCTTGGGAAACGCCGATGCCGTTGCCGCCGTTCTGGGGCTGGCGGTCAATGGCGTTGCCGGTAATGCAGATCACAGGTGGCTCCTCCTGCTCCGGGGCGGCGACCAAGGGAAGGTTGTTCCCACCTGTACCGGCGCGGGCGGAGATTGTGGGGGCGACCTTGTGGGGGCCGGTATAACGAGAGTCAATGCCATGGTTTTCAAAGACAAGGGGACGAGGCTTTTCGTCCGTCTGCCCTCCCACAATGAGTGGCATATTGCCACCGCCCATGCCGAAGGCCGCAGTGACAGTCTGGGCGGTATCGGTGGGGCCTTGGAAGCGGCAATCCTGACCGTGGGTGTCAAATACCAGCGGCTGGTGCCCATGCTCTTGGGCGCGCAGGGTCCCAGAAACCTCCACGCTACACTCCATGACGGAGCCGCCCTGATCGTTCAGACAGATCAAGGGCTGATGACCCCCAGCCTGGGCACGAAGTGTGGTGGTCTGCTCCACGGTCACATCCATCCGCTCGCCACCCTGGTCATTGAGGCAAAGAAGCGAGGGCATACAGTTGCCGCTGGCGGAGCCTTTGAGGGTAGGAGCGACCTCCTCACTGTAGCCGATCCCACCAGCTTTAGCCCCGGCTCCAGCGGAGAAGGCCGCAAACAACAGCCCTCCGGGGGTCCGGCCACCGCCGCCGTCCGCTCCCGCCAGGGTGGGGGCAACACCGTCTGGGAGGAAAATGCGCTTTTGCTGGGTATCCCAGGGGGTCAGGCAGGGGTCGGTGATGAATGTCTGCTGTTTCATGCCCGGTTGAGCGCCAAGCGCCCCAGCCACGTCATGGAGATCCCGCACCTCGTCCCGCTGGTTGGCGGCGAAGGCCACAGGCTCTCCAGTGACGAAGGTCTGCATCTGCATATTCATGGTGGCGAGAAGCGCCCCGGACACGCCGCCCAGGTCAATGCCCTCGTCTCGCTGGTTGATGTGGTAGGCTTTCAACCCACCCATCGCAGCCTGAACAGGGACAAGCCCAGCCTGGGCCATAAGCGCCGCCTTGAGCTGCTCCGGCAGTTCTTTTCCACGCTCGTCGGCCCGCCGCAGGATGCCCAGGCAGGCAGTCCTGCTGAGATAATACTTGCGGTCAGGGTGGGGTTCCAGAATACTGGACAGCGAGGAGCAGATTGGTTCTCTGGGTGCTACGCCGGTGTTGAGGAGCGTGCCGTCCTCTAGCAGCGGGGAATGTATCTCCCAATGGGCGTCACCCAGCAGATCGCCGTGGCCAGGGGTGAGGTCTAAGACTTGGATGGGTACGGCCACCAGTTCCATGAGATCCTTGCGGGTAGGACCTCGCCTGGCCTTTTTGCAGCTCTCGCATATGTATTCCTCCGGGTCAAGGAAGGTAAGCTGCCCATCCACCTCGTAGAGATCAAGTTTCATCGTCCACCTCCTGTTTTGGCAGGGCATCGAAGAGAAGGAACGGAGCGGTGGGGCCAGCGAAGTCTGCAACGAGAAAGATGCGTTTTCTCCTCTGGGCTACACCCCAGTATTGGGCGTCCAGGCAGCGCCACGCCAGAGAGAACTCTCGGCCCACATAGATGTTTCCCGCCTGCTGCCAGCCATAGGAGAACCAATGATTCACATAGGCTGATGGGCAGGACACATGAACGATCTCCTCCAGCACAATGCGGAAGTCCTCGCCCTTGGGCTCTCCGCTGGAGAAAGCTCCCGGCACATTTTCCCACACCATATAGCGGGGGCGGATATCGACTCCGGTGCGGCCGCGCTCTTTCTCTGCCTGCCTCATTTCCTTGACAACACGGATTTGTTCCATAAAAAGACCGGAACGGGCGCCCGCCAAACCAGCTCTCGCTCCGGCCACAGAGAGGTCTTGGCACGGACTCCCCCCGCAGATGATGTCCACGGGAATCAGCTCTGCCCCTTTCAGCTTAGTGATATCCCCACCATGCACCATGCTGGGGAACCGATGCTTTGTGACCTCCATAGGAAACGGCTCAATCTCACTGGCCCAAAGTGGCTTAATGTCGTATCGCTCCGCAGCCAAGGGGAAACCTCCGATGCCGTCGAAGAGGCTCCCCATAGTTAGGGTGCTCATTTCGTCACCGCCGCCGCAATGGTTTTCGTGGTGTTGACGGCGGTCTGGGCGGTGTAGACGGCGGACATGATATTGGCGCGGGTGGAGGTGTCCAGGCCGAAGGTCCCGGCGATCCTGGGCACTTCATTGGCTGAGAGCATAAGCCCCAATCCGAGGAGGAGGTTGTCCTTGAACACCAGAAGCCCCGCCACAAGGATGGTGGCTTGGAGGAAGGCTGTCAGGCACAGGCCGATGACCTGCTTGCACCACTGGGTAAAGCCGTCTATGTACCCGCGGGGGACGGAGAACATATAGAGCGACCCTACGGCGATCTGGATGAGGAGGATGCCACCCCGCTTGAGATTGGAGAAGAACACCTTTATGACCGCATAGGCCATGGCGATCACGCAGAAGATAAGCATAATGGGGTTGGTAATATTCCCCACGCTCATGTCCCCGATGCCCTCTATCAGACCATCCGAGGTAGTGAAGGCATCGATAAGGTCAGTCCCAAGGGCACCGATGTCTCCAACTCCGGCGAGTCCGGCTGTTAAGGTGCCCTGCAGCGAAACCGCCAGAGCATACAGACGGACCGGGACCACAGAGAACAGGCTGACCGCCATAAATCCCTTGATGATATTGAGGGCCGTACCCTTGATGTCCCCTCTGCCGCTGGCGTACTGGATTCCGCATTCAAATACGCACACCACTAGGCTGACAGAGAAAAGCGCCCAGCCCAATTGATTGAAAAACTGGACAACATACTGTACCCATTCAAGTTCGAACAGCTCCACGCCCATGTTGCCCATGACGGCGAAGAAGTTGCCCAGGAAGCCGATGACCTGGTCGTAGACCCAGTCGATGATGGAGTTCAGAACCGTACTGGCCACAAAGTCCCAAATAAACAAAAACGATCACCTCTTTTCCGGTGACCGTGTCAGCTCCGGGACTTGGGGACGTGAGGCCGCGGAGCTGACACGGCCTCGGTGCATTTTGCTTAGATTCCGATAATGTTCCAGATGTAGGTGGGCGCCGTCAGGGTAAAGACCAGACAGGCGAACAGGATGGCAGGGCCGGTCCACTCAAACTGACCGTGCTTGCGATAGTCAAAGTACGTCATTCCCAATTTGCCGAAGAAGGCGATGGCAAGGATCATGTCCAGGGCGGGAAAGACCACGCTGTTGACCACGGTCTTGATCTGGCCGGAGGCGCCCGTCCACGCCTCGTTCACGGCGCCAGCCACGTCCCCGGCAGCCAGAGCGGAGGTGCTGAGAAGGCCCACCATGAGGACGGTCAGGATGCAGATGGCGAGGATCTTCTTGTGCTTTTTCATAGTGATTGACCACCTTTCTGTGAGGGAAAGAGGCCATAGAGAGAGGACGAGCCGGTGGGAGTCCTCTCCCTACGGCTCATCTTCCTCTGATATTGTTGCTTACATGGTTTGATCCATCTTCTGGGTCATGGGAGCCGATGTCTGCTCCCTAAGGGTGGGGCCGACAGGCTCCACGGTGTTGTCGTTTCGCTCCATGAGCTCAGCGAATTGGCATATGTGATACACACTGTCCCTGCCGTCCCCGACCTCCATATGGCTCTCGTCAATGAAACGGCAGGTGCGCTCGGTCTGCTGACCGTCAGGCTGGGTGATGCGGATCCGTCCGCCGTCCGGGATGCGGAACAGCTCTTTCTGGCTGGAATCAATGAAGCGGATGCCCTGCTGGGCCTTGTCCATGTGCTGATCCAGCCAATCCTTGTGGTAGCAGTAGACATAGAAGTTGTTGTCCCCCTTATAGGGGCAGCACTTCAGGAGGAAAGCGTGATCCCCCTGGTCCACCCGGAAACCAAACCAGCGTTGGTCCTCCGTGATGGCACTCTCCATGTCGTTGAGGCACAGTATGGAGAGCTGATCCCGGTCCGCAAGCTGCCGGGTCTCATAGCGGAGCCTGTCGATGGCCCGCTGCAGGTCGTGCTTAAAGTCCGGGGTGTTCCAGTCCTCCCGGTCATCAAACCATTCAGTCCAGAATTGCTTTCCGCTTTCTCCATAATCGCCACGGAGATACCCCACAAAGCCGGTCTGCTGACCGATCTGCTGGGATTGGCGGTAGACGTAGAGCGGCTCGGAGCCGGTCATTTTCCTCAGTTCCATTCTTTTCACCTCTTTTCGGAAGAAAAAAGGCGGAGCGCCCATTGCTGAACGCTCCGCCTTGGCTTTTCCTCACATCGTCTGCTCTTGCCCTTGTCTCATCTCATGGCAGGGGGATTGGAGGAGTTGAGTGCACTCCAGCACCTCTGGGTCAGGGGCGAACTTCATATCTCCCCGGAAGCCCACTTTCTTCATGCTGAATGCCTCCGCCACCTCCTTGAGCTGAGGGTTTGCCCCAGGAGGAAGCTCCTGCATCCACCGTACCCATTCGCCGCTTTGCCATCTGGGGGTCAGCTTCAGGATGACGTATTCCTCTGGATCGAATTTGGGGTATCTGGCCAGCTTGCCTCCTACCGTGACATAGAACTTCCCCTCCGCCATGACAGTGTCCTCCATAACAGAGAGGGTATCCTCCAGTGAGAGGCAGAACCAGCACTCGGTGTCACCCATGCGCTTGATCCGTCCATCCTTGAGGATGCTGGGCACGTTTTCACGTTTGGTATAGTGGTAGACCACGGAAGGCCGGTCAGCTACATGTTCATACGCCATTGCTCAATACCCCGTCCGGGGCAGGGGCTTAGTGGGGGCGTAGACCGTGGTCACCCAACGGGTGTTGGCCTGTACCCATGCGCCGTTGTAGCTACCGCCCGCATCGGCCTGGTTGGTGAACTGATAGCCGTTCTGGAGCCAACCCACCACCGTGAAGTCCAGGGCGGGGGCCTCCACCTGATGGAAGCCAGCCGGTACCACGCCAAAGACCGCCATTACCTCGGTGACGTACTCGTCCCGTGCAAGGCCGAGGGCTACGGGGCTGGCGTCGATGGTGTAGTTCTTGCTGGTAGAGAGGTTGTCGGCCAAGGTCCGGTACTGCCCGCCGCTCTTGTTGGTGAGGTAGACCAGCTTATAGCTGGAGGGTACGTTCCAGGTGCCAGTGGTGACTTTTGCCAACCGCAGGGCATCTGCGGGGATGGTATCCCGCCAGTAGAAGTCCTGGAGTGCCACCGTGGAGGTGTTGCCGATGCCAGTGAAGGTGAACCGCTCCACCTGACCGGGCATGACCTCCTTGTAGCCGGTTTTGGTGATGGACACGCCGGTGGTCACGCTCTTGTTGGTGGCGGCGATGCGGACGATCTGCCCAGCAAACTGCAGCTCCGCATAGAAGGGCGTGGCGTCCAAGGCATAGAAGTCAGCGGCCTTGCTCTCTACCACCTTATACTGGCCCAGGGGCAGAGCACGGGTGGCGGCAACGCCGTTTTTGTCTGTCCTGATGGTATCCACCAGGTTCCCGGCCTTGTTGTAGACCTCAAACTCACAACCGGGAATGGGGGTGCCGGCAGGCCAGCCGTTGGTGGGGTTGTAGTCCGCAGAGGTCTTGGTGATCTGGATCTGGCCGGTGCAGGGGGTGTTGTACCAGGTGATAGTGCTACACCCGCCGTACTCTACCCAAAAGGTTTTGACGGTGGTATCGGGCAGGTAGCCCTCGGCCTGCTGGATTTCCCGGATGGTGTACTTGCCGTCCGCCAACTCACCGTTCACATAGACGTATCCATCCTGGTCGGAGGTATACTGGCCCACGGGGTTGCCCTTGGCGTCGCTGACCAAGAAGGTCACGCCGTAGATGCCCTTGCCGGTGACCGAGTCTACCTTGTGGATGAGGGCGGAGCCGGTGAGCCGGTTTGTGACCTCCAGTGTGGCGGTCTTGCCGTGCTTTACCTCAATATCCTTGGGTTCAGCGTCCAGTCGGTAGTCCTTGGCGGCCTTAGTCTCGGTGACGGTGTACCAGCCGGGCTCCAGGCTCTCCAGATAGATGACACCCTTGCTGTTGGTACGGTAGAGGCCCAGCCGCTCCCCATTGATCCGGCTGATGGAGAATTCCACCCCCTGGATGGGCTGGCGGGTTTCCTCGTCCAGCTTCAGCACCTTCAGGTCACCGGTGGGGGTAGGCTTGTCGTAGAAGTAAAGGGTCTGGGTGTCATTGGCGTTGATAGCCACCGTCTGGGGTGTTTTGTCCAGCACATAGCCGCGGGGGGCCTTGGTTTCGGTCACCACCACGGTGCAGGGTTCCAGCCCGGTGATGATGATCTGGCCCTCTTTATCCGTGGTGTAGAGGCCCTTGGAGCTGACCTTGCCGCCCTGGGCGTCCACATACTTGCCATCCGAGGTTGTCACCCGGAATTCCGCTCCCTGTAAGGGCTTCTTGCTGTCAGCGTCCCGCTTGACGATGACCAGAGCGCCCTTTGGCATATTTCGGAACTCCAGCGTGACGATCTTGCCGCTCTGGACTACCGCCGTCTGGGGGGTATCGTCCAGAATATACCCGGCCTTGGCCCGGTTCTCCCGGACAATGAGGGTGGTGCCGGGGCTTACTCCGGCAACAGTGAAGGAGCCGGAGGCGTCAGTCACATACTTGCCGTTGGCCGTCCCCACCACGGCTCCGCTGTCGGTGGTGACCATGAATTTCACGTCAGAGAGGGGCTTGCCGGTGGCGGCGTCCACCTTCTTGACCAGCACAGAGCCTTTGGGCTGGTTGCGGAACTCCAAAGAGGCGGCCTGCCCCGCCTTCACGGTAATGGTCTGGGGGGCGTCATCCAGGATATAGCCCGCCTTGGCGCGGGTCTCTTTGACCACCAGCGAGGTGCCAGGGTTTAGACCGCTGATGGTGAAGCTGCCGGAGCTGTCGGTAACGAACTTGCCGTTGGCGTCGCCTACCAAGCTGCCATCGGCCAGCGTCACCAGGAATTCCACATCGGACAGGGGTGCATGGGTGGCAGCGTCGATCTTCTTGACCGTCAGGCTGGCCTTGGGGCTGTTGCCAAAGTAGAGCTGCACCACGTCCTGGTCCTTGCCGGAAATGAGGGCGGTCTGGGGGGCGGCGTCAATGACATGGTTCTCATCGGGGGCCAGTTCCTCCACGATATACGTCCCTGCTTTCAGCCCAGTGACCGTGAAGGAGCCGTTGGCGCTGGTCTTATAAGTGCCAATGACTGTCCCGCCAGTGCCGGAGCTGCCAGCCAAATACTTGACCTGGAAGGTAGCGCCCTCCACGGCGGCCCCGGTGATGGAGTCGTATTTGTAGACCACCAGAGCGGAGAGGGGCGTGTTCTCAAAGGTCAGTACCTTGGAGGTCCCCGCCTTGATATAGCACTCCTGGGTGGCGCTGCCCTTGATGGCGTAGCCGGACTTGGGAGCCAGCTCGGTTGCCTTGTACCATCCGTCCTTTAGGCGATCCAGATAGATTTGGCCGTTCTGGTCGGTGGTGTAGGAGCCCAGGTCGTTGATCTCCCCGGTGTCGGTGTTGTTGGAGGCATAGGTCACGGAGAACTTAACGCCCTGGATGGGGTCGCCGGTGATGGAGTCCAGCTTATTGATGGTCAGACCGGGTTTCTTATGGTTCTTAAAGGTCACGTCCCGGTCCTTATTGGGATAGAGGGTCACCGTCTGGGCGGGGGCGTCCTGGAGGTAGGGGGCCGGGACGGACTTCTCGGACACCTCATACACGCCGGGGAGCATATTGTGGACGGTTACTTTGCCCTCTTTGTCTGTGGTGACCTCCGCGATGGAGGGGCCGTCCGGGGTCTTGACCAGGAAGGTGGTGCCGGGGACGGGTTCATCGGTGTCAGCGTCGGTCTTGTGGATGGTCAGGTTGGGGCGGCGGTCATTTTTCAGCTCCACGGTGGCTGTCTGGCCCACCTTCAGCTCCACATGATGCTCGGTGGGGTCGAGGATATAGTTGGGCAGCGTGGCGGTCTCACGGATGGACAGCACTCCGGGCTCCAGTCCCTCCAAGGCGATTTTGCCGTCCGTGTCGGTGGTCTTGTCCATATAGCGGGTGCCGTCCTCCACATAGGCGATGCGGTAGGTCACGCCTTCCAGGGGCTTGCCGTCCGCGCCATGCTTGGTCAGCTCAAACCGGGGCAGCCGAGTGTTGGTGAACACGAATTGCCCTGTCTCGTTGCCGTCCAGATGGATGAGCCGCTGGGCCTTGTCCACCACATAGCCGGGGCACTCCAGCTCCACCACCTCGTAGCTGCCCACGGGGAGCTTGGAGAGGTCGATGGTGCCGTCAGCCCCGGTGGTCAGCTCCACGGGGCCGTAATCACCCTTGATGGAGCGGAAGCGGAACTTGGCGTTGGGGATGGGCTTGGAGAGGTCGGCGGCGTCTACCTTGACCAGATGGAGGCCGGGAAGCCGCTCGTTGAAGAAGGTCAGCTCCCGCACCCCATCCCCGGCGTGAAGCTCCACCTCCTGGGGGGTGGTGACGAGGATGTGGGTGTCGTTGCCGGTGTCGGTCTCCGCGGCCTTGTAGGTGCCGGGGTCAATGTGGGCCAGCAGGATCTCGCCCTTGGCGTTGGTACGGTGCTTGCCCAGGGAAACGGTGTCCTTGAACACCTCAAAGACCACGCCGCTCATGGGCTGACCGCTCTGGCGGTCAAACTTGGTGATTTTCAGGGAGGGCTTTTCCTCGTTCACCAGTAACAGCTCGGCGTCCTTGCCGGGATAGAGCTGCACGTGATGCTCGGTGGCGTCCAGCACATGGGTGGACTTCGTGGCTACCTCTTTCAGCGAGTAAAGCCCCGGCTCCAGCCCCTCCCAGGTAATCGTGCCCTGGGCGTTGGTGGTGCGCTCATCGGCGTGAGCGCCGGTGCCAGCCTTGGTCAGAGAGAAGGTCACGCCCTCCATAGGCTGGCCCTGGGCGTTCTGCTTGCGGAGGGTGACGGTGGGGAGCTTGCTGTTGGTAAAAACAAACTCGGCGTCCTCGTTGGGTTTCAGCTCCACGATCCGCTGGGCATCATCCACCACATAGCCGGGGCAGAACTTCTCGGTGACCACATAGGATCCGGTGGGTAGGCTGGAGAGGTCGATTTCTCCATCTTTATCTGTGGTGATCTCCTTGGGGCCGTAGCTTCCGTTGACCGCTTTGATCTCAAAGACGGCGTTCTGGATGGTCTTGGCGGGGTCATTGGCGTCCACCTTGACCAGCCGCAGACCGGGCCGGAGATCATTGAAAAAGGCCAGCGTCACAGGCTCCTTGCGGCCAGCAGCGATCTCCACCTGCTGGGGGGTGGTGTCTACGATGTGGGTACCGGGCACGGCCACCTCCTGGACGGTATACGTCCCAGGCTCCAGCCCCGTAACGAGAATCTGGCCGGAACGGTCTGTGGTGTAGCTGCCCATGAGGGTGGTATCCTTATAGACCTTGAAGGTGGCGTCGGCCAGAGGCTTCATGCTCTGGCGGTCATACTTGGTGATGCGAAGGCTGGGCATGGCCTCGTTGGTGATGACCAGCCGGGGATCGTCGGTGGTGGCGGGGTCGTAGGGGTCAATGTTAATGCCGTAGGTCTTGTCGTTGAAGGTGTAGCCCTCCGGGGCTACGGTCTCTTTAATTTCAAAATAACCCACCTTGACATCGTGGACATAGGCCAGTCCCGCCTCGTTGGTGGTCACGGTGGTGACAAGCTGGCCGTCCCGGTACACCTCAAAACTGGCACCGGGCAGGTTGTAGTGGGTGTAGGCGTCCTGCTTGGAGAGGATCAGGGTGAGCTTGCGGCTGTCCGTGAAGGTCATGGTCACATCCCGCTTGCCGTCCCAGTTTACGGTCTGGGGCTTGCTGTCCAGGTTGTAGCCCTCCGGGGCTGCCTCCTCATACACCTTGTAGCTGCCCAGGGGGAGCTGGTCGGCGTTGAGCTGGATATTGCCAGCGTGGTCGGTGACCTTGGTGATCTTGAAGTCCCCGTTGATTTGCTCAAAGCAGAAGGTCGCTCCCCGCAGGGAGTAATTGGTCTGAACGTCCTGCTTGTGGACGGTGAGGGTGCGGAGGGGGTCATCCTTGACGGTCTCAAAGGTGGTGTGCGCCGCAATGATCTGCACGTTTCGTGGCTCAACCACTCCATATCCCGAAGGAGCCTTGGACTCCATCAGGGTGAAGACTTCCTTGGGGTTCAGATTGTTCCAGAAGATCTCGCCATCGGCATCGGTGGTGCCGGTGAGGTTCGTACCGCTGGAGCCGGTTAGGATGAACTCAGCCCCGGCCAGGGGTTCGCCGCCACCGCCTACCTTCTTTACCATGAGGCTACCGACCTCTGTGATGTCGCTGCCCCAGGACAGCACAGCGTCAGCCGTCTGTGTGCCCTTGGAGGGATCAGCCAGGATATAGCTTTGCTCGGTATAGTCCTCGTTGTTGGCAAGGTATATCTCATACTGCATGACATAGGCCGCACAGTTGATGGTGATCTCGCCGCTGGGGGTGGCGGTGTCCACGGGGATGCACAGTTTGGCCTTGCCCCAGTATTCGTACCCATTATTGTTGATCTGACTTCCCACATTATAGTGAGGCTCGGTGGGTAGCCGCCAGGTGGCTTTCTCTCTGAAATTGCTCCGTGCCAGCTCCACGTTGTTCAAATCGGTGAAGATCGTTCCCTCCGGGGCGTTGTCCGCCCACAGCTCAATGCTATACTCGGAGTAGTAGGTGGAGGTGGCGCTGGCAAAGATATACTCCCGCGTGTAGTAGCTCTTGCCGTTGATAACTTCCCGCTTGATGCCATATTGATTCTCATTTGCGGCAAACTCCAGGGTCATGGTACTGTCAATGGCAATGTTGCCCCCCGGAGCGTTTTCATCCAGCCGGATATACATACCCGTTTGGTAGACCCGATCCCAGGTGTTGGCGGCATTCAAAATCAGTTGGGTCGCTCGAAACACCCGTGTCTGCTGGGTGTCGCCAGTGGGCGGGTTGAGGTACTCCCGACCAGCGGTATAGGGGGTTCCGTCTACGCCGAGTTGCCCCAGGGTCGCCCAAACCGCTGTTTGGGTCGCATACGCATATTCGGCCTCGGTCAGACCGGCCAGCACCGCATTATCCTTCAGGTACAGGCCCAGGAAGGTGTCAACGCTGTGCTGGGGGTAGCCGTTGGCGAAGGCTCCAGCGGTGGCAGGGGACGCAGTGTACTTGCCAACCACGGGCAAGACCTCGTCCGTGTAGTCAAGCCCGTGGTCGATGCAGTAGGCCGGGCCGGAAAGCCCATCGTTGGTGGTGTAGGTATAGTCCCCGGCCCGCAGAGTCGTCCCAGCGGTGGTGACCAGATAGTTGTTCCTCATGCCGAGGGCCACAGTACAGGTCTGCGTGCCGTCAGCGATGGAAGCGGCCTGGGCGGGGATCCCACCCAGACCGAGGATCGTGCAGATCACCAGCACCAGAGCCAGCAGTCTGTTCACCTTGTTTTTCATGGTTGTTCCTCCTATTTTGGCAAAATGAAAGGCGGTAGGATCGCTCCTGCCGCCTTGGGGTCACTTTTCGTTCAGTTGTCACATGGTGGAGCCGGGAACCAGCAGTTCCTTTGCGAATGCCGTGACCTCCGGCGCCCGGTCTTTGTAAAGGTCACCTCGGTTTTGGGTCAGTTGCTCCATTACTGCGACCTTTTCTCTTGCTACGGAGCCGCCTGTCGCATCTATCCCGGTCACGTCCACATCCCACCATTGGCCATTCACATAGACTTGATTCCACTGATGGTCTTGGCTGTGGATCAGGATGCAGGGGATGCCAACTCTATCACAGAGGAAGCGGAAACTGTGGGCGTAGGACATACAAGCTCCGGGGAGCTGCCCATCCTGGGCCAGCACCTCGCTGGCGCTGGGGTACTTGACGGCATAGGTAAGCCTATCCGCCACATACCACGCCATGGCGGTGACCTTTTCGCTGTCCGTCATTCTGGCCAGGCCATCCACAAAGCTCTGGGTATGCTCTATGGCGTTCTTGTAGCTCTCCGGGATTTTTGCCGTGCAGACGTAGCTGCCATCCGGCTGGGAGACCGGTTCATACACCGGGTAGCCGCCAATCGTGGATGTTGCAGTGTACACGATCCCAAACCTTGTGTGGTCGCCCAGCGGGATCGGCTGGTAGCTCCCGGCGATGATCTCATCTTGGTGGAGAACGGTGTCCCGGATAGCGTTGTAGTTCTCCCGGCTCAACTCCCCGACAAAAATGGCAGGGTTGGCCTGGGCGCTGTAGTCCGGGATAGAGGATGGTGCTGTGGTGGGCACCGGGGTCTGGACGGGCGGCTGCCCGGTATAGGGCTGGTCGCTGACGATCTGAGCGGCGGAGCCGTCCCAGTAGACCTCAAAGCCCACCTTTTCTCCGATGTCCCGGAGCTTGACGTAGTTGTGCCCGTTGATGGCGTAAGTCTCCATCTGCACCTGTTGACCGTCCACATAGATGGGGTGGGGTGTCCGCTGGGCTTGGAAATACTCTGTGGCGGCGTTGGCTACCGGCCCAGCCAGAGCCATGCCCACCAGGACTCCCGCCAGCAGGGTCGCCATGTTCTTTCCTCTGTGTTTCATGTGCGTTGCCTCCTTTGCCATAATTATACGGCTATTCTTGCAAGCACACAATACCGAAATAAACGCACAAAGTCGATAGGCTAAATTGGAGAAAGAAACCCGCTAAATATAGCGAATACGGCAAAAATGATCTTGGAGGCGATTATAGCATCTGCTGTTCCAAGGTTGGCTCGACTCTTTTGCTCTTTTGTTGGTCTAAGGACATGAATGTGCGAAACCTATCCAAGCATCTAGTCAACTCATCATCGCTTATTACCTCCAACCCCATCATCTGCACCCAGTGTTTTGACAGGACGTCCAGAGGATCTGGCTGCTGAAGAAGGAGCTTTGCATCATCTTCCGTAATAATGTCAGGGAGTCGGCTGACAATTCGTTGTGCAGCTAACGCATACTCCATAGTTTTCTTTTTTTCTCCAGAAGGGGCAGCGTCCCATGACCGTGAAAAGCGGGAGTATGCATCGGTCAAGACATATTCCAATTTCTTCACATCAGAATCAAAATCCATTTTGTCACACCCGATCATCAAAGGTTTCCATAGCTTGAACGCACCAACGGTAGGTACTCTGGCCCGTTACGCAGGTGAGGAGGGTGATCTGGTTCTCCACCGTCCGGCCCAGCATGGAAGTGTCGGTCTCCTTGACCTTGTCCACGCTGAACACGCTGTAAGTGCGGGCCCCGGACTTGGTGGTGAGGGTGATGGCGTCCCCGGACTTCAGGGTGTGGATGTCCCCGAAGATGCCATGGGCACCTCGGTTGTGACCGGCGATGCAGACATTGCCCTCCCAGATTGAGGTGTTCTCAAAGTGACCGGCGCCCTTGGCTAGAGCCGAGCTGTCGGTGCCTTGGTAGACCTTCACGTTCACGCCCAGGCTGGGGATCTTGATTCTGCCGAGGTAATCCCCGGTGTAGTACATATCCCCAGTCACCTCGGTGTAGCCGCAGGTGGGGGTGGAAGGCTCCACGGTGATGCTGGTATTACCCACAAGGGGCGCGGAGGGGATGCCGGGGGCGTTGGGCAGCGGGATCATGGGGATATTCCCCACAGGCCGCTGGATGGCCCCGGTGACGTTTAGGAAGGAACACAGCGGCTCCCCGCTGCCGGGGAGGTAGCTGGTGTTGCTCCCGAAGGCGGGGGCGACTACGGGGTTGGTTTTGCTCAGATCCTCATTGGGCCGCTCGCCCCGGTCAGCGGTCAGTACCGGCTCCACCGAGGTGGCGCTGGCAAATTCCAGACCGCTGGGGGCCTCCACGGTGTACTCCAAGGCGCTGGCGGGAACACAGAGAATGGCCATGAGGCAGAGGGTGGAGCATAGGGTCAGCAGCTTTCTCATACCTCATCACCTCCGTCATCGGCCTCATTGCGCCGCTTGAAGAAGATGCCCGCACCGATCCCCACGCCAGCCAAGGCCACGATGCCGATGGGGAGCATGATGGCTGCCCAGCTAAACTGGGCAGGGGTGTTCTGCTGGTCATTGGGACTGGGCGGCTCCGGGGCGATAGGCTCAATGGCCTCGCCCTCGAAAATGGCCACATAGCGGGTCTTGTTGAGGGCAATCCGGCTCACGGTACCGGTGTAGTCGGCGGTGACGGTGTAGCCTTTGACATAGCTGCTGGTGGTGCTTCCGGTGTAGGTGGCGGTAGCAGTGAAGTACCCCGCGGGGTCGGTCTGCCAGTCGATACCCTGGAGGGTCAGCTCATGACCATTGTCCTCCACGCTCTTGGGGATACCGGAGGTGTCCTGGGTGGCAAGGCTGGGATAGGTGCGCTTGGCGGTCAGGGCCTTGGTGGAGCTGCCGTACCCGGCCACCTCCACCTTAACGCTGTCCAGCTTGAGGGTCAGGATACCGGCGAGGCCGTCCTCGGTGATGAATTCCTTGGTCTCAGGGAGCAGGGCCAGCACGGAGGCCATGTCCTTGCTCTTGCTGGGTACGCTGACAGTCTCAGTATGCTGGCGGGACTCATTGTCCGGAAGCTCCTGCTTGAGCAGATCCACCAATGTGTAGTGGAAGCCGTCCTGGTCAAAGTTAGAGCGTGGGATGCCCGCGGGATCGTCGGTGGGGCCCAGATCGTACATCTTGCGAATCTCGGAGCCGTCCTCGGTCCGTGTGACGGTGGTGGGATAACACGCCTGGGCCGTCAGCTCCGGCTCGGCGGCGAAGGCGGGGATGGTGGTCATGCATAGCATGAGCGCCACAGCACAGATAGAAAGAACTTTTTTCATCGTAGTTACCTCCTTACATGGTCTGCTGGGGGAAAGGGGGCTCCTGGGCCTCCTGGCTCCCATGATCCGCAGCAGTTTGCCCACGCTGGATAAGCTGGGCCAGCTCCTGCTGGTAGGCATCCATCACCGCAGTGTTGATCTGATCGCGAAGTTCCTTGGTGAACGGATAGCATACATCCTTATACTCGCCACCAACCTTGTAGCTGGGCATGGACACGAAGGGGCCATGCTCGCCCTGCACGACCTTGACACCGCGGACGGCGAAGCAGCCGTTGAGGTTGATGGAGGCATTGGCCAGCAAAGGGCCGCTGGTGTGGACGGAGTGGATCTTGACGGCAACGCTGGTGGGGAGCTGTTCCTGCACGGGAGCAGTTTTCTCGGTGTGGTCAGACATGTTTTTTCCTCCTAATGATTGATTTGTTTTGTTCTCTGGATGGTCTTAGCCATAGATAATGGCATCAGACATGAGATGTTCCTCCAGCACACCCGGACATACTCCAGCAGAACGCAAAAGGGCAAGCATGTCCTTTGGGACATCGTAGATGTTGTAATGCTTGCGATCACTCGAATCGTCCATCCCCGGAAAATCCGGCAATTGATCATCTTCATCGTCCTCATCATAAGGACAAACCTCTCCACAACACTGTTCACAGTGCGGACAGGATTCGACGAGATAATCCAGCAGTTTCCCCGAGAGAGTCGTGAGAGCATGGATGGAGTGGATCAACTCCATCGCAGTCATCTGATGCTTCATGGTGACAATTACGTCATCAGCTACATGGAAATCCAGACGTTCTCCCTCATTGATTTTGGCCAACGCCAGGGCCGGTCCAGGGATACGAAACCCCTTGTTATTTGACCAGTTGGTGAATTTCTCACAGCACATGGTTTTCCTCCTTATATTTCATTGCTTGAGGATCTTGCGAGGGATATGAACCAAGTCCATTGTCCATTTAGTTCCAGGTTCCTCAAACAAATCTAACTGTTTGTCCCAAAATTGCCTGGGATCATAGTTGGTAATGATGAGTTCTCTGTACACAGCCTTTTTCTTCTTTGCCATGGGGTTATCTCTTTGAAGTGTTATGATGAAAAAGTCTTTATACAGATTTCGGATGTAGGGACAATCATTGTAGGACACAACAACATAGCCCTTACAGGCTTTGAGAACATGAAAGAGACGTACATGATCCCGCCTGCCGAATTCAGCTTCATAAAGCTGCTCGGCCTCGTAGTAGGGAGGATCGCAGTAGACAATCCCATTGGAGATGTCTCGTTCTGGAATTAAACTCATTGCGTCCTTATTCTCAATAACAACATCCTGCAGCCGTTTGGACGCTCTTTCGAGCTGGTAACGGAATCGTCGAATATTGTTCCTCTTGACACCGAAGGATGAGCGGGTACTACTGAAGCTACCGCGACTCGTCTTGTAGAAGGCTGCTGCTCGCTGAACATTTCGCAGTTCCGCTTTTCCTTTCAGAATTGCAAGGAGCTCCGTTGCTTCACTCTCCGGAAATGAAGCTGCAATCTCCAGTTCTTTTGCTTCCCAGTTCTCCAGCTCCTCAGGAGCAAGCGGAGCATGGGCAAGGAGTGACTTCAGGTCATCAAACTCCGCCCGCGAGTGAAGTGGAAGAAAATCCAACTCCTTGAGAAGCGCAAGCAAGCAATCCCGAACACACACAAATAGGTTGACGAGATCACTGTTGAAGTCATTGTAGATGTCCAGTCGAGACGGGCATGTTGGTAGCCCAAGGGTTAGGGCACCTCCACCGCCAAATGGATCCAAAAGCTGATGGACATTTGGAGGAAGGACTTGGGAAATATAGGGGACAAGTTTTTCCTTACCCCCGACCCAAGGGATAAATGGAGCGGCAATAGCACTCACCCCCTATCCCCAGCGAAGCTGTGCAGGGATTGTTCGAGGCCGGTTATTGCCGCATCCAAACCGGAACGCATCTTCTTCAGGTTTCGGATGGTGCTATAGACCTCACCAGCGGTCTGCGCATAATAGTATCCCGTCTGGTCGCTGGCAATAGGGATACCCTCACGGCGCATCCGATTTACTGCCTTTCGGAGATCATTTTCCGAAATCGGAATGATTCTCCGCAAACGAGAACTGCTCACTGCCTTCGTCCTTCCCTGGCAGTTCCGTGTAAGATAGCGCTTCAGATCATCTTTCTTCATAATTTGTCCTTTCCGGTCCGCTCCCCTGAAAAGGACAAATAAAAGGCCGTTTCCCCCTTTTCAGGGTTACGGCCCTAGCAGAGTGTTCTGTTGTGCAAAATTACCTGTGCATCAAATCGGCGGCATCAATTGCGCGACAACGCCTGAGGTTTTTTCTAAATCATATAAAAAACCTCTTTGGGACAAGTGATTTCGTCATAATGACGAGTTTCTACATCTGCATCCCTCCCATTTCCGGGCCTTCATGCCCCTCATAGAGCCTGGGGTCAACGCCGGGAACGCCCCAGCCGAACATGGAACCCACTGACATGGCGTGCTCCTGGGCCTTGGTGATCCCGTGCATTTGGTTGTAGTGGTCGGCAAGACGGCGGTTGGTATCGGGATCGCAGGAGCTCCACTCTGAGATAAAAAAGCCGGGTTCCCCCCGCTTGATGCAGATGAGGCTCCCATCGGTTTCGCTGACCGTCCAACACATATCCGGGAGTTTGCTAGCGAAGTCGGGATCAAATCGCTGGGCCTCTGTCATGATGCTCCAGTCATCGTGGTTCCAGAGATGGACGTATAGCTGAGTATCATCTGGGCTGATATCGTGTTGCTCAAAACCCTCGCCCCAGCCATCCGAGGCTTGGCCGCTGATGAAGTCGGCCAAGGCGGTCATCTCCTCTGGGGTAAGCTGCCCCTGCACCTTACATTCGGCAACGCCCCAGAGCTTTCGGTCCCGCTGCTCCACAGTAAAGACCACCGACTGGACCTTCTTATTGACGCTGTCATCTTCATGGTACCAGTGCATGATGCCGCGCTCCGCTTCCTCCGGCAGTTGGTTTTCCCGCAGGGCTTGGAGAATCGTCCCCTCGTATTGGAGGAGTTCGCGGCCTTCCAGCGGTGTGCTTTCCTCGCCATAACATCCCCATTCATCCCGCTCATATAGATCAGCGGTCAGGGGAAAGAAGAGCTTGAGGGTGGTGGGCTGGGGCGGAAGGACGGTAAAGCTGTCCTCGCCCATGACCAGGCCAAGACTGCTTCCATTGTCCCACTTGACGTGGAACGTCCCGATATCATCGATGTGTTCCAGCGTTCCCATCGTGCCGGGAGGTACCGGGTGATAAGGGTCCTTCATCTCTCTGAGCTTGATCCTGGAGCCCTTGGGGTACTGCTCTCGCATGAACTCCAGCCACTTTCTATTGATAGGTTCCAACCTACATACCTCCCATCTGCATCGTTTGCTCAACCTGACCTTGGACCGGTTCCATGCTGTCCTGGGTAAAAAAATCGAGGAAGGCGGAGCCTTCCTCGCACTTGAGATATCCTTGGCTGGTGATCTGTCCGGCCTCATGGGTCATATGGAACTCCCCAAGGGCCTCGTAGTTGTAGTAGCATTCCAAATCTGGGTCATAGCGGTACCTACATGAGTCCTGGATAATGTACCTGCCGTAGCTTTCAGCGTCCTTCACACAGGGAATAAACTCGAAGTCCGCCAGATTGGAGGCCAGGAGCTGCAGCTGGGCCAAGTCCTCGGCCCCAATGACCTCTAAAGCCGCGGCAAATACCTGTTGGTGATACTCGGACATGACGTTCAGGGTATCACACAGCTCATTCCATTCGTCAAGTTCAGCCATGCCCCTCTCCAGCGAGAAAGAGCCGCTCTGACCTTTCAGTAGCCGAAGACTGTGCTTGCACTCCGTGAGGTTTTCGATGTGCTCTCGCTGCTGGAATCGTTCCAAGGCAAGCTCTGTGATAGGCAGGAAAACATATGCTGTTCCGCCGCTCGGCGTGGTAAGTGTCACCTCGGCCTGCGCGGTGTCCCATAAATAAGGAGGGAAGCCGTACCCTTGATACAGCTCTTTCATCCGCATTTCGTTGCGGAAGAAAAGGCCATAGGGGGTAGGTTTGCCCTCGCCTGACTGGATGAGCTGCTGAGCCAGGGCCTTGCCGTCCACCGCATCCACCTCTGCCGCCAGAGCCGAGCCGCCGTGGATGGTCAGGTAATGCTGTTTTCCGGCCTCCTCCAACCTGGAGAAGTCGCTGATGACTGTGCCTTCCTGACAGCAGAAGGTCATGTTCACGAAGTCCTTGATGTCCTTCAGGTCGAAAAATGCACACGCCGCTTGGAATTGTGCCGCCTCGTAGACGTCGAAGCTGTCCAGCCGCTTGGCCAGATAGTCCAGTTCGTCCACATTGACCACCTGGCCTTTGAGGCAGCCCAGAACTTCATAGCCAGAGTCGATTTTCTCCACCATGCAGTCCTGCTTGACGGCGTCCCCGGCACCCAGCTCGCCCAGACGCTGGATCTCATCCGCATAGTCCTTCTGCTCCAAGGGGAAGAGGATCTCGTTGCTGCCGTTTTCCGGGTACTGGGCATTGCACAGAGTTGCTTGGATAATATAGCTCATTTTTCATCATCTCCTTCGTTTTGGTAGCACAAACACATACCACAAAGGGTCACGGAAGTCTACCGACATTTTTCTTTTCCCTGCCGTTTCGGGCAAAATTCCGGGGTTGCTTGCGGGATGGGGGATCCTTGGCGCTTCTGTCCGGGGACATCATCATGCGCTCGAATTTCTCGTACTGGGTACCGCCCATAAAATACTTTGCCATGGTTGCTCCTTTCCGGCCAGGCTCCGAAGGGACAACAAAAAAGCCGCTGTCCCTTGCGGAACACGGCCTGATTTCATGTTTTTAGAATTGCTGGGTCATGCCAGGGGTGTCAGATCGCTCCTGAACGAGCAGTTCTGCCTCATTGGACTTCTGGACCAGCTCGTCCAGATTGGGGACAGCCCGTTCTATCTGGACTGCGACGTCTTTCAGGAGCTTCTCCCGCTCTCCAGTCATCGGATATTCGCTGTCCAGAGTCTCGTGAACGCAGCGGTAGACCTCCGCAAGCTGCTCAGAGGAGAGAAGCCTGTCCTGGGGGATCAGACCGGCGCGGGTCACAAAGTCCTGCTTGGCACCTTCATAGTTGTCCCCGTAATAGTGCCCCTGCCACAGCGAGGTGTGATTTTGCACCCACTCCCAGGTGACGAACTCCATCCCGTACCTTGTCTGATGGCCTGCCAACACTACATCGTTGAACTCTGCCAGCAGCCGATAGTCGCCCTCCAGCCCGCTGGCCTTGATCTGTGGAGCCCTCTCCATGAGTTTCTCATATTCGGGTCTATTCATGTTTTCCTCCTTCTGGGCGATTGCCCTATAAAACAAAAGAGGCCAATGCTTGATTACTCACAAACATTGGCCTTTTTGTATCTCTGAGATTCTATAGACGGTCACATTCTCCAAATATGCGTCCTTATGCTGCACATCAAAACATCAAATACGCACCAAACATCACTATATAATGTCGATTAATGCAAAAAAGGAGGCTGTGTCAATACGACACAGCCCTTTTTGTCCTCTCCAACTTCTAAAATGAAGGGGGTTTGAATCCACCCCACGGCAAAATTTATCCATCGTTCGCGAATACAAAATAAAATTCGCCAACCCATTGACACATCTGGCTTTGAGCCCGATTTATCAATATCGTTGGCGAATTCTGGTGGGAGCGGGTGGATTCGAACCACCGTAGCTTACGCAACAGATTTACAGTCTGCCCCCTTTGGCCGCTCGGGAACGCTCCCATATAAAGTTGTGGAGCTGGTGGACGGACTCGAACCCCCGACCTGCTGATTACAAATCAGCTGCTCTACCAACTGAGCTACACCAGCACCAGGCTGTTCGTCCAACAGCGAAAGTTATTTTACCAGAAAAAACTCCGCTTGTCAACAGGTAAATTTCTGCAACTTTCACTTGCTAACGTGTTAAAAGTTTGATGCACTAATAGCTATCTTTTACAGTTTGACCTCTTCGCCAAAGAAGTGGTTGACACAGCGGCGGTGTCTGGTGTATAATCCCTTTTAGTCATTGACGGTCAACACTCAAATACGCAGGTGTAGTTCAATGGTAGAATGTCAGCTTCCCAAGCTGAACACGAGGGTTCGATTCCCTTCACCTGCTCCAAAAGAAACGACACATCATCACTGATGTGTCGTTTCCTTTTGCTCTTATTCCACAATCAATTCCCCATCCCGTACGTCCAGCTTCAGGGTCTGGCCCGGCGCAACTGCACCGGCGATGATCTGCTTGGAGATGAGAGTCTCCACCGTGTGCTGGAGGTAGCGGCGCAGGGGCCGCGCGCCGTAATGGGGGTCGTAGGCCGCGTCCAGAATAAAAGTCTTGGCGGCGTCGGTGGCGGTCACCGACAGCTCCTTGTCCGCCAGCCGCCGGTTGAGCCCCGCCAGCTGCAGATCCACGATGTGGTCCAAATTCTCCTTAGAAAGGGGCTTGAAGGACACGATCTCGTCCAGGCGGTTCAAAAACTCGGGCCGGAACTCCTGCTTGAGTAAAGCGTTCACCTGCTCCCTTGCCTCAGAGGTGATGTTCCCCGCCTCGTCCATCCCCTCCAGGAGATATTGGCTGCCCAGGTTGGAGGTGAGGATGATAACGGTGTTCTTGAAGTCCACCGTCCGGCCCTGACTGTCCGTCACCCGCCCGTCGTCCAACACCTGAAGCAGGACGTTGAACACATCGGGGTGGGCCTTCTCCACCTCGTCAAAGAGGATAACAGAGTAAGGCTGACGGCGCACCGCCTCGGTGAGCTGTCCCCCTTCCTCATAGCCCACATAGCCGGGAGGGGCGCCGATGAGGCGGGAGACGGAAAACTTCTCCATATATTCGCTCATATCGATGCGCACCAGGTTCTTTTCACTGTCAAAGAGGGCCGCCGCCAGCGTCTTGGCGAGCTCCGTCTTACCCACGCCTGTCGGACCGAGGAAGAGGAACGACCCGATGGGCTTATCCGGGTCGGCGATGCCCGCCCGGGAGCGCAAGATCGCCTCGCTCACCAACCGCACCGCGTCGTCCTGACCGACGACCCGTTCATGGAGGATGTCCTCCAGGTGAAGCAGCTTCTCCCGCTCCCCCTCCATGAGCCGGGCCACAGGAATCCCCGTCCACCGCTCTACGATACGGGCGATCTCTTCTTCGGTGACCTTGTCCCGCAGGAGAGAGGCGGCCTTGCCCTCGTTGGCCGTCTCTTCGCTCTGCTCCAGTTCCTTTTGCAGAGCTGGGATGGTGCCGTATTTCAGCTCCGCCGCCTTTTCCAGGTCGTACTCCCGCTGAGCCTTTTCCAACTCGGCGTTGGCCTCGTCCAGGTCGCTTCTCAGCTTCTGTACCCGGCCGATAGCGTTCTTCTCGTTCTCCCACTGGGCCTTCTTGGCGTTAAAATCCTCCCGCGCCTCCGCCAGTTCTTTTTGCAGCTCGGCCAGACGGCTCTGAGAGAGCTTATCCGTCTCCTTTTTCAGTGCCGCTTCTTCGATCTCCCATTGGACGATCCGCCGGGAGATCACATCCAGCTCGGTGGGCATGGAGTCCATCTCCGTGCGAATGAGAGCGCAGGCCTCGTCGATGAGGTCGATAGCCTTATCAGGCAGAAAACGGTCGGTGATATAGCGGTTGGAGAGGGTCGCCGCGGCAATGATGGCCGGGTCGGTGATCTTCACCCCGTGGTAGACCTCGTAGCGCTCCTTGAGGCCGCGGAGGATGGCAATGGCGTCCTCCACTGTGGGCTCCGCCACCAAAACGGGCTGGAACCGCCGCTCCAGCGCCGCGTCCTTCTCGATATACTGGCGGTACTCATTCAGCGTGGTCGCTCCGATACAGTGCAGTTCCCCCCGGGCCAGCATGGGCTTTAAGAGGTTGCCCGCGTCCATGCTCCCCTCGGTCTTGCCTGCGCCCACGATGGTGTGGAGCTCGTCGATGAAGAGCAAAATGCGCCCTTCCGACTTCTTCACTTCGTTCAAAACGGCCTTGAGCCGTTCCTCAAACTCGCCCCGGTACTTTGCTCCGGCGATGAGCGCGCCCATGTCCAGAGAAAACACCGTCTTGTCCCGGAGAGACGCGGGCACGTCTCCCTTGACGATACGCTGGGCCAGCCCTTCGGCGATGGCGGTCTTGCCTACGCCCGGTTCACCGATGAGCACCGGGTTGTTTTTGCTCTTGCGGGAGAGGATGCGGATGACGTTGCGGATCTCGTCATCCCGCCCGATCACCGGATCGAGCTGGTTCTTGCGGGCCCGGTCCACAAGGTCCGTTCCGTACTTTTTCAGCGCGTCGTAGGTGTCCTCCGGGTTGTCCGAGGTCACCCGCTGGCTGCCCCGCAGAGCCGCCAACGCCTGCATGACCTTCTCCTTCTCCACGCCGTAGGTGCGGAAAACCTCCTTCACGCCCCCCTCGGCGGCCTCCAACAGGCCCAGCAGCAGATGCTCTACCGACACAAACTCGTCGTGCATGCTTCCGGCGCTTTTCTCCGCGGCGTTCAGGGCCTTGTCCGCCCCGGCGGAGATATACACCTTGTCCGCCTCCCGTCCGCCGCCGGACACCTTGGGCAGCTTCTCCACCTCCGCGCGCGCCGCCGCCTGGAAGGACTCCAACGTCAGGCCCATGTTGGCCAGCAGCTGGGGCACAAAGCCCCCCTCCTGCTCCACCAGCGCCAGGAGCAGGTGGCTCTGCTCGATCTGGGGATTGCCGTGCTCGATACTGATGCGCTGGGCGTTCTGAAGCGCGTCTATGGACTTCTGGGTCAATTTCTGCATGTTCATGGTCTGACCCTCCTTTCATTTGTCCTTAGTATAGTGCGCCGCAAGGAGAAATACATGAACACATTGTAAACAATTAGCACTCTCTTAAAGAGAGTGCTAATCCAGCGTCTCAGAGGCGCGGCCCGATAATCGGCGGGCGGGGCAAGCCCCGCCCCTACGAAGGAACACGTTATCATAGACAATGTAGGGGAGGGGCTTGCCCCTCCCGGGACACGGACGCAAACTCAGCCCCTCGACTCCTCAAAAATTTGCCGCATGCCCTCCACCACTTCAAAAACCATCCGTTTCCCTAATGATGTCATTGAACAGGTCGAGGTCGCCATCCGTGGAACAGGCGCGTCCTTCTCCGCCTTTGTCATCGAGGCCATTCGGGTGGCGTTGGAGGATCTGGCAGAGGAAGAATAAGCTCTGAAAAGGAGGGGGTAACCCCTCCTTTTGTTGTTTAAAGACACACCGCAATGGTTCCTTCTCCACCCCTATCCCTTTTGAAGCCGCCCTTGCGTCCTTTTTGAAAAAGCGGTATACTATGAGCAAATCCTTTTGCAAGGAAGTGAACGCTATGCTCTCCCAACGCTGTGTCGACCTGGGCACCGCCCCCTCGGTGATCCGGGAGCTGTTTGAATACGGCAAGCTCCGCGCCAAGGAAGTAGGCGCGGACAAGGTCTTTGACTTTTCCATCGGCAACCCCTCCGTCCCCCCTCCCCATGAGGTGCAGGAAACGCTGGCGCGGCTGCTGACCACCGTCGATCCCCTCACCCTCCACGGCTACACCTCCGCCCAAGGGGACCTGGCCGTCCGGGAGCAGCTGGCCGCCAGCCTTTCCAAGCGGTTTGGGCACGAGTATACCGCCTCTCAGCTTTACCTCACTGTGGGCGCGGCGGCGGCGCTGTGCTGCGTGTTCCATGCCCTCACCGTCCCCGGCGACGAGTATATCCTCTTCGCTCCCTATTTCCCCGAATATAAGGTGTTTATCGAAGGGGCAGGGGCCCGGGTCAATATCCTGCCGCCCCAATATCCCGACTTTCAGATCGACTTGAACGCTCTGGAGGCGGCGGTGAACGAGCACACCAAGGCGGTGCTCATCAACTCCCCCAACAACCCCTCCGGCGCGGTATATACCCCGGAGACCTTGAACGCTCTGGGCAAACTACTGGAGGATAAGTCCCGGCAATACGGCCACCCTATTTATCTGATCTCCGACGAGCCCTACCGGGAGCTGACCTATGACAGCGTGACCACCCCCTGGACGCCCGACTTCTACCGGGATACCATCGTGTGCTATTCCTACAGCAAGTCCCTCTCCCTCCCCGGCGAGCGCATAGGCTACGTGCTGGTGGGCCGGTCGGTGACGGACAGCGAAACGGTCTACGCCGCCGTGGCCGGGGCGGGACGCACCCTGGGCTATGTGAACGCTCCCTCCCTTTTTCAGCGGGTGGCGGCCACCTGCGACGGTCTGCGCGCCGATGTGGGTGTCTACGCCGAAAACCGCCGTCTTCTCACCGAGGAGTTGGGTAAGCTGGGCTACGACACCGCTCACCCGCCCCAAGGCACGTTCTATTACTTCCTACCCACCCTGGAACCGGACGACGTAGCCTTCTGCCAACAGGCCAAGGCCCTTGACCTGCTTCTTGTCCCCGGCTCCGGCTTTGGCGCGCCGGGATATGCCCGCCTGTCCTTCTGCGTCCCTACAGACCGCATCCGGGGCGCGATCCCCGGTTTTCACGCACTGGCCCAACGATACGGGAGGTGACCCACATGGCTTTTGAAGGCTTTTCCGAGCAGACCATCGACTTTCTCTACGGCATCTTTTTTCAAAACGAGCGGCTTTGGTTCGCCGCCCACAAGGACGAGTATCTGACCCATCTCCAGCGGCCCATGAAGGCGCTCGCCGACGAGACCTTCCAGCGGCTCACCGCCCTCTATCCCCGCAAGGATCTGGTCTGCCGGGTTGCCCGGATCTACCGGGACGCCCGCCGCTGCCGGGGCATCAATTTTTACAAGGAATCCCTCTGGTTCACTCTCCAGCCTCCCGCGGAGCCGGGACAGGACTACCCCTGCTTCTGGTTTGAGCTGGGCCGGGAGACCTGGAGCTACGGTATGGGCTTTTGGATGCCCTCCGCCGCCACCATGGCCCGCCACCGCACCGCCATCGACGCCGCGCCCCAGCAGCTGGGCCGGCTCCACGCCCGGCTGCTCACCCAGGCGGAATTTTTGCTGGAGGGGGAGCGCTACGCCCGTTTCAAGACCGGCGCACCCCCCGATCTGGCCGGGTGGTACAACATGAAGGCCTTCTCCCTCCAGCACGAGAGCATCGACGTGACCGAGACCTTTGACGGCCCCGCGCTGGTGGAGCGGCTGGTGAACGGCTTTTCCTTCCTCATGCCCTACTATGACTATTTCCTTCCTCTCTCCCAGGCGGGACAGCCCCGGCAAGTCCCCTAAACTTCCAGCAACTTTTTCCCCGCCCTGGGCAAACTACCTCTTGACTTCAACAAGAGGGAGGTGGGCCTATGGCAGCGAGATATAGAAACTGGTTTTGGCTGGGCCTGGCGGCGTTGGCCGCCGCTGTTCTGCTACTTCGCCCCCAGGAACCGCCTAAGATAGCCCAGGTAGACAGCCCCGTAGAGGTGGCCGAGGCTCAGCCCAAGCTGTTGGCCCTCACCTTTGACGACGGTCCCCGCCGCTCCACCACCTCTAAGCTACTGGAGGGGTTGGACCAGCGTGGGGTGCAGGCCACCTTTTTCCTCATCGGCAAGCAGATCGAGGGCAACGAGGACCTGATCCTCCAAATGGCGGAGGGCGGCCACCAGATCGGCGTCCACACCTTCGACCATGTGGAGCTGCGTGACCTCTCCCCCGCTGACATCCACCGCCAGCTGGACCCTACCCGTGAGGCTCTGCGCTCCCTTCTGGGTGACCGAGAATTTATTCTCCGCCCACCCTACGGCTTTGTGGATGACACCCTTCTCCAGCAGGCCGACTCCCCCATCATCCTCTGGTCGGTGGACCCGGAGGACTGGCACGACCGCGACGTCCAGCGGGAGGTGGCCCACATCGTCTCCCATGTCCAGGACGGCGACATCATTTTGATGCACGATATTTTTTCCGAAAGCGTAGACGCCGCCCTCCAGGTGGTGGACCAGCTCCGCCAGGCGGGCTACGCCTTCGTCACCGTGGACGATTTGCTGCTCTCCCGAGGCATTACGGCGGAAAACGGAGCGGTCTACCGCCACGCGCATCCCCAGTGACGACCTTTCCTCCGCCCCACTATTTTTCCTCTCTCCTGTATCCATATATCCCCCCAAAGCAAAAATTTTCTTCCATTTTCCCTTGCATTTTCATGGAAATCATGGTATGCTAATTTCTGGAAGAGAATTTCAGGGAGAGGGGGGAGTCCGATGTTTCAGGTGGGAGACAAGATCGTGCACCCCATGCACGGCGCGGGGATCGTGGATTCTATCGTCACCAAAAAGGTCAACGGGATAAAGCGGGACTACTACATCCTCAAGCTCCCTGTAGGCGGCATGGTGGTCATGATCCCCACCGCCACCTCCGACACCATCGGTGTACGCGCGGTCATCGACGCCGGTCAGGCCAACCGGGTCATCGACGCCATTCCCTCCTTGCCCATCGACATGACAGCCGGTTGGAACCAGCGGTACCGGGAGAACATGACCCACCTGAAAAGCGGCGATCTGCTGGAGGTAGCCCTGGTGGTCAAGGGACTGACCCGGCGGGACAACGACCGAGGTCTTTCCACCGGAGAGCGAAAGATGCTTCACACCGCCCGCCAGATCCTGATCTCCGAGCTGGTCATGTCTCAAAGCGCCACCTACGACGAAATGGAGCGGCGGGTCAACGCCGCCCTGGCCCAGTAAGGCCATTCCAAAAAGGAGCCGGTCCGGCTCCTTTTTTCAAATACTTTGGGAGGTTTCCTATGTCTATTCTCAGCTTCTTGCGCCGTCATAAGCCCACCGTCCCCGCCCCCCGCTGCGGCTGCGTGGTCGCCGCCGCAGGCAGCTCCACCCGCATGGGCGGCGCGGATAAGCTCTTTGCCAGCGTAGACGGTATCCCCGTGCTGGTGCGCACCCTTCAGGCCCTCTCCGCCAGCCCCTACATCCACGAGATCACCGTAGTCACCCGCCGGGACAAGCTGCTGGAGGTTGGCTCCCTTTGCCGGGGCGCGTGCCTTCCCAAGGTGACCCAGGTCATCGTAGGCGGAGACAGCCGGCTGGAGTCGGTCTATAAAGGGATCCATCAGCTCTCCGACAAGGTAAAGCTCATTGCCGTCCACGACGCGGCCCGGTGTCTGGTGCCTCGGGCGGTCATTGACGCTGCCGTCCTCACCGCCGCCCGGTGCAATGCCGCCGTCCCGGCGGTGGCGGTAAAGGACACTGTCAAGACCTTTGACGGCGAGTTCATTACCTCCACCCCGGACCGTGAGACCCTTCGGGCCGTTCAGACCCCCCAGGTGTTCCGCGCCGAGCTTTTACGCGCAGCCCTTCAAAAGGCTATGGAGGAGGGCTGGGAGGTCACCGACGACTCCTCCGCCGTGGAGCGGCTGGGGGCCACCGTACCCCTCACCCCCGGGGACGAGCGTAATATCAAGATCACCACCCCCATCGATCTCGCGGTGGCGGAGGCTATTTTGCGGGAGGATGCGCCATGAGGATCGGCCACGGCTACGACGTACATCAGCTGGCGGAGGAACGTCGGCTCATTCTGGGCGGGGTGAATATCCCTTATGAAAAGGGTCTTCTGGGCCACTCCGACGCCGACGTGCTCACCCACGCCGTTATGGACGCCCTGCTGGGCGCGCTGGCTCTGGGCGATATCGGACAGCACTTCCCCGACACCGACCCCAAATATTCCGGCGCGGACAGCTTGCAATTATTGCACCATGTGGTAGAATTGGTCCAGAGCCACGGCTGCCGGGTGGGCAATGTGGACGCCACCATCCTGGCCCAAGCCCCCAAGCTCGCCCCCCACATCCCCGCCATGCGGGAAAACTTAGCCCGGACCATGAGCGTGGATGTGTCTCAGGTCAGCGTCAAGGCTACCACCGAGGAAGGGCTTGGCTTCACCGGGAAAAAAGAGGGCATTGCCGCCCATGCAGTTACACTGCTAGTATAATGCTCGACCCGGCGGACCCGGGTCTCCGCAAATTCTTGGCGCGCCGCGCCCGCGAATTTCGCCGCCGGGGCGGCGTCCCCGCTCCCGCGGGTGCCCTCCGGACAGTCTAAAGGAGTTGTTTTCATGAAGATCACCGACATCAAGATCGACCGGGTCAAAGTACCTCTCACCGAGCCCTTTCGTATCTCTCTGGGCGTCATCACCAACGCGGAAAGCGCAGTGGTGACCATAGAGACCGACGAGGGCCTTGTGGGTTACGGCGAGGGTGCGCCCGGCGTGTTCGTTTCGGGAGAAAACCTTCCCGGTACCGCCGCCTCCATCGAGCTCATGGCCCGGGATCTGATGGGCGTAGACCCCACCGATCTGGAGAAGGTCTACTGGATCATGGACAAGGCCACCGCCCATGCCCACTGCGCCAAGACCGCCATCGACATCGCCTGCCATGACCTGCTGGGCAAGAAAGCGGGCCTGCCGGTCTACAAGCTGCTGGGCGGGCTTTCCAACACCATGGAGACCGACGTGACCATCCCCATCAACCCCCCCGAATACATGGCCCAAAAGGCCCGGGAGCGGGTGGCCCAGGGCTTTGACGTGCTCAAGGTGAAGATGGGGGTGGACGAGGCCTCCGACCTGGCCCGGATGAAGGCCATTCGGGAGGCCGTGGGCGCCAACGTGAAGATCCGGATAGACGCCAATCAGGCGTGGAGCGCCAAGGAGGCAATCAACATGATCGCCCGGCTGGACGAGTATGACCTGGAGCTGGTGGAGCAGCCTGTCAAGGCAGACGACCTGGAGGGTCTGGCGGAGGTCACCCGCGCCAGCCGCGTACCCATCATGTCCGACGAGTCCTGCTTCACCGCCAAGGACGCCCTGAAGCTCATCCGGGGCCGGTGCGTGGATATCGTCAACATCAAACTTATGAAGTGCGGCGGCCTGCGGGAGGCCCAGAAGATCAACGCCATCTGCGAGGCCGCGGGGGTCACCGTCATGCTGGGCTGTATGGCGGAGGAGACCAACATCGGCATCACCGCCGCCGCCAGCCTGGGCGCGGCCCTCAAAAATATCACCCGCGCCGACCTGGACGCCACCTTCTCTCTGGCCGACCTCCCCTTCCAGGGCGGCGTTGGCCGGGAGGTGGGCAAGGCGCTCACCCTGCCCGAGGAGCCGGGCTTCGGCTTCAAGGGCTTGAAAGCATAACACAGGAGGGATCAGCATGGAAAAGCAACTCTGCCCCGACATGAACTACTGCGGCGTGCCTCTGCCCGACGACGTCGCCGCCATGAAACACGCCGGCTTCTTTGACGACTGCCGCGCCGCCATCGCCAACTATTTGAGCGGCGATATCCCCGACTGCCTGCGCAAGCGGCTGGAGTTGGAGTTGACCCGCCTGGACTTTCTCCCCCTCTCCGAGTATCCGTACACCGACGAGGAGGCGTTGAGCCTTTTACGGGAGACCTTCCGGGATTTCAAGGATGAAGAGCTGCCCCAGTTGGTAAACAGCCGCGCCGCCGACTGGCTCTACATCAAGGGAGTCCGCCACTTCCACCGCCGCTTTATTGCCAACATACTCACCACCCGGGACGACTACGCCGCCCGTCAGCTTCACCCCGCCGCCGAGGATGAGGCCAGTGCAGCCCGCAAGGGCCGCATCAAGAGCAACATCGCCCTCATGAAGGAAAAGGGCGGCCGCGCCGCCCGCATTACTGTGAAGCAGACCTTCTCCCTCAAGCCCGAGGCGGTGGAAAACGCGCCCCTCACAGTCCATCTTCCCATCCCCAAGCCCTGCACCCACCAGTCGGACATTCGCATCCTGGAGCTGTCCCACCCCGACCTCGCCGTGGTCGCCCCCGAGGAAGCCCCCATGCGAACGGTGTGCTTCCCCGGTGCGAAAGCAGGCGACACCTTCTCGGTGACGTATAGTTATGTAAACCGTTTAGCCTATGTGGAGCCCGTCTCCGGTCAGTCCGGCGACACTCCGCTACCCGACGACGCTCTGGCCTGCCTGGGGGAGCAGACGCCCAACATTCTCTTTACCCCCTTCATGCGCCAGCTCTCTCAGGAAATTCAGGGGACAGAAACGGATCCTCTCAAAAAGGCCCGCAACGCCTATGATTTTGTGACCACCAAGGTGAAATATTCCTATATGCGGGAATACGCCGCCCTGGACACCATCTGCGACTATGCCGCTAAGAACTTGAAGGGTGACTGCGGCGTTCAGGCCATTTTGTTTATTACCCTATGCCGTCTGGCGGGGGTGCCCGCCCGGTGGCAGTCCGGCTTCGCCGCCGACCCGGCCAGCGTGGGCTGTCACGACTGGGCGCAGCTTTATGTAAATCAATATGGCTGGCTCTACGCCGACCCCTCTTACGGCGGCTCAGCCTACCGCGCCGGGGATCTGGAACGCTGGAACTACTACTTCGGCAATCTGGACATCTTCCGCACGGTGTTCAATTCCGACCTTCATCAAGAATTCCAGCCCCCCAAGGCTCATTTCCGTGCCGATCCCACCGATAACCAGCGGGGGGAGGCGGAATACCCCCACCGTGGCATTCTCCCCTTCGAGTTCCAGCACAACGAGGATATGCTGGCGTTTGAGGAATTGTAATTATGTAAACTAATTTTGAAAAATGACCCCGCAGAGCCACTCGCTCTGCGGGGTCATTTTATACCTCATCTGCAATGTTATGTAAACTTCTTAATAGGAAACGCCCTGCCAAAGCATGGCCTCGGCCACCTTCAAGAACCCGGCGATGTTCGCCCCGGCCACCAGATTGCCCGCCATACCGTAATCTGCGGCGGCCTTGGCAGCGGCGGCGTAGATGTTCACCATGATACCGTGGAGCTTTTCGTCCACCTCGTCGAAGGTCCAGGAAAGGCGCATGGAGTTCTGGCTCATCTCCAAACCGGAGGTGGCCACGCCGCCGGCGTTGGACGCCTTGGCGGGGGCGAAGAGGACCCCATGGCTCTGGAACCAGGTCACCGCCTCGGGGGTGGAGGGCATATTCGCGCCCTCGGCCACGGCAAAGCAGCCGTGCTCGGTAAGGGCCTTTGCCCCCTCCTCGTCCAGCTCGTTCTGGGTGGCACAGGGGAGGGCAATGTCACAGGGCACGGTCCAGATGCCCTTGCAGCCCTCCACATACTTGGCGGAGGGCACGTAGTCCAGGTATGTCTTTATCCGGGCCCGCTTGACCTCCTTGATCTCCTTGATGATCTTGTAGTCGATGCCGTTCTCGTCCACGATGTACCCGTTGGAATCGCTCATAGCGATGACCTTGCCGCCCAGCTGGGTGGCCTTCTGGTTTGCGTAAATGGCCACGTTGCCGCTGCCGGAGATGACCACCCTATGGCCCTGGAAGGACTTTCCGTTGGCCTTGAGCATCTCGTCGGCAAAGTAGCAAAGGCCGTAGCCGGTGGCCTCGGTACGGGCTAGGGAGCCGCCATAGGTCAGGCCCTTGCCGGTGAGTACGCCGGTAAACTCATCGCGCAGACGCTTGTACTGGCCGAACATAAAGCCGATCTCCCGGGCGCCCACGCCAATGTCCCCGGCGGGCACATCGGTGTCCGGGCCGATGTGGCGCTGCAGCTCGGTCATGAAGGACTGGCAGAAGCGCATGACCTCGTTGTCGCTCTTGCCCTTGGGGTCGAAGTCGGAGCCGCCCTTGCCGCCGCCCATGGGCAGGCCGGTGAGGCTGTTCTTAAAAATCTGCTCAAAGCCCAGGAACTTGATGATGGAGAGGTTCACGCTGGGGTGGAAGCGCAGGCCGCCCTTGTAGGGACCGATGGCGGAGTTGAACTGCACCCGGAAGCCTCGGTTCACCTGCACCTGGCCGCTGTCGTCCACCCAAGGGACCCGGAAGACGATCATCCGCTCCGGCTCCACCATCCGGGCCACCACGCCCTTCTCAATGAACTCCGGCCGCTGTTCTACCACGGGCTGGAGGGACTCCAGCACCTCGTAGACCGCCTGGAGAAATTCCTTCTGGTCGGGATCCTTGCGCTGAACGTCCTCGTAGATGCTCAAGAGAGCCTTGTTGGTAATTGCCATGCCGCAACACTCCTTTTTTCTTGGTGGCTCTATTATACGTGCTCGCCACCGAAAATGCAAGAAGTTTTTTGCAAAACTGCAAAATATACGAAAGAGGCAGGGACAAGCCCGCCTCTTTCGTAAAATATTGCATGGGAATGGTCTGCAACTTTCTTATTTGCCGAACAGCTTCCCGAACAGGCCCTTTTTCTTTTCCTGCGGTGGAACAGCCTGACCACCGGACGGCGTCAGCGTCTTGCCCCCGGCTTTGTTGACGCTTTCCAGCAGTTTCTTACAATCCTCGTCGTTATAGCGCTCAGCGCCCTCTTCCAGGAAGGGCTTGGCGCGGGGCCAGTCGGCCTGGCAGCCGTAGCCGTAGTAGAGGCAAATGCCCAGACCGATGGCGGACATCTTATAGCCCTTGGCGTAGGCTCCCTCATAGAGCTTGTAGGCCCGGTCATAGTCCACCGGGACCCCCTTGCCCAGGCGGTAGCAGTCGCCCATCAGGTCCATAGCCCGGGGCTGTCCCCGCTTCACCGCCTCCATAAACCACTTGACGGCCTCGTTATAGTCCACCTTCACACCAATGCCGGTGTAGTAGCAGTAGCCCAGATTACACATCCCGGCCACATCGCCCCGGTCGGCGGCGCGGCGGTAATACTCCGCCGCCTTGGCCTTGTCCTCATCGACCCCCTCGCCGAACTCATAGCAAAGGCCCAGGTTGCACATGGCCGGTCCATAGCCCTGCTCAGCGGCGCGGATATAATACTCAAATGCCTTTTTGAAGTCCTTGGGCACGCCGTCGCCGTGCTTACAACAATCGCCCAGGATCTTGATGGCCCTGGCCCAGTTCTGCTCCGCGGCCCTGCGGAACCACTCCACAGCCTTGTCCTTGTCCTCGGTGACGCCGTAGCCATTCAAATAGCACACACCCAAATTGCACTGGGCGGCGGCATAGCCTTGCCGGGCAGACGCGGCGTAATAGGCGGTGGCCTTCTGGGGGTCCTCATCCACGCCGTCGCCGCACTCATAGCACAGCCCCAGAGAACACTGGCTGGGCGGATAGTCTCTCTCGGCGGCCCGCTGATACAGCTCGACCGCCTTCTTGTCGTCCCGCTCTACGCCCCAGCCGTGGGAATAGCAGTCAGCCAGCAGGTCGATGGCCCGGAGCCAGCCCTGATCGGCGGCCTTTTGGAACCACTCCACAGCCTTTGCGTCGTCGTTCTCTACGCCGATGCCCCGGGAGTAGCAGAATCCCAAGTTGCACTGGGCGCAGGGATCGCCCAGCTCGGCGGCCCGGGTGTACAGCTCCACCGCCTTGGCCTTGTCCTCCTCCACCCCGTCGCCCATCTCGTAGCAAAGGCCCAGGGAGCAGATGGACTGCGGGTAGTCCCGCTCGGCGGCCCGGGCGTACAGCTCGGCGGCCTTTTTGTCGTCCTGCGGCACGCCCCAGCCCCGCTGATAGCAATCTCCCAGCAAGTCCATGGCCCGCACCCAATCCTGTTCGGCGGCCTTTTGGAACCATTTCACCGCCTCCACCTCACTGCGCTCCACACCGATGGCCCGGAGGTAGCAGAAGCCCAGATTGCATTGAGCCGCGGGGGAGCCAAGCTCCGCCGCCCGGCGGTAGAGCTCCACCGCCTTCTCCCGATCCTCCTCCACGCCGTCGCCAAACTCATAGCAGAGGCCCAGGGAGCAGATGGCGGAGGGATAGTTGGCCTCCGCGGCCTCCCGGTAAAGCTCCACCGCCTTGGCGTCGTCCTTCTCCACACCCCAGCCCCGCTGGTAGCAGTCCCCCAGCAGGTCCATGGCCCGTGCCCAGTGCTGCTTGGCGGCCTTCTGGAACCAGTAGACCGCCTGCTGGTAATCCCGCTCCACACCGATGGCACGGAAGTAGCAGAAGCCCAGGTTGCACTGGGCGGGGGCGTGACCCTTCTCTGCCGCCCGGCGGTAATATTCGGTGGCCTTCAGCTTATCCTGCTCCACGCACTCACCCATCTCGTAGCAAAGGCCGATGGAGCAGATGGCGGTGAGATAGCCTGCGTCGGCGGCCTTTTGATACAGCTCCATCGCCTTCTTCTCGTCCTGAGGCACGCCTTTACCGTCCTTGTAGCAGTCGCCCAAAAAGTCCAGCGCCCGCAGGGAGCCCCGATCGGCGGCCTTCTCCAGCCAGGTGGCCGCCTCCACCGGGTCCTGGGTCACCCCGATGCCGTTTAAGTAACACACGCCCAGGTTGCACATGGCGGCGGCGTCTCCCCCATCGGCGGCCTGCTTATAAAGCTCAATGGCCTTGGGGCGGTCCTCCTCCACTCCTTCGCCTGCCTCGTAGCAGACGCCCAGCTGCCGCAGAGCGGGAAGGTATTCATCCTCCCAGGCCCTGCTGTAGAGCTGAAAGGCCCGGGCGGGGTCCTTGGCCGTGCCGGTGCCCCAGCGCAGGCAGTCGCCCAGCACACACATGGAGCGGTCGTGGCCGTCGGCCACCGACAGCTCCAGAAGACGCACCGCCTCTTCCTCGTTCAGCTCCACACCCTCGCCATTCAGATAGCACACGGCCAGGTCACAGGTGGCGGGGGCGTAGCCCAGGTCGCTGGCCTGGCGGTAATAGTCCACTGCACGGGCCATGTCCACCTCCACCCCGTCGCCGTTTTCATAGCAGAGGCCAAGCTTTTCCATGGCGGGGGCATAGCCCTCCTTGGCCGCCTCCCGGTAAAGCTCCAGGGCGTGGCCGGCGTCTTTCTCCACGCCATCGTGGCCCCAGAGGAAGAAGTCGCCCAAAATACACTGGGCGCGGGCGTAGCCCGCCTGTGCCGCCTTGGCCAGCAGCTCCAGGGCCTGGGGAATATTCTTCTCCACGCCGTTGCCGTTTAAGTAGCACACTGCCAGGGCGCAGTCCGCCGGGGGATACTCGTTCTCTCCCGCCTGGCGGTAAAGCTCCGCCGCCCGCTCCAGGTCGGCCTCCACCCCGGCAGCATTCTCATAGGCCAGCCCCAGATTATAAACGGAGGGGGGATAGCCCTGCTCCGCGCCCTGGGTATAGAGCTCAAATGCCTTGACGTACCATTCCTCCCGCCGGGCCTCGTCGGTCTCGGCGTTGGCCTTGGCCCGGTAACAACCGGCCAGGGCGTCCTGGGCCTGCATGTCCCCCGCCTCGCCGGCCTGAAGCAGCCAGTGGATGGCGGCGTCCAGGTCCTTTTCCACTCCGTCGCCGGAGGCATAGCGCAGACCCAGCATCCGCTGGGCCTCGCAGTCGGCCAGCTCCGCGCGCTCCCGCAGCTCGTCGATCTCCTGGCGCTCCTGTGCGTCCGCCTCCTTCTTCTTGTCAAAGGCCATCTGGATCAAACTGGTGTTGAGGATGACAACATCCTCCGGCTGCCTGTTCTGGCCCTCGTGGCCGTTGCTTCCCTGCTCCATACTTTGGGACCTCCCTTCAACTGTGGTCGACTCCATGGGCCGGACAGCCTCTTAAGGAGAACGCCCGGCCCTGCATATACCGTTTTCTTACTTTCCCGCCACGATAGCGGCGGTATCCATAGCAATCATCAGCTCCTCGTTGGTGGGGATGATAAGGGTCTTGACCTTCGCCCCAGGGGCGGAGGCGTCCACCAACTTGCCCCGGGCCAGGTTGGCCTCCTGGTCCAGCGCGATTCCCATAAAGCCCAGCTTCTCGCAGATGAGCGCCCGGGTCTCGGGGCCGTTCTCCCCCACCCCGGCGGTAAAGATGACCGCGTCCACCCCGCCCATGGCGGCGGCGTAGGCGCCGATATACTTGGAAACGCCGTAGCAGAATACATCCAGGGCCAGGCGGGAGCGGGGGTTGCCCTCGGCGGCGGTGGCGTCCAAATCGCGGAAGTCGGAGCTGACGCCGGAGATGCCCTGCACCCCGGACTTCTTGTTGAGCACGTTCTGCATCTCGGCCATATCAAAGCCGTGCTTATTCATCAGATACTCCAAAATGGCGGGGTCCAGATCGCCGCACCGGGTGCCCATTGCCACCCCCGCCAGGGGGGTGAAGCCCATGGATGTGTCCACGCTCCTGCCGCCGTCCACCGCCGCCACAGAAGAGCCGTTGCCCAGGTGGCAAGAGATGAGCTTCAGCTCCTCGATGGGCTTGTCCAGCAGCTTGGCCGCCTCCTGGGTGACAAAGCGGTGGGAGGTGCCGTGGAAGCCATAGCGGCGCACCTTGTCCTGCTCGTAGTACTCATAGGGCAGGGGATAGATATACGCCTTGGGGGGCATGGTCTGGTGGAAGGCCGTGTCAAACACCGCCACCATGGGCACCCCGGGCATGACCTTCTTACATGCCTCAATGCCGATGATGTTGGCGGGGTTGTGGAGGGGCGCCAGGGGGATGCACTCCCGGATGGCGTCCATCACCTGCTCGTCGATCATGACCGAGCTTGCAAACTTCTCCCCGCCGTGGACCACCCGGTGGCCCACCGCGTCGATCTCCTTGGCAGAGGCAATGACCCCGTGGTCCGCGCTCACCAGCAGCTCCAGCACCTTCTCGATGGCCTCGGCGTGGGTGGGCATGGCCACGTCCCGGTTAAAGACCTCCTTGCCGTTGCCCGGGGTGTGTTTCAGGTGGCCGTCGATGCCGATGCGCTCGCACAGGCCCTTGGCCAGCACGTCCCCCGTCGAAGAGTCCAGCAGCTGATACTTCAAGGAGGAGCTGCCCGCGTTGATGACAAGAATTTTCATGTTTACCGTTCCTTTCGTGATTCATTGTTTTCCCTTGTCAGAAGGGTGCAAGTCCGATATAATAACTTTATTGTACTGCTTTTTTTCCCTAGGGGCAACCCCTTTTTTTATCCTTTTCCCCGGAGGTGCGCACCATGGCTGTCGTAGGTATTGTGGCGGAGTATAACCCCTTTCATACAGGACACGCCAAGCACCTCGCCCTGACCCGGCAGGAGGCAGGGCAGGATGCCGCCCTTGTGGTGTGTATGTCCGGCCACTGGGTCCAGCGGGGAGACTGCGCCGTGGCCGACAAATGGGCCAGAGCCGCTATGGCGGCCCGGTTCGGCGCCGACTTGGTGCTGGAGCTGCCCACTCCCTTTGCCATGGCCTCGGCGGAGACCTTTGCCCGGGGGGCGGTGGAGCTGCTGGCCGCCGCCGGGATGGGCACGCTCTCCTTCGGCTGCGAGACCCCCGACCTCCCTGTCCTCCACGCCTTGGCGGACACCCTCAACAGCCCCCGCTTTGACGAGGCCGTAGCCCCCCTCATGGCCCATGGTCTCTCCTACCCCGCCGCCCGTCAGCGGGCCGCACAGTCTCTCCTCGGCCGGGAGACCGCCGCTCTGCTGGCCCTCCCCAACAACAACCTGGCGGTGGAATACCTCCGCTGTCTGCCCCCCGGTGTGACCGCGCTGCCCATCCATCGCCTCGGCACTCACGATGCGCCCCTTCCCGACCGGGACGACCCCTCCGCCTCCAGCCTCCGCGCCCTTCTGCGCCGGGGCGAGAATGCCGACCCCTACCTCCCTTCACCATGGCGGGGAGAGGTCTACGATCTGAAGCATTTGGAGCGTACCGTTCTTTCCTCTCTCCGCACCCTCACCGTGAAAGACTTGGAGACGCTTCCCGATGCCGGTGACGGCCTTGCCCAGCGGCTTTGGAAAGCGGCTCGGATGGCAACAACCCTAGACGAGCTGTGGGACGCGGCCAAAACCAAGCGTTTTACCCACGCCCGTCTGCGCCGGGTGACCCTCCGCGCCGCCCTGGGCGTCCCCGCGCCCCAAGCCGCCCCCGCTTATCTCCGCGTGCTGGCCATGACTCGCCGAGGGGCGGCCCACCTGGCGGCGCTGAAGCCTGGCTGTACCCTCCCCATCATCACCAAGCCCGCCCGACATAAGGATCTGTTGGCCGCCGAAGCCGCCCTCACCGACCAGTTTTCCCTGTGTCTGCCCGCCCCCCTCCCCTGCGGGGAGGAATTTCTCCACTCCCCTGTCCCCGTGGACGGTCCGTAACTTTTTCCGCCCTTTTTCGCCCCTTGGCTCTTGCCATCGGCGGGAAAGGGCGTTATACTGTTTTAATATGTATTTGGGGGAGGCGGCAAACATGAATGTAATGGTCATCGGCATTGCCGGGGGCACCGGCTCAGGCAAAACCACCCTAACGAAAAAGCTGGTGGAGCGGTTCGGCCCCAGCGTGTCTGTGGTCAACCACGACAACTACTACAAAGCCCACGACGAACTGCCCTATGAGGAGCGGTGCAAGCTCAACTACGACCACCCCGACTCCTTTGACACCGACCTGATGGTACGCCATCTGGCGGAGCTCAAGGCGGGCCGGGCCATCGACTGCCCCACCTATGACTACACCATCCACAACCGCCGCCGGGAGACCGTGCGGGTGGAGCCAAAAAGCGTGGTCATTGTGGAGGGCATTCTGATCTTTGAGAACAAGGCCCTGCGGGACGCCATGGACATCAAAATTTTCGTGGACACCGACGCGGACACCCGCATCCTCCGCCGCATCATGCGGGATGTGAAGGAGCGGGGGCGTAGTCTGGACTCGGTGGTCACACAATATCTCACCACCGTCAAGCCCATGCACGAGCAATATGTCCAGCCCTCCCGGCAATACGCCGACATCGTGGTGCTGGAGGGTGGACGCAACCTGGTGGCTCTGGATATGATCATTCAGAGAGTTCAAAACCACCTGGACGGCCAAATTTGACGGGAACCTTTTTCCCACACTCTCCGTCCAAGTAGTCGTTTGAATGAAAAAAAGGAGTGTTTGCCCCATGAAACAACGTATCGCCGCCTTGATCCTGGCTCTGGGCCTCACCGCCGGCCTGGCCGCCTGCGGCCCCAAGACCCCCGCCCCCGAAGACGAGACTCTCTCTCCCTCCCCCGCCATCACCGAGGCTGTCTCTCCCACCCCTGATGTAACGCCCGGCCCCGATCCCACCGAGGGCGACCCCACCGTGGAGCCGGATGTGACCGACCTCCCTGACAAGGGCACACCCCCTCCGGCGGACCCCTCGCAGGATGTCACCGTCTCCAAGCCCGGGGACCCCGACTATGTAGACCCCAAGCCTACCCCCACCCCTGTGGAAACTCCCGCGCCCGACCCTGTTGAGCCTTCCGACACCCCCAGCATTGCCGTCCCTGCCGCCAGTGAGGTCTACGCCGCGGTAGCCAAGTCCGCCGGGGACACCACCGCCAACATGGACGCTTCTTCCGTGCTGGAGAACTTCTATTCCCTCTCCGCAAGCGATCTGGAGGACTTCGTCCTCTACATCCCCGAGTTCAGCGCGAATATTGAGGAAATTTTCATCGCCCGGGCCAAGTCCGGCAAGGCCGCCGATGTAAAGACCGCCTGTGAGGGCCGTCTGGACCAGCTTCAGGACGACGCGGAGACCTATCCCGCTACCGGCGGCTATGTGGCCGACTACAAACTGGTCACCGAAGGTGACTGGGTCCTCTTCTGCGTCTGCCCCGACTCCGCCGGCGCGGTTAAAACGTTCCAAGATTGTTTAAAATAAACATATCGTAGGGGCGGGTTCCAAACCCGCCCGTCCGTCACAGCCCAAACAAACGTAGGATGTGGTAATTTGGTTTTTTCAACCCCCTTTTTCCTGTTCTTCTACCTCCCCATCGTGCTGGCGGTGTATTATATCGCCCCGCTGAAGTTCCGCAACGCCGTGCTGCTCCTCCTCAACCTCATCTTTTACGGCTGGGGAGAGCCCATCTATATCCTTATCATGTTCGCCTCCATCGCCATCGACTACACCCACGGCATGCTGGTCACCCGCTGTCAGGCCAAGGGGAACGACAAGGGCGCGCGGCTGGCGGTGGCATCGTCAGTGATCTTCAATCTGGCCCTGCTGGGCGTGTTTAAGTACAGCGACTTTGTCATCGGCAACCTCAACGCCCTGTTGGGCACCAGCATTCCCCTCACCGGGCTGAAGCTGCCCATCGGCATCTCCTTCTACACCTTCCAGACCATGTCCTACACCATCGACGTGTACCGGGGAGACGCACATGCCCAGAAAAACATCATCACCTTCGGCACCTTCGTCACCCTCTTCCCCCAGCTCATCGCCGGACCTATCATCAAGTATAAGGACCTGGACGACCAGCTGGAACACCGCACCCACTCCCCCGAGCAATTTGCCGCCGGGGTGCAGACCTTCGTGGTGGGCCTGGCGAAAAAGGTGCTCATCGCCAACAACATCGGCTCGCTGTGGGACACCATCAAGGCCACCGAGCTAAGCGGCCTTACTGTGGTGGGGGCATGGCTGGGGGCCATTGTCTGCGCCCTGCAGCTCTACTTTGACTTCTCGGGCTATTCCGACATGGCCATCGGCCTGGGACGGATGCTGGGCTTCGAGTTCCTAAAGAACTTCGATTATCCCTTCATCTCCAAAAGCATTTCCGAGTTTTGGCGGCGGTGGCATATCTCCCTGGGCAGCTGGTTCCGGGAGTATGTCTACTTCCCCTTGGGGGGCAGCCGCAAGGGCAAGTGGCGCACCTGCCTTAACCTGTTGATCGTTTGGAGCTTGACGGGCATCTGGCACGGCGCGGCCTGGAACTTCGTGCTGTGGGGCCTTTACTTCGGCGTGCTCATCCTCTGTGAGCGCACCTTCTGGGGCAAGGCCCTGGAAAAGTTCCCCGGCTGGCTCCAGCACGTCTACACCCTGTTTCTGGTCATCGTCAGCTTTGCTATCTTTGGCGTGGAGGACATGGCCAAACTCCCCGGCTATTTGGCCGCCATGTTCGGCTTCGCCGGCGGCGGTGTGGTGAACGCCGCCACCCTCTATTACCTGCGCAGCTATCTCCCCGTTCTTCTGGTGTCCTTTGTGGCGGCCACGCCGCTAGTGACCAACTTGGTCAAGCGTCATTGGGGCGTTGACCGCTCCAAGGTGGGCCGGGTACTTCTCCCGATAGGGCTGATGGCCGGGATGGTGCTGTGCACCGCCTATTTGGTGGACGCCACCTATAATCCGTTTTTGTACTTCCGCTTTTAAGGAGGGCGCATCATGTCAAAGAAATACGCCATTTTTATCACCGCTCTATTCCTTTCGTTTTTAGGGGTGTTTGCCGTCGCCAACGCGGCGACCCCCGCCAAGGAATTCTCCCCCATGGAGAACCGCACGCTGGCGCAGATGCCCGAGCTTTCCAAGGACGCTCTTCTGAGCGGGACTTTCATGGAGGACTTCGAGACCTTTGTTACCGACCAGTTCGTCCTGCGGGACGAGTGGATCGCCCTCAAGGCCGGGGCGGAGTATGCCTCGGGGAAGCGGGAGAACAACGGGGTCTATATCTGCGACGAGCACACCCTCATCCCTCGCTTTGATCCCCCTGCCAACGACCGGGCCAAGAAGCGCATCGACGACAACTTCGGCTATGTGGAGAAGCTCTCCACTCTTACCGACGTTCCCGTCTACTTCTCCCTCCTCCCCAGTAAGGTGAGCGTGTGGAGCCATCTGCTTCCCGACGGCGCGCCCAACGATGACGAGGGACAGTATATCACCCGTGGCGCGGCTCTCCAGGGTCCCAAGTGGCTGGATGCCAACACCACCCTTAACACCCACAAGGATGAGCCGATCTACTACCGCACCGACCATCACTGGACCAGCTTGGGCGCATATTACGCCTACGCCGCACTGATGGAGGGCATGGACCGCACTCCCAAGGCCCTGAGCGAATTTACCCCCACCGTGGTCTCCGACCAATTCCTGGGCACCACCTTCTCCTCCTCCGGGGTGCGCTGGCTGGAGCCGGACACCATCGAATTTTATGTCCCCCAGGACGCCGCCTCCGTCACCAACTACTTTGACGGCACCCCCACCGAGGGCCAGCTCTACGACATGAGCAAGCTGGAGGAAAAGGACAAATATTCCGCCTTCCTGGGGGGCAACAAGCCCCTGACCGTGGTTAAGTCCAACGTGGCCCCGGAGGGCGCGCCCAAGCTCATGCTCATCCGGGACTCCTACGCCGACTCCATGGCCCCCTTCCTCTGCTATCACTTCTCCGAGATCCACCTGGTGGACCCCCGGTACTACAAGACCTCCATGGCCCAGTATGTCAAGGATAATGCCATCGATGAGGTGCTGGTGATGTACGCGGTGAACAACTTCGTCAAGGACGGCAATCTCTTCGTCCTGGGTATGCCCGCGAAGTAGGAGGTAATATGCGCTATCAACAGACCATACGCTTGAAAAACGGCGAGACGTGCCTGATCCGCAGCGGCGGCGCCGACGATGCCCGGGCGGTTTATGACAATTTCAATTTGACCCATGCTCAAACCGACTTTTTGCTCTCCTACCCTGACGAGAACAGCTTCACCGTGGCGCAGGAGGCGGAATTTCTGGCCCGGCGGGAGGAAAACCCGCAGGAGGTCATGCTTTGCGCCTTTCTCCGTGACGATCTGGTTGGCACGGCAGGGATCGAAGCGGTCGGCGGCAAAAACAAGGTCAGACACCGTGCGGAATTTGGCATCAGTATAGAGAAAGAATTCTGGGGACTGGGCATTGGGCGGGCGTTGACGGCGGCCTGTATCGAATGTGCCAGAAAAGCCGGGTATCACCAGCTGGAACTGGACGTGGTAGGGGAAAACGCCGCTGCCATCGCCCTCTATGAGAGCCTCGGCTTTGTGGAGTACGGCCGTAACCCCAAGGGCTTCCGTTCCCGGCACACCGGCTGGCAGGAGCTTGTTCTCATGCGGCTGGAGCTTTCCTGACCAAATACATAAAAACGCACGGCAGTCAGTTGACTGCCGTGCGTTTTGTCATCCTCAATGAAATCCCTTGTAGCCCCCCACCTGGGTGATGCCCTCCGCCAGGTCCTTGCGGTAGAGGGGGTCGTTGGGGTCCAGGGAGTTAATGTCGAAGCCGTCGCTCCCTGCCTTGCCTGTGGAGTGGAGGTACTTCCCCTCCCCCATATACATGGCCACGTGGCCAGGGAAAAAGAGGAGGTCGCCCACGTCCATGTCCTCCCTGGGTATCTCCACCAAGTCGAAGTCCGGCTTGATGTGGGCGTCCCGGTAGATGGTGATGCCGTTGAGGAGGTAGGCCATGGACACCAGCCCGGAGCAGTCGATGCCCAGCGGACTTTTGCCGCCCCAGCGGTAGTGGGTGCGGCGGTAGAGCAACGCCGTGTCTACCAGCCGCCGCCGTAGCTCCTTTTCCGGCAGGTCGATGGGCTTGTCATAGTACGTGTCCAGCCAACTGGCGCGGACGTAGCCCTCCAAGCCGTCGGTGAGAGAAACACATTGCCAGCCGCTGGGCTTCCCCGTCTCTGGGTCGGTTTCCGGCGGCTCGGTCACCGCCACCACAGCCCCCACAGGCAGGGTCACGATAGGCCAGGACTGGACCTTAGGCTGGTGCATCACGTCCACGGTGTTCTTATGTAGGACCACCCGCTTGGGCAGAGCCGCCCAGTCCTCGGCTGTCTGGTCCCCTATGGCCAAACAGCCCACCGGGGCGTAGCCTTCGTAGCGGTACGGGGTCCTGATCCTCCAATAGCCGGGGGTGGTCTGCTCCAACACCTCCACCACCATGCCAAACAGAGCCTCATCCGCCAGCTCGCAGTCGTGGCGCGGCTGGGTCATCAGCGGACAAATGGGCGCATTGACAACAGCCTTCATTCCAGCACCTCCAGATTTTGTTTCGTCGCGTTCAGCCGCACCTTCGCCCCCAAGGGCAGGGCCAAGCTGGGCAGAAAGTGGCCGCAGGGAATGTTCTTCAGCACCGGGCATTTGAGACCGCCCAGCAGTTCGGCAATGACCTCGTCCAGGGACAATGTCGGCGTGTCATCGGCGGGCACACAGTCCGTCCAGTAGCCCAGCACCACCCCGGCGCAACAATCCAGTTTCCCGGCGTTTCGCAGGTGGGTGAGCATACCGTCGATCCGGTAGGGTTCCTCCCCAATATCCTCCAAAAAGAGGATGTTGCCCTCGGTCTCGATCTCCCAAGGCGTGCCCAAACTGGCGGCCAACAAAGAGAGATTGCCACCTACCAGCTTTCCCTCTGCCGCACCGGGGACTAACGTCTCCGCCACCCAGCCCTCGGGGTAAGGCAAGACCTTGGGGTCTCCGTCAAAGAGCGCCCAGCGAAGCTCATCCATAGTAAATTGGTCAACCTCTTTGTAATATTCGGTTGACGGCATCACCGTATGCCAGGTGGTCAGGCCCCGGTCGTTGAGAGGGATGTGCAGCGCGGTCACGTCGCTGTATCCGGAAAAAAACTTCCCCGACGCAGCTATGGCGTCCAGGTCCAACATAGGCAGCAGCCGCCCCGCGCCGTACCCGCCCCGGATGGACAGCACCCCTTGGATGGCAGGATCGAGAAATGCGTCCATTACATCGCGGGCACGCTGCGCATCGGATGCGGCAAAGTTGCCATTTCGGTTTACATAATAGCAGCTCGGATAGAGCGCGGGTTCAAGTCCCAGGGCCTTGACCGCATTGACCGCAGGCTCCAGCCGTTCCTCTGGCACTGCTGACGAAGCGCACACCAGGGCCACCCGGTCCCCATGCCGCAATCTCGGAGTTGACATAATATCACCTTACAGTCCCAACTTTTTGCGGTAGCCGTCCACCTCCCGGGCATTGCCCAGCACAAAGTGCCCCGGCTCCAGCTCGGTCCACTGCGGCTTGTCCTTCTCGTAGTCGTGGCAGGAAGGATCGTACACCACCAGCTTCTTGTCCCGCTCCCGCACCGGGTCGGGCATGGGAATGGCGGAGAGAAGGGCGTTGGTATAGGGGTGGAGGGGGTTGGCAAAAAGCTGTTCGCTCTCCGCCAGCTCCATGAGCTGCCCCTTGTAGATAACTCCAATGCGGTCAGAAATGAACCGCACCACGCTGAGGTCGTGGGCGATAAACAGATAGGTCAGCCCCCGCTCCTTCTGGAGCTTGGACATCAGGTTGAGCACCTGGGCACGGATGGACACGTCCAGGGCGGAGATGGGCTCGTCGGCGATGATAAACTCCGGCTCCATGATGAGGGCGCGGGCAATGCCGATGCGCTGACGCTGGCCCCCGGAAAACTCGTGGGGGAAGCGGCTGGCAAACTCAGGAAGAAGGCCCACATCCTCCAAGGCCTTTGCTACCTTTTCCTCCCGCTGCTCTTTGGTATGGCTGTGACCAAGATTCAAAAGACCCTCGGAGACAATATAGTCCACCTTGGCACGCTCATTCAGCGAGGCCATGGGGTCTTGGAAGATCATCTGGATCTTGCGGGTCAGCTCCTTGTCCTCCTGGGCGGAGAGTTTTCCGGAAATACGCTTGCCCTTGTAGCGGACCTCGCCCCCGGCCACGGGGTTGACCCGAATAATGGCCCGGCCGATGGTGGTCTTGCCCGAGCCGGATTCCCCAACCAAGCCAAAGGTCTCCCCCTTGTTGATATGAAAACTCACACCGCGCACGGCGTGGAAGGGGTGGCGGTGGGAGCCGAAGTCCACCCGCAGATCGTCCACCTCTACGAGGGGCCGGTCGATCGTGTTGGCTTCACTGGACACGCAGGCTCACCCCCTCTTCCTTTAGATGACGGATGCGCTCCGGGGCCTCCACCTTAGGGGCGCGGGGGTCCAGGAGCCATGTGCGGGCCTTGTGGGTGGGACTGACCTCGAAGAAGGGCGGCCGCTCCACAAAATCGATGTTCAGCGCTTTAGGGTTGCGGGGGGCAAAGGCGTCGCCGCGGATCTCCATAAAGAGGTTGGGCGGCGTGCCCTCGATGGCGTACAGCGGCTCCCCCTTCACCCCCAGCTGGGGCAGAGAGGACAGCAACGCCCAGGTGTAGGGGTGCTTGGGATCGTAGAAGACCTCCTCGCACTTGCCGATCTCCACAATATCCCCGGCGTACATCACGGCAATACGGTCGGCTACATTTGCCACCACCCCCAGGTCGTGGGTGATGTAGATGGTGGTAAGCTTATATTTCTTCTGGAGGTCTTTGATGAGGCCCAGGATCTGGGCCTGGATGGTCACATCCAGGGCGGTGGTGGGCTCGTCGCAGATGAGCACCTGGGGCTTGCAGGCGATGGCGGTGGCGATGACCACCCGCTGGCGCATTCCCCCGGAGAACTCATGAGGATACTGGCGAAAGCGCCGCTCCGGGTCATCGATACCCACATCCCGCAGGGCTTCCACCGCGGCAGCGTGGGCCGCCCTGCCCTTGAGGCCCTGGTGCAGCTCCACCGCCTCCTGGATCTGCCAGCCCACGGTCTTAAGGGGGTTGAGAGAGGTCATGGGGTCCTGCATGACCATGGCGATCTCCTTGCCCCGGATCTTGCGCCACTGGGCCTCCGTCTTCAGCGCGAGCAGGTCCTGGTCCTTGTACCAAAGCTCGCCGCCGGTGATGGCGCCGTTGGCGTCGGTGAGGCCCATAAAGGCCTTGGTAAACACACTCTTGCCCGAGCCGGATTCCCCCACAATGGCGAGAGATTCCCCCTTATAAACGTCCAGGGAGATCCCCCGCAGGGCAGTCATCACCTTGCCTCGCAGGGTGAATTTCAGCTCCAGGTCCTTGGCGGACAAAATCGGCTTTTCATCCATGGTTTTGCCCTCCTTAGTTCACGTGATTCTTGGGGTCGGCGGCGTCGGCAAAGGCGTTGCCCACAACGTAGAAGGAGATGGTGATGACCGCCAGCACCACCACCGGGAAGAAGAGCTGGTAACGCAGCGACGGACTGCTCATCACCTTCCGCCCCGCCTCCACCAGGGTACCCAGGGTGGGAGTCTCCAGGGGGACGCCCAGGCCAATATAGGTCAAGAACACCTCGTTGCTGATGGCCACAGGGATGGCCAGGGCCATACGCATGGTGATGATGCTCACCAGATAGGGCAGCAGGTTCTTCACCATGATCCGCCAGGCAGGGGTGCCCAGACAGCGGGAGGCCAGGTTGTAGTCCCGGTCGCGGATGATAACCACCTGGTTGCGGATAAACCGCGCCGTGGCCAGCCAGGAGGTCAGGCACATGGCGAAGATCATGGTGCTGATCCCCGGCCGCAGGATATAGGAGATGATGATGGCCACCAACGTCTGGGGCACGTTGTCAAAGACGTTGTAAAGCTCGGTGAAGAAGAAATCCAGCTTGCGGACATAGCCCCACAAAACGCCCACCAAAATACCCAGCAGGGCATCCACGCAGGCCACGGCGAAGCCGATGAACAGGCTGTTGCGGGTGCCCTCCCAGATCTGGCTCCACAGGTCCTGGCCGATGGCGTTGGTGCCGAACCAGTATTCCTTCCCCGGCTTGATGTCCCGGGACAGGTCCACCTTCACGATGGGCTCTCCGTTCTCATCCAGTTTGGGCTGGCGGGTGAAGAGGTCGATCTGCACCTGCTCGGAGTAGTAGATGGTGTTAGGCTCCTTCTCATAGGGCAGCAGCGGCTCGATGAAGGTAAAGAGCAATGTGGCCACAATGACCAGCAGGAAAAACATAGCCACACCGTTTTTGCGGAAGGCCCGGATGGTAGAGCGCCAGTAGGAATAGCCGGAGTAGCCCCCCCGCTCCCCCGCGCCTGCGTCGTAGGCGGCAAAGGAAAACAGCTCCTTCTCGTCCATGGCCTTGCTATGCTCGTTGAGATGGGCCGCCAACTCCTCGGTCTTGCGGTCCTTAAAGCGAAACTGCGCCATCAGCGGTCACCTTCTTTCTTGCCCAGGGCGATGCGGGGATCCAGGAGGGCCATAAAGAGGTCGCCCACCAGCAGGCCCAGAATAGAAATGGCCGCGTAGATGAGCACCAGGGCCTGGACCAGGGTGTTGTCCTGGCGCTGGATGGCCTGCACCAGCAGACCGCCCATACCGGGGATGGAATAGAGGCTCTCCACATACAGCGAGCCCATCAGGGTAAGGATCACCGAGGTGGGGATGAACTGGGCCAGGGGGACAATGGCGTTGCGGAACACGTGGGAGCGGAAGATCTTCCCGCCGGACACGCCCTTGGCCCGGGCCAGCTTCACATAGTCCTTGTTGTTCTCGTCCACCATATACCGGCGAAGCCACATGGCGTAGTAGGCGATGTTGCCCAGGGCCAGAGAGAAGATGGGCAGGATCCAGGTCACGGGCCGCTCCGCGCGGAAGAACATGTCAAACCCGCCGGGGAGCTTGGAGCCGTAAAACTGGATGAGCAGATGGTAAATGGCCGCCGGGATGCCCTCGATGATAACCACGAACACCGTGCCCAGCTTGTCACCGATCTTAAACCGCGTACGGGTGGAGTGGGCCATCAGAATACCCAGGGGCAAGCCCAGCAGCAGGGCGATGCCCAACGCCGCCAGCCCCATTTTCAGGGACACAGGGATCTTCTCCGCGATAATGTCCAGTACGGGGGTGCCCACCCGGTATTTGTGGCTGACCCCCCAGTCGCCCTTCATGACGCCCTTCCAGAAGTTCATCATCTGTACCGGCACCGGGTCCTTCAGCCCCAACTGCCGCAAACCTACGTTGATCTGGGCGGAGGAGAGCTTTTCAAAGTTCTCAAAATAACCCTCGATGGGCATGAGCCGCAAAAGGGAAAAGACGATGGTGATGATGATGAACAAGGTCAATAGCGAACGCAACAGACGCTTGCCGATGTATTTCGCCATGCTGTGGCCTCCTTTGGGTGGACTCTTTCTACTTTACCCCGCTCAAAGCCGGGCATCTTCGCCGGAAAATGCCCGCCTTTCAGCGGGAAATCGCGCCGGGGAAAAACGCAACGGTGGGAAGGCAGTGGTTCCACTGCCTTCCCGACCGTCATCACTTCTTTTCTCGGGCTTTGGGGTACATCTGGTCTAAATTACTTGTTGGCTTCCAGCGCAGCGGCGCGCTCGGTCTGCCACTTGTCGTTCTCGGCAGTGAACTTGGCCATGTTCATGGGCTCTTCCAGCAGGTGCTGATACTTGTAGCGCTGGAGGGCCAGGCCATACGGGGCGTACTCACCCTCAAAGGCGTTGAGGCGGGTGGCCACGTAGCCGGTGAAGGAGATGGAGTAGGGTACGATGATGGCGTGGTTGATGAGGTGGGCTTCCGCCTCGGCAAAGGCGGTGTAGCGGGCCGCCTCATCGGTGGTGATGGCCTTGGCGGCATCCACCAGGCGGTAATATTCCTCCACGATGGCCTGGGTCTCCGCGCCCTTGTGGTCGCAGGCCACGTCGCCCACAGAGCGGGAGGCGTCCTGATTCATGAAGTTATAGGTGTTGGTCTTGCTGAAGGGATCGGTCCAGGTCTGGGGATCGGCGTAGTCAGCGCCCCAATTGCACTTCATCAGGCCGAAATCGCCGGTGCGGCGGACAGCGCCCAGGAAGCCAGTGGAGGGGCCGGCCTCCACGATCACGTCGATGTAGTCCTTGCCCAGGGCATTCTCCAGCTGCTGCTCCACCACCTGGCACTCCTTGTCCCAGTTGGTGGTGTCGGGGTTATAGCGCATGTAGACCTTCACGGGGAACTTGCAACCCGCGGCGGTCAGCTCCTCCACCGCCTTGGCCTTGTACTCCAGGGCCAGATCGGCGTCAAAGCTGTCCCCGTCGGTGATGGCCTTAAGGGCGGGATACTCGGTGAAGTCCATGCCCGCGCCGCTGACAAAGGTGGGCGGGGTGACGGTGTTGTTCACGATGCTCTCGGGGTTCTGGGGGTCCTGAACAGCCAGAGCGCCTACCCGGTCCAGAGCGTGCATGATGGACTGGCGGAAGTTCTCGTTGTTGACGGCCAGGGTCCAGTTGTCGGGGTCGAGGCTGGCGTCGAAGCGGGGCTCAAAGTTGAACACGTAGAAGTAGGAATAGCTCACGTTGGGGCGGCTGGAGGACACCATGTTGTAGGTGTTGTCGTCGGTGAGCCAGGAGGTGAGAAGGGACGCGTCCAGCTCGGCGTAGTCCACCTCACCGCGGATGAACTGCTCGGGGCCGATGGTACCGGCGGTAGAGTTATAGCGCAGCTCCAGGCGGTCGATGAACACGTTGTCCTTGTCCCAATAGGTGGGGTTCTTCACCAGGGTGCGGTGGTCCTGGGGCGCAAACTCGCTCATGAGGAAGGCGCCGTTGTAGAGGATGGTGTCCGGGCCGGTGGCGGCACCGAAGTTCTTGCCCTGCTCGGTGAGGAAGGGCTCATAGACGGGCATATAGCTGGAATAGCTCAGCACGGAGGGGAAGTAGGCGCAGGGGGCCTCCATAGTGTAAACCAAGGTGTAGTCATCGGTGGCCTTTACGCCCACGTCCTCCCACTTGACCTCGGGCACGACCTTGATCTCGTTGCCTTCCTCGTCCACGGTCTTGGCGCCGTTGTCGCTCTCCAGAAGATAGGCAGTGTAGTTGAAGTAAGCCTGGGCGTTCTTCACGATGCCGTCATACATGTACTGGTTGCTGGCCTCGTTCTCCGCGGTGTTGGAGTACTTGGCGGCGGTGACCCAGTCGTGGGCGGTGACGTCGGCCACCTCGTTGCCCTGGTAGTCCACCCACTTCACGCCCTTGCGGATGTGGAAGGTCCACTCGGTGTTGTCGGCGTTGGCCTCCCAGCTCTCGGCCAGGGAGGGGATCATCACGCCGTAGCTGTCGTACTCCACCAGGCAGTCCACGGTGTTGGCGGACATCTGCAGGTCGTTGGTGTTGCCGGTGTAGAGGTAGTTAAAGGTAGTCACCTCGCTGGCGTAGAGCTGGCGGTAGACCTGCTCCGCGGCGGGCTGGTCGGTCACAGCGGGATCGTTCCCCGTCTGGTTGGGGTCGGCAGTGGGCTTCCCGTCATCCTTGCCGCAGGCGGCCAGGGAAAACACCATCGCCAGGCAAAGCGCAAGAGCCAGCCATCGTTTCATGTTCTTCATCATGTGCTTCCTCCTTTTCATTGTTCACGCGGACCTGCGCCCGCCCTCCGGCTCCTCAAAAATGAATCGTGAAAGGACAAAAATTTCAAATTTGAAGGGGTCCGAAAGAGAACTTGCCAATTAGTTTACCACAGTTTTCACCTATTGTAAAGACTTTCCCCGGAAAAGGGCGCACAAAAATGCAACTCGCCGGGCGCGAAAATTCATAATGTCCTCTGTAAGCTCTCTCAGTCGTTCGGGAAAAGCACCCGGTAGTAGTCCTGCTCCAGCACCCTCGTGGAGTTGGTGAACATCCGGGCCACCTCCTTGAAGGTCCGGCTGACATACTCCTCGTCCGGCTCTGCCGCCCCCTCCCGGAGGGTAAAGGTGTCCGTCTTGGAGTTGTAATAGCCCAGGTCGGTGACAAAGCTCCGGTTGGACAGCACCGCCAGGCCGGGATAGGTGGACAACGCGTCGTGCCCCATCAAGAGGCGGGAATCGTACTCCAGCCCCATCAAATTGCTCACCGTGGGCAGGATGTCCAAGGAGCAGACGGGCTTGGCGATGTGGACCGGCTCCTTCCCCTCCATATCGCCGCTCCAGAGGATGAGGGTGGAGAGATAGGTCTCGAAATTTTCTTCCACCTGGTGGCCCACCAGCTGGTCGATGGCGGCCTTCTCCATGCCGTAGGGGTAGTGGTCACCGGTGAGGACGATGGCGGTGTTCTCCAGCTTTCCCGCGGCGCGCAGCTCCTCGATGAGGTATTCAATGGCCTTATCCAGCTCCATCTGGCAGGCCAGATAGGCCCGGGCCTCCTCGCAGAAGTCCTCGTGACCTACTTCGTCTTTATGCTTGGCGGACATATAGTTGCCCATGAAGGTGTAGAGCATATGGCCGGACACCGTCATGTAGTAGGTGTGGAAGTGTTCATCGTTGATATACTCCGGGATGGTTTTTTCCATCATCTCCACGTCCGACTCCGGCCACGTCTTCTTTACCTCCAGGCCGTTGCCCACCCCTTTGTAGTCATAGCCCATGTTGGGGTGGGAGAGGTGTCGCTTATAATAGGTGTAGGTGTGGTTATGATAGGCACGGGTAGCGTAGCCCTCGCCGCGCAGCTGGTTGCCCAGGCAGAACTTCAGCCAGTTTTCCGACGAGCGGTAGAAGCTCCACACCCCCGACTTGGGGATCATGGACGTGTCCGCCACATATTCCCCGTCGGAGGTAGACACCCACCACAGGGGGTTGTAGAACTCGTCGCACACAAAGCCCTCGTGGGCCAGCTTGTAGAGGGTGGGGGTGGTCTCGGCGGTGATGGCATAGCGGGAGAAGCCCTCCGCCACAATGAAGATGAGGTTCTTTCCCTTCCATGCTCCGGTGTATTCGTTTTGCAGGGTCGCCTCCCGGCTACCAAACCACTGGTGCATGGACTTCAGCGTGTCGCTGGGAGCGTTTTCCGCCAGGGCGGCAAAGTCGATGTCCATGGTGTTGGGACCGTAGGCCACAGGGGTAGGCGTGGGCTCGTCGGTGGGCCCCTCCGTGCCGTCCGGGGTGGGAATGGGCGTTGGGGTGGCGGGCAGGGTGGGCAGCGGCTCCTCCGGCATCTCCTTCACCCCGAAAAAGAGCTGCCTGGCGTCCAGCCGCAGGGTAGTAAAGAGTCCGAATTCCTCCGCCGTCTTTTCGGGTACGAAGCTGTATTGATACAGATAGCTGGGGGACATACCGCCCCTGCGGTTGGTGACCACCAACGCCGTGGCAAAGAGCTGAAGCCCCGCCGCTGCGGCCAGCAAGATGGCCACATGCTGTTTTTTCCACCGCAGGGTCTTCATCCGCTTGCTCCCCGACGCCACCATGGCCACAAAGGGCGCCCACAGGAGGATCAGGAGATACCAGATCTTCCCCATAGCGTTCAGGATATCCCTCCAGAATTGCAGGGCGTCTCCCCCGTTTCCCACGGAATACAGGGTCAGGAAGGTGGAGAAAATGGTGTAGTAAACGCTCTGGGCACTGGCCCAAAAGGCCGCCAGAGCAGAGACCGCAATGGTAAAGATCCGGCGGTATCGGGGCGGGCCGAAGGTGACAAAGGCGGCGAGCAGCAGCCCACCCGCCATGGAAAACAACAGCGTATACCCCAGTCCTCGGTCCACAAACTTACCCAACAGGCCGATGCGGCAGATGACCTCCAACCAAAGAAAATATAAGGGGAACCACAGCGCCGCCCACAGCGCCTTTTCGCCGCTGCGGTCACGCCGGCGGCTGTGCCGCTCCTCTCGGGACTGCTCTTGGGCCGGCTCCAGCCGCGCGCCCTCCTGGGACGGTTGGACAGGCATATCCTTGTCTAATCGACGGGCCATTTCACGTCGCCTCTTTCTCTCGTATCACGTGTTTATTATAGTATACAAATTTTACTGCGCCATGTAAAGTATATTGCCAAAAAAATAACATATTCTTAAGAACAGAAATACGCCCCCCGCGGGCGGCAAAAGGAGTTGTCCCCCATGAAGAAAGTTCTGGCGGTCTTGACCGCCGTTTCCCTTCTGCTGGCAGGCCCCGCCCTGGCCGCTGAGGCCGTCCCTGCCGTGCAGGAGACCGCCCTTACTGTTAACGCCGCGTCCTCCATCCTCATGGAAAAGGAGACGGGGCAGATCCTCTACGAAAACAATTCCCACGCCCGGCTGGAGCCCGCCAGCGTCACCAAGGTCATGACCCTGCTGCTGGTCTTTGAGGCGCTGGACGCGGGGAAGCTGACGCTGGAGCAGAACATCACCGCCTCCCGCCACGCCATCTCCATGGGTGGCAGCCAGATCTGGCTGAAGGAAAACGAACAGCTCACCGTCCACGAGATGCTTAAGGCTGTGGCCGTGGTCTCCGCCAACGACTGCGCCGTGGCCCTGGCCGAAGCGGTCTGCGGCAGTGAGGAGGCCTTTGTGGCCAAGATGAACCAGCGGGCCGCTGAGCTGGGCATGGAGGACACAAACTTCTTAAACGTCACTGGCCTCCCCGCCCCCGGCCACGTCACCTCCGCCCACGACATCGCCCTTATGTCCCGGGAGCTTATTATAAACCATCCCCAGATCCGGGAGTATACCACCATCTGGATCGACTCTCTGCGCGGCGGCGCCTCCCAGCTGGTGAACACCAACAAGCTCATCCGCTTCTACGACGGGGCCACCGGCCTGAAGACCGGGTCCACCTCCACCGCCCAATACTGCCTCTCCGCCACCGCCGAGCGGGACGGCATGGAGCTCATCGCCGTGGTGATGAAGTCCCCCACCCCCCAGGAGCGGTTCGACGGGGCCCGCGCCCTGCTGGACTATGGCTTTGCCAATTATACCCTTCTCAACGTCTACCCCGATCAGGTGTTGCCTCCCGTCAACGTGAAGCTGGGCAAGCAGTCCACCGTCCAGCCTCTGCTGGCTCAGCCGCCCCGGCTGCTCCTGGAGCGGGAAAAGGCGGGACGGGTGGAGACCTCCATCGACCTGACGGCGGAGGTCCAGGCCCCTGTGGAGGAAGGTCAGACCCTGGGGCAGATGACCGTCACCGTAGACGGCGTGACCCTGGCGGAGCTCCCGCTGGTGGCGGACCGGGCGGTGGAACGGCTCACCACCTGGGGCATCTTCCGCTCCCTCCTGCGCCCCTTCTTCCTGGCCGGCTAAACACCAAAAAGCCCCGAACGGCGCACCGTTCGGGGTTTTTCTCGGTTTGCTTTTTTCCTCCCGGGCCTTGACCCCGCAAGGTTTGAGGTATATAATGAGGGTCCACCCTAAGGAAAGGAGGGAGCCGAATGCCGGAGCAGCACACCATAGAAGGTCTCACCGAACTGGTGGAGCAAAAGCAGTACCGGGCGCTGAAGACCGCCCTGGGCGAGATGAACGAAGTGGATATCGCGGAGTTCCTGGGCGAGCTGGACCCGGAAAAGCTGGTGCTGGTGTTCCGCCTCCTTCCCAAGGAGCTGGCCGCGGAGGTGTTTACCTACCTGGAGGACAGCGACGATCAGGAGCGGCTGCTCAGCGTCCTCAGCGACAACGAGCTGCGGGAGGTCCTGGACGAGCTTTATCTGGACGACGCGGTGGACATCATTGAGGACATGCCCGCCAACCTGGTGAGCCGTATCCTCCGCAACACCAACGCCGCCACCCGCAGCCAGATCAACCAGCTGCTCAACTACCCCAAAGACTCCGCCGGGTCCCTGATGACCACCGAATTTGTCTCCCTCCACCCCGGCGCTACGGTGGAGGAGTCCTTCGCCCGCATTCGCCGGGTGGGGCTGGACAAGGAGACAGTCTACACCTGCTATGTCACCCAGCACCGCGCCCTGGTGGGGGTGGTGACGGTGCGGCGCATGCTGCTCTCCTCCTACGAGACCCGGATCTCCGAGATCATGGAGACCAACATCATCTCGGTGAACACCCACGAGGACAAGGAGACCGTGGCCCAGCTCTTCTCCAAATATGACCTCACCGCCCTGCCGGTAGTGGACAAGGATAACCTGCTGGTGGGCATCATCACCGTTGACGACGCCATGGACGTTATGGAGGAGGAGGCCACCGAGGACATTGAGAAGATGGCGGCCATCGTCCCCACCGACAAGCCCTATTTCCAGACCGGCGTCATCGAGACCTGGAAGCACCGGGTCCCCTGGCTGCTGTTGCTCATGGTCTCCGCCACCTTTACCGGGGCCATTCTGGGCATTTTTGAAAACGCCCTAGCGGCCAACGCCGCCCTCACCCTCTTTATCCCCATGCTCATGGACACCGGCGGCAACGCCGGAGGCCAGGCGTCGGTGACCCTCATCCGCGCCATGTCCCTGGGAGACGTGGAGTTCCGGGACGTGTTCAAGGTCATCTGGAAGGAACTTCGTGTCTCCCTGCTGTGCGCCCTCACCCTGGGCGTCCTGGTGTTCGTAAAGGTCATTTTCCTGGACCAGAAGGGGCCGGTGGTGGCTCTGGTGGTGGCCCTGTCCATCTTCCTCACCATCGTCATCGCCAAGCTGGTGGGCTGTACCCTCCCCATGCTGGCCAAGCGGCTGGGCTTTGACCCGGCGGTGATGGCCTCCCCCTTCATTACCACGGTGGTCGATGCGTTGTCACTGCTGGTCTATTTCGCGGTGGCGACCCATTTGCTCCATATGTAAGCAAAGCCACAGAAGGAAAGGAGTTTTTGAGATGAATGAGAATGAATTGTCCCCTCAGCCCCAGCCGGAGCCCCAATATGTAGAGCGCGCCGGCGAGACCCTTGGTCACTACACCGCCCAGGCTTTTTTGTGGATGGCCCTTGGCTTGATGGTGACCTTCGGCGTCAGCATCCTGGCGTATGTGACCCTGCTGCCGGTGTACCTTCTTGTCTATACCGGCACCACCGGCCTGATCGTCCTCACCATCGTGGAGCTGATCGTGGTCATCGTCCTCTCCGCCAAGCTTCAGTCCATGCCCATCGGGGCGGCCCGAGCGCTGTTCCTGGTGTACGCCATTCTCAACGGCGTGGTGTTCTCCACCTACTTCCTCGTCTTTGAAGCCCTGAGCCTGGTGCTGGCCTTCGCCGCGGCAGGGGTCTACTTCGGCGCCATGGCCCTGGTGGGCTACTTCTCCAAGATCGACTTCTCCCGCATCCGCAACATCCTCTTCGGTGGGCTCATCTTCCTGGTGGTGTTCAATCTGCTGGCCATGTTCATCCCCGCCCTCTCTATGTTTGACCGCATCGCCTGCATGATCGGCATTGTCATCTTCATGCTCTACACCGCCTACGACACCCAGAAGATCAAGGCTTTCTACTATGGCTTCCAGGGGGACGACGCCATGCTAGCCAAGGCGTCCATCATTTCCGCCCTCAACCTCTACCTGGACTTTGTCAACCTCTTCCTCTACCTCCTACGCTTCCTGGGGAAGAAAAAGAACTGAGCGGCCCTCATCGGGCCATTCGCCCCACGTTCCATATTTCCTCCGTAGGGCGCGACGACTCGGCGCGCCGTGAAAGCCGCAACCACGTGCGGTGCTGGCCAAACCAACAAAGAGAGGCCGTTCAGCAATGCTGAACGGCCTCTCTTGTTTTATCACCTTGCCTTACTCCAACACCGCTCCTCTGGCGGCGGAGGTGACCTGCTTGGCATACCGGGCCAGGTAGCCGGTGGTGACAGCAGGAGGCTTGGGGGTCCACTTGGCCTTTCTTGCGGCCAGGGTGGCCTCATCCACCAGGAGATCGATCTTGCAATTCGGAATGTCGATGGCGATCTTGTCCCCCTCCTCCACAAAGGCGATGGGCCCGCCCTGGGCGGCCTCGGGGCAGACGTGGCCGATGGACGCGCCCCTTGTCGCCCCGGAGAAGCGGCCGTCGGTGATGAGGGCCACCTCCTTGTCCAGGCCCATCCCGGCGATGGCGGAGGTGGGGTTGAGCATCTCCCGCATACCGGGGCCACCCTTGGGACCCTCGTAGCGGATGACCACCACGTCCCCCGCCTTGATCTTCCCCTCGTAGATGGCAGCGATGGCATCCTCCTCGCTGTCAAAGACTCTCGCCGGACCGGTGTGGGTCATCATCTCGGGGGCCACGGCGGACTGCTTCACCACGCAGCCCTCGGGGGCCAGAGAGCCCTTCAGCACGGCAATGCCGCCGTAGTCGGAGAAGGGCTTGTCGATGGGCCGGATGATGGTCTCGTCCCGGTTGACCACCCCCTCCAGATTCTCCGCAATGGTCTTGCCCGTCACGGTAATGAGCGAGGTGTCCAGCAGGTCCTTTTTCGTCAGCTCCTTCATCACGGCCCAAACACCGCCAGCGCCCTCCAGATCCTCCATGAAGGTGTCCCCCGCCGGGGCCAGGTGGCAGAGATTGGGGGTTTGGGCGGAGATCTCGTTTGCCATGTCTAGGTCCAGCTCCACGCCGCACTCGTGGGCAATGGCGGGCAGATGGAGCATAGAGTTGGTAGAGCAGCCCAGAGCCATGTCGATGGTCTCGGCGTTGTGGAAGGCGGCCTCCGTCATAATATCACAGGGCTTGATATCCCGCTTCACCAGCTCCACGATCTGCATCCCCGTGTGCTTGGCAAGGCGCAGGCGGTGAGACCACACAGCGGGGATGGTGCCGTTTCCCCGAAGGGCCATGCCCAGAGCCTCGGTGAGGCAGTTCATGGAGTTAGCGGTGTACATCCCCGAGCAGGAGCCGCAGGAGGGACAGGCGTTTTCCTCAAAGTCCTCCACTCCCGCCTCGTCCAGCTTCCCCGCCTTGTAGGCCCCCACAGCCTCGAACATATGGGAAAGGCAGGAGCGCCGCCCATCCGCCAGCTTCCCCGCCAGCATGGGTCCGCCGGAGCAGAAGATGGTGGGCACGTTCACCCGGGCCGCAGCCATGAGAAGGCCGGGGACGTTCTTGTCGCAGTTGGGGATCATCACCAGTCCGTCGAACTGGTGGGCCATGGCCATGGCCTCGGTGGAGTCGGCGATCAGGTCCCGGGTCACCAGGGAGTATTTCATTCCGATGTGGCCCATGGCGATGCCGTCGCACACGGCGATGGCGGGGAACTCCACTGGTGTGCCCCCCGCGGCCCGCACCCCCGCCTTCACCGCCTCGGCGATCTTGTCCAGATTCATGTGGCCGGGGACGATCTCGTTGTAGGAACACACCACCCCGATGAGGGGCCGCTCCAGCTCCTCCTTGGTGTAGCCCAGGGCGTAAAAGAGAGAGCGGTTGGGGGCGCGCTCCACCCCCTGCTTGACGTTTTCGCTTCTCATGAAAAAGCCTCCTTAATCCGCTTTGGAAATATCCGTTCCGAAGTATTTGACCGCCAGCTGGGACAAAGTCCCGTCCTCCGCCAGTTCGGTGATGGCCTTGTCGATAGCCTCCCGCAGGGCCTTTGTCTCCTCCCCCTTGCGCAGAGGGATAGCCACGCTGTCCGCCGTCTCCGCCAGACAGGCGATCTTCAGGTCCGCCTCCGGGTGCTGGGCCATGTAGTCGTAGTAGGTCACCTCAGCGTTCAGAGTGGCGTCGATGCGCCCGGAGTACAAAAGCTCAAAGGTGGCCGCCAGGTCGTCCACCCCGGTCACCGACCCGCCGTAGGAGCGGGCAGTCTCGGCGTAGGTGGATGAGATGGTGTTGGCGGTCTTCTTGCCCTCCAGGTCCTCCATCTTGGTAATGGAGTCATTGTCCCCCTTGACGATCACCGCCATGCGGTCATAGGCGTAGGGAACGGAAAAGTCGTATTTATCCGAGCGGTCGGGGGTGATGTTCACCCCGTTGGCCATGATGTCGTAGCGGCCCGCGTCCAGCCCGGCCAGCAGGCCGTCCCACTCGCCGGTGACGAAGCTGGCCTCCACCCCCAGCTTCTCCGCAATGGCCTCGGCGACCTCCACATCATAGCCCACCAGGTCCCCGTCCTCATCCATGTAGGTCCAGGGCGCCCAGGTGCCCTCCATGGCAACCACGATCTCGCCCTTTTCCTGGATCTCCGCCAACAGGTCGCCCTTCTTCTCTCCGGCGCACCCGGCCAGCAGAGCCAGACCCAGCACCAGACTCAGCGTCAACGCCAACAGTTTCTTCATACTCCTGCCTCCTTGTGTTCAATGCTGCGAAGAAACGCCTTGACCCGTTCCTCCTTAGGCTGTTCAAAAAATTCCTTGGCCGGACCTTCCTCCACCACCGCGCCGTCCTCCATGAACACCACCTTGGTAGACACATTGCGTGCAAAGTTCATCTCGTGGGTGACCACCAGCATAGTCATCCCCTCTTCCGCCAGCTTGCGCATCACCGCCAGCACCTCCCCGATGAGCTCCGGGTCCAGGGCGGAGGTGGGCTCGTCGAAGTAGATGATCTCGGGATCGGCGGCAAGGGCACGGGCGATGGCCGCGCGCTGCTGCTGACCGCCGGAGAGCTGGCTGGGGTAGTGGTCCTTCCGGTCCAGCAGGCCCACCCGCTCCAGTGCCCGCTCGGCCTTGGCAACGGCGTCGGGCTTGTTCATTTTCCGGGCGGTAACAAGCCCCTCGGTCACGTTCTCCAGGGCCGTTTTGTTCAAAAAGAGGTTGTAATTTTGGAACACAAAGGCGGTCTTGCGGCGCAGGCGCAAAATGTCCTTCTTGCCCATGTGGGCCAGGTCGAAGTCCTCCCCGTCGAAGGTAAGACGTCCCTCGTTGGCGCGCTCCAGAAAGTTCAGACACCGAAGCAGGGTGGTCTTCCCCGAGCCGCTGGGACCCAAAATAGCCACCACATCTCCCTGTCCGACGCGCAGGTCCACGCCCTTCAACACCTCCAGCGTTCCAAAGGACTTGGCAACGCCGCGGGCCTCCAGCATCATGCCGCCGCCCCCCTTCTCTCATAGGCGGAGAGCTTCCGCTCCCCCCAGCTCTGAAGCCTGGTGAGCACCGTGCAGAACATGAGGTAGATAAACGCCGTCTCCAGATAGAGGGCCAGGGGCTCATAGTAGATGGCGTTGATCTGCTTGGTGGCCATCATCATCTCGGTCACCGTCACCACCGACACCAGAGACGTGTCCTTGAGCATGGCGATGAGGGAGTTGGCCAGGGAGGGAAAGGCGGTCCGCAGGGCCTGGGGCAGCACGATGCGGCGGATGACCTGAAGATAGCTCATCCCCACGCAGTACCCCGCCTCCAGCTGGCCCGCCGGGACAGATTCCAGCGCGGCCCGGACGATCTCCGCGGCATAGGCTCCCTCATTGATGGAAAAGACTAAGATGGCGGCGGCAAAGGGCTCGATGACCACCCCCACCCGGGGCAGACCGTAGAAGACCACAAAGAGCTGCACCAGCAGAGGCGTGCCCCGGATGACCCAGATGTAGAAGCGGCAGAACTGCCTGAGGACCTTCACATTGGCGAACTGGGCCAGCGCCACCGCCACGGCGATCACCATCGCCAGAGAAAAGGCGATGGCGGTCAAGGGGATGGTCCGGGTCAGGCCGGGGATCAAAATTTTCGGAAAGGAATCCACCAGGATCCCAAGAAGTCGCTCATTCAAATGCTGTTTCCCACCTTTTTCTTACAGGCAAAACGTCATTTCCAGGGTCCAGCTTCTACTCTCGCCCGGCAAGAGCAGCTTCGCTCCCGGCCGCTCCAGCAGGTCGTGGGCGTCGCTGACGTAGCCGTCCCACGGCTCGATGCACACAAACCCCGGGATCCCCGGCTTGCTCCACAGCAGGGTGGTGAACCAGCCCTTGTTGTTCACCTCGATATACTTCCCGCTGGGCACGTGCTCCAAGCGCGCCCAGTCACCCCCGCCCTCAAAGGCGATGGAGTCGTTGTCGAACACGTCTCTGGTCATGGGAATGACCCGGCCGGCGGCAAAGCGCACCGCATATTCCTCCACGGCGCTCCCCTCCACGAAGGGACAGCGGAAGGCCGGATGGAACCCAAACTGCACCGGCATGGCCTTATCCGAGCGGTTGACGGCGGTGCAGACCGTAAACGCCTTGCCTCCCTCCACCTTGTGGGTGGTGCGGAAGGTAAAGGCCCAGGGCCAGACCTCGTCCCCCTCGTGGTCCATGCGGAAGATCATCTCGCTGTCGCTTTGGGCCTCCAGCGTGTGCTCCACATCCCGGGCAAAGCCGTGGCGGGTGGACACCTTCCGGCGCACACCGTCCTGCTCATACCAGTTGTCCTTGATGTTTCCGCACCAGGGAAAGCACACCGGCGCCCGGTTGGCCCAGATCTCCGGCTTGCCATCCCACAGCAACTCCCGCCCATCCACAAAACGGATGGCCTGCAGCAGCGCGCCCTTGGTGGCGGCGGTCAGGGTCAGCCGTGAACTCTGAATGGTATATTCCATAAAAACACATCCTCCTTGTATCAGCTTGCGGTGAAACAGGTATTTAACATTGTATCACGCCCCCGGTTTTTTGACAATACCTCCCCGCTCCCCCTCTTGACTTCCCCGCTCCCCCTTTGCTACAATGAAGCCCACGAAAGCACCCGCTATTCTGAGATGAAAGGAGGCGATCCCATGGCCCGCCGCGACGCGTTCTCCACCTGCCACCCCTGGGTGAGCTTCCTCTTTTTTGCCCTGACCATCTTCTTTTCTATGTGCTTCATGGATCCCGCCAGCCTGGCGGCCTCCTTTCTGTGCGCTCTGGCCTATGTTCTCCGGCTCAATGGCCAGGAGGCCCTACGGCTCCAGCTGCGCGCCCTTCTGCCCATCCTGCTGTTCACCGCCGCGGTCAATCCGCTCTTTAACCACCAGGGGGACACCGTTCTAGCCCGCCTCCCCTGGGGCAGTCCGCTGACCCTGGAGAGCGTCCTCTACGGCCTGGCCGCCGCCTTGATGCTCTGCGCGGTGATCAACTGGTTCGTCTGCTTTACCGCCGTGGTGTCCTCGGATAAATTTGTCTATCTCTTTGGCCGGGTCATCCCCGCCCTCTCTTTGGCGCTGTCCATGACCCTGCGCTTCGTCCCCCGGTTCAAGGCCCAATTTCGGACCGTGGTCAACGCCCAGCGGTGCCTGGGCCGGGACCTGTCCTCCGGTCCTCTCCACCGGCGGCTCAAGACCGCCGTCTCCGTCTTTTCCATTCTGGTCACCTGGTCCCTGGAAAGCGCCATTGAGACCGCTGATTCCATGAAAAGCCGGGGCTACGGTCTTCCCGGCCGCACCGCCTTCTCCATCTACCGCTTTGACCACCGGAACAAGCTGGTCCTTTTCTGGCTGGCCCTCTGCGGCGGGGCTCTGGTCGCCGGATGGCTGGGAGGCGGCTTTGCCTGGCAATATTTCCCCGCCCTTCAGGTCTCCTCCTCCCTGCCTATGGCGGCGGCTCTGCGCCTGCTTTACCTGTGCCTCTGCCTCACCCCGCTCATCCTCAACGGAAAGGAGGACCTGGCATGGAAACGCTCGCGTTGCGCGGCCTGACCTTCACCTACCCCGGCCAGACCGTCCCTGCCCTCCACAACGTCACCCTCACGGTGGAACGGGGGAACTTCTTTGTCCTCTGCGGCCCCTCCGGGTGCGGCAAATCCACCCTTCTGCGCCAGTGCAAGAGCGTCCTCGCCCCCCACGGCCGACGCAGCGGGGAGCTCCTTCTTGACGGCGCCCCCTTAGACAGCTATGACCAGCGGCAGCAGACCGGGCGCATCGGCTTTGTCCGGCAGTCCCCCGACAGTCAGCTGGTCACCGACAAGGTCTGGCACGAGTTGGCCTTCGGCCTGGAGTCCCTGGGGCGGGACACCCCCTTTATCCGCCGCCGGGTGGCGGAGATGGCCTCCTTCTTCGGCATCCAAAATTGGTTCCACCGGGATGTCGCCTCCCTCTCCGGGGGACAAAAACAGCTCCTCAACCTTGCCGCTGTGATGACCCTGGACCCGGAGCTCCTCATCCTGGACGAGCCCACCAGCCAGCTGGACCCTATTGCAGCCTCCGACTTTCTCGGCGTCCTCGCCAAGCTCAACCGGGAGCTGGGGGTCACCGTCCTGCTCACCGAGCACCGCCTGGAGGACGCCCTTCCTCTGGCCAACCGGGCGGCGGTGATGGACCGAGGGACCATCCTCGCCGCGGGTACGCCCCGTGAGCTGGCTCTGGCCTTACAAGAAAAGAACCACCCCATGTTTCTCGCCATGCCCACCCCCCTGCGGGTGTGGGCGGCGGTGGAGGACAGCGGAGAGACGTCCCCCATCACCGTCCGGGAGGGCCGGGACTGGCTTTCCCAATATGCCGCGGAGCACCCCTTGAGGCCCCTGCCCAACGAGCCCGGACACACCGATCCCACCGGGGATGCCATCGCCTGCAGGGAGCTGTGGTTCCGCTACGAAAAAGACGGTCCCGACGTGGTCGGGGGACTGTCCCTGGCGGTCCGGCAGGGGGAGCTTCTTGCCCTGCTGGGGGGCAACGGCACGGGCAAGACCACCCTTCTCAAGCTGGTGGCGGGACTGGAACAGCCCGACCGGGGAACGGTCCGCGTCAGCGGGACCCTGGGCGTCCTTCCCCAGGCCCCCCAGGCGCTTTTTGTCAAGAAAACCGTCCGGGAGGACCTGCTGGAATTCTGCCCTGACGAGGCCAAGGCCGCCCAGGTGGCCGCTCTTTGCCGTCTGGACGACCTGCTGGACCGCCATCCCTTCGATCTCTCCGGCGGCGAGCAGCAGCGCGCCGCCCTGGCCAAGCTCCTGCTCCTGGACCCGGAAGTCCTGCTGCTGGATGAGCCCACTAAGGGGCTGGACGCGGGCTTCAAGCAGGTGCTGGCTCAAATTCTGCGGTCCCTTTCCGACCAGGGCGTCACCATCCTTATGGTGAGCCACGACATTGAATTTTGCGCCGCCCATGCCCACCGCTGCGCCCTCATGTTTGACGGCGCCATTGTCACGGAAGGAACGCCCCGGGCCTTTTTCTCGGGCAACGCCTTCTACACTACCGCCGCCGACCGCATGGGCCGCCATGCGGCCCCCGGCGCCATTACACCGGAGGACCTGATCCACGTCTGTGGCGGTACGCTGCCCGCGCCGGTCTCTCCGCCGCCCATGCCGCCGTCTCCCCCATCCTCTCAAAACGTCTCCGGGCCGCCTGCCCCAACAGCGGCAACCGCCACACTGCCCCTCTGGCGCAAGCTTCTGGGCGGATTCTTTGCGGGCGCGGCCCTGCTGTTTCTTCTCCACCTGCTAAAGGTCCTTGACCTCTCCCCGCTTCTGGCCGCCCTGGGGCTCACCAACCGGGCCAAGCGTCAATTCTATCTCTCCGGTGGCTTTTCCCTCTCCCTGCTGGCCTGTGCTCTCTGTTTCTCCAAGCCCTCCGCGGCTCTGCCGCCGACAGTCCTGCCGTCCCGCTCTCTCTCCCGGCAGACCGTTTTTGCCGCCTGGGCGCTGGTCCTGCTGATCCCCCTCACCCTTGTGACGGGAACGCTCCTGCTTCCGGCGAAGAATTACTATGTCACCATTCTTCTTGTCCTTCTGGAGACCATCGCCCTGTTTTTTCTGCGCTTTGAGGGCAGAAAACCCCGGGCACGGGAGCTGGTGCTGCTGGCGGTCCTCTGCGCCGTAGGGGTGGCAAGCCGGGCTGCCCTCATCATGCTTCCCCAGTTCAAGCCAACTCTGGCCCTCACCATTATCGCCGGGGCAAGCCTGGGCGGCGAGAGCGGCTTCCTGGTGGGGGCGGTGACCATGCTGGCCTCCAACCTTCTCTTCGGCCAGGGGCCCTATACCCCCTGGCAGATGTTCGCCGCGGGGCTGGTGGGTCTTCTGGCAGGAGCTTTGACCCGCTGGGGCCTGCTGCGAAAGCGCCGCCTGCCCCTGTGCGTGTTCGGCTCTCTGGCCACCCTGGTTCTTTACGGCGGCGTGATGAATCTGCAGTCCGCCCTCCAGTCCGCTCCCACCGCCCTGACTCCCGGCATCTGGCTGTCCTACGAGCTGGCCGGTCTCCCCATGGACTGCATCCACGCCGCCGCCACCTGGTTCTTCCTCTGGGTCGCCGCCGAGCCCATGCTGGAAAAGCTGGAGCGGGTGAAGACCAAATACGGCCTGACGGAGCCGCGGTAGGACGCGGCTTCCCAGACGCGCCAACGAAAGACGCACCCACATTCTCGTAGGGGCGGATATCATTCGCCCGGAGTTTTTTGCCGGGTCCCGCAAATGAGACCCCATGTACCGCTTATGCCCCAAGGGGCAATGCCTCTTTCTTTTCCCGGTCGTTACGACCTACCGGAGTGGACGAACCACCTTGTGCGTTGGAATCACGCCGCCTGGGCGGGCGGTAGACGGCGGACCGTCCGGGAGGACGGTCCCTACCATAGCAACGGAAGGTTCGGTAGAATTGTAGGGCCCGATGCCCTCATCGGGCCGTCCCCAATGAAACGTCAACATCACCATAAATCATGTAGGGGAGGGGCTTGCCCCTCCCGCAGCAAAAGAGAAACGGCTGACCCAATAGGTCAGCCGTTTCTCTTTTTCATTCGTTTGTCCCGTCACCCTCGGGGATCGGGCCTTCCTTTTCCTCAAAATCCTTCACACACTGCCGTACCAGGTAAAGCAACTGCCCGTTGATGGAACGTCCCTCATATTTAGCGATATAGCGCAGCTTGTGGTGCAGTGCCGGGTCGATTTCCAACCCCAGATGCTTATTTTTCTTGTTTCGCATAGGTCACCTCAAAATAAACTTAATATAGGTTTATTTTAAGTTGAGTTTGTGCTACACTGTCATAAGTATACTTGTTTCGAGTATACCAAATTAGCAGTGGAGGTACTTTATGGCGGAATTTTGTTTCGATTGTTTGCAAAAGCTGGATGGATGTCTGTATGACCCAAAGGACTTTATCATTTCCGACGATTTGGATCTATGCGAAGGCTGTGGAGAATGGAAACACGTTGTTGTGGTGCGCAGGTCCGTTTCCCATCTAGGGCTTCTGGGTGTTCTTTCAGACGCATTGAAATCTCTTTCCGGCTGGATCAAGCAAATAATAAGCGGCTGACCACATCGGTCAGCCGCTTATTATTTGGTTTCTTTCACTCCCTCACGCTCAGGTAGAAATCCAGCGTCCGAAAGCCCCGCTCCAGCTGGGTGGTCAAATAATCCGACGCCACCGCCGCGAAACGCCCCAACTGCTCCGGGGGCAAGGAGAACGAAAACAGCCGCTTTGGATCGCCCAAAACAATGTGCCGCAGAGCGGCCAGCATTTCCGCCGTCACCGCCGCGCCATCGCCGCAGTGGGCGCAGCTCACCACCCCGGCGGTGAGGTTGAGCCGCGGGTCCCGCGGCTCTTCCCCGCACCCGGCGCAGCCCTCCAGCAGTGGGGCATACCCCGCCAAGGCCATGCACTTCCAGTCAAAGGCCGCACGGACCAGCTCCGGGGGCTTTTTGAGGACATCCAGGGCGTACAGGCTGTTGAGGAGCAGGGATAAAAGCTCCGGGTCGTCCTCCCCCTCGGCGGCCACCGCCTCGCACACCTCGGCGAAGTAGGAGCCCAGGGCCAGACGGGTCAGGTCCTCCCGCACGCCGCGAAACTCCTGCAGGGTCGCCGCCTCCTGAAGGGCCCAGCGGCCCTGATATTCAAACCAAGTCATTTCGGAGTAGACCAGCAGCTGGCTCCCCGCCGCCAGGGGGCTGTTTTTCCGGCGGCAGCCCCGGGACTTCACCGTCACCTTCCCCTGCCCTTTGGCGAGGACGGTCAAAATTTTGTCCGTCTCCTTGTACTGCACCTCCCGCAGGACGATGCCTTGGGTCACGATATGCACGTTATTCCTCCCGGTAGCCGAAGTTCTGCACCTGGCTCAGGCTGGCCCGCCAGTTCTCCTTCACCTTCACCCAGGTCTCCAAAAACACCTTCGCCCCCATGAACCGCTCCATGTCCTCCCGGGCCAGGGTAGAGATCCTTTTCAGCATCGCGCCCTTTTTGCCGATGATGATGCCCTTGTGGCTCTCCTTCTCGCAGTAAATGGTGGCCTCGCACTCAATCACATCGTCCCGGTCCCGCTGGGCAAAGCGGGTCAGCTCCACCGCCGTGCCGTGGGGGACTTCCTTGTCGAGGCACAAGAGCAACTTCTCCCGCAAGATTTCCGCGCACACCTGCCGCTCGGGCTGGTCGGTGGTCATGTCCTCGGGGAACAAGGCCGGGCCGACGGGCAACAGCTCCATGGCAAGAGCGGTCAGCTCCTCCAGCCCCTCTTTCGTCTTGGCGGAGATGGGCAAAATGGCCCGCCAGCCGTGGGCCTGGCCGTAGGCCGCCATCACCGCCAGCAGGTCCTCCTTTTTCACCGTGTCCACCTTGTTAATGACCAGCACCGCGGGCGCGCCCAAGGCCTTGATCCGGGCGATGAGCTCCTGCTCCGGCTCGCCGATCTTGGCCACAGGCTCCACCAGCAGGAATACCCCGTCCACATCGGCCACGCTGTGGCGGACGGTCTGGGTCATGTATTCGTCCAGCTTGTTGTGGGCCCGGTGAAGCCCCGGCGTGTCCAGCAACACCAGCTGTCCCTCCGGGCGGTTCACCACCCCGGTGATGCGGTTGCGGGTGGTCTGGGGCTTGGGGGAGACGATGGCGATCTTCTCCCCCACCAGGGCGTTGGTCAACGTGGACTTGCCCACATTGGGCCGGCCCACAATAGAGATCACGCCGCATTTTTTCATTTGGTTCATTGGTTGACCTCCTGCTTGTCGGTGCGGCCCGCCAGGTAGTCCATGGACACACCAAAGAAGTCCGCGATGAGCACCAGATTGGCGAAGTTGGGGGTGTTGCCCTCCGCCTCCAGACGTTGGTAATGCCGGTAATTCAGTTCTAACGCCGCGGCCGCCTCCTTTTGCGTCAATTTTCTTTCCGTGCGCAAGGCTTTCAATCTCTCGTTAAAAAGCATTATACCACTCCCCTCTTGACATGTATATATTTGCCGTGTATAATACGTACATAAATGTACGTTAGAGGGTTTTCATCATGGATAATCAAATTCCCGACATTGTAGAAACTCTGTATCCCTATTTTGTCCTGGCTCCCAACCCGGAACGGTGGCCCGACTATCTGCGGGATAACCCTATGAAGGGCCACGGCCTCTACGCTTTCTATCAAGGTCTCCGTCTGGGCCTCCAGATCGCCGCGGCAGGGCTGGAGGTCATTTGAGGCTTACGGCGCATAATACTCGTCCTCCTTCCATTCCGTCACGCGCCCTTTTTCCGTCCCCGTTCCATCCCCCGCATCACCGCGCCGACCACCCAGTCGATCACCTGGGCCAGGAGGCAGGAGAGGGTCACAGTCGCCAGCACCGTAGGGGCCATCCACCACAGCCGCTGGTGGGCGGCGGGAACGGCGGCGGCGAGCTTGGGGTAGACCAACTGGTCGGCCACATAGGACACCAGATACATCCCCAGGGACAGCTTCGCCAACCGCTCCACCAGCCATTTGACGGGCCGCGGCGGAGTCTTGGCCTTCACCAGGGCGGAAAAGAGCAGCGCGGCCTGGAGGGTCAGGGACCAGCTCCCCCAGCTGTCCTCGGGAAGCCAGCTATACGGCCCACTCTTGGCGTTGAGATACCCTGCTGCGCCCATGACCGCCGCCAGGGCCGCCCAGCCCAGCAGGAGCTGCCAGCTCTTGGCCTTGAGAGGATGTTCCCTCAGCCACGCACCCAGCACGTAGTAGGTCAGGGGGTAGACCGTCACCCACCACTGGGGCAGGACCTGTCCAAAGTGGTTGGCCAGGCCGGGCAGGGCGGTCATAGCGAACAGGGTCAGCACTAACGCCCCCTTGGCCTTGTCGTTCAGGGCCTTCCACGCGGCGTTCAAGAAGGGACTGAGCAGAAACAGGCCGATGTACATCTCGATGTACCATGCGTAAGGCGCGGCGGAGAAGTCAAGCACCCGCCGCACCATGCCGAGGGGGGAGATCGCCTCCTTCAGCACCGCCACCCGAAACACCAGACAGATCCCGCTCGCCCCCAGATAGGTGAGCAGGACGGGCAGCAGCTTGCGGTAGTATGCCTTGGACCACTCCCGGTGGATGCAGGTGTACCCCGTGAGCACCAGAAACAGGGGCACGCAGGTCATGCACAGCATCCGTGCCATACACGCCAACAGCATGGTCCCGCCCGCCGCCGGGGTCTGGTAAAAGCCGTTGTTGAGGAAAAAGTGGACGCTGAGCACCAGCACCCCCGCCGCGGCCCGCACCAGATCGAGGCCGAAGCTCCGCTTGTTGACCGTCTCCGACATCTCTCTCACTTCTTTCTGGGCAGCCCCAAAAGCTCCATAATGGCCTCTTCCCGCCCACGCATTTGGGCCTTCATCGGCCCTTCGTCCAGGTGGTCGTAGCCCAGCAGATGCAAAACGGAATGTACGGTGAGATAGGCCAGCTCCCGGCGGTTGGAGTGGCCGTATTCCTTGGCCTGGGCGGTGACGTGGGGCCAGGAGATCAGCATATCCCCCAGGGGCACCAACCCGGTGGCGGGGTCGGCGTCGTCCGGGGAGGGCTTGTCCCCCGGCGAGAAATCGAACATGGGAAAGCTCAAAACGTCGGTGGCCGCGTCCACGTTTCGCATCTCTTGGTTGACCGCCCGGATACCCGCGTCGTTGGTGATAAGGACGTTGATCTCGCAGGGCACGTCCACCCCCTCCGCCGCCAGAGCGGTGCGGACGCACTTGCGGATCAACGCCCTGAGGCCGTCGTTGATCCCCGGCACGTCGGCGGTGACGGGAATATAGTGGCTCTTTCTCATGGCTTTTTCGTCCTCCGTTTCTCGTCGTCCTCGTATGCCTTAATGATGCGCTGGACGATGACATGGCGCACCACGTCGGAGCCTGTGAGGCGGCAGATGGCGATATCCTCTACCCCCTTGAGCACCCGCATGGCCTCCTTGAGGCCCGACTGCTTGTCCGCCGGCAGATCGATCTGGGTCACGTCGCCGGTGATGACGATCTTGGAGCCAAAGCCCATACGGGTCAAAAACATTTTCATCTGCTCCCGGGAGGTATTCTGGGCCTCGTCCAGGATGATGAAGCTGTCGTCCAACGTGCGGCCGCGCATATAGGCCAGGGGAGCTACCTCGATGTTCCCCCGCTCCAGATATTTCTGGTAGGTCTCCGGGCCCAGCATTTCAAACAGCGCGTCGTAGAGGGGCCGCAGGTAGGGGTCCACCTTGCTCTGCAGGTCGCCGGGAAGGAAGCCCAGCCGCTCCCCCGCCTCCACAGCGGGGCGGGTCAAAATGATGCGGTTGACCTGCTTGTCCCGGAAGGCGGCCACGGCGGCGGCCACCGCCAGATAGGTCTTGCCCGTGCCCGCGGGACCCACGCCCAGGGTCACGGCGTTCTTGGCGATGGCCTCCACATATTTCTTCTGGCCGATGGTCTTGGCCTTGATGGGCTTGCCCTTGGCGGTAACGCACAGCACGTCGGCGGCGATCTCTCCGATCTTGTCCTCCGCCCCGGCGCGGACCAGCTCCAGCACGTAGCGCACGTTCTGCTCGTTGATGCTTTCCCCCCGTGTGGAGAGGGCCAACAGGCCCTGGATGGCCTTCACCGCCAGCATCACATTTTCCGGCTCGCCTGAGACCTTCAGCTCCGAGTCCCGTGACACCACCGTCACGCGAAGGCTCTCCTCCAGGATGCGGATATTCTCATCGAAGGAGCCGAAGAGGTTCACCGCCTCCTCCATGCGCTCCATGCTGATACTCTGCTCAAACATCTTTTGTGTCTCCTTTGTATAGGTTGGGGCTGTCAAGCTCGCGTTGGACGCGCTGTTCGGTTCGGCTTCCCTCCGTCTCGGATCAAATCGCGGCGGCTCTGCCGCCTTACCAATTCGATCCTCGCTCCGGTCCATCCGAACCGGCACGTCTACGCTCACTCTTCTATGGTCACTCCAATTTCCTGCTCGCACTCCGCCAACAGAGTCGCCACCAGCAGGCCGTTCTGCTCCTGTACGCTCCAGTCGGTTTTCAGCACGTCCCCCTTGTCCACCCGGGCAGCCAGCTGTTCCTCCAGGGCAGCCCGGAGGATGACCTCTCCCTTTTCCACGTCGATGGGGCTTTCCGCCATGGTGTATTCCCGGCACACCTCCCGGCGCAGGGAGATGGGCAGCTCCCTGCCATCGGGCAAAGCGGGAGTATGGTATTTTGTTATTTTATCATACCTCTCATAGGAAATTCCACCCCCGGGGAAAATTTTTACGTTTCGTCCCAAAATTTCCAGGCTCCAGCGGGTCCTCTCCCGCCCGGTGTACTCCTTGGCCGAGGCGTTCAGGGGGATGGACGCCCGGAGGGTGTGCCAGGTGCGGGCCCACACCTTCCCTGTGGCCCGGACGGTCATGCCTCCCAGGTCGATGGCGCTCCCCTCCGGCTCCACAAAGTCCACCCAGCTGCCGATCAGGGTATCTCCTGCCGCCACCGTGTCTCCCTTCTCCACCAGCTGCTGGCCGCGAGTAGCCTGCACCTTGGTGATGATACCGGGGTATTTGGCCACGATGTGGGCGGGCTCGTCTTCTTCCATCAGCTCGGGCCGGGGGTTCCCCTCCCGCACCAGCACCTCCGCCACCATGCCGTGGCGGTTGATGGACATCCAGGAGAGCTCGGGCAGCTCCAAAATGACCGCGTGGCTGATCTGCCGGGTATCCAGCCCCGGTCCAAAGGCGCCGGGACGCACCCCCTGGGCCCGCAGCTGGGTGAGAATGGCCCCGGTGGGCACCTTCACGTTGCCCGACACCTCTACCTTCACGATGAATTGACTGAGCACCGCCACCACCACTACGCAGGCCGCCATCCCCGCCAAAAAGGCGTACCGCCGGCGCAGCTTCCAGAACACCCCCGGCAGGCCGCCCCGGCGGAGCAGCCGCACCTCCCACTGCCCCTTCTGTCCCAGAGCAGTGACCTTGCCCGCGTCCAAAAAGGCCACCCGGCACGTCCAGGTGACCTCGTCCAGCCGTTTGGCCCACCAAAAGCCGATACCCTCCCGGGCACAGCGGTTGAAAAACTCCTCGCAGTCGCCCCCCCGGACCCGCACCTCCGCCCAGCCCCGAACGGCGTTGGCCGCCTGCCGCATACGCTCCCTCCTATTCCAGCTCCACGCCGAAGATCTGCCCCGTAATGAGCAGTTCCCCCGCGTTCATCACCTTCAGCTCCATGTCCAGCCCTTTCACCCGAATGGCCACCTTACCCCCGCCGATGTGTATCTCTCTGGGGTCGTAGGCCAAAATGCCCCGGTGGTTCTCCACCCGAAGCTGCTTGTCGCCGATCAGCTCGATGAGCGGCAGACCCGCCACCGCGTCGGCGGGCAGGTCGAAAAGCTGGGCCAGCTTCTCCGCGAACCCCCGTCGCCGTACCCGTTCCTCCATGTCCCCACCTCCGTTCCAAAACCTTATGCACAGGAGGCTCCATCCATGCCTTGCATAGGGTCAAGCCGTGGGGACATAGGATATCGGACCCCCATCGGAAAAGGAGTGCAACCCTATGCTCTGGCGCGTCGTTCGATCTCAACGGACCCGAGACCTATTTTTCGGCCTGGCCCTGGCGGTGTCCACCGCCGGACTGATGGCCTTTCCCCAAGCGTGCGTGGCAGCAGCCAAGACCGGGCTGGAGCTGTGCGGCAACGTGATCGTCCCCTCCCTGTTCCCCTTCTTCGTGCTGTCCTCCCTGGTGGTGGACCTGGGGCTGGCAGGATATCTGGGCCGCGCCCTGGAGCCGGTGATGCGCCCCCTCTTTCGGGTCAACGGCTCCTGCGCCACCGCCCTGGCCTTGGGCTTCATCGGCGGCTATCCCGTGGGAGCAAGGACGGCTATCACACTATACCGGCAGGGTCAGTGCTCCCGGGCGGAGGCCCAGCGGCTGCTGGCCTTCTGCAACAATTCCGGTCCCGCCTTTATCCTGGGGGTAGTAGGCGCGGGGGTGTTCCAGAGCGGGCGGGTCGGCATCCTGCTTTATCTCACCCACATGGCTGCCTCCTGCATCGTGGGGCTGGTCTTTCGCTTTTACGGCCCCCGGGAAGCGGGTGAGACTCGTGCCGCTCCCACCTTCCAGGCAAAGCGGTTCACCACCGCCTTTACCCAGGCGGTCACCGGAGCCATGACCTCCACCCTCAACATCTGCGCCTTCGTGTTGTTCTTCACCGTGGCCCTGCGGCTGCTGACACTGACAGGTGTCCTCCCCGCTCTGGCGGAAATGCTGGGCCACGCCTTTGCCCCCCTGGGCTTTGACGCACAGTGGGCCGGGCGGCTACTCACCGGCCTGGTAGAGCTGTCTTCCGGGGTGGCGGGGCTGACGGGGAGCGGCCACCTGGCGGGCCGGGCGGCCATGGCGGCGTTCATGCTTGGGTGGGCGGGGGTGTCCATCCACTGCCAGGTGCTGGCCTTCCTGGCCGACTCCGGCCTCTCGTCAGGGACCTATTTTGCGGGCAAGCTCCTCCACGGCGGGGTCTCCGCCGCGCTGGTGTGGGTGCTGTCCCGCGTCCTGCCCCAGGGCCTGCCCGTCAGCTTGGTCCTGGCCGACCGGGTGGACGCCATCGCCGCCCTGGATTTCCCCTCCGCCCTCACCGCCTCCACCGTGGCGGCCTGGTGCCTTTTCCTGGCATTTCTCTTTTTCTCGATTTTCTGTGGCAAAAAGCGCAAGCAGGTGGTATAATATCTCCAACGACTTTTGTTGGGAGGGTCCCGCCCATGCTGTTTGAAAACAAGATCGACCCCCGCTGTACCTATTGCCGCCACGGCGCGCCCCTGGAGGACGGGCAGATCATCTGCCCCAAGCGGGGGATCGTCTCCCCCGGCAGCTCCTGCGGCGCGTTCAAATACGACCCCCTGAAGCGGGTCCCGCCCCGTCCGGTGGCCCCCAAGCTGGACCTGCCCCAGGAGGATTTTGAGCTTTAAATGAAATTTCTTCGTAAACACTGGCCCTGGCTGGCGGTGGCGGCTTGGTACGGTCTGATCTTCCTCTTCTCCGCCCAGACCGGCGAGGCCTCCGGGGAGGTCTCTGACCGGCTGGCCTTTGACCTGCTCCGCTGGGACGTGGATAACCCCTGGGTACTCTCAGAGGTCCAGTACGCCTTCTTTCAACTGGTCACCTACCTGCTGCGCAAGGCGGCCCACATGGGCGTCTTCTTCGTCCTCACCGCCCTGCTGCTGCGGGCCTTGCGGGACCCCCTCCCTCCTCCCCTCCGGCGCGCCGCTGCTGCGGCGGGACTGTGCGGAGTTCTGGCCGCCCTGGACGAGCTCCACCAGTATTTCGTCCCCGGCCGCAGCTGTCAGCTCCAGGACGTGATCATCGACCTGCTGGGCGGAGTGCTCTGCGCCGTATGCTATCTCCTGCTTCATTACATCCGCCGCCGCAGACGGCTCAAAAAAGCTCAATAGAAACACAAAACGGACGTTCCTGGCAGGAACGTCCGTTTTTTCCTTATATCTTGTTACTGGGCCTTTTTCTTGCTGGCCTCCCGCATCCGGGCGGAGTGGTCCAGCAGCCGCTTGCGCAGTCGCAACGACTTGGGCGTGACCTCCAGTAGCTCATCGTCCGCCAAGAACTCCAGGCACTGCTCCAGGCTCAGCGTCCGGGGCGGCACCAGCCGCAGGGCCTCGTCCGAGCCGGAGGCACGCATGTTGGTGAGCTGCTTTTTCTTGCACACGTTCACCGTGATGTCCTCCATCTTGGGGCACTCGCCTACGATCATCCCGGCATAGACGGGCACCCCCGCGCCGATGAAGAGCACGCCCCGCTCCTGGGCGTTGAAGAGGCCGTAGGTCACGCTCTCCCCCGTCTCAAAGGACACCAGAGACCCGGTGGACCGGCGAGTGATCTCCCCCTTCATGGGAGCGTATGAGTCAAAGATGGAGGCCATGATGCCCTCCCCCTTGGTGTCGGTCAAAAACTCGTTGCGGTACCCAAACAGGCCGCGGGAGGGGATCAAAAACTCCGCCTTCATCCGGTCGCCCACGGGGTTCATCTCCACCAGGTCGCCCTTGCGGCTGCCCAGCTTCTCAATGACCGCGCCTACATAGTCGGCGGGCACGTCCACCACCAACCGCTCGATGGGCTCGCACTTCTTGCCGTCGATCTCCTGATAGAGGACGCGGGGGGGCGATACCTGGAACTCGTACCCCTCCCGACGCATGGTCTCGATGAGGATGGAAAGGGACATCTCCCCCCGGCCCGCCACGTTGAAGGAGTCGGTGTTCTCCGTCTCGGTGACCTTCAAGGAAACGTCCTTGAGCATCTCCCGCTGAAGCCGTTCCCGAATTTGGCGGGAGGTAACAAATTTGCCCTCCCGGCCCGCATAAGGGGAATCATTGACCGAGAAGGTCATCTCCAGAGTGGGGGCGGAGATCTTCACAAACTCCATGGGCTCCACCGCCCCGGCGGCGCAGATGGTGTCGCCAATGGTGATGTCGCCGATGCCGCTCATGGCAATGATCTCCCCGGCGGCCGCCTCGGTGACCGGAGTCTTGGCCAGGCCGTCAAACTCGTAAAGGGACACTGCCTTGGCCTTCTTGGGAGCCTCGTCGGGGGTGTGGTAGTTGCAAACGGCGATCTCCTGGTTCTGGAGGATCTTCCCCCGCTCGATGCGGCCAATAGCAATGCGGCCCACAAATTCGTTGTAATCGATAGAGCTGACCAGCATCTGGAAGGGGGCGTCCACGTCGCACTCGGGACCGGGAATATAGTCCAAGATGGTCTCGAAGAGGGGCACCAGGTCGGTCCCCGCCTTCTCGGGAGAATAGCTGGCGGTTCCCTGCCGGCCGGAGCAGAAGAGCATGGGGGAGTCCAGCTGCTCATCGGTAGCGTCCAGGTCCAGCAGCAGCTCCAGCACCTCGTCCACCACCTCGTGGACCCGCTGGTCGGGGCGGTCGATCTTGTTGACCACCACAATGACCCGGTGGCCCAGCTCCAGGGCGCGGCTCAGCACAAACCGAGTCTGGGGCATAGGACCCTCAGCGGCGTCCACCAGCAGGATCACGCCGTTGACCATCTTCAAAATGCGCTCCACCTCGCCGCCAAAGTCGGCGTGGCCCGGAGTGTCCACGATGTTGATCTTGGTGTCTTTGTAGTGGACAGCGGTGTTCTTTGCCAAAATGGTAATGCCCCGCTCCCGCTCCAGGTCGCCCGAGTCCATGACCCGGTCTACGGTGGCCTGGTTCTCCCGGTAGATGCCGCCCTGCTTGAGCATCTCGTCTACCAAGGTGGTCTTGCCGTGGTCAACATGGGCAATAATGGCTACGTTTCTGATTTTTTCGTTCTTCAATGTCTCGCACCTCTGTTTTTCAGCCTTAACCGAAGTATTTTACACCACGAACAGGCAAAATGCAACCCCCCGTTCCACGGTCTCTGTTGCTCACCAAGAAAATCGCCTCTTGACTATTAGCGTAATTTTGCATATAATAATGCTAAAGGAGATGATCATTATGCCGCAGATCAGACCTGTTTCTGACCTCCGAAATCATTTCGCGGAAATCACCCAGGAGATCCAAGCCACCGGCAAGCCTGTATTTCTCACAAAAAACGGCGCAGGTTCCATTGTGGTCATGAGCATGGAAGCCTACGAGCAGGGCCTTTATGAGAGCGAGGTATATACCAAGCTGATGGAAGCCGAGGTGGAGGCCTACGATCCCGACACTCCATGGGCGACCCATGATGAGGTCATGTCCTCACTGGAGAACCTGCTTGCCCGGTGCGAGAGCGCGGAGGGAAAACGTGCGTGAAGTGATATACACACCCTCCGCAAAAAGAGACCTTGACGGAGCGGTGACGTACCTGTTCTTCAACCTCTCCGCTCCCCAAGCGGCCAGGGATCTGGTGCGTGAGTTGGATGAGACCGTGGATCGCGTCATGAAACATCCCTATGCCGGCAGCTTATATCGAACGGACAGGGCGATGCGTGACGAAATCAGATGGGTCGCTGTCAAAGGTTTTGTTCTCTACTATGTTGTGACAGAAGATACCATCCAGATCCGTCGTTTTCTCCACGGAAAGCAAGATAGAAAACATTATGACCTATAATCCCAGTCAACGATCCGCCCTTGACCATCGACCTTGGGTGGTTTATATTGCCCTCCGCAGGGGCAGGAGCCGGGAGGATGAACAAGAAGGGACGGTCTCTGATGAGACCGTCCCTTTGCTGTCCCCTGCTCACTCTACCTCGTGGCTGGCCTCGCTGATCTCACTGAGGGCCGTAGCGGCCTCCATGTCGCAGCTGTGACTCTGGGACAGGTCGCCCAGGGCGATCATCCCCACCACCTTGTCCTGCTCCACCACAGGCAGGCGGCGCACCTGCTTGGCCGCCATGAGCTGAGCCGCCTCCCGGGCGTCCGCCTTAGGGGAGATGGTAGCGCAGTTGCGGGTCATGATCTTCTGCACCTGGGTCTTAGCCGGGTCCTCTTCGATGGCCACGCACCGAAGGACGATGTCCCGGTCGGTGACCACGCCCCGCAGTCCCCCATCCTCCCCGCACACGGGGAGGGACCCCACGTTGTGCCGGGCCAACAGCCGCGCTGCCTCGGCGGCGGTCTCGTCGGGCGTCACCGAGACGACGCTTCCCTCCATCAGGTCTTTGACTTGCATTTTTCCTCGCTCCTTGCTACAATGTTTTGGAACACTCCGCTTCTATTATCTGACAGAAGGGAAAGACTATTCCATGACCCCTCTTTTACACATCTGCTGTGCCCCCTGTTCCATCACCTGCATCGACCAAATGCGGGAGGATGGCTTAAGCCCCACAGGCTTTTGGTGCAACCCCAATATCCACCCCTACACCGAATACCGCCAGCGCAAGACCACCCTGGAGGAATACGCCAAAACCGTGGAGCTGCCCCTGGTCATCGGCGGGGTCTACGGCCTGCGGCCCTTCACCAGAGCCGTCATCGATGATCTGGACCACCGGTGCGGAAAGTGCTATCAAATGCGGCTGGAGCCCACCGCCCAATACGCCGCCGAGCACGGCTTTGACTCCTTCACCACCACCCTGCTGGTCTCCCCCTACCAAAACCACGAGCTTCTGCTGGAGGTGGGGCAGGCGGTGGGGTCGCGATATGGGCTTCAATTTCTCCCCTACGACTTCCGTCCCCGCTTCCGGGAGGGCCAGGACCGGGCCAGGGAGCTGGGGCTCTATATGCAAAAATACTGCGGCTGTATCTTCAGCGAGGAGGAGCGTTACCGCAAGAAAAATAAAATTGCCCGGTAGCCGAAAAATATACCTAGTATTTTACTGGGTTATATGATATACTGTGTTCTGACCTTCCGCACCCAAGCGCGAATACAAAGGAGAACCGCTATGCTGGAAATCAAAAACCTATCCTATGAGGTGGACGCCGACGGAGAAAACCTGGGCATCCTCCAAAACATTGACCTCGCCATCCCCGACGGGCGGCTGGTGGTCATCACCGGCCCCAACGGCGGCGGCAAGACCACGCTGGCCAAGGCCATCATGGGCCTTGTGAAGCCCACGGCGGGACAAATCCTGTGGAACGGCACGGACATCACGGGCCTGTCCATCACCGAACGCTCCAAGCTGGGGGTGAGCTATGCCTTCCAGCAACCTCCCCGCTTCAAGGGCCTACGCATTGGCGACCTCTTGGAGCTGGCGGCAGGGGACAAGCTGACCCACGCTCAGCAGTGCGCCTACCTCACCCGGGTGGGCCTGTGCGCCAACGACTACATCGGCCGGGAGATGGACGCCTCGCTCTCCGGCGGCGAGGTCAAGCGGGTGGAGATCGCCACCGTTCTAGCCCGGGGTGCGGAACTGATGATCTTTGACGAGCCGGAGGCGGGCATCGACCTGTGGTCCTTTTCCCAGCTCACCAAAACCTTCCGCGCTCTCCACGCAGAGGGCAGCGCGACATTGCTCATTATCTCCCACCAAGAGCGCATCATCGACCTGGCTGATGACCTGGTACTGGTCTCCAAGGGCCACATCGAGGCTTACGGTCCCAAGGAGGACATTCTTCCCAGGCTACTGGACGGCATGACCGTCGCACGCTCCTGCTATGGCAAGAAGGAGGCGGAAAACCATGGATAAGACGGAATGGAAGATCCTCAAGGAGATCGCGGAGCTGGAAAAGACCCCCCAGGGGGCGTATAACTTCCGCCTCAACGGCCAGCTGGACGACCGCCACACCACCGCCAACATCGACATCGTCTCCAAGACAGACAAACCGGGCATCGACATTGTCATCAAGGCAGGCACCAAGGGGGAAAGCGTCCACATCCCCGTGGTGCTGTCTCAAAGCGGCCTCACCGACGTGGTCTACAACGACTTCTACGTAGGAGAGGGAGCCGAGGTGGATATCGTAGCCGGGTGCGGCATCCACAACACCGGCTGCGAAACCGCCCAGCACGACGGCATCCATACCTTCCACATCGGCAAGGGAGCTAAGGTTCGCTATGTGGAGCGGCACTACGGTGAGGGCCCCGGCACCGGCAAGCGGGTGCTCAACCCCAAGACGGAGGTCTACCTGGAGGAGGGGGCCTCCCTCACCATGGAGATGACCCAGATCCGCGGGGTGGATTCTACCGTCCGGGACACACTGGTCATCGTGGGCCCCGGCGCGGAGTGTATCATGAACGAAAAGCTGCTCACCGACGGGGTGCAGACCGCTGAGAGCAACGTGGAGATCGTTTTGAACGGCGAAGACGCCACCGGACGGGTGATCTCCCGCTCGGTGGCCCAGGGGGATTCGGTGCAGGTGTTCCGCCCCTGCATGACGGGCAAGGCCAAGTGCTTCGGCCACGTCCAGTGTGACTCCATCCTCATGGACGCCGCAAAGATCAAGTCCATTCCCGCCATCGACGCCCAGAGCGTGGACGCCCAGCTCATCCACGAGGCCGCCATCGGCCGCATCGCCGGGGACCAGATCCTCAAGCTCCTTACCCTGGGTCTCACCGAGGAAGAGGCAGAGGAAAAGATCCTGGAGGGCTTCCTCAGTTGAGAAGCCCCTCTCGGAACGTGGGACGATGGACGGCGGACCGTCCAGAGGACGGTCCCTACAATAAGACGAAAGTTTCGGTAGAATCAGTAGGGACCGCCGTCCCCGGCGGTCCGCATTTCGGACACGGACCATCGGAGGGGACACAACAAGAAAGCAGGGGCAGGCGTCAGCCTGCCCCTGCTTTCTTGTTTATCCCTCGATGGAGAAGGTCTTTGTGTTGTGGTCCAGGGCCATGGTGACTGTTCGGTCTCCCACTGTCCGTTTCACCGTCTCCACCCCCTCGGGGACGGGGGCGGCGTTCAGGCCGCAGGGGGGCAGCAAAATGTCAAACAGCCGGGAAAGCAAGGTCTCGTCAAAGCTACCGCCAAGATAATAGCATTTGCCCTCCCCAAAGTCGTTCTCGGTAGCGGCGGCGTAGTCCCCAAAGGCGCAGGGGGACCAGGTGAGCAGGGTCTTGGCGGTGGTGGGGGAGAGCATTTCGCAAAACACCTGTCCCTCCCCTGTCTCCTGGCCGCCCGGCGAAATCACGCCCCGGCTCTGTCCGGTCAGGAGGCTCTCGTGCTCCTCCAGCTCCGCCCCGATAAGGTCTGTGAGCCCCGCCGGGAGCCGCTCACCAAACAGGAAATTGTTGTCCGCATCCTTCCAGGCACTTCGGAAGGTGAGCACAACGATGCCGCCCTTTTTCACATAGTCCTTCAGCCGCTGTTTGAACTCCTCATCCATGACCACCATGGCGGGGACGATCACCAGCTTGTACCCGGCCAGGTCGGCGTCCGCGGGAATCACATCCACGGTGATGTCCCGCTTCCAAAGCTGGCGGTAGAGCTTCAACGCCTCGCCCCCATAGTCCATGGCGTCGCTCTGAGGCTGCACCCGCCAGGCCGCCGCGCTGTCGTAGTCGAAGACCAGCGCCGCCTCCCCGCGCAAAGGGGTGGAGAACACATTTTGATAGGGCTCTATCCGGGCAAACAGGTCCTGCACCTCATAAAATTTGCGCCGGGGCGTGTTGTCCGCGTCCAGCACACCGAAGCAGAATTGCTCCGCCCCCTTGTGATATCCCCGGTAGCGGAAAAAGAGCAAATTGGAGCAGCCGTGGGCCATGGCCTGGGCCGCCCACAGGGCAGACTCCCCCGGCTTGGGCGAACAGCTCAAGTAGTCGTGGCCCTGGGTACCGATCAGGGTCTCGGTAATCCAGAAATTCCCACCCTTCAACCCCCTCGCCGTGTCCAGGGCGAAGGCGGTCTGGGCGGGGTCCATGGCGCTGGCCTGGGCACCCCACACCGGGTAGTGGTTGTAGGCCGCCGCGTCCAGATCCTTGGCAATGGCAAAGGGGTCCAGCCGCTTGCCCCACAGGCTGGCGGAAAAGTCGTGGAGGACAAAAGCGTTCGGGATCTCCGCCCTCACCGCGTCAGCCAGCGCCTTCAGCCAGCTCTCCGCGCTCCGGGCGCGGAACCGCTCCCACTCCAGCCGAAGGGCGGGGTTCTGGGGGGTGTCCCCCTTTCGGGGCAGGGGGATATCCTCAAAGCGGTCATAGATCTGGGTCCAGAAGCCCGTCCCCCAGCGGTCATTCAGCTCTTGGATGTCGGCATAGCGGTCCTTGAGGTAGTCGATGAACCCCCCGTGGCACGTCTCGCACCAGCAGAGGTCGCTCCCCTCGTGGCCGATCTCGTTGTCGATCTGCCAGGCCTTCACGGCGGTCTCGCCCTTATAGTGGGCCGCCAGGGCACGGGCCAGCGCCACCGCCCGCTCCCGGTATTTGGGGTCGTTCAGGCAGCAGCCCCGCCGCCCGCCGTAGGGCTCCCGCGTCCCGTCCTCGCGGGCGCGCATGACCTCCGGGTGGGCCAGGGCCAGCCAGCGGGGCACGGTGGCAGTGGGGACGCATAGCAGTACTGACAGCCCGCGGGCCTTGACCTTTTGGATGACCGCGTCAAAGAAGGAGAAGTCGTACTCCCCCTCCCGGGGCTCGATCCGGTCCCAGGCGAAGTCTCCGATGCGCACCATATTACAGCCCAGGGCGCAGATGCCCTCCAGATCCGCCTCCACCCGTTCCATTCCCCACTGCTCGGGGTACCAGTCTACACCTAAATACATCGCTCTCTCCCTCTCTCCACGCCGCCCCTCCGGGGCGGCGGCTTTGCTCTATGCCAGCGTCAGGCTGAAGGTAAAGGTGGTCAGCCCCTCGGCGCTCTCCACGGTGATATTCTCCCGGTGCTCGTTCAAAATGGTCTTGACGATATAGAGGCCCAAGCCCACCCCGTCCCGGTCCATACTGCGGGACTTGTCCGACTTGTGGAAGCGGTCAAAGATGGAGTCCAGCTCCTCAGGGGGGATGGTGGCCCCCTCGTCCTTCACAGTGACCAGGGCCTTGGCCCCCTCCCGCCGGATGCTCACCCATAGGTGCCCGCCCTCATGGGCAAACTTGATGGCGTTGTCCAGCAGGTTATAGCACACCTGGGTGATGGCGTCCGGCTCACCCCACACCAGCACCGGTTCCTCGGGCAGATCCACCACCACGTCCAGCCCCTTGGCGCTGATCTTCCCCTCCAGGCTCACCAGCGCCCGGGCGGTGAGCTCCACCGCGTCAAACTGCTCCTGGGCGGTGATACCCTCCCCCGACTGGAGCCGGGACAGGTCCAGCATCCGCCGCACCAGCCGGGCCAGCCGCTTGGTCTCGGAGGAAATGGTCTCCAGAGCCGCGGCCTCCCGCTCGGGAGGCACTGTCCCGTCTAAAATACCGTCGGCAAAGCCGGAGATGGTGGTCATGGGAGTCTTCAGCTCGTGGGACACGTTGGCGATAAATTCGCTTCTCTGGGCCTCCGCCTTGGCCAGGGAGTCCGCCATGGCGTTAAAGGCCCGGGCCAGCTCGCCCATCTCATCGGGCCGACCGGTCTGGGTGGGGGACATCCGCTTGTCAAAGTCCCCGTGGCCAAACTCCCGCACCGTCTCCGCCATCTCCTTCAGCGGCCTGGTCTGCCGCTTGGTGGTCACTGAGGTGAACACAAAGGCCACCATCCCCACGGCCACCGCCGCCACCACAAAGATGCCGGACAGCTGCCGCCAGAGCTGGGTCAGGTCGTCCGACGCGGTGGACACAAAGGCCATGCCGATGGTGTTGTCCTTCCCGCTGGTATGGATGACGATAGGGACGCCCGCGATGTAGCGGCTCTCGCTGTACACACCGCCTAAGTTTCCGTGGCGGTGATACTCCCCCTCGCCAAGCACCCGCTGGGTCACCACGGCGGGGAGCCGCTGGCCCACCAGATCGTTCAGCGTCCCCTTCCCCTGGCCGTCGGCGGAGTAGACGATCTCCCCGCTGGTCTCGCACAGCAGCACGTGTGCCTTGGAGATCTTGGCCAGGGAGAAGATATACGCCCGAAAGCCCTCGGAGCGGATATCCATCCCCTGAGCGCGGTAGTTGGCGGTAAACTCACCGATAAACTCCGCCGTGTCCTCCAGTGTGTTCATCTGGGCGTCCATGGTATAGCGGTAGCTGAGGGTCGCAAAGCTGGCCCCCAGAAGTAAAAAGGACGATAAAATAAGTCCCGCCACCAGCGCAAATTGTCGGCTGTAAGCAGACCTCATTGTGCCGTGACCTCGAACTTATAGCCCACGCCCCACACTGTCTTCAGCGCCCACCGGTCGCTCACGCCCTCCAGCTTCTCCCGAAGCCGCTTCACGTGGACGTCCACTGTCCGGGAGTCGCCAAAATAGTCAAACCCCCACACCTCGTCCAACAGCTGGTTTCGGGTGAACACCCGGTTGGGGGCGGAGGCCAGGCGGTACAAAAGCTCCAGCTCCTTCGGCGGCGTGTCGACACGCTTGCCGTCCACAATGAGCTCGTAGGAATCCAGGTTGATCACCAGCTTGGGGAAGGTGAGCTTCTTCTCCGAGGGGTCCTCCTCCAGGCCGTAGCGGCGGAGCACCGCGTGGATGCGGGCCACCACCTCCCTGGTCTCAAAGGGCTTGGTGACATAGTCGTCCGCGCCCCCCTCCAGACCTTGGATCTTGTCGGCCAGCTCCCCCTTGGCGGTGAGCATGATCACCGGAGTCTTCCCATCCTCCCGGATCTTCTTGAGCACCGACCAGCCGTCCATAATGGGCAGCATGATGTCTAGCAGCACCAGATCGGGATGGAAGGAGCGAAAGGCCTCGATGCCCTTCACCCCGTCCGCCGCTGCCATGGTCTCGTAGCCTTCCTTCTCCAGATACAGCTCCAGCAGATCGGAGATATTCTTCTCGTCCTCAATGACCAAAATTTTCTGCGCCACCCGTTCCACGTCCTTTCAAGGGTCAGTTTTATTCATTATGCCTTCAGTCAAGGCACTTTGGGTGAATAATCTGTAAATTCCACGCCCCGGGCAAAAAATTTCCCTCTTGACATGTTCGAACATCCGTGCTAAATTAGAACAAAGGTTCTGATTCAAGAGGAGGGACCGGCTGTGGACGTGATGGAAAAGCTCACCATTCTGGCGGACGCCGCCAAGTACGACGCCGCCTGCACCTCCAGCGGTGCGGACCGCCATCACAAAGCGGGGATGACCGGCTCCGCCGTCAGCCGGGGCTGCTGCCACACCTTCTCCGCCGACGGGCGGTGCGTCACGTTGCTCAAGGTGCTCTTTTCCAACGTGTGCGCCTACGACTGCGCCTACTGCGTCAACCGCCGCTCCAACGACGTGCCCAGGTGCTCCTTCACACCAAAGGAGCTGTGCGAGCTGACCATGGGCTTTTACCGGCGCAACTACATTGAGGGGTTGTTTTTGTCCTCAGCGGTGATCCGGACCCCCGACTACACCATGGAGCTGATGATCAAGGCGCTGAGAATGCTTCGCCGGGAGTACCGCTTCAACGGCTACATCCACGCCAAGGCCATCCCCGGGTGCGACCAGCGGTTGGTGTGGGAGCTGGGCCTGCTGGCGGACCGGATGAGCGTCAACATCGAGCTGCCCTCGGAGGAGAGCCTTACAAAGCTATGCCCGGACAAGGGCAGGGCCCCCATCCTGGGCAACATGGCCCAAATTCGGGACGGCATCACCCAGAGCAAGTCGGAGCTGGCCCTCTACAAGCACGCCCCCAAATTCGCCCCGGCGGGCCAGTCCACCCAGATGATCGTGGGGGCCACGGAGGAGAACGACCTTCATATCCTGCGCCTCACCCAAGGACTGTACCGCCGCTATGGCCTGCGGCGGGTGTTCTTCTCCGCCTATATGCCCGTGGGGTCCAGCCCCTTGCTTCCCGCCCTCCAGGGCGGCTACCGGCCGCCGCTGCTGCGGGAGCACCGCCTCTATCAGGCGGACTGGCTCCTGCGGTTTTACCAGTTCTCCGCCGAGGAACTGCTGGACGACGCCCACCCCAACTTCGACCCCAACCTGGACCCCAAGTGCTGCTGGGCGCTGAACCACCCGGAGTTTTTCCCCGTGGAGGTGAACGCCGCCGACTACGAGTCCCTCCTGCGGGTGCCCGGCGTAGGGGTCACCTCCGCCCGGAAAATTCTCGCCGCCCGCCGCCACTCCAAACTGGATTTTTCCCACCTGAAAAAACTGGGCGTGGTCTTGAAACGGGCGCAGTATTTCCTGCTGTGCAACGGCAAGCAGATGGACGGTCTGCGCTTTCAGTGGGCGTCCCTGCCCGGCCGCCTCACCACCCTGCCCGACGCCGCCCCCGCCCTCCAGTATTCCCTTTTCGACGCCAAAGGAGCTTGACCATGGGCTATTGCTACCGCTACGACGGCACCTTCCCCGGCTTTTTGTGCGCCGTCCGGGACATTTATCAATACCACGAGCCGCCGGAGCGGTTCCTCCTCTCGGACGACCTGACCCCCACCCTCTTTGAGGAACGGTGGATCGCCACCAAGCCGGGCCTGGCCGCCCGGGTCTACGACCGGCTCCACCTCCGTCTGGGCCGCAAGGGCCTGCTGATGGTGGAGGAGGGATTTTTGACCTGCATCCCCGACCGGGAGGTCCTGCTGTTCCAGTTTATCGACTTCGGCCTCACCGTGGGCAAGGGGGTGGAGCGGCGTCTGGACAGCCATGTGGTCCTGGAGCTGGGCAAGGCCGTCCGCCACCTCCAGCGGGAGTGCGAGCTGCTCACGGGGTTTGTCCGCTTTTCCGACTATGACGGCCTGCTGGTGGGTGAAATTTCCCCCAAAAACCGGGTGCTGCCTATCTTGAAGGTCCACTTCTGCGACCGTCTGGCAGGGGAAGCCTTTCTGCTCTTTGACCGCACCCATGGGGAGGCTCTCCTCCACCGCCCCGGGGAGACGGTCATCGTCCCCGCCCAGGACTTCCAGGCCCCCGCCCCCGGCCAGGAGGAGCGGGCCTACCGCGCCCTGTGGCGGCGGTTCTATGACACCATCGCCATCCAGGGCCGCTATAACCCCAAGCTCCGCCAGAACCATATGCCCAAGCGGTATTGGAAGCATTTGACGGAGTTTCAGGAGGACGACAAGCCCCCCGCGCCGCAGGAGCGCAGGGGGCGTTTGGCCGGACCTCAGTCCGCGTCGGTATAGGGCTTGCCGGTCTCAACAAACACGCCGTTTGCAGTGCTCCAGCCCACGTTAAAGCCCAGGGCCTTGCCCAGGTCCCGGAGCTTGTAGTAGGTGTAGCCGTTTCCGCCGTCGTCCTTGAGCACGATAGCTTCCAAAGCCGCTGTTTGTCCGTTGATGTTGGTGGGAGAGGTGGCGGTCTCATAGGCCCGGTTGCCGCTGAAAGGGGTTTTCATTTCGCTGCCGTTGGGGGTGTAGCCCTTCCCCGTCTCAATGTTCACGGCCCCGTCCCAGCCCACGGCGAACTGGGCGGCGGTGCCGCTGAGGACGGAAGCCACGTCACGGAGCTTGATGTAGTTTGTGTCATTTCCGTTGGCGTCCTTCAGCGCGTACATCTGGAACTCCACCTTTTTGCCGTCAATGGTCACCGCCTGGGTCGAGGGGTAGGCGGTGTTGGCGGCGGGCTTGGGCCCGGCGCTGTTATAATGGATGGTGGTGTGGGGCATATCTTTGCCATCCCCCTGAATGGCCTTCCACTGCTCCTCCGTGCCACCGTAATAAACGTCGGAGATGTTGCCGCCGGCAAGTGCATGGACCTGAATTTCGGTCACGCTATCAGGAATGAACACGCTGGTCAGACCCCTACATCCAGCGAAGGCCCAGGCCTCTATGGTTGTGACGCTGGAGGGGATGGTTATGCTGGTCAGACCGGAGCAGCCCATAAAGGCCGAATTGCCAATCACGGTAACGCTGTTGGGAATCGTGATGCTCTTCAGGTTGGTGCAGTCCCGGAATGACCAATAACCGATCTCGGTAATGTGATCGGGGATCACGAAGCTGGTCAGGTCGGTCCGGCCATCGAACATCCCGTTTGCGATTCTGGTCATGCCGGCGGGGATGGTGGCCATGCCCTGTAAGTTGGGGCAGCCGAAGAAGGCCGAACCGTCAACGCTGGTGACGCTGTCGGGGAGGTCCGCGTATTTCAGATTTTCACACTCGGCGAAGGCCAATTTCTCAATGCTTGTCACGCCCTCGGGGATGGTGATGCTTTCCAGACTGGTGCAGCCCCAGAACGCCTGCCCCTCAATGGTGGTCACGGTGTCGGGGATGGTAATGTTCTTCAAGCCGGTGCAGTCCTGGAACGCGGCAAAACCAATGCTGGGAACACCCCGTTCGATGGTGACACTCTCCAGCTCGGCACATCCGTAAAACGCCGCTTCCATTTCGGTAACACTGCCGGGGATGGTGATGCTTTTCATGCTGGTACAGCCTTTGAACGCATCCCCCCAGATCCTGGTTACGCTGTTGGGAAGGGTGATGTCCACCAGGCTGGTGCAGTCCTTGAACAGATTCGTTCTGATCTCGGTCACACTGTGGGGGATGTTCACATATTTCAGACTAGTGCAGCCCTCGAAGGCGCCGCCGCCGATCTCGGTCACGCTGTCCGCGACGGTCACACGCTCCAGGTTGGCGCAGCCCTTGAACGCTATAGCACCGATCTTGGTCACACCATCGAGGATGGTCACGCTCTTCAGGTTGGTGCAGCCCTCGAAGGCGTATCTTGCCACCTCAGTCACATAGGAGGGGGTGGTCACACTGTCGGGGCACTGATACTGATACCCCGGACGGAGGGCAGCCGAAACTACCATGTTTCCGTCATACCCTCTGTAAGCATACATTTGGTACACACCATCGTAGAAGTCAAGTGAGCTGTATGATCTTGCGCGGTCATATGGATCAAGATCCCAGCTGTAGTCTGGGTCTACCGTGTTCCATGCCTCGGTGGCGTCAAAAAAGACCCACTTCCCGTCCAAAAGGGCGGCGTTCCTGGCGTGGCTCGTGCTGGTGGCGCAGGTAAGCTTGGCCACCGGGATGCCCGCGATGGTGCCCATGAGCCAGCACAGGTTGGAGTAGCCCTCACAAATACCCCGCCGATTGGTATAGACATGGAAGACCTCGGCGGCCTCATTCACCCGTCTGCGCTGCTCCGAAGTCAGCTCGCTCCACCTCGCCCAGAGGAGGGTGGCGTCGTAATCGTACTCTATGTTCTGGTACACCCAATCAAAGATGGCCTTCATCTTCTGAGTGTCGTTGGCCTTGCCGGCGGTGAGACTGTCGGTGAGTTCCGTAATCTCACGGAGCGTGCTCTCATCGCTCCACTCGACGAAGATGCCACCCCTGTCGGGGTGACCGTAGAGGTCCGCCTGCTCTAAAGTGGTGGGGCGGGTGGGTCTTTGCAGAGTTTCGGGCAGCATAGAAAGTATCTCATACTCGGGCAGATCGCTCTTATCGTCCTTGGCGGCAAAGGCCGGGGCGGCCAGGGACAGGGCCATGACGATGACCATGAACAGGGACAAAACTCTTTTTCTCATTATGATCTTCTCCTCTCAAAAAACTTCTCTCTTCACCAGAAAAATATATGTTTTTGTACATTGTAGCATATTTACAAGAGCTTGTCAACGGACCTACTGACCCCCCATTCCGGGAGTGGCAATCTCTGCATGGCGGAGAAAACATATTCCTTGAGCTTGGGGTAGCGCTGGGACAGCTCCGCCACCAGCTCCTTGGCTTCCTGACGCTTGGTGTAGCCGTCGGCGGGACAGGGATTTTTCACCACAGGCAGACCGTTGCGCGCCACCGCGCTTCGCACCTGCCCCTCGGTGGAGTACAAAAGGGGGCGAATTTGGGTGATGCCCGTCCGGTCCAGATAAGTGACCGGCTGGAAGCAGTTGAGCCGCCCCTCAAAGATGAGGGACATGAAAAAGGTCTCGATGGCGTCGTCCCAGTGGTGGCCCAGGGCGATCTTGGTAATGCCCAGGTCCTGGAGGGCGTTGTGGATGGCCCCCCGGCGCATTTTGGCGCACAGAGAGCAGGGGTTTTTCTCCTTGCGGTGCTCAAAAATGACCTGGTGGATCTGGCTGGGGATGAGGTGGAAGGGCACCTCCAGCCGCTGGCACAACTCCTGGATGGGGGAAAAGTCCATCCCCGGCGTGCCCATGTCCAGGGTCACACACTCCACCGTAAAGTGCTTGGGGTAGAACTCCCGCAGCTTGGCAAGCGCCGCCAGGGTGACCACCGAATCCTTCCCCCCGGAGACGCCCACCGCCACCCGGTCGCCGGACTCGATCATCCGGTAATCCTCCACGCACCGGCGCATTTGTGATACGATCTGTCGCATTTCCTCACTTCCCACCTGTTGAAAATGTAAAATCAAAAGTTAGTATTCAAGAGCATAAAGGAGAATATCAAAGAAAATCAAAGAATTTCATTTCTGACGCAAAAAACTTTCAAAAATCCGTTGACAACCTCTGCCAAAGGCATTATAATACAACACGCTCGACTTTGTAAAGTCACCCCTGCCGCAAAAAGCGGCCAATTCCATAAGGAAAGTGAGAGATCAAACCATGTCCACCTTTATGGCCAACAAGGGCAACATCGTGCGCAAGTGGTACGTGGTCGACGCCGCCGGCAAGCCTCTGGGCAAGACCGCCGTCATCGTCGCCGACCTGCTGCGCGGCAAGCGCAAGCCCGAGTACACCCCCCACGCCGACTGCGGCGACTTCGTCATCGTCATCAACGCCGAGAAGGCGATCCTGACGGGCAAAAAGCTGGAGCAGAAGTTCTACCGCACCCACTCCGGCTACCCCGGCGGCCTCCACGAGACCAAGTACCGCCTGCTGATGCAGGACAAGCCGGAGCTGGCCATGAAGCTGGCCGTCCGCGGCATGATGCCCCGCAACATCATCACCAAGGACTCCCTCACCCGGCTGAAGATCTATCGCGGCGCCGAGCATAACCACCAGGCCCAAAAGCCTGAGCTCTACACCGAGGCTTAAGGAGGTCATCGAATATGTATAAGAGTAAGAAGCCTTATCATTACGGCACCGGCCGCCGGAAGTCCTCCGTGGCCCGCGTGCACCTGTTCCCCGGCGGGACCGGCTCCATCACCATCAACGGCCGGGACATCGACGAGTATTTCGGTCTTGAGACCCTGAAGCTCATTGTCCGTCAGCCCCTGGTCACCACCTCCACCATCGGCAAGGTGGACATTGTCGCCACCGTCACCGGCGGCGGCGTCACCGGACAGGCCGGCGCGATCCGTCACGGCATCGCCCGCGCCCTGCTGCTGATGAACGAGGAGTTCCGCCCCGCCCTGAAGGCCGCCGGTTTCCTTACCCGCGACCCTCGTATGAAGGAGCGCAAGAAGTACGGTCTCCACGCCGCACGTCGCGCACCTCAGTTCAGCAAGCGCTGATCCTTCACCTGCGTTTCTCAAAACTGCCGACCTTCGGGTCGGCAGTTTTCTTGCGCTCCTACAGCGGTCTTCTGGCCGCCGCGCCAAGTGGCGCGTAAAATTCGCCGCCACAGCGGCGGATTTGCGCAGGGCGAGCTTTGCCCGCCCGAGCATTATAATGCTCCGGGGCCCCCAGACGGGCTTGCCCGGTTGGGGAATGCGCAAGAAGTACGGTCTCCACGCCGCACGTCGCGCACCTCAGTTCAGCAAGCGCTGATCCCATTTCTGTATTGTATGCAAAAAAGCAACCATCCAATTGGATGGTTGCTTTTTTGTATACCAAACTCAGTCCATCTGCTCCATGGTGCCCAGGAACAACGGCGCGCCGATCTCCAGGTCCACGATACCGTAGACGAAGGGACTGTCGAAGTGAAGAATGACCAAGTCATCCGGGATCTGCGGCAAGTCTCCACACAGGATATCTACCACCGTCGCCGCCGCGGCCTCGGTGCCCTTTTCGTTCACCTCAAAGGCGGTCTTGTGGATGGCACTGCCGATGGACAGCGGTCCCTTGTCGCAATGCCCCATGGCGGTAAAATCGGCTGTCTGGGGATCAAAGGCGTCTGCCAACCCCAGGGCAACCAGCGCGTCCTTCAGCTCTCCGTCCCACTCCGCCTTGAACTTAGGGACCTGCAGGTCCACCGTCCGGCTCTCCTGGCCGCTCAGCAGTCCAGATATGGTCTGGCAGTCCCAGGCAGCCAGGTAGTCGGTAAGGCTCGACCCCTCGTCGGGGAGCATGAGTAGCAGGCCCAGCCTGCTGTCGTCGTAGGGCATGACCACACCCTGTCCATTTTCGTGGGAGAGATAGGCCTCCTTACGCTCGCCGTTGCTCATGCCCTGGGGCTGGGATACCGTACCATCGGCGTTTTGAAAGTCCATGGTCCACCCCATGCCCGGCGTAATCAAGGGCTGGGCAAACTGGTTTTTGAAATAGACGGCGTTGACCAGAGCCAGAACGGTGTTGGGGTCGAACTCCTTCACCACCTGGGGGATCATGCCCCGGGTGGCTTCCTTCACCCAGCCGTTCACCCGCTCCACTGCCTTGGGGTCTTGGAGATCGGCGTGGAACAGCTCCGCGTCAAAGCTGTCCTCGCAGGTCTTCACAAAGGGGTCGTTCAGCGTCAGGTCCTCGTCGCACCACAGGCTGTTGACCAGGTTGGTCTCACTGGAACCACCCAGGTCGCCATAGTCCGTCATCAGTGCCGCGCAGTAGGCCGCCAAGGTCTCTTGATCCATACCCAGGACCTCCTCAAAGGCCGCCGCTGTCTCTCCCTGCGCTCCCATAGCGGTCATGCCCAGCGCCAGCGTCACCGACAGGGGCGACAGAAGGATGCTCTCTCCCTCCGCCCGGCCTGCGCGCAGAAGGTCCAGGGCAAAGTCGGCGTAGGCCTCCGCCGCGCCCTGCGGGTCGGCCAACTTCCGCGGGGGCTGCATCGGGGCGGGCGACGCCGTAGGGGTGGGTCCCACGGTGGACACTGGCTCCGTGGACTCCGTCGGCGCAGAGGCGGGGGCAGTCTGCGCGGCAGAGCCGCCTCCCACGCAGCCCGTCAAAAGGGCCAAGGCCAACACAAGGATCAAAACTCGCTTCATAGATACCCCCCTTCCCTTTGTTTTGTGCCTGTTTTGACGCAAAAGGCCAAATTTGGTTCCTTATCCCCCTTGTTTCTCCCGCTTTCCGTTAAACTTGACAAAATTCCACTCCCGGCTTATACTATATTGCACTATTAAGATTGGGGGTGAAATGTTCTATGCTGATCCCACTGCTGTTTATTCTGGGCGGCTACCTTTGCGGGAGCGTCCTCTTTGCCCGGCTGGCCGTGGACCTTTTTGGCAAAGGGTCCATCGTGACTGACAGCAAGGACGCCAACCCCGGCGCAGCCAACGCCTTTCAATACGGCGGCTTATGGTGCGGCATGCTGGTCTTGTGCGGCGACCTGGCCAAGGGCTTTTTACCCATCCATTTCCTCCTGGCCTGGCCGGGGGCGCTGGACCTCTCCCCTCTGCTCCTTGCCCCGGCGCTGGCCGCTCCGGTCATCGGCCACACCTTCCCCCTCTTTTACCGCTTTCAGGGCGGAAAGGGCATCGCCGTCACCTTCGGCTGTCTGCTGGGCCTGCTGCCCATGTGGGAGCCGGTGGGCTTCTTCGCCCTGGTCTTTGTGTTCTTCTCGGTGATCCTGCGCATCTCCCCCCACTTCTACCGCACCCTGGTCACCTATCTGGTCACCCTCGTCCTGCTGATCTTCTCCTGCCCCCTCGCGATATGGGGCGGCTTCCTGCTCTTGTCCTGCGCCGTGCTCCTTCGCTTCCACCTAAGTAAGGAGGAACGGGGCCGGGTGGCGGTGAACGTGCTATGGAGGTCCTGATCCTGTCCTGCGGCACCGGCGGCGGACACAACGCCGCGGCGGAAGCCCTGCGGGAGGAATGCGAACGTCGGGGCGATAAGGCGGTGTTCATGGACCCCTATGCTCTGCAAAGCGACCGCACCGTCCGCCGGGTCAGCAACGCTTATGTGTCCCTGGTGCAAAAGGCGCCCCGCCTCTTCGGTGCGGCCTACACCCTGGGGGAGCTTTACCGCAAGCTCCCCTGGCGCTCTCCCGTCTATTTTGCCAACCGCAGAGCCGCCCACGCCATGGAGGTCTTCCTGGCCCAGAACCGCTTTGACGCCATCCTCATGCCCCACCTCTTCCCCGCCGAGATCATGACCCGGCTCAAAGCCAAGGGCGTGACTCTGCCCAAGACCATCTTTGTCGCCACCGATTACACCTGCATCCCCTTCACCGAGGAAACGGACTGTGACGCCTATGTGATCCCCCACCCCGACCTGCTCCCGGAGTTTCAGAGCCGGGGCATCCCCCGGGAACAGCTCTATCCCCTCGGCATTCCCGTTCGCCGGGCCTTTCGGCAGAAGACCACACGGGAGGCCGCCCGCGAGGCCCTGGGGCTGGACCCGGAGGAGACCTATCTGCTGGTCTCCGGCGGAAGCATGGGTGCCGGGGTGCTGAAAAGGGCCGTGGGGGAGCTGGTCCGCCAATTTGACGGCCAAGCCCATCTCATCGTCATCTGCGGCACCAACCGCCGCCTTTACCGCTATCTGGAGAAGAAATACGGCAACGCTGTTACTCTGATTCAAACCACCGATCAGATGGCCCTCTACCTCTGGGCCTGCGACCTCTATCTCACCAAGCCCGGCGGACTGTCCACCACCGAGGCGGCGGTGGTGGGCCTCCCCCTGGTGGCCCTGCACCCCATCCCCGGCTGTGAGACGAAAAACGCCCGGTTCTTCACCTCCCACCAGTTCGCCGTTCCCCTGTCCCAGATCCGCTCCGGCGTGGACCCTGATTTCTGGAGTTATATGGCCCAGCGCCAGCGCCAGGGCGTCCCACCCGACGCCGCCGAGGGCGTCTGCGATCTGGCCCACCATCTGGTAGATAGCGCCTGTGTAAAAGAGCCTTGAAGTAACCACGCTTCAAGGCTCTTTTTGTCACCTCTCCAGTCCCTCCAACTCCTTGCGTAACTTTTCCAGCGCCTTTTTCTCAATGCGGGACACATAGCTTCGGGATATCCCGCAGCGCTGGGCAATCTCCCGCTGGGCCAGGGGCGCGCCGCCGTGGAGTCCGTAGCGCAAGGTGATGATCTCCGCCTCCCGCTCCGTCAGGCACTTGGCCACCGCCTCCCTGGCCCGCAGGCAGGACTCCTTCAGGTCCAGCTCCTCCAGCATGGTGTCGTCCACCCGGATCACGTCCATCAGCGACAGGTTGTTCCCCTCCTGGTCATTGTCCAGCGTGTCGGACAACGATACCTCCCCCTGCAGCTTCTTGCGCGACCGGAAGTGCATCAGGATCTCGTTTTCGATGCACCTGCTGGCGTAGGTCGCCAGCCTCACGTTCTTATCCGGGTTAAAGGACGAAATGCCCTTAATCAGCCCAATGGTGCCGATGGAGATCAGGTCGTCCTGGTCCCCGGATTGGGTGTAATACTTCTTCACGATGTGCGCCACCAGGCGGAGGTTGTGCTCCACCAGCACGTTGCGGGCGTCGTTGTCCCCCTGCTTTGCCAGCTCCAGATATTTCTTTTCCTCCTCCGCCTTCAGCGGACGGGGAAAGGAGCCGCTGTTCCCCGACAGCCGCAGGGTCAAAAACAGACTGTTCAAAATCAGGATCATCCAGGCCGAGAGCATAAAAACACCTCCACGCGCAACCTATGCGCGCGGAGGTTGTCTGTATGTGCGCCCGCTATTTTAACTCACAGGAAGGCGGTCGATCGCCCCCCCTCGTCCCTTTGTCTTCCTCGTCCAAAAGCCGGACTTGTTCTTCCAGGAACGCCACCAGGTCATCCAGGGCCACGGTCACCTCGGCGATTTCCGGGATCTTTGTATCAGGAACAGCGCGGTATTCTTTCAATTTTTCTGCGTATTGTCTAAGAATGATTGCCAGACGTTGTTCCAGCATGTTTATATCATCCTTCTTTGTGTGATATAGTAGCAGGGGCGGGAGCGGCCCGTCCTCGTGGGTTTTGTTCGTCTATTTCGTCATTTTCTGGAATATCATCACCTTTCTCTGGTTTTGTCAAGACAGAAGAACCGCCCCCTTCTCTCCCCCTTGTCTCCCTAAAAACTGAATGACTGCGCTGATAGGATACAGGATAATATAAGGAATCTGCCCCAGGTGAAGGCGCAAAAAGCGGCCAAGTTTGATGCCATACCCATTCCTTTTGTTTTGCGTTGGTGTGTTTTCCATTAATGATCCTCTTTTCTCTTTTTCGAAACTGTAGTTAGTTCATATTCTAGGTTGTTATTTTTTTTAAGAAAAATATCCTCACCTTTCTCGCTCTTTGTCAGAGCAGGAGAACCATTCCTTTGAAGGCAATTATGACGGAGTTGATTATTACCCTCTATATATTTATGTCCGCTGACGACGAATTTTGGAAAGTTTTCTGGAAATTTCTTTTGGGAAATTATATTGTTCCATAAATATGACTGTTAGGCTATATTAATATTCCTATCCGTCTTGTCCAAAACAGAAAATATGTGCTCCCAATTATCTGATCTTTGCACAAAAAGGGGCACACCATGCCTCTGATTTTGTTTGCCTATTTCAGCGTTCTGCGAAATATGTTGATCGAGGTTTGTTGAAATGTTTCTCAATTTGAGACGCATTAAGTTTTGTGATCCGTCCAATGTGAAAGGGGGCAAGGTATTCACACCTTGCCCCCTGACTTTTAATTGTCTATTTCGTCATTTGCAGGAATTTCATCACCTTCTTCCAATTCTGTCAAGACAGAAGAAACGTCTCCTTGCCGTCGTCGTTGTTTGAACCACCAGTTCAGAACCAGCCCGACAAGAAAAAGGGCCAAGACTATGATCAGCCAGATCAACACTCCGTAATGAAAATTGTGAGGATTACCGCCCGGGCGGGGAATAGCGGTCTCGTTTCGTACAACGATATAGTCCCCCAGCCACCACCCCAAAAACAACCCCACAAAATTACCAAGGGGCAGGCTCCATGCAGGAATATACCGTTCGTAACGAATCAGCAACATGGCTAAGGCCCATCCAAGCCAGAGAAAAAGGTCGTGATGAAACGCCGACCAGTCAAAGGGATACACATCACGCAACCATGGTGTTCTGCACAGCAGTCCAATTAGGAGAAATATCAGAGTCAATCCGATGTAAGATGCACGCTTTTTCTTCAGCATATCCTTTAGTCCATCCAATACTGTGATCCACTCATATATGTGGAACCATTGTCCCAAAGATAAAACCGATTGGCATCGGGTTTCCACCCATTTACAATTCGCGTATAAATATTTCCAGTAACATTGTATGATCTATATCCTACGCCAATAACCCAATGCCATGATAAAAGTCCATCCATCAGCAACATTCCGCAAGGGCGATCATTGCTAATTGCCTGTTTCAAGTCGTATACGTTGTTGATATTAGTGCTGTAGTTAAGTTCATAACCACAGCTTGCGAAGTACTTTTGTGTCCCGCCCGCGATGGTCGCTGCCGGACCTTTTCCTATATAAGAAAACACAGCCTTGAATGTTTCTAAATCTGTGCTTTTTCTGAGTGCTGGATGGCCAGCATTCGCAAAATAAAGTGCCAAATTCATTGATGCTACTGCACCACAACAGTTCTTGTCAATTTTAGAAAAATCATCGTTCATGTCCACCCATTCAGTACCAGAAAACGGAATGTTATCCGCAGTATAGGCTCCCGAAGGCATATCACTCCAATCAATAAATCCGTAATCACCATCCCCACAAGGTGAGACGGCGCTGGCCATTTTATTCTCAACTAGCTTACGCTGCTCTAAAATAACGCTTGATAATTCTTCATTTTTATTTAGCAATCCGGGAAGATTATCATACAAACCATTTGATTGTACCGCCCGGTTTTCCTGCACCTCAAAAGTTGTGTCGTATACCGCAACGGGACTGCAGTAGACAATATGCGAGTCGTCATTCTTTGACAGTATTTCTTCAATCATTGGCTGGCGGCCTTCTCCAAACTCAATAGCAACCGGATTGTCGGCGTTATTGTTGATAACGGCATAGCCACCGCCTGTAAAGGTTGCATAATACGCAGCAATGGAGCCATCCGCGTTATACAGTGGCAGTGTCTGCATCGCAGTAGAATCCTTTGCAAAATTAGCCGTTTTATCAGAGGAGTTCAACACATAGCTGGCAGAGATAGCTACATCAAGAGAATCCAGTTCAGTATTCTCCTCGACTTCTCCAATCTTTCCGATTGCATAAGCGGAAGAGGTTACACCCACCACCAAGGCCAGAACCAGCAGCAAACTGATCATTTTCTTTTTCATTTTCATTATACTCCTTTTCAATTTGTTTTGCCAACGCTGTCGGTTCCTATGGAATAGACTTTTGCGGGACTTCATCGCCCTCTTTCAAGCTTGTTGAGACAAAGGGATCATTTCCCTGTCGCACTTCGGTTTTTCTTTTGGCATCACATCATACGGCGTAAAGTTAGGGTAATCGTGCCGGACTTGATGGTTGCTCTCTATATATTTATGTCCGCTGGCGATGGTTTTTGGAATAGTTTTTGGATTTTTCTTTTAGGTAGCTATATTCTATCACAGATATGACTATTAGGCAATACCAGCATTCCCAACAGGACATGGCAGAAGGAAACGGCTTACTATAAATTGTATGTTCCTAGTGAAAAAGGGGGCAAGGTGTGTAAACACCTTGCCCCCTGATTTTTATTTGGCTATTTCATTGTTTGTGGGAATATCATCACCTTTCTCGGGTTTTGTCAAGACAGAAGAACAACCATGACGTGTCCGTCACACAGGGACAAATGAGGCGAAA